>NZ_JBRIQO010000001.1:0-765198 GCF_052983175.1 Streptosporangium sp. G12 | reverse complement strand
ACATGCGCAGACCTGACCGGCCAGGGCACGCTCGGGCCTTGACGGCCCTCCCGCTCCCGATTCCCCCGTCGCCTAAAGGCGACGGCCCCCTCGGGAGAATCTGATGGAGCCCCGCCTCCTGTTCCGGCGGGGCTGATGCCAAGGTGGCGGGTGCCCGTGCCCGAGGTCAATGTCCACGGCCGACATGAAGCGCGGAGGGCTTCCGTGCCCCGCCGCCTCTGACCGCCTTGTGCCCATATAAGCCCATAATTGCCGTATGAGAATCACCGTCATCGAGCACGAGGCCGACGCGGGACTCGGATTCCTCGCCGGATGGCTGTCCGGCGCCGGAGCCGTCTGCGAGGTCGTCCGCCCCTACCTGGGCGAGGCCGTGCCCGAGCGGGCCGCCGCAGGGCTGATCGTCCTCGGCGGCGAGGCGGCGGCCTGGGAGGACGAGCGGTGTTCCTGGCTGCCGGCCACCCGCGACCTGATCCGCGTCTGTGTCGAGGAGGGCGTGCCGACCCTGGGGATCTGCCTGGGGGCACAGCTCATGGCGCTCGCCTGCGGCGGTGCCGTCGGGCGCGGGCAGCACGGGCTGGAGGTCGGCGTGACCGAGGTCGTCCCGCTGCCCGCCGCCGGAGCGGATCCGCTGTTCGCCGGCCTCGGCCCCTCCCCCGCCGTGCAGTACCACCGTGACGCGATCACGGAGCTCCCCCCGGGCGCGGTGCCGCTGGCCACCGGGGACCCGTACCCCAACCAGGCCTACCGGCTGGGGGAGAACGCCTGGGCGGTGCAGTTCCATCCCGAGGCCACCCCGGAGATCTTCGTCGGCTGGACGGCCGGCTCGACCGACGCGCTGACCGGCCTGGGACACTCGGTCGAGGAGCTCAACGCGCGGGTGAAGGAGAGCGAGGACGGCCTGGTCGCCGCGTGGAAGCCGCTCGCCGAGCGTTTCGCCGCGGTCGCCGGGGCCGTCCAAACCGCGTGACCGCGCGATTACGGTGCGAATCCGCTAACGACGCCGCACAGTTTCAGGATTAGCCTGTGCGGCGACGCTCCGAACGCCCGGGACACGGGCCAGGGTGGGGATCCGGAGGCAGATCGCGCCGATCCCGCTCACCCGCCGGGAGAACCGCGGTCCACGCGACCGCGGGGAGCGTGCACCTTTGATCGCTCGGGGTAGGGACTGAGGAAGGGCACCCGTGCTTGTGATCGAGGAACATGGAGGGTCGGTGGAAACCGTGCCTCGGATGCAGACGACCGCCGGGCGCCTGGCGAGGCTCGGCTTCGCCGACGGCGCCAGGGCCGAGCGACTGCTCGACGAGCTGGGTCCCGAGGCCGTCGGTGACATCGACCTGCTGACCTCGCTGGTCGCCGCGGCCGACCCCGATCTGGCGCTCACCTCGCTGAACCGGCTGGCCGAGCAGGATCCCAGCGTGCTCGGAGCGCTCCGGGCCGACCCCGGCCTGCGCACGCGGCTGCTCGGCGTCTTCGGCGTCAGCGCCGCGCTCGGCGACCACGTCGTCAGGCACCCGGACCACTGGCGCCTGCTCGGCGGGGCACCGGACGCGGACCGCCCGAGCGGGGAGGAGCTCCGCGCGGAGCTGCTGCTCGCGGTCGGCGCCGAGCCGGACGACCCCGAGCCGAGGGCCACGGACGCCTCCACCGCCACCCTGTCGGCGCTGCGCGCCGCCTACCGGGGCCGCCTGCTCCACCTCGCCGCGCGCGACGTCACCGGGGTCGTCTCGCTGCCCGGGGTGACCGCCGAGCTGTCCGACCTGGCCGGAGCCGCGCTGGAGGCGGGACTCGCCGTCGCCAGGTCCGAACACCCCGAGGCGGGGGCGGTACGGCTCGCCGTCATCGGCATGGGCAAGTGCGGGGCACGCGAGCTCAACTACATCAGCGACGTCGACGTCGTCTTCGTGGCCGAGCCGCGTGAGGGACCCGGCGGCTCCCTCGACGAGCACGCGGCCATCAAGCTCGCCACCCGGCTGGCCCAGGGCATGATGCGCGCCTGCTCGACCAGCACCCCCGAGGGCGCGCTGTGGGAGGTCGACGCGGCGCTGCGCCCCGAGGGCAAGGCCGGGCCACTGGTCCGCACCCTCGCCAGCCACCTCGCCTACTACCGGCGCTGGGCCAAGACCTGGGAGTTCCAGGCCCTGCTGAAGGCCAGGCCGGTCGCGGGCGACGCCGAACTCGGCCAGCAGTACGTGGCCGCGATGAACGAGATGGTCTGGCAGGCCGCCACCCGCGACAAGTTCGTCGAGGACGTCCAGGCCATGCGCCGCCGGGTGGAGGCCCACGTCCGCGGCGGCGAGGCCGACCGTCAGCTGAAGCTCGGGCCCGGCGGGCTGCGCGACATCGAGTTCGCGGTGCAGCTGCTCCAGCTCGTCCACGGCCGCCTCGACCCGCTGCTGCGGCGGCGGGCCACGCTCCCCGCGCTCGGCGCCCTCTCCCGCGGCGGCTACGTGGGCAGGGACGACGCCAAGGCCCTCGCCGAGGCGTACACCTTCCTGCGCCAGGTCGAGCACCTGATCCAGCTGCACCGGCTGCGCCGCACGCACGTGGTGCCCGAGGGCAACGCCGACCTGCGCCGCCTCGGCCGGAGCCTGGGCATGACCGCCGACCCGGTGGGGGAGTTCACCACCAGGTGGCGCCGGCACGCCATGGAGGCCAGGCGCCTGCACGAGAAGCTGTTCTACCGGCCGCTGCTGCAGGCCGTCGCCCGGCTGCCCGAGTCGGAGGCCCGGCTCTCCACGGCCGCGGCCAAGGCCCGGCTGGAGGCGCTCGGCTACGCCGACCCCGGCGGGGCGCTGAACCACATCAGCGCGCTGACCACGGGGGTCTCCCGCCGCGCCGCGATCCAGCGGACCCTGCTGCCGGTCATGCTGGGCTGGTTCGCCGACGCCCCCGACCCCGACGCCGGCCTGCTCGGCTTCCGCCAGATCTCCGACAAGCTCGGCTCCACCCCCTGGTACCTGCGGCTGCTCCGCGACGAGACCGCCGTGGCGTCGCGCCTGGCCAGAATGCTCGGTACCAGCCGCTACGTGACGGGACTGCTGATGAACGCCCCCGAGGCGGTCGCGATGCTCGGCTCGGACGCGGAACTGGCCCCCAGGCCCGTCGAGGCGGTGCTGTCCGAGGCGCGGACCGTGGTCGCCCGCCATCCCGGGGACGCCGAGGGCGCGGTGGCCGCGGTCCGGGCGCTGCGCCGCAGGGAGTTGTTCCGTACGGCCGTCGCCGACCTCTCCGGGATCATCGGCATCGAGGAGGTCGGCCAGACGCTGTCCGGGCTCAACGACGTGACGATCCAGGCCGCGCTCGACGCCGCGATCGACAAGGTCGAGATGGAGCGCCGCACCCCGCTGGGCACGAGGTTCGCGGTGATCGCGATGGGCCGCCTGGGCGGGATCGAGTCCTCGTACGGCAGTGACGCCGACGTGATGTTCGTGCACTCGCCGCTGGAGGGCGTGCCGGAGCGTCAGGCCACCGAGACGGCGTTCGAGGTGGCCAACGAGCTGCGTCGCCTGCTGGCCCTGCCCGCCCCCGACCCGCCGCTGCTCATCGACCCCGGCCTGCGCCCCGAGGGCAAGGCGGGACCGCTGGTCCGTACCCTGGCCTCCTACGCCGCCTACTACGAGCGGTGGTCGTCGCCGTGGGAGTCGCAGGCGCTGCTGCGCGCCCGCTTCTCCGCCGGGGACGCCGAGCTCGGCGTCGGGCTGCTGCACCTGGCCGATCCGCTGCGCTACCCCGAGGGGGGCATCTCCGACGCGGCCGTATTGGAGATCCGCAGGCTCAAGGCCCGGATGGAGGCCGAACGCCTTCCCCGCGGCACCGATCCCGCGCTGCACACCAAGCTCGGTCCCGGCGGGCTGTCCGACGTGGAGTGGGTGGCCCAGCTCATCCAGCTCCGGCACGCGGGGTCACGGCCGTCGCTGCGGACCACCCGCACCCTGGAGGCGCTGGGCGCGGCGGTCGCGGAGGGCCTGCTGTCCGAGGCCGACGAGGCCGTGCTCGCCGAGGCGTGGCGGTTCGCCTCGCGCATCCGCGACGCCATCGTCGTGGTCAGGGGCCGCGCCTCCGACGCGATCCCGGTGGACGCCCGCGAGCGCACGCTCATCGCCCGCGCCCTCGGCTACCCGCCCGACGGTACGGAGGATTTCGTGGACGACTACCGCCGTGCCACCCGCCGCGCCCGCCGGGTCGTGGAGCGCGTCTTCTACGAGGACTGACCCGCTTCTACGAGGACTGACCCGCGCGCCCGCGCCCGTTCGCGCGGGCGTCCTCCCGGTCACGAAAACCGACCTGTTTCGGTGATCGCGTTGCGCCACCGGGGGCGTCCGTGTATCAACGGTCCGGGTGATCCATTTGATATCCGTTTACATTGATCTGGCCATCGGCCTGATCCTGGCCTTTCTGCTCCTGTCGCTCCTGGTGAGCGGGATCAACGAGGCCTTCGTCCGGCTGCTCGGGATCCGCAGCAAGTTCCTGTGGGCCTACCTCAGGGACACCCTGGACGGCTCGGAGGACGGCAGGTCGTGGATCCCGTCGAAGATAGCCGACGTCTTCGCGAAGCTGCCCTTCTCCAAGGACGATCCGCGCCCGGTGCACAGCTCCGACCCCGCGCCCGCGGTGGTCGAGCCGATGCGGGTCGACGCGGCCACGGTCCTGGCCGCCCAGGCGGCCGCGGAGAGGGGTTCGGAGGAGATCGCCGAGGAGGTCGCCGAGGGGATCGCCCCGGAGAGCGCCGCGGGGGAGGCCGCCGAGGGGGTGGGCACCGATGGCTCTCCCGGCTCTTCCGCGGGCGGCGGGCCCGGCGCCGGGGAAGCGCCGGAGAGGCTCGCGCCGCCGGTGGACATGACCGCGCGGCTGTACGAGCGGCTGCAGGAGATCGACCACCCCAAGGGCGCCCGTACCAGCATCGCCAACATCCCGCCCGAGCGGTTCTCCGGCGCCGTGATGGAGCTGGTCGCCGCCGAGGAGGGCGGGATCGACGGCCTGCTCGCCAAGCTGGAGGCCATCAACAGCCCGCTCGCGGGCCACCTCAAGGGCGTCTGGGAGGGCGCCCAGCGGGACCTGCCGAGGTTCCGCAAGGGCGTCGAGGACTGGTTCAACGGGGAGATGCAGCGCCTGTCCACGCTCTACGCCCGCTACGTGAAGTGGGTGGTGTTCGCGCTGGGCGTGGTGCTGACGCTGGCGTTCAGCATGGACGCGCTGGAGTACGGCAAGACCCTGCTGCGCGACAACGCCTACCGCGCGGGGGTGAGCGCCATCGCGGGCGGCGGCGGGGACGGGTACGCCGCGCTGAAGGACAAGTGCGCCGGTGGCGAGATCGGCCTCGCCGAGCCGTACCAGTGCGTGACCGAGTCCCTCAGCTCCCCGGCGCTGGTCAAGATCTTCGATCACGCGATCGTGAGCATCACGATCCCGCCCGACGGCTCCGCCGATCCGTCCTTCCACTGGAACGGCGGAGCCTGGTGGGACCGGCTCATCGCTCCCGGGCACTGGCCCGGCTACCTGCTCACCATGGTCGCGCTGCTGTTCGGCGCCTCGTTCTGGTGGGACGTCCTGCGCCGCCTCACCGGCGTCCGGGGCGACCGCTCCTAGCGGAGCTCTCCCAGGAGCAGGTCGACCTGGGGGAGCGGGTCCGGTCCGTACGGGCGGACCACGACCGTGCGGGCACCCGCCTCCCACAGGGATCTGACCTGGTCGGCGGCCTCCTCGGGAGAGCCCACCGCCATCACGACCTCCTCCGGGGCGACCTTCAGGAACCCGGCGGTGCCCTCGGCCAGGGCGGTGACCACCGTGGGGTCGTCACCGAGGTAGAGGTTCACGAAGACCACCATCTCGTGATCGCCCTCGCCGGTCAGCTTCAGGGCGTCCTCGATCTGCCGGGGACCGACCCCCTCGGGCAGGATCGTGCCCTGCGCCACCCGTCCCGACAGCTCCAGCGAGCGGGGTCGCACCACCCCGGCCAGCACCGGCGGTACGACGGCGGGGGGATGCACCAGGCTCACCCCGTCGAGCCGCACGGCCCTGCCCTGGAGGGTGACCGTCTCGCCGCGCAGCAGCCCCCGCACCGCCGTGATCGTCTCCTCCAGCAACGCCAGCGGCGAGGGCGCGAGGGCGCCCACCTGGCGCATCCAGTCCTGGACGCCGTGCCCGATGCCCGCCGCGAGCCTGCCCGGGTGCAGCCTGGCCAGGTTGCCCAGCTCCATGGCGAGCAGGGCCGGGTTGCGCAGCGGCGCCGGGGTGATCCCGATGCCCACCCGCAGGCGCTCGGTGACGGCGAGCGCGGTGGCCGCCGACGAGACGGCCCCGGTCCAGCCGAGATCCTCCACCACCCAGACGTCGTCCACCTCGGCCGCGTCCAGATGGCGGCAGAAGGGGATGAGTGACTCGGGGGGAAGGTCACGGTCGAACATGACGCCCAGGCGCATATCTCTCCTAGTGAACGGCGGGGGTTCCCGCTGTGCCGTTTTCGCGGGACCTCAGAGGGTCCTCGTGTAACGGAAGTAGCCGGCGAGGTCGTCGACGGCCGCTACGCGATCGATCCGCACCTCGGTCCCGGTCCTCCGCGCATTGATCATCTTGCCCTGGCCGACATAGATGCCGACGTGGTGGGTCCTGACTTTACGCTTGCCGACCTTGCCGTAGAAGACGAGATCCCCCGGCCTCGCCATGGCGGCGGGGATCTTCTTGAGTCGTTTGACGTGGTCGTCGGTGTTACCCGGTCCAAGCACGTCGCGCCCGTAGGCGAGGTGGTAGACCCAGCGGGCGAGCCCGGAGCAGTCGAGCCCGAGGGTCCTGGTGGCCGGGCAGGGCTTGATCGACCCCCGGTAGCCCTGGCAGGTGCCGAGGGAGGGGCCCGGGTCCTTGTCGTGGCCGCCGCCCCAGGAGTAGGGGATCTCCCCACCCCACCAGCCGGGCTGGTGCTGCCCGGCCTCGATCGCGTACGCGATGGCGGTGATCCGGTTGGGGGTGACGGGCCGGGTCGGTATCCAGGCGGAGGCGCTCAGGAGGAGGAACGCTCCCAGGAGCACGGCCGCCGCGGCCTGCCTGCGGCGCCGATGAGGGTCGTGGCGCCCGGGAGGACCGGAAAGCCAGGGAAGGCCGGAGAGGAGCCGGGAGAGACCGTGACGTCCGGGGAACCGGTAGCGTTCGAGGGGTTCGAGGGGTCTGCGGGGGACGGAATGCCGCTCCCCGGCCAGGGGAGGCCTGAGATACGCCTCCTCGTCCCGGAGCGCCGCCACGTCACCTCGCCTGGTCGGTCCCTGTGAGCCATGACCAGTCTGCCCAATAAGTCGGTGATGCGCGGCGTACGTGCTTTTGACGCGCATTGTGAGGGCTTGGTGGCAATCGCCGATCGTGGCCTCAGGACTTCGAAACGGAGGATCGGGCCGTCACGGCCGGGACGAGCGGGTGGCGGGCATCGCGACATGCGGCGACCCGCGTGCGGGGCACGCGGGTCGCGGTGGTGCCGGGGCGCGATGTGGAGGCGCAACCGGCCCGTGGCCTCGCGGGGCGGCCGTCAGTTGTCGTCCCCGTCGTCGTCCGTGCCGCCGTCGTCGTCCACGCCGGGGCCGGTCGTGTTGACGACGTCGGGACCGTCGTCCCCGTCGTCGTCCCCGCCGCCCCCGCAACCGCCGACCAGGCCGACGAGCGCCGCCACCGTCGCGGCGACCAGTGCCGCCTTCCGCGTGGTCTGAGCAAGCATGCACAACCTCCAGGTGCTGGTCCTCGGCCGGACGCGTCGGTGTCCGGCCCTACCTCTCTGTCCCGTCCGGCGATGATCTAACGCCGGGAGGGAATGCGGTGTTGGCCACACCCAGCCGTAGGCCGACCTAACGCTCACCTTCTGGGCAGGCTGGATCGTCCCGGTTCAAAAGACTTTCACAGGGAAAAATTCGAAGTCGTCCCCGTCTCGTACGGGGGCCGCAACGCCTTCGGACGGAATCCCGGCCATCGGCGGGGTGGGCCGCGGACGGTGCGCGTATGACCGTCCGCGGCCCGGTAGAGACCTCACGTCAGCTGCGCAGGCTCCACTGCTGGTTCGCGCCGCCGTTGCACGCCCACAGAATGGCCCTCGTGCCGTTGGCCGTGCCGCCGCCGTTGGCGTCCAGGCACAACCCGGACTGCACACCGGTGACGGTGCCGTTGGAGTTGAGGTTCCACTGCTGGTTGGTCTGGCCGTTGCAGTCCCAGATGATCACCTGGGTGCCGTTGGCGGTGCCCTGCCCGTAGGCGTCCAGGCACTTGTTGCCGAACACCTGCAGCTGCTTGCCGGAGGTGTAGGTGAACCGCTGGTTGGTGCCGCCGTTGCAGTCCCACAGCTGCGCCTGGGCGCCGTTGGTCGCGGCGCCGCCGCTGATGTCCACGCATCGACCCGACTGGCCGCCCACGATCGTGCCGGTCTGGCCGCTTCCGCCGCCGTTTCCTTGCCTGACGAGCGACTTCGACTCGGCCGACCGGTTCCCCTGGGCGTCCACGACGTAGAGCCGGTACTCACCGGCCGACGTCGGAACGGCGATGGAGGTCGCGGTTCCGGTCGCCCTGGTCATCGTGTTGCCGGCGGTGAAGGACGTCGTGCCCGAGGGGGCCAGCCAGACCGACTTGCTCGCGTCCCCGGCGCTCCGGATGGGAATCGACGTCGTACCGGCCGCGACGAACGTGCTGGCGGGCAGGACGTAGTCCGGCAGGGAGAGATTGCTCTGGGGGATGATGTTCCTGTACGCGTCCTCGAGCCCGGAGTTCACGGCGATGCCGTAGGCCTGCGACGGCCAGACGTAGTCGGAGGACACGAGGATGTCCTGGATCGTGCTGTTCGGCAGGTTCTTGTTGGAGACCTTGTTGATGGGGCCGTAGGTCTGCGTGATGCTCAGGTCGTGCTTGCGCCCGAAGTCGTCGGAGTTGATGAGCCAGGTGATGTTCTTGTCCACGCTCAGGACGTTGTCGCGGAAGGTCATGTTCCCCGAGCCCTCGTCCGGGTGGAGCCCGTACTTGTGACCGGACGGGACGCCCTGCATGTAGTTGTTGGTGATCGTGGTTCCCGGCTGGTTGCCCAGCGTGTAGACAGGAGCCGTGTCACTCAGGCGCTGCACCGTGTCGATGAAGTGGTTGTGGCTGATGGTGTTGTTCTTCGCCGTGGTGGTCGGCCGGTTGGGCGCGATCGAGCCTGACGAGCCGTCGAAGTTCCACCAGCCCCAACCGAGCGTCACACCGGACCACGGGGTCTTCTCGATGCGGTTGTTCTTGATGGAAAGGCCGTCGGCGAAGTACGCCGAGATGGGGCTGTGCCCGTTGAACAACACGGCACTGTCGTAGATGTAGTTGTTCTTTATCTCGATGTTCTTGGGCGCTCCCTCGACCTGAGCGGGATACTTCTCGCGATTCGTCGCGGTGTGGTCCCCGATGTAGACATGCTGGGGGTGGCCCACGGCGATGGCGGATCCGGCGATGTCGTTCGTGTAGTTCCCGATCAACTGCGTGTTCACCACGTCGTTGACCATGTTGATTCCGTCGACGCCGGTGTGCTGTACCCGGTTGTTCTGCAGGACGAGCCCGTCGGCGTTGTCGATCTGAATGATGCCGGGCGCCATGTCGACGTTGCGGTAGTAATAGACGTGGAAGTTCTGCTTGGCATACGCCTGCGCGCCGAGATTGCCCTGCTGGGCCTGCTTGAACGCCGAGCCGGCCACGTTGAACAGGTTCCAGTCGGAGTGCTGGACCGTGAGGCCGGAGAACGTGATGTTCCGGGCGCGAGCGCTCGTGGAGGTGCCGGCGACCTTGAGAATGGTGGACACGTTGTTCGGTGCGAAAACCGTGGCGGTCGCCATGTTCTCGGAGCTCGCCTTGTAGTAGTACACCGTCCGGCTCGTCTTGTCGAAGAAGAACTCGCCCGGCGTGTCCAGGAACTCGTAGGCGTTCATCACCTTGTGGGTGCCGCCGACCTGGGCGTTCCCGTTGAAGGCGCCCTGGGCGATGGCCGCTCCCGGCTGCTGGAACTGAGCGATACGGTTCGTGCCGTCAGAGGTGACCTGCCGGACTCCCACGATGGCCGTGGTCCAGGTCGTCCCCGTCTCCACTTCGATGTCGTCTTGATTGCCGGCGATGGCCGGAAAATCATTCAGACCGTACTTCGCTCCCGCGCACTGCGAACCCGATTCCCACGCCCAGGACGCCTGCCCCGCCGTGATGTTGTAGGTTCCGGTGCACCCCGCCGATCCTATTGTCTTAGAGGCCATGTACGCCCGCTTGTCGTTGACGTAGAGCGCGCGGAGCTTGTTGCTCCGGTTCAGCGGGGCTTTCCAGATGTTGCCGCTGTGCTGCGTCCATCCGGTTACCTGAACGCCTCCGCTGAGGATCGGCGTCTCGTTCTGGTACGCGGCGTATATGACCCGGTAATTGTTCGTGCCGGAGTCGGCCGGCGTGAAGTCGATCGTGCTGCTGACCGAATAGTTGCCCCCGCGGAGATACACGTAGATGTCGCCTGTCATGTTGGCGTTCACCGTACGAACGACGTCCCTCGCGCGCTGCAGGGTCCTGAACGGTGACGTGATCGTTCCAGGATTGGCGTCGTTGCCGTCGGGGGCGACGTAGTAGGTCGCCTGGACCGCTGCCGAGGCCGGGGTACTACCTGCGAAGGTCGGCAGCAGCACGGCGGCAACGAACACCGCGAGCGCCGCTAACGCCTTCCCGGTGGTGGACAAGGCTGACTTCACGCTCTGTTCCTTTCGCTGGTTCCGAGCAGAGTGTTCGCCGCGCGATCACCCCGCCGTGGCAGGACTCGTCGGGGTGTGCCATCGCGCGGACGCGGCGCCTGTCTTGCGGTTGGGGACATCGATCGGAGGGCCGTGCATCTTTCCGGGCCGAGGGGCCGGCCGCCCTCACGCCATGCGCGGCGATCGCCGGCAGAGCGCGGGCTTCGGCGGACTTGTCGGTGAGACCGGATGTCCTTGCCGCGGGATGGGCGGTGCCGGCCGGTCTCGCGCGCCGAGCGTTCGCCACAGACGGCTCATGTGCCCTCCGGTACGCGAAGGACGAGCTCGCCGGTACTGAAGAAGCCCTGGCCGTCCGCCCCGGCACCGCGCTGACGAGGGTCGCCGCCGGCGAGAGGTCTCCTCATGACACGCCCTAAGAATCCGTGGCAAACGTGGCGTTACCATCTCGTAACGTATGACGTATGCCGAATGATGTCTGGGGGTAATGTCCCATTAACGAAGGTGTCTCGCAATAGTCGATGGAGCGGAGGAATGCGCATCCTCGTCCACTCCAATGTCGCGATGCCGGAGGATCCTTCGCGACATGGTGGAATTCCCGCGGGTCACGGGGGGACCTCGCCGGTCATGCGTACGGCAGGACCTGGTGGCTCGTGGGCCCGATCTGCCAGGCCAGGGGCCGGTGTCTCCGTCGCCGCGCCGGTTGCCGGCGGCCCGGCGCAATCCTCCACGCGGTGCTCGCGGCGCACCGGACAGCCCGTATTCCGGGCAGGTCGAGGGAAGAGGCCGCTTACATCAGCATCGGTGAATCACATTCGCCGATGTAAGTTTCATCGGCGAACATGATCACATTCGCCGGTTCACCCCGTTGATGTCCCTCGGCTTTCGCGGAGTCGCTCGTCTGTCCCGGGTTCACGCCGCGGGCCTACACGGAATTCATGCCGTCGGGGGCATGCGAAAGGCCGCCGAGCGTGCCCTCAGCGGAGGGACGACCGACGGCCTTTCGCGGGATGCCTGAGTGCCCTGGATGTGCCCCGACAGATCAACTGTCAGTGTTTCTCCAGGTCAGAAGCTCAATGGCTCAGACGTCGTAGTAGAGCTCGAACTCGTGCGGGTGCGGGCGCAGGCGGATCGGGTCGATCTCGTTCTCGCGCTTGTAGGCGATCCAGGTCTCGATCAGGTCCGGCGTGAACACGCCGCCCTCCAGCAGGTACTCGTGGTCGGCCTCCAGGGCCGCGAGCACGTCCGACAGCGATCCCGGGACCTGCGGGATGTTGCGGGCCTCCTCAGGGGGAAGCTCGTAGAGGTCCTTGTCGACCGGCTCGACCGGCTCGATCTTGTTGCGGATGCCGTCGATGCCCGCCATGAGCTGGGCGGCGAAGGCGAAGTACGGGTTGCAGGAGGGGTCGGGGACCCGGAACTCGATGCGCTTGGCCTTCGGGTTGGAGCCCGTGATCGGGATGCGGATGCACGCCGAGCGGTTGCGCTGGGAGTAGACCAGGTTGACCGGGGCCTCGTAGCCGGGCACCAGGCGGTGGTAGGAGTTGACCGTCGGGTTGGTGAACGCCAGCAGCGACGGGGCGTGCTTGAGCAGGCCGCCGATGTAGTAGCGGGCGGTGTCGGACAGGCCCGCGTAGCCGACCTCGTCGTAGAAGAGCGGCTCGCCGTCCTTCCAGAGCGACTGGTGGCAGTGCATGCCGGAGCCGTTGTCACCGAAGATCGGCTTGGGCATGAAGGTGACCGTGTGGCCGTGCTCCAGGGCCGTGCTCTTGACGATGTACTTGTACAGCATCAGGGTGTCGGCGGACTTGAGCAGCGTGTTGAACCGGAAGTCGATCTCGGCCTGACCGGCCGTGCCCACTTCGTGGTGCTGCATCTCGACGTCGATCCCGGCGTCGATGAGCTTGCGGACCATCTCCGAGCGCAGGTCGGTGAAGTGGTCCATCGGCGGGACCGGGAAGTAGCCGCCCTTGAAGCGCGGCTTGTAACCGAGGTTGCCGCCGTCCTGTGCCTTACCGCTGTTCCAGGCGCCCTCGATCGAGTCGATGTGGTAGTAGCTCGAGTGGGCGTTGGTCTCGAACCGCACGTCGTCGAAGATGTAGAACTCGGCCTCGGGGCCGAAGTAGACCGTGTCGGCGATGCCGGTGCCCTTGAGGTACTCCTCCGCCTTGCGGGCGACGTTGCGCGGGTCGCGGCTGTAGGCCTCGCCCGTCAGCGGGTCGTGCACGAAGAAGTTGATGTTGAGCGTCTTGTGCTGCCTGAACGGGTCGAGCACGGCCGTGGACGGGTCGGGCAGCAGCAGCATGTCCGACTCGTGGATGGCTTGGAACCCGCGGATCGACGAGCCGTCGAACATCAGGCCGTCGGTGAAGACACCGGCCCCGAAATTCTCCGAGGGGAACGTGAAATGGTGCGTCGTCCCCGGCAGGTCGGTGAACCTGACGTCAACGAACTGCACCCCTTCGTCCTTGATGAACTTCAGGACGTCGTCGGCGGAGTTGAACACGCGAACCTCCCATGGGACGGGCTAACAGCCCGAAAGTATGCCTGCGCCGTTACCGTCCCGTGTCTCGTTTGTTTCACCCGTGTTAAGCGAACATCGCCTCCACGGTAGTCCTCAAGTCCGCTCTGGACGGGTATGAGAGGTCTTTCCTTTACTCGAGTTTCACGTCCCCGGCGTCAGTTCCCGGAGGTTCCCAGGGGCGTGCCGTCCTCGGCGCGGGAGGAGGGATCCATGACGGTGCGGACCTGGTCGACGACATCCGGCCGGTAGGAGACGAACACCCCGGCCGCCGCCACCAGGACCGCCACGGCGATCGCCGCGTTCCGCAGCCTCCGGCGCCGCCGGAGGCGGGGGTGCCGCGCCCGCTCCTGGACGGCGGCCCTGCTCATCCGCCTGCGTTCCCGCTCGTCGATCTGCGCCGTGAGCGCCTTGAAACGCTCGTCGATGTCGTCGATGTCAGACACGGGGGTTCTCCAGGGATCTCGGGGGATGCCGGCACACATGATCCACGGCTTTCGCGTGATACCGGTAGCCGGTAGGGGGTGCGGGCGAATGCGAGGGCGGCGTCCCGGGCGGCTACCGTTGGGGGCATGAGCAGCAAGCAGCCGCGTTGGACGCAGACCTGGCTCGGCGGCGTCAGGTCCGCCGGAGTCGATCTCGGCTACCCGGGGGAGCGGCTCGGGCTGCCCAGGGAGGGCAGCGGCTCGGTGGCCGGGTTCGGCCGCAGGATCGGCGCCATCGTGATCGACTGGCTGATCTGCACCTGGGCCATCACCCAGGGGCTCCTGCGGATCGACCCCACCGGGGCGCCCTGGGTGCCGGTCCTGATCCTCGCCGCCGAATACCTCCTGCTGGTGGGCACCATGGGCATGACCTTCGGGATGCGCCTGCTCGGCGTCAGGGTCGCCGCGCTCGGTGGCGGCGCCCCCCGCTTCGTCGCCGTGCTGGTACGGACCTTCCTGCTCTGCCTGGCCGTGCCCGCACTCGTCTGGGACCGCGACCAGCGCGGCCTGCACGACCGCGCGGCGAACACCGTGGTCGTACGCATCTGAGCCGGCCCCGCAGCATCCGGCTTCCCGTTCCCACCTCCCCGGCGTCGGCTCCACGCCCGCATTTCCTCGTCCGTGCTCGTGATCGCGCCCGCGCTCTTCTCGCCCGTGCTCGCGCTCGTGATCGCGTCCGCACTACCCTCGCCCCGTGCCCGTGCCCGTGCCCGTTTCGGCTCCCGGATCGCCGCCCGTTCCCGGGCTCGTGCCGGATCCCGCGGTCCGGGAGGGGGGAACCGGGGCCGGCGCCGATTCCTTTCCCGGCCGATGGCCGTCATACCGGGGGCGGCCGCGCCGGGCGGGACGCCGTAGGGGAGGTACGAGGTCGTGACCAGGGACGAGACAGGCCGGGAACCGGTGGAGGACGGCGAGGTCCTGGCCGCCGCGCTGGCGGGTGACGAGCCGGCGTTCGGCGCGCTCGCGGAGAGGTACCGGCGGGAGTTGCGGGTGCACTGCTACCGGATGCTCGGCTCGTTCGAGGAGTCGGAGGACATGGTGCAGGAGACGTTCCTGCGCGCCTGGCGCAAGCGGGAGAGCTTCCAGGGGCGTTCGACGTTCCGGGCCTGGCTGTACCGGATCGCGACCAACGCGTGCCTGGACCTCCTCGACCGCCACCCGCGCCGCCCGCGCCCGCGCGAGGCGCCGGTGCTGGCCACTCCCGGCGTGCCGTCGCCGTCGCCGACCGAGGTCTTCTGGCTGCGCCCCTACCCGGACCGGCTCCTGGAGCCGGTCGCGCCCGCCGGCGCCGAGCCGGACGCCGCCGTGGTCGCCAAGGAGACGATCGAGCTGGCGTTCATGGCCGCCATCCAGCACCTGCCTCCCCGGCAACGGGTGGTGCTGATCCTGCGCGACGTCCTCGGCTGGTCGGCGCAGGAGACCGCCGCGCTGCTGGAGGTGAGCGTCGTCTCGGTGAAGAGCACCCTGCAGCGGGCACGGTCGACGATGCGGGAGAACCTGCCGGCGCGACGGCTGGAGTGGGCGCCGTCCTCGGATCCGACCGGTGAGGAGCGCGCGGTGCTGCAGCGCTACATCGACGCCGTCGAGCAGGCCGACCCCGCCATCCTGGCCGGGGTGCTGCGCGCGGACGCGTGGCAGTCGATGCCACCGGCGTCGATCTGGATCCTGGGAGGGCCGGCGATCGTCGACGCGTGGCGTCCGGCGATGATCGGCCCCGAGGCGTGGGGCGACTGGCGCGTCCTGCCCACCCGCGCCAACCGGCAGCCCGCGGCGGCGGCGTACGTCAAACGTGCCGGCGAGTCCGAGTACCACGGCTCGTGGCTTGGGGTCCTGCGGGTCGAGGCCGGGCTGGTCACCCAGATCACGACCTTCGGCGCCGAGCTCTTCCCGACCTTCGATCTTCCCCAGACGCTGTGACGGGCGCCGGTGAGAACCCGGCGCCCTCGCCTGCCGAACGGTCCGGGCCGTCGTTCGACGTGCGGAGGGTCGTGGTCGAGCCCGGCGGCTCGCGCGTCCACGACGGGGCCGAGTGGCGGGGGGCGATCGTCCTGCTGGAGCGCGGGCGTATCGAGCTGGTCTGCTCCGACGGTGATCACCGGGCCTTCCGGCGCGGCGACGTGCTGTGGCTGGACGGGCTGCCGGTGCGAGCGCTGCGCAATCCCGGGCGGGAGCCCGCCGTCCTGCTCGCGATCTCCCGGCGATCCTCGCGCTGATCTCCCGTTCCCGGGATCCGGACCGATTTCCCGTCCCCGGACCGATTCCTTTCCCGGAGTCCGGCCGTCATACGGGTCACACACCTCATCGCGAAGGGAAAGACCGTGAACGACATGCAGAAGCGGGTCCAGGAAGCGGCCGACAAGCTGGTGGAGTCCGGGGCCGAGCGGGGCCTGCAGGTCGCCGCGTACCGGCACGGCGAGCAGGTGGTCGACGTCGTCGCGGGCGTCGCCGATTCGGCCACCGGGCGCCTCGTCACGCCGGACATGCCGTTCTGGAGCGCCTCGACCGGCAAGGGCGTCACCTCGACCGTGGCGCACGTGCTCGTGGAGCGGGGCGTCTTCGGCTACGACACGCCGATCGTCGAGCTGTGGCCGGAGTTCGGCGCCCACGGCAAGGAGCGCGCGACCGTGCGGCACGCCCTGACCCACTCGACGGGCGTGCCCGGCGTACCGGTGGACACCACCCCGGAGGACCTGTGCGACTGGGAGGGGATGTGCGCGGCGATCGCCGGCGCCAGGCCCTGGTGGGAGCCGGGCACCAAGAGCGGCTACCACCCCCAGTCGTTCGGCTACATCGTCGGTGAGATCGTCCGCCGGGCCACCGGCACGCCGATCTCCCAGGTCCTGCGGGAGGAGGTCGCCGGGCCGCTGGGGGTGGCGGACGAGCTGTTCTTCGGCGTCCCGGAGTCCGAGCTGGGCAGGCTGGCCCGCCTGGAGGACGCGCCGAGCGACTTCGAGATGCCCGAGGGGATGTCCGCGGAGACGATGTTCGCGGACATCCCGTTCTTCAGGGTCGTGGACGGCTACACGGCGGCGCCGATGGCGGCGATGCCCGACGCCGCTTTCGGCAACCGCGCCGACGTGCTGACCTCCGACATCCCGGCGGGCGGCACCATGTCCGCCCGCGCCGTGGCCCGCATGTACGCCGCCCTGCTGGGCGAGGTGGACGGCGTCCGGCTCGTCTCGCCGGAACGGCTTCGCGAGATCACCACGGTGGAGTTCGGCGGCGTGGACGAGGTCACCGCCTTCCCGGCCACCAGGTCCCTCGGGTACGCCCTCGGCGCCACCGGGACTCTCGACAGCCTCACCCTGTTCGGCATGGCGGGCAGCGGCGGATCGGCCGCGTACGCCGACACGGCCACCGGGATCGCGGTCGCCGTGACCAAGAACCTCGTCTCCGCCGGGGATTTCACCACCTTCGAGGCCCTCGGCGGGCTGGTCGTGAACGCCGGTGGCGACCGCTAGGGCGCGTCCGGCGTGAGCGGTCCACCCCGCCGGGTCACTCGGCGGGGTTCCGCACGCCTTGCCGTGCGCGGGTCGTCTACCGCGCGCAGGTGAAGATCGCGGTGCCGGGCAGGTGGCGGCCGCGCAGCGGGCTCCAGCCGCCCCACTCGCGGCCATGGCCCGGCGGCCACTCGGGCTCGGCCAGCCCCCGCAGCACCAGCCCCGACGCGGTGATGAGCCCGACCCAGTCGGCCATCGTGCGGTGGTGCTCGACGTAGGACGGCCGCCCGTCCTCGCCGATCTCCACGTACGCGGAACGGTCGAAGTAGGAGCGGTCGGAGGTCAGCCCGGCGGGGCCCGGGTCGTCGGGGAAGGCCCAGCGGATCGGGTGGCTCACCGAGAAGACCAGCAGGCCCCCCGGGCGCAGCACCCGGTGGATCTCGGCCAGGACGGCCCCGGCGTCGGCCACGAAAGGCAGCGCGCCGTAGGCCGAGCAGGCCAGGTCGAACGTCTGGTCGGCGAAGGGCAGCGCCTCCGCGTCCGCCTGGACCACCGGCAGCGCGGACCCGGCCTCCAGGTCGATCCGGCCGGAGTGCTGGAGCTGCCGGAAGGACAGGTCGAAGGCGGCCACCCTGGCGCCCTGCCCGGCCAGCCAGCGCCCGCACTGCCCGGCGCCGCAGCCGATCTCCAGCACGTCCCTGCCCGCGACGTCGCCCAGCAGGCGGGCGTCGGCCTCGTCCAGGCCCTCGGGGCCCCAGACGAAACCGGCGTCGCGCAGGAACTCCCCGTGCTCCGCCTGGTACTCGTCGGCGGCGCCGTCCCACCAGCCGCGGTTGGCCCGGGAGGTGGCCGCGGCGTCCACCCGGTGGCGGCCCACCCCGGCGAGGCTCATCAGCGCATCTTCGGGCGCGGCATCTTCGCGCCGCGCGGCAGCGGGCCCTTGGGCATCGGCAGCGTCTGCGGGAGGGCCTTCAGCCGGTTGTTGATCTCGTACAGGGCGGGCTTCTTGAGGTTGCGGGGCAGCTTCATCAGATGCCGCTGCAGCTTGGCCAGCGGGACCTGCCCGTCGCCGTCGCCGGACTGGATGTCGTAGACGGGGACGTCCAGCGCGACCCGCTGGACGCGCTTCTTCTCGGCCACCAGCATCTTCTGCACGCGGCTGCCCGGCCCCTCGGAGACCAGGATGATGCCGGGGTAGCCGACCACGCGGTGCACGATGTCCTGGTCGCGGGTGACGGCGACGGCGGGGGTGACCTCCCAGTTGCCGCGCATGCCCTGCAGGATCGCGGCGGCGGCGCCGACCTGCCCGTGCAGCATGGAGTACTGGGCCCTCTGGGCGAGCTGGCCGAACACCACCAGCCCGACGGTCAGGGCCAGCATGATCCCGATGAAGAGGAGATACCAGAACCAGCCCGTGACCAGGCCGATCACCACGCACAGCGCGAGCGTGCCCAGCGCCGAGGCGTAGACGATCGGCATCCCCTTGGGGTTGGCCTCCTTGATGATCTTCGCGATCATGCGGAGCTGCTTGATGCGCCCCGGGCGCTCTGAGTCTTCGGGCTTCTTGGCCATGTTCTGAAGGATACAAATCCAGGGCTCAAGAAGTGAAAACGTGACCTGCCGAGTGCCGGTCCCGGTACGGGGAGCCGCCGGGTGCCCGTGACCGTACGCGTTCGCCGGCGCCGGGCGGCCCGCCGTCCCCTTTCCCGTTTCCCGGGTGGAGAGGGCCCGCGGACCGGCCACGCCGGATGGGAGCCGAGGGCGGAAAACCGGAAGGACCCCGCTCGGGAGCGGGGTCCTTCCGGTTTCACGCGGGGCTCGGGGAGCCGGGGCTCAGGCGTGCTGGCGAGCCTCGACGGCCTGCTTGTACAGGCGGCCCGCCCGGTAGGAGGAACGGACCAGCGGCCCGGAGAGGACTCCGGCGAAACCGATGGCCTCCGCCTCCTTCTGCAGCTCCACGAACTCCTCGGGCTTCACCCAGCGCTCGACGGGGTGGTGGCGCGGGGTGGGCCGCAGGTACTGGGTCACGGTGAGCAGGTCGCACCCGGCCTCGTGCAGGTCGCGCATGGCCTGGATGATCTCCTCGCGCTCCTCGCCCATGCCGAGGATCAGGTTGGACTTGGTCACCAGACCGGCCTGGCGGGCCTTGGCGATCACTCCCAGGGACCGGTCGTAGCGGAACGCGGGCCGGATGCGCTTGAAGATCCGCGGCACGGTCTCGATGTTGTGCGCGAACACCTCGGGCCTGGAGGAGAACACCTCCTCCAGCTGGGCCTGGTCGCCGTTGAAGTCGGGCACCAGCAGCTCGACGCCGCACCCGGGCAGGAGCGCGTGGATCTGCCGCGCGGTCTCGGCGTACAGCCACGCGCCGCCGTCGGGCAGGTCGTCGCGGGCGACACCGGTCACGGTCGCGTAGTTGAGCCCCATCTGCCGCACCGAGTCGGCCACGCGACGCGGCTCGTCGGTGTCGTACGCCTTGGGCTTGCCGGTGTCGATCTGGCAGAAGTCACACCGCCGGGTGCACTGGTCGCCGCCGATGAGGAAGGTGGCCTCGCGGTCCTCCCAGCACTCGGAGATGTTGGGACACCCGGCCTCCTGGCAGACCGTGTGCAGCCCCTCGCGTTTGACCAGCGCCCGGAGCTCGGTATGGTTCGGGCCCGCCCTGAACTTGGTCTTGATCCAGTCGGGCTTCTTCTCGATGGGGGTCTCGGCGTTGCGGACCTCGAGGCGGAGGAGCTTCCGCCCTTCGGGGGCGACGGTCATGCGAGCTCCTTCGTCGGTCGGGGGACCGAGGTGGTGCACATCGAGGTGCGGTAAATATCGTCACGCTCGCTCACCTCACCAGCTTATGTCCCGCCGCGGGTTGCGGCGGACCCGGGTCGCGGTGGGTGAGGAGGCGGGGAGAACGACCCTGAGGACGGTGCGGGGTCAGCGCCGGAACAGGTCTTCCTCGGGCAGCTCGAAGGCCTGCGCGCCGAGCGCCTCCGCCAGGTGCTTCTCGGCGTACGGCAGGACCTCGTCGACCACGATCCGGCGGCCGGTCTCGGCCGACAGCGAGGAGACCCCGGCGTCGCTGATGCCACACGGGACGATCCGGTTGTACCAGCTCGGGTCGTTGGAGCAGTTGAGCGCGAACCCGTGCATCGTGACGCCGCCCGAGACCCGGATGCCGATCGCGCCGACCTTGCGGTCCGGCAGGCCGTGCGAGGGGTCTCCGGCCACCCAGACGCCGCCGCGCCCCTCCACCCGGCCCGCCTGGACCCCGAAGTCGGCGCAGACGTGCACCAGGGTCTCCTCCAGGAGCCTCACGTAGGCGTTCACGTCGAGCGGGCCGCCGAGCCGCACGATCGGGTAGCCGACCAGCTGGCCGGGGCCGTGCCAGGTGATCCGGCCGCCCCGGTCGACCTCGACGACCGGGGTGCCGTCGGAGGGCCTCTCGTGCGGCGCGGTGCGCCTGCCCGCCGTGTAGACCGGCGCGTGTTCGAGCATCAGGCAGGTGTCGGGAATCTCCTCGGCCACCCGGCGCGCGTGGATGCGCCGCTGAAGATCCCATGCCTGCTCGTAGGGGAAGTCAACGCCAAGACGGACGATTGCCAGGTCACTCACGCCTCAAGAGTAGTTGACCCGTTCGTGGTTAAGACGTGAGAAGCCGAGGCTCGATGCGGAACTCCTTGGCCCCGCCCGCCCCGTCGTGCTCGACCTTGTAGGCGTAGGCGTCCGGGTGCACGCTGACGGCCTGGATGAACTCGGTGCCCACGTAGTGCAGGGCGACGCCCTCGTCGGCGGCGTAGCCCTCCGGCAGCTCGCCCGAGGCCACCGCCTCGTGCAGCAGCCGGCGGCGCTGCGGGTCGGAGTTGTAGTGGACGCCGCAGGAGTAGGGCAGCATGCCCAGGCCGTCGGACCAGACCCGCAGCGTCGGCCCGAAGGAGTCGGTGTTGCCGCCCACGTGCCAGCAGAGCGCCCCGGCGCTCTGGCCCGCCAGCACCACGCCCGCCCGCCACGCCTCCTCGAAGATCTCGTCGAGGCCGTGCAGCCGCCACAGGGCCGCCAGGTTGGCCACGCTGCCGCCGCTGACGTAGATGATGTCCTGGCCGAGCGCCCACTCGCGCGGGTCCTCGACGTTGGTCATCGGGAACACGGTCAGGTGGCTGACCTCGACGTCCCACGCGCCGAAGGCGCCGTACATCTTCAGCAGCCACTCCGCGTCGTCGCCGGTGGCGGTGGCGAGCAGGCCCAGGCGGGGCCGGTCCTGGCCGGTGAGGTCGAGGGCGTACCTGAGCAGCGGGCTCGCCTCCATGATCCCCTGGCGCGTGGACGCGCGGAACGAGCCGCCTCCGATCGCGAGGATGTGCGACTGCCCGGGGCTGCCCATGTCTGTCTCCCAAGTGATCTCATCGGCCGGAACGCCGAAAACAGGGATCTTAGAGTACGGCGGCCAGTGCCTCGTTGAGACGCGTATGCCGGAACGCGTAACCGCTGTCGAGCAGGCGCCGCGGGAGTACCCGCTGGCCGGTCAGCACCCCCTCCTCGGCGAACTCCCCGAGGGCCGTGCGCAGCACGAAGCCCGGCACGGCCAGCGGCATCGTGGGCCGGTGCAGCGCCGCCCCGAGCGCCTTGGTGAACTCGGCGTTGGTGACCGGCTCGGGGGCCGTCAGATTCACCGGGCCCGAGATTTCAGGATTTTTCAGGATGTGTTGTACGGCGAGCACCCAGTCGTCGATGGAGATCCACGACCAGTACTGCCGCCCCGACCCCAGCGGGGCGCCCAGCCCGACCTTGAAGATGGGGAGGATCTGCGACAGCATGCCGCCCCGCCCGCTCAGCACCAGGCCGGTACGGAGCGTCACCACCCGGATGCCCGCCTCCTCGGCGGGCGCCGTCTCCGCCTCCCACGGCACCACCACATCCTGCGCGAGGAACCCGGAACCGGCCGGGGCCGTCTCGTCCACCGCCACGTCCCCGGTGTCGCCGTAGAAGCCGATCGCCGAGCCGGACAGCAGCACCGCGGGCTTCGCCGCCAGACCCGCGAGCGCGCCCGCCAGGGTCCTGGTCCCCTCGACCCGGCTGGCGACCACCTCGCGCTTGTGGTCCTCGCTCCAGCGCCGGTCGCCGATGCCCGCGCCGGCGAGATGGATCACCGCCTCCGCGCCCTCCAGCGCCTCCCGGTCGACGACCCCCTTCGCCGGGTTCCAGAAGGCCTCGTCGTCGCCCTTCGGCACCCGCCTGACCAAACGGACCACCCGGGCGCCGTCGTCCCGCAGAGCCTTGACCAGAGCCGATCCCAGCAGGCCCGAGGACCCGGTCACTGTGATCTTCATGTCGTCCAATGTAATCGACCTCCCCCCGGATCTTCGGAAACCGGGCGTCCACCGGATTCGCGTCACCGCCGCGGGCTCTCGGAGGGCTACCGGGCCCCGAGACCCCCGGTACCGGCGAGACGCGGGAAGCCGCCCGCGCCCGGGGGAGAACGAGCCGGGCCGGCCCGCGAGATCGCGGACCGGCCCGGTGGGAGAGAACGGGTGACTAGCCGTTCAGGCCCAGCTGGTTCTCGAAACGGCCCTCCTCGAGGCGACGCTTGACCGTCGTCAGGAAGCGGGCGGCGTCGGCGCCGTCGACCAGGCGGTGGTCGTAGCTGAGCGCCAGGTACATCATCGAGCGGACGGCGATGACCTCGCCCTCGGGGGTGTCCAGGACCACCGGGCGCTTGACGACGGCGCCGGTGCCCAGCATGCCGACCTGCGGCTGGTTGAGGATCGGCGTGTCGAACAGCGCGCCGCGGCTGCCGGTGTTGGTCAGCGTGAACGTGCCGCCGCCCAGCTCGTCCGGGCTCACCTTGTTGGTGCGGGTGCGCTCGGCGAGGTCGGCGATCTTACGGGCCAGCCCGGCGATGTTGAGGTCGCCCGCGTCCTTGATCACCGGGACGATGAGGCCGCGCTCGGTGTCCGTCGCGAAGGCCAGGTGCTCGGCGTCGAAGTACGTGACCTCGTTGGTCTCGCTGTTGATCGTGGCGTTCAGCTTCGGGTGCTGCTTGAGCGCCTCGATCGTGGCGAGGGCGAAGAACGGCGTGAACGAGAGCTTGACGCCCTCGCGCCGCAGGAACTCGCCCTTCGCCTGGTCGCGCAGCCGCGCGATCTTGGTGACGTCGACCTCGACCACGCTGGTGAGCTGGGCCGAGACCTGCAGCGACTCGACCATGCGCTTGGCGATGGTCTGGCGCAGCCGCGACATCTTCTCGGTGCGCCCGCGCAGCGTGGTGTCCACCTCGACCGGCTCGGGGGCCTGCGGGGTGGACGCCTGGGCCGGAGCCTGGGCGGCGGCCTGCGGAGCCTGGGCCTGGGGGGCCTGGGCCGCGGCGGCACGCTCGCGCTGGTCGCGGGCGGCCTCCAGCACGTCCTGCTTGCGGATGCGACCGCCGACGCCGGTGCCGGTCAGCGCGTCGAGGTCGACGCCGTGCTCGCCGGCGAGCTTGCGCACCAGCGGGGTGACGTACGGGCTGTCGCCCGACGGCGGCGCGACGGGCTCGGACGCCGCGATCGGGGACGGCGGCGCGGACTGGGAGGGCTGGACGGTCTGCGGAGCCTGGACCTGGGGGGCCTGCTGCGGGGCCGGAGCCTGCTGCGCCGGGGCGGGGGCCTGCTGCGCGGGCGCCGGGGCCTGAGCCTGCGGAGCGGGCTGCGGGATCGAGGAGGCCGGCTGCGCCTGCTGCTGCGGAGCGGGCTCGGGCTCGGGCTCCGGCTCGGGGGCCTTCTCCTGCGCCGGGGCGGCAGCGCCCTCGGTGCCGTTCTCGTCGATGACGGCGAGCTCGGCGCCGACCTCGACGGTCTCGTCCTCGGCCACCACGATCTTCGTGAGGATGCCCGCCGCCGGGGAGGGGATCTCGGTGTCGACCTTGTCGGTGGAGACTTCGAGAAGGGGCTCGTCGGCCTCGACGCGCTCGCCCTCCTTCTTCAGCCAACGGGTGACGGTGCCCTCCGTGACGCTCTCACCGAGCTGGGGCATCTGTACGGACTTCGGCATGGGTTGTCTTCTCTCGCGTTCCGAGTGAGGGCTTGCGTTAGTTGTGGACGTGGAGCGGCTTGCCGGCCAGCGCCAGCATCGCCTCGCCGACGGCCTCGGACTGGGTGGGGTGCGCGTGGATGAGCTGCGCGACCTCGGAGGGCAGGGCCTCCCAGTTGTAGATCAGTTGACCCTCGGTCACCAGCTCGCCGATGCGGCGGCCGACCATGTGGACCCCGAGCACCGGACCGTCCTTCGCCGAGATGATCTTGACGGCGCCCTGCGTCTGCAGGATCTGGCTCTTGGGGTTGCCCGCGAGGTCGTAGGTCAGCTCGACGATCTCGTGGCCGCGCTCCCTGGCCTGGGCGGAGGTGATGCCCACCGAGGCGACCTCGGGGTCGGAGTAGGTGATCCTGGGCACGCCGTCGTAGTCGATCGGCATGGGGTTCAGGCCGGCGATGTGCTCGGCCACCAGGATGCCCTCGGCGAAGCCCGCGTGCGCGAGCTGCAGGGTCGGGATGAGGTCACCGACCGCGTACACGCCGGGCACGCTGGTCTGGCAGAACTCGTTCACCGTGACGGTGCCGCGCTCGATCGCGATGCCCGCCTCCTCGAAGCCCATGCCCGCGGAGACCGCGCCGCGGCCGACCGCGACGAGCAGCAGCTCGGCGTCGAGGGTCTTGCCGTTGGCCAGGCTGACGACCACGCCGGTGTCGGTGGTCTTGACGCCCTCGAAGAAGACGCCCAGCTCCTGCTTGATGCCGCGGCGGCGGAAGGATCGCTCCAGCAGCTTGGAGCTGGACTCCTCCTCCAGGGGCAGCAGGTGCGGCAGGGCCTCGACGATCGTCACCTCGGCGCCGAAGGAGCGCCAGACGCTGGCGAACTCCACGCCGATGACGCCGCCGCCCAGGACGACCACCGAGGTGGGCACCCGGTCGAGCTTGAGCGCGTGCTCGCTGGTGATGACCCGCTCGCCGTCGATCTCCAGGCCCGGAAGGGACCTGGGCGCGGAGCCGGTCGCCAGCACGATGTTGCGGCCCTCGTAGACCTCGGAGCCCACCGACACCCGGTTCGGGCCCGCGAGACGGCCCTCACCCTCGATGATCGTGATGCCCTTGCTCTTGAGAAGGCCCTGCACACCCTTCCAGGCGCGAGTGACGATCTTGTCCTTGAACGCGTGGACCGCGGGCACGTCGATGCCCTCGAAGCGGGCCTTGACGCCGTAGGTCGCGCTCTCCCGCGTCTCGTCGGCGACCTCCGCGGAGTGCAGAAGCGCCTTGGTGGGAATGCACCCGCGGTGCAGGCACGTACCGCCGATCTTGTCCTTCTCGATCAGCGCGACCGTCTTGCCCAGCTCGGCCGCCCGCAGAGCGCAGGCATACCCACCGCTACCGCCACCTAGGACGACGATGTCGTAGGGGCCGCTGCCATCAGCCACAGGAAAGCTCCTTGTCGGATCGGAATACCGTCTTCGCGGTCGCGCCCCTCGTCGTGCCCTGGACGGCCGCGCGGATCCTCGATCGCATCCACGCCGCCGCCGAACCCGGCTCGGCGCCGTGCCGGTGCCCGCCCTCGGCCTGACCCCGGCAACCGCATCTTTTCATTTGTCTGGGTTGCTTGTGACCCGCTTGCGCGGCGACGACGGTTACCGCACGGGCTCGCCCGCGTGGCGTTCGGCGAGGCCGACGAGCGTCCGGGTGATCGCCCCGGTACCGCCCTTCGGCGTGTAGCCGTGGGCCTCGCCCTTGTTGAAGGCGGGACCAGCCATGTCAATGTGTGCCCAACGGACCCCGTCCGGTACGAATTCCCGCAGGAAGATGGCGGCCGTCAGCATCCCGCCGAAACGCTCGGGGTGCAGGTTGGCGATGTCGGCCACCGGGGAGTCGAGCCCCT
Organism: Streptosporangium sp. G12; assembly: GCF_052983175.1. Lineage (NCBI taxonomy): Bacteria > Bacillati > Actinomycetota > Actinomycetes > Streptosporangiales > Streptosporangiaceae > Streptosporangium > Streptosporangium sp. G12. The sequence continues at coordinate 739,166 of NZ_JBRIQO010000001.1, read as the reverse complement.
TGCGGAGCTCGTCGGGCAGGGGCATCGGCCACGCGGCCTCGCCCTGCTCGCCCGCCGTGGCGACGATCTCCGCGCGGAGGTCGTCGTCGTTGCCCATCACGCCCGCCGTCCGCCAGCCCAGCGCGACGATCTGCGCGCCGGTGAGCGTGGCGACGTCGACGATCACGTCGGGGTCGTCCTGCCCGGCGCGGGCGATGCCGTCGATCAGGACCAGGCGGCCCTCGGCGTCGGTGTCGAGCACCTCGACGGTCTTGCCCGCGAAGCTGGTGAACACGTCGGAGGGACGCTGCGCGGTGCCGCTCGGCATGTTCTCGGCCAGGCAGAGGTAGCCGACCGCGTTGACCTTCAGGCCCAGCCTGGCGATCGCCAGGAGCGCGCCGAAGACCGCGCCGGCGCCACCCATGTCCGACTTCATCCAGTCCATCGAGGCCGTCGGCTTGAGCGACAGGCCGCCGGAGTCGAAGGTGATGCCCTTGCCGACGTACGCGAGCTTCTTGGTGGCCTCGGGGTGGCTGTAGGAGAGGCGGACCAGCCGGGGCGGGTTGGCCGACCCCTGGCCGACGGCGACGATGCCGCCGTAGCCGCCCTCCTTGAGCGCCTTCTCGTCCAGGACCTCCACCGACAGGCCGGCCTCGGTGCCCACCTGCTCGGCGATCTCGGCGAAGCGGGCCGGCCACAGGTCCGACGGCGGGGTGTTGACCAGGTCGCGGACCAGCGAGACCGACTCGGCCAGCGTGGTGGCGCGCTCGATCGCGGCCTGGGCGCCCTCGGCGTCGCTCAGCACGGCCAGCTCGCCCACCGGGGAGCTCTGCTCTCCCACGGTGCGGTACCTGGTGAACGAGTAGGCGCCGAGAAGGCCGCCCAGGGCGGCGGCGCCGGCGTGCTCCGCGCTCGCGGCGGGCAGGGCGAGTGCCACCCGGCCGGTGCCGGCCAGGGCGCGGACCGCGGTGCCCGCGGCGCGGCGCAGGACCTCGGCGTCGTAGCCGTCGCCGGGGGCGTCGCCGAGGCCGACGACGACCAGCAGGGGCGCGGTCAGCGAGCCGAAGGTGGGGATCTTGGAGATCTCGCCCGGCTTACCCTTGGCGCCCACGCTCTCGAGCGTGGCGGCGAGTCTGCCGCCGAGCGCCTGATCGAGGCCTTCGGCCCCGGGAGCGGGGAGCAGACCGTCCGGTCCGGTGTGGACGCCGACGACCAGCGCGTCGGTATCGAACGAGACAGCGTTGTCAGTTGGGGTAAGCCGCACAGTGGTCACGTAGGCCGATGCTAGTCGGGCTGGCGCAGTACGCATAAACGAGGGTTCGTCCTACGAATCCTGCCGCCCGATGGTGCTATTCGCAGTGGCACCATTCGAGGGTTTGGTGCTAATGTCGCTAGCACTATGTTGCTCACCTTGGATCTGAACGATCCCCGGCCGCTGCACGAGCAGGTCGCCGAGGCGATCAGACGTGCCGTCGCCGAGGGTTCGTACGCTCCGGGAGACCGGCTCCCGCCGGCTCGCGACCTGGCCGCCGCGCTGGGCATCAACGCCAACACGGTGTTGCGCGCCCTGCGGGACCTGCGCGACGAGGGGGTGCTGGAGTTCCGCCGGGGCCGTGGCGTGAGCGTGCTCAGCCGCCCGAACCCGCGCAGCGTCATCGAGGAGAAGCTGCGCTCCCTGCTCGACGAGGCGGTCCAGTACGGCTACCGCCACGACGACGTCATCGAGCTCATCAGGGAACTGTCGTGACCGGGCCGGGAGCCCGGTCCTTGGAAGGGTGACCGACGTGGGTTTGCGAGCCCGATTCCTGTCCATCGCCGCCGGCTGGGTCGCACTGGTGACCGCCGCACTGATCGCCGCGCCGCTGGCGCTGCGGGACCGGCTGCCCGATCCGATCGCCACGCACTGGGGGCCGTCCGGCGCCCCCGACGGTTCGATGCCGTTCACCGCCTCGCTGCTGTTCCAGGCGGGCCTGTGGGCGCTGCTCGCGGGCGGGGCCCTGGGGTTCGCGCTCGTCAACACCGCGATGTTCAGGCGCAGGGCGAGCCGCATGGCGATCGGCGCCCTGCTGGGCGGTGCCGGCCTGTTCTTCCCGGGGTTGCAGGCGGTCACGCTGGTGGCCAACCTCGACGCGCCCGACTGGGAGCGGGCCGCCGATCTGGGGTGGGGGGCGCTGCTCGCGGTCGCGGGATTGGTGCTGGGCGGCTGGCTCGGCGCCCTCGCCGCCCGCCCGGGGCCCGACGACCGTCCCGAGCCGACCGCCGTCCCCACGCGGCGGCTCCCGCTCCGCCAGGGCCAGCGCGCGGTGTGGGTCTCCTCGGTGGGCAGCGGCCCGCTCTCCGCGTTCGGCGGCTCCGTCCTGGCCGCGGGCCTCGGGCTCGCCGTGCTCGCCCTGGCCGGCGGCGACGGCGCGCCGTGGATCCCCGCGACGATCATGTTCCTGGCGGGCCTGCTGGCGCTGACCTTCAGCTCGGTGCGGGTGCAGATCACCGAGGAGGGCGTCGTGCTCTTCTACGGGCCGTTCCGCCTGCCCCGCAAGCACATCCCGATCGAGCGGGTGGAGCGGGCCTGGTCGGAGGAGCGGTTCCCGTCCAACGTCGGAGGCTGGGGGATCAGGGGCCTGCCCGGGGCCGTGACGGTCATGATCCGCGGCGGGGAGTGCCTCGTGGTGGACTACGTCTCCGGTGGCCGCTTCGCCGTCTCGATCGACGACGCCGAGAGCGGGGCCGCCCTGCTGAACACCTTCGTGGACCGGGTGTCCACCGGGCCGGCCGCCCGCTGACCTCCCGTGGCCGTCTCCGCTGCTTTCCGCTCCTCCCGTTCTCCCGCGCCCAAGCCCCCGAAGGCGGTGTCATGTTTCGCCGATCCCCTGACCTGTGGCTGTTCCTGCTCGTCGCGTTCGGCCTGTCCTGGTTGTTCGCCCTCCCCATCTGGCTGACGGACGCGTCGAGCAGCACGCCCGTGTTCCTGGCGATGGGGGTGGCGATAATGTTCACCCCGACGCTCGGGGTCCTCGCCGTCCGGCTGCGCGGCAGGCGGTTCGGGGATCCCGCCACCGGGCGCGAGTGGGCCGTGCGGACGGGCCTGTCGGCGGGCGGGAGCAGGGGCCGTACGCTCGCGCTGGTCGCGCTGGCCTGGTTCGGCATCCCCGCGCTGGTCGTCGTCGCGATCGCGCTGAGTGCCGCCCTCGGCCTGCTCTCCGTCGACCTGCGAGAGTTCAGCCTGTTCCGCGAGAGCCTGGCGGCCACGCCGGGCGGGCCGCCCCCGGTGGAGGCCGGAGTCCTGGTGGCCGTGCAGGCCTCGTCGATGGTTCTGATCGTCCCGGTGGTCAACTCGGTCGCGGCCTTCGGCGAGGAGTGGGGGTGGCGAGGCTGGCTGCTGCCGCGCCTGACGCCGCTCGGCACCTGGCGGGCGCTCCTGGTGTCCGGGGTGATCTGGGGGCTCTGGCACTTCCCGCTCACCCTGCGCGGATACAACTACCCCGAGCTCGAGGCGTGGGCCGCGCCGATGTTCATCGTCTTCTGCGTGACCTTCGGAGCCCTGCTCGGCTGGCTCCGCCTCTATTCGGGAAGCGTCTGGCCCGCGGTCGTCGGGCACGGATCGCTGAACGCCTCCGCGGGCCTGATGCTGCTCGTCGGTGACGCGGCCGAACCGCCGGTGTTCACCGTCGCGGGGATCACCGGCCTGGTCGGCTCGGCGCTGCTGGCCGTGGTCTCGGCACTGCTGTTCAAATACCGTCCGGTCGGGCGGCCGGTCCCGGTCGCCGCGTGAGATCCCGGGTGAGGGCCGCGTGAGGGCCGCGTGAGATCCCGGGCGGGGAAGGTTTCCCGGTCCCCGCCCCCCGGCCCTCGGGTCCCGGCCCTCGGGTCCCGGCCCGGGCCCGGGGAAAGTCAGTTCACGAGGATCGTGCAGGCCAGCAAGGTCGTCGCGGCGGTGATCTCGACGAGGGCGCCGAGTACGTCGCCGGTGACGCCGCCGAGCCGCCGCACGGCCCTGCGCCGTACGGCCCAGGCCGCCAGCAGCCCCACGAGCATGGCCAGGGGAAGACCCAAGGGGACGAGGAACGGCCCCAGGCCCGATATCAGACCCACACCGTGGGTGCCCGCCCCGAGGAAGTCGCGGTCTTCGGAATAGGTCATGTCCACATAGGCCACATAGCCCCATCCGCCGGAGGACTCGGACGGGGAGCCGGAAGACCACAGGTCGAGGGCACCGATGCCGTGGAGGTAGACCAGCGCCGTCGCTCCCGCGAGCACCAGCGCGGTCACGGCGACCGCGACGCTCCGCCGTACGGTGCCCGCGACCATCGCGCCGAGCCCGTCGGGGCGTGCCGGGGGAACGCCCGCGCGGCACGCCCAGGTGAGGGCGAGCCGTCCGGCCGCGCAGGCCGCGACCAGGGTGATCGCGCCCGCGCCCGCGCCGGCACGGGTGACGGCCTCCTGCAGGGCCGTCACCTGGACCAGCAGGACGAGGACCAGCGTCACCACGCCGAAGGGGCCGATGTCCGACCGCTTCATGATCTCCAGCGCCCGCTCGGCGGGTTTCCCGCTGCCCAACCCGTCGGCGAGGTCGGCCAGCCCGTCCAGATGCAGTCCCCGGGTGAGCAACGCCACGATCGCCACGGCCAGCACCGACGCCGGAAGCGGTGTCATCCCCAGCCACAGGGAGATCACCAGCACCAGCCCGCCGGCGGCCCCGATCGCCGCTCCCACCAGCGGCGCCAACGTCATCGCGATCCCCCCTGCCCGGCGGTCGACCGCTCCTGGACGGACCGGGAAGACGCTCAGCGTGCCGATCGCGAGGCGCACCCCGTCGGCGAACGTGGACGGGCCGTCCTTGGGAGGGGGCGAGGAGTCGGACATGACCGACGATCGTAGCCTTCGGCCTCTCCGGCGCCGTGCCCGTGTACGTCCATCGGGTCCGGCGGCGTGCCGTCTCGGGGACGGCCTCGGCCGGAGCCGTGCTGGAAGCCCGGTGAGGGCTGCCGGTCACAGTGTCAGGAAGGCCAGACAGGCAGGAAGGCCGGACAAACGGGGGTTGCCACGGGAGGGAGCGGGTGGGGGAGGTCAGAGGGGAAGGGGACCGCGGGACAGAGCGGAGGGGGAAGGCCAGGTGGGCGGGCATCAGACGGGGAGCGGGAGGAGACGGCCGGAGACCACGAGGGTGGCGTCCTCCGACTCCAGGGCGAGGCGCTGGTTCAGCCGGCCGAGGGCGTCCCGGAACATCCGGCCGGCGGCGGTGCCGGGCACCACGCCGAGCCCGACCTCGTCGGAGACCGCCACGACCCGGACCCGGGTCTGCCTCCAGGCCGCCACCAGGTCGTCGCACCGGGCCGCGACCGCCTTACCGCCGTTCCCGCCATCGCCGCCGTCCTCGCGGGTGGAGCCGTCGCCGCCCGGCCAGGCGTCGCACTCGTCGAAGACGGCGGCCACCCAGGTACCGAGCCCGTCGATCAGCAGCGGGACGTCGGCGGACCGCAGCAGCCCGGCCAGGTCGGTGGTCTCGACGGTCCTCCAGTGTGCGGGCCTGCGGTCGCGGTGCGCCCGGACCCGGCGCAGCCACTCGGGGTCGCCGGCGCCGGACGGGCCTGTCGCGACGTAGAGCACCTCGGGCTCCGCCGCCAGTCGCAGTTCGGCCTCCGCCGACTTGCCCGACCGGCTCCCCCCGAGCAGCAGGGTCCTCTTGGGCGGGGGAACCCGAGCGGGCGGAGGCTCGCCGGTGTCGACGATCGTGCCGTCCGGTACGACGCGCACGCCCCACAGCGCGGCCCGCCGGATCAGTTCCGCCTCCGTGGGGACCCGGTGGTCGACGCCGACGGCCACCACGTGTGTCCGCTCACCGACCAGGCCCCGCCGGCGCAGGTCCCCAAGCCGTTCCGGCCGGTCCAGCACGTCCAGCAACACCAGATCCAACGCCCCTCCCGCGCCCCCGGCGTCCCCCTCCCGGACGCCCCGCTCGCCGCGCGGAGGCTCGCCGTACGCGGGAGAGCCGGGCGAGGAGGAAGCGGCGTGGAGGACGCGCCGGCCGCCGGGGGTGGTGACGGCGAGGCCGTCCGGGCCGGTCGAGGTGTGGTAGCCGGGCGGAAGCGGGCCGGCCGGCGGCAGCCGCGCGAGACCGCCGGGTGCCGTAGAGCCGCCGGGTGTTCCCGAACCACCGGGCGTCACCGAACCGTCGAGGGGTACCGAGCCGCCGGGGCCGACGAGCGGCATCGGATCGCCGGGCATCAGGGCGCCGCCGGGTACCACCGGGACGTCGAGTATCACGGAGACGGGGCGGCGGCCCGGCGTGACACGGGCGCAGGAGGCGCACCCGCAGTCCGGCGCCGGCCATCCGCCCGCGCTCGCCGTGCCGGAGATCAAGATCTTCACGCCCGCTCTCCTGTCGGGTCGAGGAGCCGGTCGAGAGGTCGCGCGCCTGCGTATCCGGGCGGACGCCGACGACTCCCGCGGCGTGCCGGGGGCGCCGGGAACGTCCCGGCGGCGGAGCACGAGGTCATGATCTCGCCTTCATGCCCGGGAGTGCCCGGGAGAGGTAGTGTTCGCTGAGCCGCCGAGGGGCACCGGCAGGACCCGCGAGAAGGAGCTATGGCATGACGTGGCGCTGGCGTTACGAAAACGCGAATGGTGGCGAGGTGGTCGAGGGTGTTTCGCCGTCCGACACGTTCCCGAGCCAGGCGGATGCCGAGTCGTGGCTCGGTGAAAGCTGGCGTGAGCTGCTTGAGTCCGGAGTCGAGAAGGTCACCCTGCTCGAAGGCGAGCGCGTCGAGTACGAGGGAATGTCACTGCGCCCGGAGTGAACCCGGATGAACGGAGAACCCCTCGGACCCTCGGTGAAGATGAGGAACCGAGGGGTTCTTTCCCGTTCCACGCCCGCGCACGAACGCGACAGGCCCGATCAACGCCTCCGGCGTTCGCCCGAGGTCACCGCGCTACGGACGCCGCTCGGGGCTCACGGTCTTGGCGGGGTCGCGCTCGACGATCGGGCCGAGGATGTCGTCGATCTTCTTCAGCACCTCGGACTCCAGCTTCACCCCGGAGGCCTTGACGTTGTCGCGCACCTGCTCGGGCCTGCTGGCCCCCACGATGGCGGAGGACACGTTGGGGTTCTGCAGCACCCAGGCCACCGCGAGCTGGGCCATGGTCAGGCCGAGGTCGGCGGCGACCGGCTCCAGCTGCTGAACGCGGGTGAGCACGTCGTCGTTGAGCATCCGGGCGATGAAGTTCTTCCCTCCGGATTCGTCGGTGGCCCGGGAACCGGCGGGAGGCGGCTGCCCCGGCCGGTACTTACCGGTGAGCACGCCCTGGGCGATGGGGGAGAAGACGACCTGGCCGAGGCCCTCCTTCTCGCTCAGCGGCACGACCTCGGCCTCGATGACCCGCCACAGCATGGAGTACTGGGGCTGGTTGGAGACCAGGCGGTCGAAGCCCATCTCGTCGGCGATCTTCAGTGCCCGGCCGATCTGGTCGGCGGTCCACTCGCTGACACCGATGTAGAGGACCTTGCCCTGGCGTACGAGATCGTCGAAGGTCTTGAGGGTCTCCTCGAGCGGCGTCTCGTTGTCGAAGCGGTGTGCCTGGTACAGGTCGACGTAGTCGGTCTGCAGGCGGCGCAGCGAGCCGTGCAGTGACTCGGTGATGTGCTTGCGCGACAGCCCCCGGTCGTTGGGGCCGGGTCCGGTCGGCCAGTAGACCTTGGTGAAGATCTCCAGGGACTCGCGGCGAACCCCCGCGAGAGCGCGGCCGAGAACCTCCTCCGCCTTGGTGCCCGCGTACACGTCGGCGGTGTCGAAGGTGGTGATCCCCTCGTCGAGTGCCGCTCGCACGCATTGCTTGGCGGCGTCCTCCTCTACCTGGGAACCGTGTGTGATCCAATTGCCGTAGCTGATCTCACTGATCATGAGACCGCTGCGGCCAAGGTGACGGAATTCCATGGTCCGACATTAGTAGGCACCGTATTTCGGAATGATTCGGGATACCCTGCCGGGCGTGTTGCGGTTGATCACTTCTCGGAGGGTACGGTTCGCGCTCGCCGCGGCGGCGCTGGCGGCCGTCGTCGTGGCGGTCGCCCGCCTGTGGCGCCGGGCGGAGGACCGCCGGGCCGCCTCCCCGGTCGAGAGATCCGGGATCGCCTCCCCGGCCGGGGGATCGGGCTCCGGAGCCGGGCGCGCGCCGCGATGGCCCCCCGCGCCCATCCTCGGCACCCCCACGGACGAGGACCTCAGGCGGTACGCCGGGCCCCCCTCCGCCGTCCGGACCGCCGTCGAGCGGATGTTCGAGCGGGGGCCGCGGACGCCGGGAGAGCCGCTGGACGAGGCGGCCCGCAGCCGCCTGGTCCGCTGGGGCGCCGTGGGGATCGGGCTGTGCCTGCTCGCCTTCGGCACGCAGGTCCTGGAGAGCGCGGTCTTCTCGAACGGGGTGGAGACCGTCGAGGCGACCGGTTTCCGGAGCGCGGACGAGCAGTGCGAGCCGGAGCCGGACACCCCGCTGGAGCCGGGGTTGCGCTACCCGGCCGACGCGGAAGGGGCGGTCCGGTACGCCCGGTGTGTGGACGCGGAGGAGTTCCACCACATCGAGGAGCCGTATCCCGGCACGGAGTGGTACCCCCAACCGGCCGACCCCGTCCGGCCGGAGGAGACCCCGGTCCCGGAGGTGACCGCCGAGACCTCCGTGACCGTTCCCGACGCCGACTGCCACCCGCGGGCGCGGGCCGCGCGGGTGCGGGCGGTCGACCCGAGGGTGACCCGGGCGGTGAACCGCCAGTGGCGCCGCATCGAGAGGTGGCTGGAGGCCAACGCCCCCGCGAGCCTTCGCACGCTGGGCAAGCCCGCCAGAGCCCGTACGATCGCCGTCGCCGAGGCGCAGATGGGCCTGCGCTTCCCCGATGATCTACGTGCCTCCCTGCTGCGCCACGACGGGGCCTCCGCCGTGGCCGACACCTGGCCGTTCGGGTTCCTCGGCAACTGGAACCAGGGGGTCCGCGAGATCCGTGACACCTGGCGGCGGCTGTGCGAGATAGAGGGAGAGGTCAGGGGCGACGCCGACGCGCGGACGGAGTGGTGGGACGGGCGGATGATCCCGTTCGGCGCCGACGGGAGTGGCAACCACCTGGTGATCGACTCCGTGATACGTGACGTCGGCGACACCGATCACGAGGGCATGATGAGTTTCGCGCCCGGCGGCACTTGGATCGCTTCGTACTACGTCCTGCTGCGGGCGACGGCGAACGCCCTGGAGACCGGCGGGTCCATCGGGTTCTGGAAACCGGTGGTCACCGGCGGCGAGCTGGACTGGACCGTCGTGGAGGAGTGACCGTCGTCCAGGATGACGCTCGTCCGGTTCGCGAGCGGGGTGCGCCGGCGGGGACGCGAAGAACCCCGCCCCCTCGTGGAGGGGACGGGGTCCGGGAACGCGCTCGGCCGCGGTGCCTGCCGGGCTCCGCTGTCTCCGTGGCCGGCTTCGCCGTCAGTTCTTCGGCGGGACTGGCCTGCCGCCGGGCAGCACGGCGGGCGGCGGGAAGCGCAGCTTGCGGATCTGCAGCGCCCGCATGGCGGCGTAGAAGCCGACACCCTTGAGGTTCTCGTTGGGGAACTTCTCGGCGGTCAGCTTCTTCACCTTCCAGGACACCCAGATCGAGGTGAGGAGCACGCCGACCATCATGAGCGGCCAGCCGACCGTGATCACCGCGACGTAGACGTACCCGCGGATGTCAGCGGGGAAGGGGATCCAGGTGAGCAGCAGGATGAGGAGGGAGAACGGCAGGAAGTACTGGCTGGCGAGACGACGGGAGTCGACCCAGTCACGCGCGAACTTCCTGGCGGGCCCCTTGTCCCGGGCGGGGAAGTAACGCTCGTCGCCACGCAGCATGCCCTCGCGCGCCTTGACGCGTTCGCTGGCCTGGCGTTCGCGGAGGTTCTTGTAGGCCTCTTTGCGGTTCTGGGGGGCGTTCACCGGCTGCCGGCGACGGCCTTCGGCGTCCCGTCGCTTGGGTGTGGGACGCCCCTTGCCCGCAGGCTTAGGATCGTTGGCGGAGGCGGGGGAGTCGTCCGCGGTGGTCTGGGTACGTCGGAACACAACGTCAGCCTACCGGGAGTGCAACTTAGTGACGCCCCCGCGCGTTATGCGTAGGGTGAACCCTATGGTGGCTCCGGTGCTTTTCGGGGGGCTGGACTCACTTGGGGTGACCCGAAGCGCACTTGAAGAAGGGGACGGCCGACGCGCATGAGCGTGATGAAGAGACTTTCGCTGATCTTCAGGTCCAAGGCGAACAACGCGTTGGACAAGATGGAAGATCCTCGCGAGACCCTGGACTACTCATATCAGCGCCAGCTGGAGTTGCTGCAGAAGGTGCGCCGTGGTGTGGCGGACGTCGCCACCTCGCGCAAGCGCGTGGAGCTTCAGATCAACCAGATCGAGGCGCAGTCGCGCAAGCTTGAGGAGCAGGGCCGCAAGGCGCTCGGAGTCGGCCGCGAGGACCTGGCCCGTGAGGCGCTGACCCGCCGTGGCAGCCTGCAGACCCAGATCGCCGACCTCCGCGTGCAGCACGACAACCTGCAGGCCGAGGAGGAGAAGCTCACCACGGCCTCCCACCGGCTGCAGGCCAAGGTCGACTCCTTCCGTACGAGGAAGGAGACGATCAAGGCGACCTACACCGCCGCCGAGGCGCAGACGCGGATCAACGAGGCCTTCTCCGGCATCTCCGAGGAGATGGGCGACGTCGGCCTGGCGATCCAGCGCGCCGAGGACAAGACCGCCTCCATGCAGGCCCGCGCGGGCGCCATCGACGAGCTGCTGGCCAGCGGCGCGCTCGACGACTTCAGCGGGCAGCGCGGCGACGACATCCAGGCCGAGCTCGACCGCATGGGCGGCGGGCACGACGTGGAGCTGGAGATCGCGCGGATGAAGGCCGAGCTCGGCCAGGGCCCCGCGCCGCAGGGCGCGATCACGCCCGGCCCGGCCCAGCCCCACCAGCAGCCCCAGCCCCAGCAGCCGCCTCAGCAGCAGTCGCAGTCCAACCAGACGCAGCAGCTGCGCCAGCCGGGGGAGGGCCTGTGATCGTCCGCATCATGGGGGAGGGGCAGATCGACATCGCCCCCGCAGACCTCGACGTGCTGAACGCGCTGGACGCCGAGCTGGAGGCCGCCATCGAGGCCGGCGAGGAGGAGGCCTTCCGGGTGCGGCTGCACGCCCTGCTCGACAAGGTCCGTCACGTCGGCAAGGCGCTGCCCGACGACAGCCTGGAGTCCTCGGAGCTGATTTTGCCTCCGGCCGACGCATCCATGGACGAAGTGCGGGAGATGCTCGGCAATGAAGGGCTGATTCCCGGCTAGCTTGGGCATATGGCACAAACCCGGTTCGCCCCGGACCGGGGCCTGACCAGGCGCATGGTGATCACCATGTTCCTGCTCGGACTGCTCTACGTGATCTTCGTGGCCGTGTTGATCGCGCTGGGCGTCCGGGCCGTCGTGGTGCTGCTGATCGCCGGCGGCATCCTGCTCGTGCAGTACTTCATGTCCGATCGCATCGCGCTGTTCGCGATGCACGGACGTGTCGTCTCCCCGCAGGAGGCTCCGGAGCTACACGGCATGGTCGACAGGTTGTGCGCGCTGGCCGACATGCCCAAACCGCGGGTGGCGATCGCCGACTCGGACGTCCCGAACGCGTTCGCCACCGGCCGTGACCAGAAGAACTCCGTGGTCTGCGTGACCACGGGGTTGCTGCGCCGCGTCGACGGCGGCGAGCTGGAGGGCGTGCTGGCCCACGAGATGTCCCACGTGGCCCACCGCGACGTCGCGGTCATGACGATCGCGTCCTTCCTCGGCATCGTCGCCGGGCTGATGACCAGGGTCGCGCTCTACAGCGGCCTGGGCGGGCGCGAGCGCGACGACAGGGGCGGCCTGCCGATCGGCGTGATCATCCTGCTCGTCTCGGTCCTGGTGTACGCGGTCAGCTTCCTGCTCACCCGTGCCCTGTCGCGCTACCGCGAGCTGGCCGCCGACCGCGCGGGAGCACTGCTCACCCAGCGTCCCTCCGCCCTGGCCAGCGCCCTCGTCAAGATCAGCGGTGAGATGGCCCGCATCCCGACGAGGGACCTGCGCGAGGCCGAGCCGTTCAACGCCTTCTTCTTCGCGCCGGCCCTGTCCGGCAGGGCCGGCCTGGCCGCGCTCTTCGCGACCCATCCGCCGCTGGAGCGGCGACTGGAGCAGCTCGGCAGGATCTCCGCCCAGCTCGGGCAGGGCGGATGACCGGACGCCCGGTCGCACGGGGGCGTGAGGGGGAGTGATCCGATGCGCTGGTGGGACGCGCTGATGGGGCGCAGCGAACCGGCCAGGGCCGACCTGGACGCGCTGTTCGCGCTGCCCTCGGCCGCGGTCACCCTGCAGGCCGCCACCGATCTGGCGCCGACGGGGGTGGGGGCGGTCTGCTTCCGCTCGGCCGAGGGCGGGGCGTTCGCCGAGCTGGAGCGCGACGTCACCCAGCTGCTGGACGCCGGAGGCGGCCCCCCGGTGGAGGTGTCGAAGGACTCCTTCGGCTACACGTGGCTGCTGGTGCGCCGGGCCCCCGAGATGCTCGGCGACCTGGTCACGGACCTGCACGCGGTCAACTCCTCCCTCGAGGCGGCGGGTTTCGGCCCCTCCCTGCTCTGCTCGCTGGTCTCCTTCGCCGCCCCCGACGGTCGCGGGCTCGCCCTGGTCTACCTCTACAAGCAGGGCACCTTCTACCCGTTCGCCCCGCTGCCCGCCGAGCGGGCGGGTGGGCGGGCGTCCGGGTACGGGGCAGGACAGGCACAGCGCAGGGACAACGCGCTGGAGTTGCAGGTACGCGGCGCGATCGGCGGCGAGCTGGAGATCGAGCCGGACCTCGGCCGCTGGTTCCCCCTCTGGGGTGCGCCCGGCCTCTGAGAGGTCCTCGCGAAGCCCTTCCCACCCGGCCTTTCCGCGCGGTTCGCGAGGCCGTCTGGAACGCGCCATCGTGGCTGTCCGGCTTGCGATTTGATGTACGTCCTGTGACCCTTTGCCCCCACAATGGGACCGGAAATCCATCGCGGGAGAAGGGTGTGACCATGGCGGACCTCGCGTCCTTGCGGCCCGGGGATCCCGAGCACGTGCGGGAGTACCGGCTCACCGCCAGGCTCGGCGAGGGCGGCCAGGGCACGGTCTACCTGGGCGTTTCCCCGACGGGGGCGCGCGTCGCGGTCAAGTTGCTCCGCGCGGATCTCACGCAGGACGAGGAGGCGATGGAACGCTTCGTCCGTGAGGTCAGCACGACCCAGCGTGTCGCGCCCTTCTGCACCGCCGCGGTGATCGACACCGGGGTCGACCGGCATCGCCCGTACATCGTCAGCGAGTACATCGACGGCCCGACGCTCGACGCGGTCGTGACCACCGAGGGCCCGCGCGAGGGCGCGGGCCTGCACCGCCTGGCGATCGGCACGGTCACCGCGCTCGTCGCCATCCACCAGGCGGGGATCGTGCACCGCGACTTCAAGCCGTCCAACGTGCTGCTGGCCCCCGACGGCCCCCGAGTGATCGACTTCGGCATCGCCAAGGCGCTCGACCGGACCTCCACGCTGACCGCGATGGCGATCGGAACCCCTTCCTACATGACCCCCGAGCAACTGGCCGGGGAGAACGCGGGGTCGCCCGCCGACATGTTCGCCTGGGGCTGCACGATGGTCTTCGCGGCCACCGGGCAGCCGCCGTTCGGTACGGACAGCCTTCCGGCGATCTTCAACCGGATCATGAACATGGAGCCGGACCTGGGGGCGATCACCGACCCGGCGCTGCGCGACCTGGTCGGGCAGTGCCTGTCCAAGGACGCCGCCCAGCGGCCAGCGGCGGGTGAGGCGCTGCTGCGGCTGCTCGGCCACGCGGGCGGCCCGGGTGGCGTGGGCGGCGCGGGAGGCACAGGCGGCGTGACCGGTGCAGCGCCGCCCACCGCGCCGCGCGGCATCCTGGCCGAGGGCTCGGCCGCCGCGGCTCAGCGGACCGGTCCCGGTCCTGAAGGGAACGACCCCGGGCACACCGTGTACGGGCAGCGGAGCCAGGGCGGCGACGACCATGTCCAGTGGGCCCACCGGCAGCACTCCGGGCCGCAGCCGTTCGCCCGGCCGAGCGGGCCCGGCGGGGGATACCCGGCGCAGGGCCCGCAGGGCGGTCCCACCGGTCACGCCCAGCAGTCGGACCCGCGTGGTCACGTCCCGTACCCCCAGCACTCGGACCCGCGTGGTCACGTCCCGTACCCCCAGCACTCGGACCCCCGCGGTCATGCCCAGAGTCCCGGGCACGTTCGGCAGCCGGACCCCAGTGGCCACGTTCGGCAGTCCGGGCCCCACGGTTTCCCGCAGCAGGGGCCGCCCCACACGCGGTCCTCTCCCGGCGGGTATCCCGGCCCCGACGGCCACGCGGGCGGCTACCCCCCGCAGGGCTCCGGGCACCCGCCGCCGGGATATCCGGGACAGCCCGGACACCAGTCCTACGGCGGTCCCGCGACCTACCCCTCCTCGGAGGGGACGCCGTACCGGAACCCCGCGGCACCGGCGTACCCGGGACAGGCGGCCCCCGCCCGGCGCGGGGCGTGGCCGGCGATCGTGGGAGGCGTGCTGGTCACCGCCCTCGTGGCCGGGGGTGTCGTGCTGGCGCTGCGCGGCACCACCGAGACGCCGGGGACCACCCGGGCGGGCAGTACGAAGGCCACGAACACCCCCACTCCCACCGCTCCGACGGTGCCGGAGGCCGACAGCACGATCAAGCTGCCCGGCAGCTCGCTCACGCTCCACGAGAGCGACCAGGACCCGATCAAGCTGAGCTCCTACAGCCTCGACTGGGACAAGACCCTCTACGTCCGCGAGCGGGACACCGGGCGGTTCGTCAAGAACGGCAAGTACTTCCAGTACACGGTCAACGCCGAGGGCACCCAGGCGCTGGGCACCGACCGGATGTACGACGCGCAGAGCTACGCGATCGTGTCGATCGTCGATCATCGATCCGGTGCGGCGAGTAGGATCAGGATCACCAAGGCGCCGGTCTACCCGACGCTGCCGCAGTGGTCGCCGGACGGCAGACGCGGCCTGGTGACCCTCTACGAGGCGGTCGGCGACATCAGCAAGGAGTACGGCTTCGCGATCATCGACGTCGCCACGAAGAAGGCGAAGGTCGTCCGCGTGAAGGAGAAGGACGCGGGCAAGTGGAGCTATTTCTGGCGGGGCGACGGCCGGGCCGTCGGCACCTGGGCGCTCACCGGCAAGACCCAGCGCATCCGCTTCTACGACACGCAGGGCACCGTCCTGCAGACCCTGCTGGACGTGGGCACGCCGATCACGGTCGAGGGCGACGACATCTCCCCGTCCGGCTCGTCCCTGCTGACGTACTGCAAGGAGAGCAAGAAGGAGATCTGCGTCTGGTCCACCGGCTCCGACGCTCCGGCGAAGGTCCGGATCCCGTTCGAGACGGAGCGGCTCATCGGCTGGTACGACGACGAGCACATCGCGGGCTGGCGGCGCAAGGGCTCCGGCTACGAGGCGGTGGTGTTCGACTTCACCGGGAAGGTGCAGCGGTTGCTGGTCACCAGCACCGACGCCAGGGAGTACGAGAAGCAGTTCATGCGCTTCACGCGAGAGGGTTGACATGAGGGAGTGGACCCACGCCGAGCACACCGCGGCCGCCGCCACGGAGATCGCCCGGATGGCCGACGTCCTGCGGGGGCGTGACATGTCCGTCTCCGTGCTGACCTGTCCCGGCTGGGATCTGGCGAAACTCGCCGTCCACCTCGGAGGCGTGCACCGGTGGGTGGCCGCCATGGTGCGCGACCTGGCCGAGCGGCGCCACGACCGCGACGGCATGGACATGGGCCTGCCCGCCGACCCGGCCGGCTACCCCGCCTGGCTCGGTGAGGGCGCCACCTTCCTGCCCGAGGCGCTGCTGTCGCAGGACCCGCAGGCGCCGATGTGGGCCTGGGGCGGGGAGAAGCGGGTGTGGTTCTGGTCGAGGCGGATGCTCCACGAGACCCTCGTGCACCGGGTGGACGCCGAACTCGCGCTGGGTGTCCCGGTCATGATCCCCGAGCACGTGGCGGCCGACGGGGTCGAGGAGTTCCTCGACGTCCTGCCGTACGTGAAGTGGAACCCGAACGTGGCCGACCTCAGGGGCGGAGGCGAGACGATCTCCCTGCAGGCCGACACCGGAGCCGGGTGGGTGATCACCCTCGATCCCGACCGCTTCCACCACCGGCGGTCCCTGCAACCGGGCACCGTGACCGTGCGCGCCGCCACGTCGGCCGACCTGCTCCAGGTCGTCTGGGGGCGGCGCAGCCCCGACGACTACGCCATCGAGGGCGACGGCGGGCTGCTGGGCTGGTGGCGGGAACTCACCCGGATCTAGACCGCGTCCGCCCGCCCGGGCCTGGGCCGCGTTCACCCGCCCAGGGCCGGCTCGTGCCCGCTCGCCGTGATCCGGCCGGAATCCAACCCGGTCGGCGGCAAAACACCCGTCCGGGATTCGGCCAAGACACGACAGGGCCCACGCAGCGCTCGCCGCCGCGACCGCGGTCCCGTGGTGCCATGACTTTATGATCAAGACGTCTCAGGCGGTCGCCTCGGCCGTGCTCGTCTCCACGGGACTGTTCCTCGCCGGTCTGTCCGGCGGCGTCGCGCTCGCGGACTCCGAGCCCTCCGCGACCACCGCGGAGGGGAGCCGCCCCCAGATCACGATCGTGGGCGAGGGCACCGTTTCCACCACCCCCGACATCATGCGTCTGGACACCGGCGTCGAGGTGCGCCGCCCCACCGCCGGGGCGGCGTTCACCGCCGCCCGCACCGCCGCCGCCGGCCTGACGCGGGCGCTGCTCGCGGCCGGGGTCGCGGCGAGGGACCTGCGGACCGACGAGTTGACCCTCGGCCCCGAGTACAAGGAGTACCCCACGATCTCCGGCTACCGGGCCACACAGGGCGTCGAGGCCATAGTGCGCGACATCGACGACGCGGACGACGTGGTGGAGGCGGCGGCCGCCGTCGGCGAGGCGGTCCGGCTGAACGGCATCTCCTTCGAGGTGTCCGACAACCGCGCGCCGCTCAGGCTGGCGCGCGAGGCCGCCTTCAAGGACGCCCAGAACCGCGCCACGCAGTACGCCAGGCTCGCGGGCCGCGGGCTCGGCCGTGTCATGGAGGTAAGCGAGCAGAACGTCACCCCGCCGACGCCGATCCTCGGCTTCGCCGCGGCCGTCGACAGGGCGTCGATCAGCCCCGGCCGCCGGAACGTCTCCGTCAGCGTCAAGGTGGTCCACGAGCTCGAATAGGCCCCGCTCAAGCGGTGCTCCCCCGACCCCGGGTACGCGACAGGTCCCCGGCACGCGATGGGCCCCGGCGGGTCACCACCCGCCGGGGCCCGTCCACGCCGGGGTCCGCCGGAGTCCGCCGGGGTCCGCCGAGGTCAGGGCAGGGCCAGCATCCGGTCCAGGGCGACCCCGGCCCAGTGGGCGGTGTCGTCGTCCACGGTGATCTGGTTGACGACCTGGCCGGCGGCGAGCGACTCCAGCGCCCACACCAGGTGCGGCAGGTCGATCCGGTTCATCGTCGAGCAGTAGCAGACCGTCCGGTCCAGGAACGTCACGTTCTTGTCGGGGAACATGGCGCCGAGCCGCTTGACCAGGTTCAGTTCGGTGCCCACCGCCCAGGAGGACCCGGCCGGAGCCTCCTCGATCTTCTTGATGATGTACTCGGTCGAACCGACGTGGTCGGCCTTGGTGACGACCTCGTGCCTGCACTCGGGGTGCACCAGCACGTTGACGCCGGGGATGCGGGCGCGGACGTCGTCCACGCACTCGGCGCTGAAGCGGCCGTGTACCGAGCAGTGCCCCTTCCAGAGGATCACCTTGGCGTTCTCGAGCTGCTCGGCGGTCAGGCCGCCGTTCGGCCGGTGCGGGTTGTAGACGACGCAGTCGTCCAGCGACAGGCCCATCTCCAGCACCGCGGTGTTGCGGCCCAGGTGCTGGTCGGGGAGGAAGAGCACCTTCTCGCCGCGTGAGAAGGCCCACTCCAGGGCGCGCCTGGCGTTGGAGGAGGTGCACACGGCGCCGCCGTTGCGACCGCAGAACGCCTTGATGTCGGCGCTGGAGTTCATGTAGGTGACGGGGACGGTGACCCCGGCGATCCCCGCGTCCTCCAAAGCCTCCCAGCACTCCTCCACCTGGTCGAAGGTGGCCATGTCGGCCATCGAGCACCCGGCCGCGAGGTCGGGCAGCACGACCTTCTGGGAGCTCGACGTGAGGATGTCGGCGGATTCGGCCATGAAGTGCACGCCGCAGAAGACGATGTACTCGGCGTCGGGGCGGGCCGCGGCCTCCTTCGCGAGCTTGAACGAGTCGCCGGTCACGTCGGCGAACTGGATGACCTCGTCGCGCTGGTAGTGGTGGCCCAGTACGAAGACCCGGTCGCCGAGCGCCGCCTTGGCCCTCCTGGCGCGCTCCACGAGCGCCGGGTCGGAAGCCGACGGCAACTCGCCGGGACAGTCGACGCCGCGCTCGCTGTGCGGGTCGACACCTCTGCCGAGGACGAAGAGCGGAAGCCCGGTCTCGGTGGTCGTCATGGCCACACCCCCTTATCGTCGAAGTGACGACTAATGATGACACACAGGATTGGGGCTTTATTCCGGGGGAGGGGGTTTTGTCCAAGGGCGGATGTATCTGTCGTCTCAGGAATGTGTACAGGGAGACGGGTGTTGGTAGCGTCTGAGAAGGACGTCATAAACAGACAGCCGTTCCCGGGGAGCGGCTGACGCAGACGCGGGAGTCACCAACATGTCGGTTGAGAGCAGCGAGACCACGGCGCAGGGCCTGATCCTCAGTTCCGCGGCCGCGGCGAAGGTCAAGAGCCTGCTGGAGCAGCAGGGCGAGGAAGGTCTCCAGCTGCGCGTGGCCGTGCAGCCCGGCGGCTGTTCCGGTCTGCGCTACCAGCTCTTCTTCGACGACCGTTCGATGGACGGCGACGTCGTCTCCGACTTCGACGGCGTGAGCGTGGTCACCGACCGGATGAGCGCTCCCTACCTCGTGGGCGCCACCGTCGACTTCGTCGACACCATCGAGAAGCAGGGCTTCACGATCGACAACCCCAACGCCACCGGCTCGTGCGCCTGTGGAGACTCGTTCAACTAGGCGAGCTCGACAGGCGAGCCGGACCAGGCGAGCCGGACCAGCGAGAGCGCCCGGCCCCGCGGGGTGACATCGGTCACCCCGCGGGGCTTTGGCGTGCCCGATCGGGGTAGCCCTTGGGGTGAGAGCGGGACGCGGGAAAGGTCGCGTATTCTTGCGTGGCTCAACTTCCCGTGCGGCTCAATCGCCCACGTTCCGAAGATGCAGACAACGAGGAGAAGAACCCCGTGCGCATCGCCGTCACCGGCTCAATCGCGACCGATCAACTGATGACCTTCCCCGGCCGCTTCAGCGACCAGCTCATCGCCGGCCAGCTTGACCGGGTTTCCCTGTCGTTCCTCGTGGACGACCTGCAGGTCCGCCGCGGCGGCTGCGCGGCCAACATCGCGTTCGGAATGGGCTGCCTGGGGCTCAAGCCCCTTCTGGTCGGCGCGGTCGGCACCGACTTCGCCGACTACCGCTCCTGGCTGGAGCGCCACGGTGTGGACTGCGACTCCATCCACGTCTCCGAGACGCACCACACCGCCCGTTTCCTGTGCACGACCGACGACGACCACAACCAGATCGCGTCGTTCTACACCGGCGCGATGGCCGAGGCCCGCCTCATCGAGCTCGACCCGGTCGCCCGGCGGGTCGGCGGCCTCGACCTGGTGCTGATCAGCCCCAACGACCCCGAGGCGATGCTCAGGCACACCGCCGAGGCGCGCCAGCGCGGCATCCCGTTCGCGGCCGACCCCTCCCAGCAGCTCGCCCGCATGCCCGGGGAGCAGATCCGCGAGCTGGTCGACGGCGCCGCCTACCTGTTCGGCAACGACTACGAGAAGGGCATGATCGAGCAGAAGACCGGCTGGAGCGACGAGGAGATCCTCGATCGGGTCGGCGTCCGCGTCACCACGCTCGGTCCCAAGGGTGTCGTCATCGACCGCAAGGGCGAGCCGTCCCTGCACGTCCCCCCGGCGCCCGAGCTCGGCAAGGCCGATCCCACCGGCGTGGGCGACGCCTTCCGCTCCGGCTTCCTGTCCGCCCTGGCCTGGGGCCTGTCCCTGGAGCGCTGCGGCCAGGTCGGCAACCTCACCGCCACCCACGTCCTGGAGCAGGTCGGCGGTCAGGAGTACGAGCTCGGCCAGAAGGTCTTCCTGGAGCGCCTCGCCGACGCCTACGGCGCCGACGCCGCCGCGGAGGTGGCCCCCTTCGTGAAGTGCCACCACGCCTGAGCCGCCACGGCCGGACACCGGGCCGCCACCGGCCGCCACCGGCCGCCACCGATCCACCGCCGGGCCCCTCGCCCGGCGGTGGACGGCCGGTGCCGCCGGTACGGCGGCCGCCGTGTCAGGTGCTCGCGCGGGCCGGGCGTCAGCCGCCGCTCGCGTAGACGCGGTGCACAAACTCGGCCAGCTGGTCGTCGGACAGTTTCCTGGCCAGGTCGGCCTCGGTGATCATGCCGACGATGCGGCCTTCCTCGATCACCGGCAGCCGCCGGATCTGGTTCTCCTCCATCTTGGACAGCGCCTCCTCGACGCTCGCGTCCGAGGACACCCAGACCAGGCCGGTCGCGAGGTCTCCCGCGGTCATCTGGGAGGGGTCCAGGCCCTGTGCCACGCACTTGACCACGATGTCGCGGTCGGTGATGATCCCCTTCAGTCGGTCGTCGCTGCCGCAGATGGGCAGCGCGCCCACGTTCATGTCCCGCATCATCTGTGACGCCCTGTCGAGGGTCTCGTGTGCCTCGACGCACCGGACCCCGGCGTTCATCAGATCTCTGGCAGTCTCACCGCTCATGTCGTCCCCCCGAACCGTTTGGCGTGTTTTCGGGGGATGTCATACCCAATTTCAGGACATGTCAGTAGTTGCGGCGCACGTGAATGGCCCAGCCGCGCCCCGGGAGCTCGTAGCTGCCCACGTGGTGGTGTGACTTCAACCGGCACCAGGCGGGGATGTCGGTGAAGGCGGCCGGATCGTCGGCGAGGACCGCGACGATCCCGTTGCGCGGTACGTCGTTGATCTGCGCCGCCAGCATGATGATCGGAATCGGGCACTTCTTGCCCAGCGCGTCGATGGTCAGGGCGGGAGGCTGTGCCGATCCCGCCGGAGTGGTCTGGCCGGACGTCATCACGTCTTCACTCCCCGAATGTTGATCAAAGCTTGACACCGGCCTCCTCGCGTATCCTCCGCACCGCGTCCGGCAGGAAGGCGAGGAAACGGTCGACATCCGTCGCCGAGGTGCCCCGGGGCAGCGAAACGCGGACGTTCCCGTGCGTGAGCACTCCCATGGCCTCCAGAACATGCGACGGACGAAGCGTACTCGCCGTGCAGGAGCTGCCGGACGATACCGAGAACCCGGCCTTGTCGAGTTCCGTCAGCAACGCCTCACCTTCCACGTAAAGACACGAAAAGGTGACAATATGCGGCGCCCGTACGACCGGATCGCCGATGACCTCGACGTCCGGGACCAGCCGGGGCACCTCGGTCCTGACGCGGTCCACGAGCGCCGAGAGCCTGGCCGACTCCATGGCCGACTCGGCCACCGTGGCGCGCAGCGCGGCGGCCGCCGCGACGATCGCCGGCACGTTCTCGAACCCGGGGACCCTGCGGCGCTCGCGGTCGTCCTCGGGCAGCGGGGTGCGCCACCGGGTGCCCTTGCGGACCACCAGCACGCCGACCCCCGCGGGGCCGCCCCACTTGTGCGCGCTGGCGGCCAGCACCGACCAGCCGGGCGGCAGCGGCATCCTGCCCGCCGTCTGGGCCGCGTCCACCAGCAGCGGCACCCCCGCCTCGGCGCACGCCGCCGCCGCCTCGGCGACCGGCTGGAGCGTGCCGACCTCGTGGTTGGCGCTCTGCAGGCAGGCCAAGGCCGTGCCCTCGGCGCGGACCGCCTCGCCGAAGACCTCCGGGTCGACCGCGCCGGTGATCCCGACGCCGACCGTCTCGACCGAGCCGCCGTCGCGCTCGTGGACGCCCGCCGCGTGCAGCACGCAGGAGTGCTCCACGGCCGAGGTGACCAGGCGGCGCCCGGCCCGCCGGCGGCCGCGCAGGGTGCCGAGCACGCCCAGGTGCACCGCCTGGGTGCCGGAGGAGGTGAACGAGACCTCGTCGGCCCTGGCGCCCAGGGCCTCGGCCACCTCGGTCCTCGCCTGTTCCAGTAACATCCTTGCCCGGCGGGCGGAGCCGTACAGCCTCGCGGGGTCGGCCCAGCCGACATCGAGGGCCGCGATGAGAGCCTCGCGCGCCTGAGGGTGCAGCGGCTCCGTGGAGGCCGCGTCGAAGTACGCCACGTCCCAATCGTCGCACCACGCGCGGTGCGGGCGGGGGCTGCGGGGGAGGGCGAGGGGTGTCCGCGCTAATGTGTCCCCCAGTGTGAAGCTGTGAACTACGAAATCTTGAACGTGAACAAACGACCGCCCAGGAGCGACTCCTGGGCTTCATCTGTGGGGTAGGCGATCCGTGAGTCCGACCCGCCGTTCTGCACGGCGTTCGTTGGCCCGCCGCCGGGTGCCACGCGCTGCCGCTCTGGCGCTGCTGCTGGTTTCCCTGACGGCGTGCAGTGCCGAAGACTGGTCCCGAGCGGGCCTGCCCGAGGGCGTCACCAAGCAGTCCGAAGCCGTCCAGAGCCTGTGGAACGGCTCGTGGATCGCCGCTCTCGGCACCGGTGTGGTCGTGTGGGGCCTGATCCTCTGGTCCGTCGCCTTCCACCGAAAGAAGAAGAACTCCAAGGAGGAGCTGCCGCCTCAGGTGCGGTACAACCTCCCGATCGAGATCCTCTACACGGTGGTGCCGATCATCATGGTCGGCGTGTTCTTCTTCTTCACCGCGCGGGACCAGAACTACATCACCACCCTGTCCCCCAAGCCCGACGTGACGGTCAAGGTCGAGGGCTTCCAGTGGAGCTGGCGCTTCACCACGGAGTACAACGGCAAGACCGCCCAGGTCGTCGGCAAGCCCGCGGAGAACTACATGGCCGGGCCGCAGCTGGTGCTGCCGGCCGGTAAGAAGATCAAGTTCTTCCTCAACTCGCCGGACGTCATCCACTCCTTCTGGGTCCCGGCGTTCCACTTCAAGCTCGACGTGATCCCCGGCGTGAACAACAGGTTCGAGGTCGAGACCCTGAAGACGACCGGTACCTTCGCCGGCCGCTGTGCCGAGCTCTGCGGCGTCGACCACAGCCGGATGCTCTTCTCGGTGAAGCTCGTCACTCCGGACGAGTTCGACCAGTACATCGCTAGCCAGGCGGGTGCCCAGTGACCGCACTTAACGAACCCCTCGTCCTCTCCCCGGTGCCGACCCGCAAGGGCTCGATCATCACGAAGTGGGCGTCGTCCACCGATCACAAGATCATCGGACACCTCTACCTGATCACCTCGTTCGTCTTCTTCCTGATCGGCGGCGTCATGGCGCTGGTCATGAGGGCGGAGCTTGCGCAGCCGGGTCTCCAGTTCACCAGCAACGAGCAGTTCAACCAGCTGTTCACCATGCACGGCACCGTCATGCTGCTGATGTTCGCGACCCCGCTGTTCGCGGGCTTCGCCAACGAGCTCATGCCGCTGCAGATCGGCGCCCCCGACGTCGCCTTCCCGCGGCTGAACATGGTCAGCTACTGGCTCTTCACCTTCGGCAGCCTCATCGCCCTGTCGGGCTTCATCACCCCGGGCGGCGCGGCCAGCTTCGGCTGGTTCGCCTACGCCCCGCTGTCGGACGCCATCTACTCTCCCGGCGTCGGCGGCGACCTGTGGATCGTCGGCCTGACCATCAGCGGTCTGGGCACGATCCTCGGCTCGGTGAACTTCATCACCACGATCGTCTGCATGCGCGCGCCGGGCATGACCATGTTCCGCCTGCCGATGTTCACCTGGAACGTCCTGCTCACCTCGATCCTGGTGCTGATGGCCTTCCCGGTGCTCGCCGCCGCGCTGCTGGCGCTGGAGTCCGACCGCAAGCTCGGCACGCACATCTTCGACTCCCAGACCGGCGGCGCGCTGCTCTGGCAGCACCTGTTCTGGTTCTTCGGCCATCCGGAGGTCTACATCATCGCGCTGCCGTTCTTCGGCATCGTGACCGAGGTACTGCCGGTCTTCAGCCGCAAGCCGCTGTTCGGCTACATCGGCCTGGTCGGCGCGACGATCGCCATCGCGGGTCTGTCGATCACCGTGTGGGCGCACCACATGTTCCCCACGGGACAGGTGTTGCTACCGTTCTTCTCCTTCATGACGTTCCTCATCGCGGTGCCCACCGGGGTGAAGTTCTTCAACTGGATCGGCACCATGTGGCGCGGCCACCTGTCGTTCGAGTCGCCGATGCTGTTCTCGATCGGCTTCCTGGTGACGTTCCTGTTCGGCGGCCTGACCGGTGTCATCCTGGCCTCCCCGCCGCTGGACTTCCAGGTCTCCGACTCCTACTTCGTGGTCGCGCACTTCCACTACGTGGTCTTCGGCACCGTGGTGTTCGCGATGTTCGCGGGCTTCTACTTCTGGTGGCCCAAGTTCACCGGCAAGATGCTGAACGACACGATGGGCAAGATCCACTTCTGGACGCTGTTCATCGGTTTCCACACCACCTTCCTGGTCCAGCACTGGCTCGGCGCGCAGGGCTTCCCGCGCCGTTACGCCGACTACAGCCCGATCGACGGCTTCACCGACCTCAACATGGTCTCCTCGGTCGGCGCGTTCCTGCTGGGCGCCTCCACGCTGCCGTTCCTCTACAACGTGTGGAAGACCCACAAGACCGCGCCGCAGGTCACCGTGGACGACCCGTGGGGGTACGGCAACTCGCTCGAATGGGCGACGTCCTGCCCGCCGCCGAGGCACAACTTCACCTCGCTGCCCCGCATCCGGTCCGAGCGCCCGGCGTTCGACCTCAAGCACCCGCACATCCCGGCCCATGAGCTGGAGGAGAACCGATGAAGGTCCAGGGCTGGTTGTTCATCCTCTGCGGCGTCTTCTTCGCCGCCGTGGACGTCGTCTACTGGTACTGGTCCAAGGAGCCGGTCGGCACGACGGCGATGGCCATCTCGGTGGGCTTCGCGTTCATGATCGGTTACTACCTCATGTACACGGCCCGCCGGATCGGCGAGCAGCCGGAGGACGACAAGCTGGGCGAGATCAGCGAGGGTGCCGGCGAGCTCGGCTTCTTCAGCCCGCACAGCTGGTGGCCGCTCTTCGTCTGCCTGGCCGTCGCGCTCAGCGCGGTCGGCCTGGTCATCGGCTGGTGGCTCTTCCTGATCGGCGTGTTCGCGATCGTGATGAGCATGATCGGTTTCGTCTTCGAGTACTACCGGGGCAACTTCTCGCACTGACCTCGCGTTTCACCGCCGTCCGAGCGGGCCACGGAAAGCTTCCGTGGCCCGCTTTTTGGCGTTTATTTGGCGCCTAGGGTGGATGTCTTATGTGGTGAACCGCTTACTCCGGGTAATAACTGAATCAGTGGTTCAGTCCGGGACAGGGGAGTTCATGTGGGGCACGCGATCCGTGGTTCGAGCCAGGGAGCGGGACTGCTGACTCTCGCGCTGGTGGCGGCCTCCTGCTCGGGAAACACCGCCGTACAGGGCGGCCGGACGCCACAGGCGGCGCAGAACTCACCCGCCGCCGTCGCCGCGGCCGTCGTCACCGTGGCCCCTCTCGACAGGGCCAGGGGCGTTCCCACGGACACCCCCGTCCTGGTCGCGGCGCAGGGCGGCACCCTGCGACAGGTCGCCGTCAGGGCCGTGAAGGGCGCCAAAGGCTCCCTGCCGGGCGTTCTCAGCGCCGACGGTACCCAGTGGCGCAGCAGGGGTGTCGCGGCTCCAGGGGCCTCCTACGAGGTCTCCGTGACGGCCGTCAACCCGGCGGGCGCCGTCACCACCACGACCTCCTCCTTCTCCACGGTGAAGGGACGCGAGACCTTCGCGATCGAGAACTTCATGCCGGGCAGGGACACGACCGGCCTGACCGTCGGTGTCGGCATGCCGGTGATGATCACCTTCGATCGCGACGTCACCGACCGGGTCTCCATCGAGCGCAACCTGTTCGTCCGCACCTCCAGACCGGTCTTGGGGGCGTGGCACTGGTTCGACGCCCGGAACGTCCACTTCCGCCCGAAGAAATTCTGGCCCGCCGGTACGAGGGTCCGGGTCGAGGCCCGCCTGGCGGGGGTACGCGGCGGCAACGGCCTGTACGGAGCGGCGAACAAGACCGTCAACTTCAAGATCGGCCGCTCGCAGATCACCCGGGGCAGTGTCCAGACGCACCATCTCACCGTGAAGCGCAACGGCAAAGTCGTCCGCGAGATACCCATGAGCGCAGGGCAGGGCGGCAACTGGAAGTACCACACGACCAGCGGCGTGCACCTGGCCATGTCGCGGGAGGACGTCACCGTCATGACCTCCCCGGGCATCGGGCCCGGTTCCCCCGGCTACTACCAGCTGACCGTCTACGACACCGTCCGCATCTCCAACAGCGGTGAGTACATCCACAGCGCCCCGTGGTCGGTCGGCTCCCAGGGCAACTCCAACGTCAGCCACGGCTGCGTCAACGTCAGCCCGAGCAACGCCAAGTGGTTCCTCGACAACACCCTGATCGGGGACCCGATCATCATCACCGGCTCGCCCCGCGTCCTGGAGCCCATGAACGGGTGGGGGCACTGGCAGGAGAGCTGGAAGCAGTGGCTCAAGTGGAGCAGCCTCAAGCACTTCAACACCGACGACGTCTGACCGGCGGCGTCCTGACGTTCCCTGGGACCGCCGGGGAAACGGGATGGGTTGTTGCGGCCTCGGCCGGGGAAAGGCCCGCAGAAGCCTTCTGGAGGCCCCTGCGGGGGCCTTGTGGCAGCTCGGGGGCATCGCCGTACCCGTCGTCCGGTGACGTGCGAGGCCGTCGTCCGGTGACGCGCAAAGCGGAGGGCCCGGACACCACATGGTGTCCGGGCCCTCCGGGTGGCGTCAGCCGTGGCGGGTCAGCGGGTCAGGGACCTGTCGTCCCCGGCCTGGCCGACCGCCGCGTGCTCCCCGTGACCCGTGCCGATGGCGTCGTGGTCCTCGCCGTGGCCGTGGCCGTCGTCGAGCGGGATCTTCTCGCCGCCGTACGCCGCGCTCATCTTGGCGCGCAGCCTGCCGAGCGGGCCGCGCATCCCCTTGGACGGGATGTCGTCGCGGCTCTTCGGGCCCGCGCCGCCTCCGGAGACGATCGGGATCACCTCCTTGCCCCGCATGTGGGCCTCGATGGCCTCGTGCGGCGGGACGTGGACCTCGATGTACTCGCCGTGGGGCAGGCGCTTGATCACACCGGACTCCACGCCGTGGCTGATGATCGCCGCGTCGCTGCGCTGCAGGCCCAGGCAGATCCGGTAGGTGATGACGTACGCCAGCACGGGGCCGGCGATCACCAGGAACCGGCCCGCGTAGGTCGTCCAGTTCAGCGAGATGTGGAAGAACGCGGAGATCTCGTCGTTGGCGCCCAGCAGCCACAGGACGCCGTAGAACGTGACCGCCGACATGCCGATCGCGGTGCGGTGCGGGTTGTTGCGGGGACGCTCCGCGACGTGGTGCTCGCGGCGGTCGCCGGTGACCCACTGCTCGATGAACGGGTACAGCGCCAGGCCCGTCATGACGATGCCCATCGGCACCAGGGCCGGGATCAGCACGCTCATCGCGAGCGTGCCCCCCGCGCCGCCGAAGAGGTTGAGCTCCCAGGCGGGCATCAGGCGCAGCGCGCCCTCGAGGAAGCCCATGTAGAAGTCGGGCTGCGAGCCCGCCGAGATGTCGGCGGGGGTGTAGGGACCGAACAGCCAGATCGGGTTGATCTGGGCGAAGGTGCCCAGCATCGCGATGACCCCGAAGGTGAACATGAAGTAGGCGCCGGCCTTGATCATGAAGGCCGGGTAGAACGGCGCGCCCACCACGTTCTCGTTGGTGCGGCCCTTGCCCGGCATCTGCGTGTGCTTCTGGACCCACATCAGGATCATGTGAGCCGTGATGAGCGCGAGCAGGATGCCGGGGATGAGCAGGATGTGCAGCGAGTAGAAGCGCGCGATGACGTCCTCGCCCGGATACTCGCCGCCGAAGAGGAAGAAGGTGATCCAGGTGCCGACCAGCGGCAGCGAGATCGCCACACCCTCGGTGATCCGCAGACCGGCGCCGGAGAGCAGGTCGTCGGGCAGGGAGTAACCGGTCAGGCCCTCGAGCAGCGCCAGCGTGAGCAGCAGCACGCCGATCAGCCAGTTGAGCTCGCGCGGCTTGCGGTAGGCGCCGGTGAAGAACACCCGGAGCGCGTGCACCATCATGCCGCCGATGAACAGCAGGGCCGCCCAGTGGTGCATCTGCCGCATCAGCAGGCCGCCGCGCACGTCGAAGCTGATGCTCAGCGACGAGGCGTACGCCTCGGACATGGTGACGCCCTGCAGCGGGCCGTACGAGCCGGCGTACTCGACGTGGCCCATGCCGGGCTTGAAGAAGAACGTCAGGAACGTGCCGGTCAGCAGCAGGATGATGAACGAGTAGAGCGCGATCTCACCCAGCAGGAACGACCAGTGGTCGGGGAAGATCTTCCGCAGGTTGCGCCGGAGGAAGTTTCCCGCGCCGATGCGGTCGTCGACGAAGGTGCTCGCACCCTCGATGGGCTTGGGAACGGTCTCGATGCTCATGACTTTTGGGCTCCGTTCTCACGGACCTCGGCCTCGGCGTCGCCGCGCTCCCAGAAGCTGGGACCCACAGGGACCGCGAAATCCGCCGTTGCGACGAGATATCCCTCATTATCGACGGCGATCGGCAGCTGAGGAAGCGGCCGAGCGGCCGGGCCGAAGATGACCTTGGCGCCGTCGGCGGCGTCGAAGGTCGACTGGTGACACGGGCACAGGATGTGGTGGGTGGTCTGCTCGTACAGGGCCGCGGGGCAGCCGACGTGCGTGCAGATCTTGGAGTACGCCACGATCCCGTCGTGCGTCCAGTTCAGGTTGGTCCCGGATTTGAGCTCCTCGGGACGGAACTTGATCAGGATCAGCGTGGCCTTGGCCAGCGCGTTCAGGTCGTGCTCGTACCCTTCGGGCACCACGGAGAGGATGCCGCCGGGGGAGTTGAAGTCGGCGGCCCTGATGGGCGAGCCGCTTCCCTCGACGAGGAGCTTGCGCGGCTTGCCGTCCTTGGTCTTCTCGCCCCAGACGGTGTGCCGCAGCTTGGCCGGGAAGTTCGTGTGGCTCGGGCCGAGGTCGCGCAGCAGGACCAGCGGGGCCAGGCCGAGCGGGGCGGCGGCGGCCAGCAGGGTGCGGCGCAGCAGCGGGCGCTTGACGATGCCGCTCTCGTTCGCCCCCTGCAGGAAGGTCTCGGCCACGTAGGACCTGGTCTCGGGGTCGGAGGCCATCGTGTGGCGCTCCTGGACCAGGTTGTACTTGGGCATGACCAGGCGGACCCAGGTGGTCAGGCCCGCGGCCAGCCCGAGCAGGGCCAGGGTGAGCGTGCCGCCCAGCGCGAGGTTGGAGACCTGCGTCTTCTCGATGTCGCCGACCTGGAAGACGACGTACGACACCACGAAGCCGATGCCCCCCAGGAAGGCGACCAGGAAGCAGAGGGCGGCGTACCGCTCGCCCTTCTTCGCGGTCGCCTCGTCCTGCGGGACCACCCCGGGAACCTGGACGACGTCCGTCTTCCTCGGCTCGTCGCGGCCGAGAAGCGAGGTGCTCGCCGCCGGGGAGGGGGTGCCGATCACGCGCTTCGGCGCGCGCTCCTCCGGCTGCTCGATGTCGTGATTGTTGTCAGTCATTTGGCCTGTCGCCTCTTCGCGGTGATCCAGATGGCGGCCAGGGAGAGGAGGCTGAGCCCGACGACCCAGGCCACCAGACCCTCCGTGACCGGGCCGATGCGGCCGAGACCGGCGCCGCCCGGGTTGGGCTCCTCGCGCACGCCCACGATGTAGGCGATCATGTCCCGCTTCTGCTCGGGGGTGATGATGCTGTCGTTGAACACCGGCATCGCCTGCGGGCCGGTGATCATCGCCTCGTAGATCTGCCTCTCGCTGGCCTGGTGGAGCGGCGGTGCGTACTTGCCCTGGGTCAGGGCGCCGCCGGAGCCGACGAAGTTGTGGCACTGGATGCAGTTCGCGCGGAACAGCTCCCCGCCCTTGGACTTGTCGCCCTTGGAGGCGTCGACCTGCTCGTCGGTCGGGACGGTCGGGCCGCCGCCGAGTGACTGCACGTAGGCGGCGAGCTGCCGGACGGTGTCCTCGTTGACCCAGGGCGCCAGGGGCTTGCGCGGTGCCTGCGCGCTGGGGTTGGCCAGGGGCATGCGGCCGCTGCCGACCTGGAAGTCCACGGAGGCGGCGCCGACGCCGATCAGGGTCGGGCCCTGCGCGGTGCCCTCGGCGTTGAGGCCGTGACAGCTGGAGCAGCTCTGCTCGAAGAGTTTCTTGCCCTCCGCCACGTCGTCGGCCCTGCCGGACGCGATGGCGGCGTCGGCCTGCCGGCTGGGGGAGACCGCGAGCGCGACGGTGTAGACCCCGCCGATCAGGCCCAGGGCCAGGAGCAGGACGGCGTATCTCGCGAGGGGATGCCGCCGCCCAGCGGTGATCCTATTCACAGAGATCCCCGATTCCTTAGTGAATGCCATAGATGGTTACGAAAAGGCCAATCCAGACCACGTCGACGAAGTGCCAGTAGTAGGACACGACGATCGCGCTGGTCGCCTGCTCACGGGTGAAGCGCTTCGCGGCGTACGTGCGTCCCAGCATGAACAGGAACGCGATCAGTCCACCGGTCACGTGCAGGCCGTGAAAGCCCGTGGTCAGGTAGAACACGGAGTCGTACGCGGAGTGCGACAGCGTGTGCCCCTCGTGGACCAGCTGGCTGTACTCGTACAGCTGGCCGCCCACGAACACGGCGCCCATCAGGAAGCTGACGACGTACCAGAAGCGCAGCTTGGCGACCTGGCCCTTCTCTGCCGCCCACACGCCCAGCTGGCAGGTCACACTCGACAGGACCAGGATGATCGTGTTGACAAGGGCGAACGGGACGTTCAGATGGGCCTCGGGCCAGGGCAGGCCCTGGCCGATGCTCACCGACCGGATGGTGAAGTACATCGCGAACAGCGCCGCGAAGAACATGAGCTCGGAGGACAGCCAGACAATCGTCCCGACGCTGACCAGATCGGGTCTGCGGGACGAGTGTGCTGTCGTCGTCGTTGAAATTGCGGATGCTGTCGCCACGGGCAGCATTATTGCGGCTCTCCTGCTCGGGTCGCCGCACGACCCCCCGATAGCGGGTGCGCACGTCCCCCCAAAGTGGACGTATGGGGCAATTCGCTCGCCCTCGGCTCCGGCCTGGGTCTCCGGACCGGCTGACCGGTAGCATCCCAGGTGACCATACATCGACGAGGGATAGTGAGCGCGACCGTGAGCACCGACGACAAGATGAGGGTCCTCGTCTACAGCGACGACGCGAGCACCCGCGAGAAGGTGCGGCAGGCGATCGGCCGCCGCCCCGCCGGCGACGTGCCCCTCGTGGAGATCGTGGAGTGCGCCACCCACGCCAAGGTCGTCCAGCACTTCGACTCCGGCGAGATCGACGTCGCCGTGCTCGACGCCGAGGCCCAGCCCGCCGGCGGCATGGGCGTGGCCCGCCAGGCCAAGGACGAGGTCCACGACTGCCCGCCGATCTGCCTGCTGATCGCCCGCCGCGACGACCGCTGGCTGGCCGAGTGGTCGCGGGCCGAGGCCGTCGTGCCGCAGCCGATCGACCCGGTCGTCCTCGCCGAGACCGTCGCCGACCTGATGCGCCGCCGCCTGTCCACCCGCCTGTCCGCCCGGTAGCCCCCCGGAAACCCCCCTGGAGACCTCCATGGACGCGCGCACCACCTGGCCCGCGCTGTTATCCGCCCTGATCGCGGGCGAGCACCTGACGGCCGACGAGGCCGCCTGGGCGATGAACCAGATCATGTCCGGCTCCGCCACGTCCGCCCAGATCGCGGGCTTCGCGGTGGCGATGAGGGCGAAGGGCGAGACGGTCGCGGAGGTGACCGGCCTGGCGCGCACGATGCTGGAGCGGGCCACCCCGCTGTCGGTCGAGGGCCCCGTCGTCGACGTCGTCGGCACCGGCGGCGACCGGGCCCACACCGTCAACGTCTCCACCATGGCCGCGATCGTGGCCGCCGCCGCCGGGGCGAGGGTCGTCAAGCACGGCAACCGGGCCGCCTCCTCCTCCTGCGGCGCCGCCGACGTCCTGGAACACCTCGGGATCGTGCTCGATCTGGCCCCGGCCGACACCGCCAGGGTCGCCGTCGAGGCGGGGATCGCCTTCTGCTTCGCGCCGGTCTACCACCCGGCGCTGCGCTTCGTGGGCCCCACGCGCAAGGAGCTCGGCGTCCCCACGATCTTCAACTTCCTGGGCCCGCTGACCAATCCGGCCAGGCCCGCCGCCCAGGCGATCGGCATCTTCGACGCGGGGATGCTCCCCACCGTCGCGGGCGTCTTCGCCGAGCGCGGGGCCTCCGCGCTGGTCTTCAGGGGCGACGACGGGCTGGACGAGCTCACCATCGCCACGACCTCCACGGTGTGGGTGGTGCGCCGGGGCGCCCTCGAGAAGGTCGTCTTCGACCCGTCAGCCCTCGGCATCCCCAGGGCGGCGCCCGACGCGCTGCGCGGGGGGGACGTGGTGTTCAACGCCCAGGCCGTCCGCGACCTGGTCGGCGGCAGGACGGGGCCGGTCCGCGACGCGGTGCTGCTGAACGCCGCCGCCGCGCTGGTCGCCCTCGACGGCGCGGGCGAGGGCGCGGACGACGGTGCCGGTGACGACCTGAACGCCGCGATGGCCGCGGGGTACGAGCGCGCGACGAAGGCCGTCGACTCCGGTGCCGCGGCCGAGACCCTCGACCGCTGGATCGAGGTCAGCCGGGCCCTGAAGCCGTCCTGACCTCCGTCGGGGAGGGGTCCGGGCGAGGCCCCGGCCGCCTCGCTCGCGAAGGCCGTCCCGGCGTCGTCGTCCCGGATGGCCGGAGGTGTCCCGGCCGGGCGGCCGGGGTCGCCACGGTGTGCCGGGCCGTCCCGGTGCCGGAGGTCCTCCTCTCGTGGGCGGATGCAAGATCCGCCCACGAGGGGATGTATCGCCCCGGGTGGCCGTTCTAGATTGCGGCCATGTGGCGTGCCGACCTCCTGACCGGGCAGATGTTCCCCATCCTGCTGTCGTGCGCGGCGCTCGTCCTGTGCGTGGCCGTGGCGGGCCTGGTGCGGGAGCGCAGGCTCCTGCTGCTGAGGCTCAGGTCCTGGGAGGCCAGGTTCGCCGACCAGGGGGAGGCGCTGGCCGGCGCCCAGCTCGCCCGGAGGCGGGCGCGCATCGCCCGCGAACTGCACGACGTCGTCGCCCACGGGATCAGCATGATGACGCTCGGGGTGGGCGCCGGGCGAATGATCATGGACAAGGACCCCGAGCGGGCCAGGGAGACCCTGAGGGTGGCCGAGGAGTCGGGGCGCCAGGCACTCGTCGAGCTCCAGCGCACCCTGGCGCTGCTCGACCTCGACGGTCTCCCGGCCGGCAGGACGCCCCAGCCCAGGCTGTCCGACCTGCGCGACCTGCTCGCCGGGGTCAGGGCGCGGGGCCTGCGGGTGGACGTGGTCGAGGACGGCAGGCCCGCCGAGGTCGGGCTCGCCCTCGAACTGGTGGCCTACCGCATCGTCCAGGAGGCGCTCGACAACACCCTGCGGCACGCCGGTGCCCGCTCGGCCCGCGTCACGCTGCGCTGGCGGCCGGGTCTCCTCGACGTTCTCGTACGGGACGACGGCAGGACCGTCCCCACGGCGGCCGCGGGGCACGGTCTGCTCGGCATGCGCGAGCGGGCCGCCCTCTTCGGAGGGACGCTGGCGGCCGGCACCCTGCCCGGAGGGGGGTTCGAGGTGCGGGCGCGGCTGCCCACCGCGGGCGAGGCCGGCGGCCGTACCGGCGAGGGTGACGTCACCGTCATGGCGCGCCTCGGGCCGCGTCCGGGCTCCGCCGGCCCGGGTGAGACGGCCCCCGCCGGATCCGCCGGGCCGTGCCCGGGTGCCGGCCCGGGTGAGGATCAGTCGGACTCGCCGAGGCCGATCGAGAAGGCGGCGTCCAGGTCGTGCCGCGAGTAGGCCCGGAAGGCGACGTGGGTCTCGGTGTGCAGCACCCCGTCCACCTTGTTGATCCGGCCGGGGACGACCTCGGCGATCTCCTCGTAGGCGGGGACGCGGACCA
Source organism: Streptosporangium sp. G12 (assembly GCF_052983175.1). Taxonomy (NCBI): domain Bacteria; kingdom Bacillati; phylum Actinomycetota; class Actinomycetes; order Streptosporangiales; family Streptosporangiaceae; genus Streptosporangium; species Streptosporangium sp. G12. The sequence goes on along the minus strand of NZ_JBRIQO010000001.1, from coordinate 704,891 downwards.
TGGCCAGCAGGTCGTACTCCCCGGTTATGGAGTAGACCTCGCTCACCCCGTCGATCTCGGCGACCGTCTGGGCGACCTCGGAGATCCGGTCCACCTCGGCGTTGATGTGAACGATCGCGGTGACCACGAGCTTCCTCCTCGTTGAGTGCGGCATTTCGTCTCAGAAGCTATCAGCGCAGCGGGCGGCCCTCGCGCGCCCGGCGCGGCTCGGCCGTCTGGTAGGCGCGGTCGATACGGGCCTTGAGCCGCCCCGCGCCCGAGACGGGCAGACTCCAGGTGCCCTCGACCTGCACCAGCCGCACCCCGGGGGTCTCCAGCCAGCGCAGGACGCACTCGGTCTCCTCGGCGCTGGCCGCGTGGACCGGCCCGGGGCCCGGCGGCACCGTCTCAGCGGTGGCGGTCAGCGCCTCGACGAACGGGGTGGGGTGGGCGCCCTTCGGCATCACCCCGGCCGAGGCGAGCCGCCCGTACCGGATGACGTGGATCTCCCAGACGCCGCCCGGCAGGGGGGCGGCGGCGACCATCTGGGAGATCGCGGTCAGCGACCGCAGCCGCTGCATGCGGGCCGAGGTGCGGACGTAGGAGGCGAGCCGGTCGCGGTCGGCCGCGGCCTCCTCGTAGCGCTGGTCGAGGGCGAGCCGCTCCATCCTGGCCTCGATCGCGGAGAAGACCGGGGCGGCGTCCAGCTCCATCGCCCGGCGGGCCGCCACGACGTGCACGGCGTACTCGCCGGGGCTCTGGCGGCCCTCGCACGGCGCCCCGCACCTCCCGATCTCGGCGAGGGCGCAGGCGGAGCGCCTGGTGCGCGGGGTGATCCGCTCGGTGCACTGCCGCAGCGGGATCGTCTCGTGCAGGGCCGTGCGGGCGTCCTCGGCGGCGCGGGTGCTGTTGAACGGGCCGAGGTAGGAGGCCTCGTCGTCCCTCACCTCGCGGACGACCGACAGGCGGGGGAACGGCTCGTCGGTCAGCTTGAGCCAGAACATCTTCTCGGGGAAGCGCGACCTGCGGTTGTAGCGGGGCTTGGCCGAGCCGATCAGCCGCAGCTCCCTGACCTCGGCCTCCAGCGAGGTCGCGCAGGCGATCGACCTGACCCGCGCGGCGATGCCGATCATCTCGCGGACGCGAGGCCTGGTCTCGCTCGCGGTGAAGTAACTGCGCACGCGGTTGCGCAGGTTGGTGCTCTTGCCGACGTAGAGCGGGTCGCCGCCCTCGTCCTCGAACACGTAGACGCCGGGGCCGGCCGGCACCGAGTCGGCCAGGTGCCGCTTGCGGCGCTGCTCGGGGGTGGGCGCGCGGACGAAGCCCTTGAGCTCCTCCAGCGTCTGCACCCCGAAGGAGCCCGCCCGCTCCAGCAGGGCGTGCAGCACGTCGACGGTGGCCCGCGCGTCGGCGAGCGCCCGGTGGCAGGGCTCGGTGTGGCTGAAGATCTTGGCGAGCGTGGACAGCTTGCAGTTGGGCGCCTCGTCGCGGGTGAGCAGCTTGCGGGCCAGGTCGACGGTGTCGACCACCTGGTGGGCCGGTGGGGGATAGCCGTGCGCGGCGCAGGCCGCCCTGACGAACCCCAGGTCGAAGCCCGCGTTGTGCGCCACCAGGGTGGAACCCGCGGCGAACTCCAGGAAGGACGGCAGCACCGACTCGATCCTCGGCGCCGCCACCACCATGCTGTCGGTGATGCCGGTCAGCACCGAGATGAACGGCGGGATCGGCGAGCCGGGGTCGACCAGGGTGGCGAACTCGCCGAGCACCTCGCCACCCCTGACCTTGACCGCCCCGATCTCGGTGATCGCATGCTCGCCCGCCGAGACGCCGGTGGTCTCCAGGTCGAACACGACGAAGGTGATCTGGCTGAGCGGGGTGCCCAGCTCGTCGAGTGTTCCCTGCACGGCGTAGTCCACGATTCACGACCATAGAAGCCCCGACCGACATTTACCGCACCGGGCCCTCCCCGGGCCGGTGCGCGCCGGTGCCGGGAGAACCCGCGCCCTCCGGGGCCCGTGAGGGCCTCCGGAGGGCCTCAGCTCCAGTGACTCCCGTCCAGCATCCGTTCGAGGAGGGCCCGGTGCATCACCAGGTCGTCGGGGTCGTCGGGCATGGCCTGCTCGCCGAAGTGGACCTGGCGCTGCCGGACGCGGGCCATGATGATGCCGTGCCTGAGGGCGGCGTACGTCTCGTAGAACTCCATGTCCCGGGGCTTGTATCCCGTTATTTCGTGGTACGTCTGGCAGACATCCTCGCGCCGCATGAAGTCGGGCATCCCCGGCAGTTCCATGAACTCGGTGATGTCCTGGAAGAAGGTGTGCAGGAAGATCATCCAGGAGATGTCCAGCTCGCGGGGGGCGATCGCGGCCATCTCCCAGTCGAGCACCGCCACCGGGGTGAAGTCGCGGTACATCACGTTCCCGATGCGGGCGTCGCCCCAGTTCAGCACGTCGGGCCCCGGATCGGCCGGCCAGTGCTCCTCCAGCCAGCCGAACGCCCGCTCCAGCAGCGGGACGGGCATCGAGCCGTGCGCCCACTCGTAGTAGGCCCGCTGCTCGTCGACGTGCCTGCGCAGCGCCGTCCCGCCCGTCCCGGGGGTCTCCAGGGGGCGCAGCTCCTCGGCGGTGAACGGGGCGTCGTGCAGCGCGGCCAGGATCTCGACGCTGCTCCGCTGCAGCCGGCCGCGGTCGGCGGGGGAGGCGTCCAGCAGCCAGCTCCCGAAGGTGTAGGGCATCACGTCCGGCGGCACGTCGCCGGTGAGCCGCTCCATCACGAAGAACGGGGCGCCCAGCCGCCCGGGGTCGGGCTCGTACCACAGGGCCCGGGGCGCGAGCACGCCCGCCCGCTCCCTGACCATCCGCATGACCTCGTACTGCCTGCCGAGGTCGTAGCCGGGGAAGACCGGCACCGCCTCGCTCGCCGGGGCCATCCGGGCGACGCACGCGACGTCGTGCCCGCCCTCGGCGGAGGTCCAGGAGGCGTCGAAGAGCAGGGTCTCGCTGGACATGCCGTTGCCCGAGGGGCGGGACAGCGGGGAGACGGCGACGGGAGAGCCCACCCTTCCGGCGAGCCATGAGCGCATCCGCTCCCGCAACTCCTCGAGGTCGCGGGTCGATGTCCGCATGCTCTTGTCGGCCTGCCGGCCGGCCTCGTTCGTCGGCTCGTCCATCGCGCTCTCCCGGGTGGCGTGCGTCACAAGGCGATCCGCACAGTCGTAACCCACCAGCAAGCACTTGTCCATGAAGCGTTCACGGGCTCGTCGGCCATCGGTCGATTCACGGTCAGGTCGGGGTCAGGGTGCGGTAGCCGTACCCTTGACGTGAAGACCGATCCGAGTAGGGGCCGTGATGAGTTCAGCCGGAGAGGGCCTGTCTCGTCCGTTACCCGAGCAGGTTCGCTTACATGTCGTGGAGCTGGCCTCCCAGATTCTCGGTTCGATGCCCGCCGCCTCGGTGCCGCTGCCCCTGAAGGGGATCGCCAAGTTCGACCCCCGCAAGCGGGCCAGGCTGGGCGGGGCGCCGATCGCCGCACAGCTGGAGACCGACAAGAAGTTCCGCGAGCTGGTCGCGGAGACGCTGACCGAGGGCTGGCCCGAGCTGATCGCGAGCCTCGCCGAGGGCACGGTCCCACCGGCCGCCGAGCCCGTCATGGTGGCCGCGGCCGCCTACCTGACCCGGCCGCCCGGCTGGGTGGACATGGTGGAGACGGCCCGCGCCGACCTGGAGCGGTCGGCCGCCGCGGCCGAGGGCTCGGCGCAGGAGCAGACGGTCTCCCGGCTGCGCGAGCAGCTGGCCGCCCAGAAGACCGCGGCCAAGGAGGAGTCGGAGCGGCTGCGCGAGCAGCTCAAGACCTCGCGCTCGGAGGTCTCCGACCTGCGCCGCAGGCTGCACGACGCCCGTGAGCGGACCAGGGCGGCCGAGGCGCGCGCCGCCGCCGCCCAGGAGGTGGCCGACGAGGCGCGCGCCGCCGCGCTCTCGGCGGGGAGCACGGTGGAGAGCGAGCTGCGCCGCCTGCGCGAGCGGCTGGCCGACGCCGAGCGGCAGCTGGAGTCGACGCGCAGGGCCGCCCGTGAGGGCCGCAGCGTGGAGGACACCAAGGTGCGCATGCTGCTCGACGCGCTGCAGGACGCCGCCGCCGGGCTGCGCAGGGAGCTCGCCCTGCCCTCGGGCATCCACCGTCCCGCCGACTCGGTGGCCTCGGTGGCGCCCGGCAGGCAGGGGGTCCAGGCGGTTCCCGCGCGGGCGCTCGCCGACGACGACCCCGCCCTGCTCGACCAGCTGCTCGCGCTGCCGCAGATCCACCTGATCGTCGACGGTTACAACGTGACCAAGACCGGTTACGGCACGTTCACCCTGGCCGACCAGCGCACCCGCCTCCTCACCGGTCTCGGCGCGCTCTACGCGCAGACCCGCACCGAGCTGACCTGTGTCTTCGACGGCGCCGAGCTGAACGGGCCGGTCCCGGTGTCGGCGCCCAGGGGGGTGCGCGTGATGTTCAGCGCCCCGAACCAGATCGCCGACGACCTGATCCGCCAGCTGGTCCGCGCCGAGCCCGCGGGGCGTGCGGTCGCGGTGGTCTCCTCCGATCGCGAGGTGGCCGAGTCGGTCCGCAGGATGGGCGCCAGGCCGGTGCCCTCGGTGCTTCTTCTCCGGCGTCTGGGGCGCGCGTAAACCTTTCGCGGTCGCCGAGCATCGGATCACCCAGGAGGTTTGATTCGATGAAGAAGATCATAACGCTCGCCCTCGCCGTCCTGGCCGCCGGAGCGACCGTCACCACACCCGCGGCGGCCACGACGGCCGCCATCCCCAAGGGCTTCCTGCTGTACGAGAAGGACGCCGCCAAGAAGGACGACGACCCCGAGACCAACTGGCGGGTCGGCAACTCGGCGAAGGCCAGGCTGGCCGTCAACCCGTGCGACAGGAGCACGCTGGCCGCGACCGGCCGGGTGGCCGCGCGGACGGTGACCTTCACCGGCGTGCCGGACTTCATGAAGGTCGAGCAGGTGGTCCTGTACGGTTCGCGGGCCTCGGCCGCCTCGGCCGTCGCCCAGGTGCGCGCCGCCCTGACCAGGTGCGGGGCCAGGACCGACTCGGGTACCGGCTACCGCTACGCCTCCTCGCGCCTGACCGGGCTCGGCGACGAGGCGCTGAGGATCTCCGGGCAGGTCTACTACGGCAGAAGGGCCGGGGTGGGCGGCGAGCGGAGCGTGCTGGTCAGGAAGGGCAACGCCGTCCTGGTCTACCTCTGGGCGGGCGAGTACGCCAAGCCCGCGAAGAGCGACTGGGCCGTTCAGCTGCGTGACGCCAGGAAGATGACCGCCAAGATCTGCGACATCGCCACCTGCGGGTAGCGGGACCGGGCGGGGTCCGGGGCGGACCGCCCCCGTGGCCGGGGCGCCGCCGGTCGCGAGACGGGCGCCGCCGGTCGCGGGTAAAGGGTTTCACCTGCAATTAAGGAGCAAACCCGGCGAAAAGGTGAGTCAATCATTACTTCTTCTGTACTATTCGCCGCAGGTCTGGTGCAGTCGGGAGGCGTTGACGTGGCCGTGGCGGGTTTGCCGGTTGGACTGATTCGGATACCGGTGGCGGTCGGACTCGCTCTCGCGTTGCTGACGCTGCCGATGGGCGGAGCGTCCGCCGAGCCGAAGCCGACGGCCGCCCAGGCCAAGAAGAAGCTGGAAAAGCTCAACGAGCAGGCCGACCAGGTCGTCGAGAAGTACAACCAGGCCTCGGAGAAGTGGAAGCGGGCCAGGAAGAAGTACCGCACGCTCAACGAGGACCTGACCCGCCAGAACGAGCAGGTCGCCGGGCTGCGCAAGGAGCTCGTCACGATGGCCGTCAGCACCTACCAGGTCGGCGTGATCAACGGCTGGGAAGGCATGATCTACCAGGCCGATCCCGGCGCCCTGCTGAGCGGCCTGGCCGCCGCCGACCAGATGTCCACCTCCCGCGCCCAGTCCCTGAACGCCTTCGACGAGGCCACCAAGGCGCTGCGGACCAGCCGGGACCAGGCGAAAAAGGCGCTGGCCGAGGCCGACGAGACGCGTGACGAGCTGGCCAGGGAGAAGGCCAGGGCCGACAAGATGGTCAAGGCCCAGACGAAGATCCTGCGCGAGCTCAACGCCTTCAGGACGGGCAACCCCGAGAGCGCCGGGATCCAGTACAACGGCTCCGCCTCGGGCAACGCCCGCGCCGCCCTGCAGTTCGCCTTCGCCCAGGTCGGCAAGCCCTACCGGTACGGTGGCACGGGCCCCGGCGGCTGGGACTGCTCCGGCCTGGTCCAGGGCGCCTGGCGCAGCGGGGGGGTCAGCCTCCCCCGCACGACCTGGGAGCAGTGGAGCTGGGGCGCGAGCCGCAAGGTCTCGCTGAGCGAGCTCCAGCCGGGCGACCTCATCTTCAGCGAGGGTCTCGGCCATGTCAGCATGTACGCGGGCAACGGCCAGATCGTGCACGCCCCGCAGACCGGCGACGTCGTCAAGGTCGTCCCGCTGTCCGCCTACGGCCGCCGCATCGTCGGAGCCGTCCGCCCCTGACCGCGCTCCCGCCGGGGAGGTCCCGGCCCCGCCTCGCGCGTGACGGGGTGCCGGAAAAAACCGGATGTGCCGGACACGGCGGTACTGCCAGCATCGGGACATGATCAAGCCGTGGATGCCCGACGAGCTCGCGTACGCCGGTCCCGAGCACCTCGACGCCGCGTTCGTCGCCGGGTTCGACCGCAAGCAGGGCAGGCCCGACCCCGGGGAGGACCTCGCCGTGCTCGCGGGGCACGGCGTGGGGGAGGCGGCGACGGTCGTGGAGTTCGGCGCGGGGACGGGGCAGTTCGCCCTCGCCGCGGCGCGGCGGTTCCGGCGGGTGGTGGCGGTGGACGTCTCCCCGGCGATGCACGACTTCCTCGGCGCCCGCGCCGCCGAGGAGGGGCTCTCCGGCCTTGAGCGCGTGCGTGCGGGCTTCCTGTCCTACGAGCACGCGGGGCCGCCCGCCGACGCGGTCTACACCCGCCACGCGCTCCACCAGCTCCCCGACTTCTGGAAGGCCGTCGCGCTCGACCGCGTCGCGCGGATCGTACGGCCCGGGGGCGTCCTGCGCCTGCGGGACCTGATCTTCGACTTCCGGCCGGCCGACGCCGACGCCGTGCTCGGCCGCTGGCTCGACGGCGCGGCGGGCGATCCCGCGCTGGGCTACACCCGCGACGACTACGCCGAGCATCTGCGCACCGAGTACAGCACCTTCAGGTGGCTGCTCGAACCGATGCTCGACGCCGCCGGATTCGAGATCGTCGAGGCGGGCTTCCGGGAGTCGATGTACGGCGCCTACACGTGCGTCAGGCGCTGAGGTCACCCGGCCGGATCGTCCGGGACCGCTCCACCGGCGGTGAGTGTGATGAAGATTACATAAATCGTGATTTGTCGGACTAGAGAGAAGGGTGTGACGAGAGTCATATCTCAATAGCATAAATAGCCATTAAGCAGGGGTAACAGGAAGATCAAGAGGGGTAGTAGATCTTCCAATTTGGCGAATGCTTTGCCGAAAGTTGGAGATCGGGGTAACTTCTGGCGTCGCGACGTGCAAGCCACGCCGTCGCGGTGAATGTCGGTCTTCGGGCCGGTGTCCCTATAGAAATCCAACCGGCCGCCGCGCCCCCACCCGGGGGCAGGGCTCGTCGCGGCGGCCCGCCGAATCTATGCAGCCAGGAGGCATGGAACCGGGGACCCAAAAGGCCCGATACAGCGTGGCCAGGGGTGAATCGGCGCGTTTGTGCCGTAGGGCATCTTCCAAGCCCGAATCCGTCAGCTAACCCGGTAGGCATCAGTGGAAGTCCCAAGGAGAAATCCTGTCTACCACCCCGTACAACCCTCGTCTGTCGCGCCTTTTCCGCCTTTCCCTCGGCGGCATCGCCCTCACCCTGACCGCCTCAGCCGGAGCGGTCACCCTGGGGTCCACGGCGGCGCAGGCGGTGGACGGCCCCTCCGAGATACTGGTCAACAGCGTGGCCGGTGTCTCCGAGAAGGCCGAGAGCACCAAGAAGACCGCCTCTCAGACCGGGACCAAGGCCAAGGCCGAAACCAAGGCCACGGTCAAGGCCAAGGCCAGGAAGAGCAGGGCGGCACTGCAGAAGGTCCGGGCCGGCAAGGCGGTCTCGGCGGCCAAGAGGCAGATCGGCGATCCGTACCGGTGGGGAGCCTCCGGTCCCGGAGCGTTCGACTGCTCGGGGCTCGTCCGGTACGCCTGGCGGAAGGCGGGCGTGTCCCTTCCCAGGATCACGCACAGCCAGTACAGGTCGATCAGGAAAAAGGTCTCGTGGAGCAATTTGCGCCCCGGTGACCTGCTGTTCTTCAGTGGAAAGGGTCATGTCGGCATGTACGTCGGCAAGGGCAGGATGGTCCACTCGCCGAGCAGCGGCAAGACGGTCCGTGTCGTGAGGCTGGCGGGCTACTACAGGTCCTCCTTCGCCGGAGCGGTACGGCCCGGGGCCTGAGCCCCGCACGAAGCCCGGGTACGGAGCCCGGGTACGGAGCCCGGGTACGGAGCCCGGGACCCGCGCGTGAGCACGGAGCCCAGGTACGGAATCCGAGCCCGCGCCGGAGCACGCGCCCGAGCACATGCCCGAGCACGCGCCCGAGCACGGAAAAGCGGCCCCGGTCCTCCACCAGGAGGACCGGGGCCGCTCCATGCCGGTCGAGTACCATCGGCTCGTGTCCGTCCCGAAAGGGCGCCGCGCCGTGCTCGCCGGGATGCTGGCGCTGATGAGCGCCGGCCCGTTCGCCGGGACGGGACCTCTCCTGGCCGGAGCCGCACCCCTCCCGCGCGCCCCCCGCCCCCTCGTCCCGTACGCCTCCCGGAGCCCGCGCGACCCCCGAGACCTGTGGCGGGGCGCCGCGGTCACCGTCCGGGGCGAGCACTCCCTCGTGATCGGCCACGGCGTCCCGGCCGCCGTCCTGCGGGATCTGGCGGCCAGGGCCGACCGGGCCCGCGCGACGATCGCGGCGATCTGGGGGCCGGTCCCCGCGGTGGTCCTCTTCCCCGCCACCGACGCCGAGGCCGCGGCGCTCGCCGGGGCCGGGAGCACCCGCGGCCTGGCCGCGATGGCGACCGCGGACCGGGTGGTCGTCCTGCCGTCGGGGTACGCCCGGCTCACCGCGACCGGCAGGGACGTGGTGATCACCCACGAGCTCGCCCACGTGGCCACCGGCGCGACCCGCGGCGGCCGGGTGCCGATGTGGCTGTCGGAGGGCTTCGCCGACTACGCGGGCTACCGCGACGCCGGGATCGCGGTGCGTACGGCCGCCGCCGAACTGGCCGCCGAGGTGCGCTCGGGCGTCCTGCCCGCCAGGCTCCCCGGCCCGGCCGACTTCGCCCCCGGCGCGCCGAGGCTCGCGCAGGCCTACGAGGAGGCGTGGCTCGCCTGCCGGTTCGTCGCGGAGCGCTTCGGGGAGAAGGCCCTGGTGAGGCTCTACGGTAGCGATGTCGAGAGCACGCTCGGCCTGCCGGTGGACGAGTTCACCCGAGCCTGGCGCGACTACCTCAGGGAGGAACTCACGTGACGCTGAGCACGACGGACACGCCCGCGGGCGTGCGGTCGGCGGGGTGGGCGCTGGCCGCCCTGGGGGTGGTCACGCTGGCGGTCGTGGCGTTCATGACGCCCTGGAGGGCGCTGCCCGAGGGGGCCCCGGCCGTCGTTCCCGATCCGGCCCGCGACTTCACCGCCGAGCAGATCGCCAGGGCCGGGACGTTCGACGCGCTGGTCAGCCTTCCCGGCTATCTGTCGCTCGGCCTGACGCTGGTCGTGGCGGGGGTGCTGGTGGCCACCCCGCTGGGCGCGCGGCTCGCCGGCCGGCTGCCGGGGCCCTGGTGGCTGCGGGCGCTCCTCGGCGTGCTGGCGCTGTCGGTGGCCGTGGCGATCCTGCGCTGGCCCCTGGGGATGTGGTCGGAGAGCCACCTGCGCGACTTCGGGCTGTCCACCCAGGCCTGGCCGGCGTGGGCGGCCGACCGGGCCAAGAGCACCGGCATCGGCACCGCGCTGACCGCGATCATGGTGCTGGCGGTGATCGCCCTGGCGCGGCGCTACCGGCGCTGGTGGATCCCCGCGGCGGCCGGGGCCTTCGCCCTGACCGTGGTCGCCTCCTTCGCCTACCCGGTGCTCATCGAGCCGGTCTTCAACGACTTCAGGCCGCTGGAGGCCGGGCAGCTCCGCGACGACCTGCTCGCCATGGCCGCCAGGGACGGCGTGCCGGTCGAGAACGTGCTCGTCGCCGACGCCTCCCGGCGGACCACCGCGCTCAACGCGTACGTCTCCGGATTCGGCGCGACCCGCAGGATCGTGGTCTACGACACGCTGCTCCGCGCGCCCGCCGACGAGGTCGAGCTGGTGGTCGCCCACGAGCTGGGCCACGCCAAGGCGGGCGACGTGCTGTCGGGCACGCTCGTCGGCGGCCTGGGCGCGGCGTTCGGGGCGTGCCTGCTCTACGCGGTGACCTCCGCCGGGGCCGTACGGCGCCGGGCGGGGATCTTCTCCCTCGGCGACCCGAGGGCGGTGGGACTGGTCATGGGGCTGCTGAGCCTGGCCACGGTCCTGTCGGGACCGGCCCAGAACCTGGTGAGCAGGCAGATCGAGGCCCGTGCGGACGTGCACGCGCTGGACCTGACCAGGGACCCGGCGACGTTCGTCGCCATGCAGAGACGACTGGCGGCCACCAATATTTCGGATTTGTCGCCAGATCTAGTCGAATATGTACTTTATGCATCGCATCCCACGACGCCGCAGCGCATCGCCCTGGCGCGATCCTGGGCACGGCTGAACGGCCTCCCCGAACCGTGAGCCGCACGCTGGTCGTCACGAACGACTTCCCGCCCCGCGCAGGGGGGATCCAGTCGTTCGTGTACGGTCTCATCGCCCGCCGCCCGCCCGGCTCCGTCGTCGTCTACGCCCCCCGGTGGGCCGGCAGCGCGGCCTTCGACCTGCGCCAGCCGTACCCCGTCGTGCGGCACCCGACCTCGCTGATGCTGCCCACGCCCGCCGTCGCCCGCCGGGCCGCCGGGCTGGTCGCCGAGTTCGGGTGCGACACCGTGGTCTTCGGGGCGGCGGCGCCGCTCGGGCTGCTCGCGCCCCGGATGCGCGAGGCCGGGGCCCGTCGCGTCGTCATGGTCACTCACGGCCACGAGGCGGGCTGGGCCGGGATCCCGATCGGCCGCCGGGTGCTCGCCAGAATCGGGGCGGACGCCGACGTGGTCACCTACCTGGGGGAGTACACCCGCCGGCGGCTGGCCAGGGTGATGGCGGCGGACAAACTGGTGCGGCTCGCGCCCGGCGTCGACACCGAGGTGTTCCACCCGGGGGCCGGCGGGGGGCGGGTGCGCGCGCGACTCGGCCTGGGGGAGCGGCCGGTGGTGGTCTGCCTGTCCAGGCTGGTGCCGCGCAAGGGCCAGGACACGCTCCTGCGGGCCTGGCCCGGCGTGGTCGGGGACGTGCCCGGCGCGGTGCTCCTGATCGTCGGCGGGGGCCCGTACCGCAGGACCCTGGAACGGCTGGCCCGGCCGATGGGCGCTTCGGTGAGGCTCACCGGCCCGGTGCCGGAGGCGGAGCTGCCCGGCTACCTCGCCGCGGGTGACGTGTTCGCCATGCCGTGCCGCACCCGTCTGGGCGGCGTCGACGTGGAGGGACTCGGCATCGTCTACCTGGAGGCCTCCGCCAGCGGCCTGCCCGTGGTGGCCGGTTCCTCGGGCGGCGCCCCCGACGCCGTGCTGAACGGGGAGACCGGCCTGGTCGTCGACGGCACCCGCCCCGAGGAGGTCGCGGCGGCCCTGGTCGGCCTGCTCAAGGATCCGGCCGGGGCGCGTGCGATGGGGGAGCGCGGGCGCGAGTGGGCGGCGCGCGAGTGGAACTGGGACCTCGCCGCCTCCCGCTTCGCCCGCCTCCTGGAGCCCGCGGAGGCCCCCTAGGCGAGCAGGTCCCGATGCCGGGAACAGTCCGGGAACAGGCCGGGAACAGTCCGGGAACAGGTACGGCGACGCGTACCGGTCGGTGAGCCCGCCCGTGAGGCACGTCCGTGGCGGGCCGGATGCCCCCGTGCCGTCCGGAGACCGGACCGCGTCGGCCGCCGCCATCTGGCGCAACCGCGGCACCGGCCGGCCCGTCACCCGGTCACCGACCGCCTGCGGCCACCGACCGGACCCCGAGCGAAACGGTCCCCGCCGGATCGCGGGCCGGTCGGTAGGCCGCGCATCGTGAACGCATCGCGGAGATATCAACCACGGCTCGCAGGATCGGTGTCACAAGGAAGCACTACCAGGGAGTGTCCCCATGTCCACCACTGCCGTCGTCGTCACCGTCCTCGCCGCCCTCTGGGTGGGTTTCTCGGCCTTCTCTCTCCTCCGCCGCGCTGATTGGGTCGTGGAGCCGCTGATGGACTACGGCGTCCCCCGCTCGTGGTGGACCTGGCTCGGCGCGGCCAAGGCCGCGGGGGCCGCGGGCCTGCTCGTCGGCCTGTTCGTGCCGGTCATCGGCGTCCTGGCCGGGATCTGCCTGGTGCTGTACTTCGCCGGAGCCGTCGTCACCGTGCTCCGGGCGCGCTCGTACTCGACCGTCGTCTTTCCCCTGCTGTACATGGGCCCGGTCATCGCCGCCCTGGTACTGGGACACGTCGCCTGACACCGACGCGGATCACAGCCGCAGGCTGTCATGTCGCCGCCGGGCCGCGCCGAGCCGCACCGGAGACCCGCGCGGGCTCCAGGGTGCCTGGAGCCCGCGGAGACCCCTAGCTGTAGAGGGAGTCGACCTGCTTGGCGAAGTCGCGCATCACGATGTTGCGCTTGATCTTCAGGGTCGGGGTGAGGTGCCCGCTCTCCTCGCTGATGTCGATGTCGAGGATGGTGAACTTCTTGATCTGCTCGGCCTTGGAGACGAATCTGTTGGCGCCGTCCACCGCCTTCTGCACCTCGGCGACGATCGCCGGGTCGGCGCTGAGCTCGGTGAGGTCCGCCCCCGCCTTGCCGTTGGCGGCCTTCCACTGCTCCAGGGCCTCGACGTCGAGCGTGACGAGCGCCGCGACGAACGGCCTGTCGTCGCCGACCACCATCGCCTGGCTGATCAGCGGGTGGGCGCGGATGTGGTCCTCCATCGGGGCCGGGGCGACGTTCTTGCCCGCGGCGGTGACGATGATCTCCTTCTTGCGCCCGGTGATGCGGAGGTAGCCGTCCTTGTCGAGCTCGCCGATGTCGCCGGTGTGGAACCAGCCGTCCGCGTCGATCGCCTCGGCGGTGGCCTCGTCGTTGTTCCAGTAGCCCTGGAAGACGTGGCGGCCCTTGACGAGCACCTCGCCGTCGTCGCCGATGCCGATGGTGACGCCGGGGAACGGCTTGCCGACGGTGCCGATCTTGTTGGCCCCCGGCATGTTGACCGAGGACGGCGCGGAGGTCTCGGTGAGGCCCCAGCCCTCCAGGGTCTCGATGCCCACGCCGCGGAAGAAGTGGCCGAGCCGCTCGCCGAGGGCGGACCCGCCGGACACCGCCGTCGTCAGCCTGCCTCCGGTCGCGGCGCGGATCTTGCGGTAGACGAGCTTGTCGAACAGGGCGTGCTTGAGCCGGAGGCCCAGGCCCGCGCCGCCCGCCGACTCCGCCCTGCTCCACGCGACGGCGGTGTCGGCCGCGGCGTGGAAGATCTTCCCCTTGCCCTCGGCGGACGCCTTCTGCTCGGCGCCGTTGTAGACCTTCTCGAACACGCGGGGCACGCCCAGCAGGAACGTGGGCTTGAAGGCCTGCAGGTCGGGGGCGACGTTCTTCATGTTGGGGGTGTGGGCGAGGATCGTGCCGGTCTCGATCAGCACGATCTCGATGATGCGGGCGAAGACGTGCGCGAGCGGGAGGAAGAGCAGCGCCGCCCTGCCGTCCACGACGAACAGGCGCTCCAGCGGTCCCTGCGCGACGTTCCTGGCGGTGAACAGCAGGTTGTCGTGGGTCAGGCCGCAGCCCTTGGGCCTGCCGGTGGTGCCCGAGGTGTAGACGATGGTCGCCAGGTCGGCGATGCCGCGCCCGGTCCTGCGCTCGGCGAGCGTGCCGTCGGGGACCTCGGCGCCGAGCGCGGTGAGCTCGTCCAGGGCGCCGCCGTCGATGCGCCAGACGTTCTTGAGACCCGGCAGCCCGGCCGCGTCCTCGCGGACGGTCTCCTCGTGCGACTCCAACTCGGCGAACACGGCCTTGGCGCCGCTGTCGGAGATGATCCAGGCGACCTGGTCGGCCGAGGAGGACTCGTAGATCGGCACGCCGACCGCCCCGGCGGTCCAGATCGCGTAGTCGATCACGGTCCACTCGTAGCGGGTGCGCGACATCAGGGCCACCCGGTCGCCGGGCTCCACCCCCGCCGCGATCAGGCCCTTGGCCACCCCGGCCACCTGGTCGCGGAACTCCCTGGCGGTGACCGCCGTCCAGTCGTCGCCGACCTTGCGCCGCAGGGCGACGGCGTCGGGCTCCTCCTCGGCACGCCGGAACACCGTGTCGGTGAGGTTGGCGGAGGCGGGGACATCCACCAGCACGGGGACGCTGTACTCGCGCACGGGTCACTCCTGGAGACGCACGATCGATGGGCTGCCTGGAAGTTATCGCGATAAGTTACGCATGAGTAAATTCGTCACCCAGGCGTTATGAAGAGGGATTTCACCGTAGCAACTACTGCCGCGCCGGACCGTCGGCCGCGCCGTGCGTCCCGTCGCGTTCCCGCCTCGCTGGGTTCGTCACATATGTCCCTGTTTATTGGTAGTTAGGATGTCCGGCATGCGGGTTCATGTCGTCAGCGATGTGCACGGAAGAGCCGACGCGCTGGCCCGCGCGGGAGACGGCGCCGACGCGCTGATCTGCCTGGGCGACCTGATCCTGTTCGTCGACTACGAGGACCACTCCCAGGGCATCTTCGCCGAGCTCTTCGGGGCCGAGCGGGCGGGGGAGTTCATCGCGCTGCGCACGGCCAAGCGGTTCGACGAGGCACGGGCGATGTCCTCCGTGCTGTGGGCCTCGCTGGAGGGCGACCCGCGCGACCACATCGAGCGCTCCGTCCGGCGGCAGTACGGCGAGATCTTCGCCGCGATGCCGACTCCCGCGTACCTCACCTACGGCAACGTGGACCTGCCGGTCTACTGGCCCGAGTACGTGCGGGAGGGCCACCACGTGCTCGACGGCGAGACCGTGGAGATCGGCGGCCTGCGTTTCGGCTTCGTCGGGGGCGGCCTGCGCACCCAGTACCGGACGCCGCACGAGATCGACGACGAGGAGTTCGCCCGCAAGGTCGAGGCCGTCGGCGAGGTCGACGTGCTCTGCTGCCACATCCCTCCCGCGATCCCCGAACTGCTCTACGACGTGGTCGCCCGGCGCTTCGAGCGGGGCAGCGAGGCCACCCTGGAGGCGATCAGGCGGACCCAGCCGCGCTACGCCCTCTTCGGCCACGTGCACCAGCCCCTCGCCGCCCGCACCCGGATCGGCAGGACCGAATGCCTCAACGTAGGGCACTTCCGGAACAGAGGCGTCCCCTACGTCCTGGAGTGGTAGCCGCGCGGTCCGGCAGAGCGCCCTCTCTCATCCGGGCGGTGACCCTTCGACGTCCGGGCGGTGACCCTTCGACGGGAGCGGCGGACACGCGAGGTGTCCGCTTCGTGTCGCCGCCTCCCGTCGGCGCGGTGGCCGCGCCCGGCCCCGCCGGGCGTACGCGGACGATCGTGAAGCAGTACGGTTGCCCCATGGCTGATCGCACCACCTCCAGCATCACGATCGGCGCGGACCGGTCGACCATCATGACGGTCATCGCCGACTTCCCCTCGTACCCGGAGTGGGCCGGGCAGGTGAAGGCCGCGCGCGTCCTCTCCACGGGGGAGGACGGCCGGCCGGAAACGGTCCGGTTCGTTCTCGACGCGGGCGTGATCAGCGACGAGTACACCCTCCGCTACACCTGGCACGACGACGAGTCCGTCGACTGGAGCATCGCCGAGGCGGGAAAGATGGTCTCCAGGCTCACCGGAAGTTATCGTCTTGCCGACGCGGGCAGCGGCACCGAGGTGACGTACGAGCTCGCCGTCGACCTCAAGGTGCCGATGATCGGCATGATCAAGCGGAAGGCGGAGAAGGTCATCATCGACACCGCCCTGAAGGGGCTGAAGAAGCGCGTCGAGACCCCATGAGGGAGCGGGGCGCGCGGCACGGCGCGGTCGCGGAGCGGAGTCCCGCGCCCTCCCGCCGGGAGGCGGCGTGAGCAGGGTCCTGCTCTTCACCGGCAAGGGCGGCGTCGGCAAGACGACCGTCGCCGCCGCCACGGCCACGCTCGCCGCCAGGTCCGGATTGAAGACCCTGGTGGTCTCCACCGACACCGCCCACTCGCTGGCCGACGCCCTCGGCGTGCGGGCCGGCGGGGAGCCCACGGAGATCGCGCCCGGTCTCTCCCTCCACCAGGTCGACACCCAGAGGGCGCTGGAACGCCAGTGGGGTGAGCTGCGCGACTACGCCAGGGGCGTCTTCGCCGAACTCGGCCTCGACGAGGTGACCGCCGAGGAGATCACGGTGCTGCCCGGCGCCGAGGAGGTCATCGCGCTGCTGGAGCTGCGCGAGCAGGCGCGCACCGGGCTGTGGGACGTCATCGTCATCGACTGCGCCCCGACCGCCGAGACGCTCCGGCTGCTCGCCCTGCCCGAGGCCCTCGACTGGCACGTGAACCGGTTGCTGCCCATCGGCAGGCGGCTGCTGAGCACCATCTCCCCGCTGGTCCGCCGCCTGGCGCAGGTCAGCATGCCGGAAGACCACGTGATCGGCGCGGGCGAGCGGCTCCACCGGGGCCTGATGGAGGTGCGCGAGCTGCTCACCGGGCCCGGGGCGAGCGTCCGGCTGGTGCTCACCCCCGAGGCCGTCGTGCTCGCCGAGGCCCGGCGCACGCTCACCTCCCTCAGCCTGTACGGCTACCGGGTGGACGCGGTGATCGCCAACCGTGTCTTCCCCTCCGAGGGCGCCGACCCGTGGCGGCGGAAATGGGTGCGGGCCCAGGCCCGGCACCTGGCTGAGGTCGGGGAGTCCTTCGCGCCGCTGCCCGTGCACACCGTGCCGTACCTCGAGGCCGAGCCCGTCGGCCTCGACGCCCTCGCCGCCGTCGCCGAGGCCATGTACGGCGAGGGCGACCCCTTCGCCCCGCCCTCCGTCGACCCGCCGCTGCGGATCACCGCCGAGGGCGAGCTGATCCTGGCCCTGCCGCTCGCGGACAAGGACGAGGTGGATCTGGCGCGCAAGGGCGACGAGCTGATCGTCAACGCCGGTTCCTACCGCCGGGTCCTGGCCCTGCCCGCCGCGCTGGCCCGCAGGTCGGTGCGGGACGCCGCGCTCCGAGACGGGTTTCTCCGGGTACGGTTCGAATCGGGAGGGCCTGATGACCGATAACACGAACGACGCAGAGAAGACCCCGAAGCCGCGCGCGCCGAGGAAGCCACGGAAGGCCGCCGGCGCCGTGACGCCGCCGTCCGAGGCCGGGGGCATCGAGAGCACCGAGAACACCGGGATCGCCGGAAGCACCGAGGGTTCCGAGGGTACCGGCAAGGCCCAGAAGGGCCGGCGCGCGGGGAAGACGACCCAGAAGGGGCGGAGCGCGGACCCGGCCGGGAAGTCCCCGAAGGGCGGGCGCACCGGATCGTCCGAGTCCGTCGAGTCCGTCGAGTCCGTCGAGTCCGTCGTGCGGGTCGAGGCCGTCGAGCGGCCGGAGAACGCCGGGACGCCCGCGCGGGGCGAGCGCGTCGAGAAGGTCGCGCGCCTGGAGGTGGTCGAGGTGGAGGCCGTGGCCGAGGCCGCGCCTTCCGAGCCGGCTCCGAGCTCCGAGCCGGACCCGGGCCCTGAGCAGGCCGAGGGTTCCGAGCAGACCTCGGGTCCGGCGCAGGCCGATCGCGACGCGCGCGCCGAGTGGTTCGAGGAACGCGCCAGGCGGGCCAGGCAGGAGGAGCGGGCCGGATGGACCCCGTGGGCCCGGCCCGGCGACCGCGCCGGGTCCGTGGAGCGCCAGAAGGACAGCGCGGCCGGAGAACGGGAACAGGAACGGGCACGGGACGAACGAGCGCGTGACGAGCGGTCCCAGGGCGGCAAGGACCCGCTGGGCGCCGCCGCCGAGGAGGCGTTCAAGCTCTTCGACACGCTGCAGCAGAAAGCGACCAGGGAACTGCGCAAGAACCTGATCAAGGGCACGATGAGCGGGGTCGGCGGCGCGTTCTCCGGTGGTGGCCGCAGAAGAGAGCGGGACGTGTGGGAGGAGGCGGTCTCGGAGCATGAGGAGTACATCTGCCGGGCCTGCCCCGTCTGCCGCGCGATGGCCGCGCAGCGCGAGTCGGGCGGTGGCGGTGCCGTCACCGACCATCTCATGCAGGCGGGCACCGAGCTGTTCGCCGCCTTCAAGTCGGCCGTCGACGGACTCGGCAAGCCCGCTCCCGCGCAGCGGGAACGGGAGCGCGAGCGAGGAGACACCCCCGTGGAGCACATCGACCTGGGGTGAGCCCAGGGGGAGAGGATGAATGGACAATGGCGCTGACCATCGGTGTGGACATTGGCGGTACGAAGGTCGCGGCGGGAGTCGTGGACGAGGACGGCCAGATCGTCGAGCATCTCTTGCGGCCCACCCCGGCGGAGAATCCGGACCAGGTCGCCCACACGATCGGTGACGCGATCCTGGAGCTCTCCAAGGGCCGGGAGATCGAGGCCGTCGGTCTCGGCGCGGCCGGGTTCGTCGACGAGACCAGGTCCATTGTCCGGTTCGCCCCCAACCTCGCCTGGCGCGAGGAGCCCCTGCAGAAGAAGGTCTCCGACATGGTCGGCCTTCCCGTCGTGGTGGAGAACGACGCCAACGCGATGGCGTGGGGCGAGGCCAGGTTCGGTGCCGGTCGCGGCGAGACCCACCTGGTGTGCGTGACCGTCGGTACCGGCATCGGCGGCGGCATCGTGTTCGACGGCTCCCTCTACCGGGGGCGCTGGGGCATGGGCGCCGAGCTCGGCCACATGCAGGCGGTCCCCGGCGGACGTCTGTGCGGGTGCGGCAACCTCGGCTGCTGGGAGCAGTACGCCAGCGGGAACGCCCTGGTCAGCGAGGCCAAGAGGATCGCCGAGGCCGAGCCGGACCAGGCCGTCAAACTCCTGGAGATCGCCGGAGGAACGCCCGACCAGATCGAGGGCCAGGAGGTCACCGAGGCCGCCCGGCAGGGCGACCCGGCCGCGCTGGCCGCGTTCTCCTCGATGGCCCGCTGGATCGGCCAGGGCCTGGCCGACCTCGCCGCCGTCCTCGACCCGGGCTGCTTCGTCCTCGGCGGCGGCGTCTCGCGTGCCGCCGACCTGTGGATCGACGAGACCCGCGAGTTCTACAACACCCATCTGAGCGGCCGGGGGCACCGCCCGCTGGCCGACATCCGCTGCGCCGAACTCGGCGCGGCGGCGGGTCTGGTGGGTGCCGCGGATCTCGCCCGCAGGCGCTGACCGCTTCCGGCGCGTACGGCCGCCCGCATGCCGATGGGGGCGGGCGGCCGGCACGCCCGGAGATGAGCGTGCCGGTCGGGGTGAACGGCCGGCACGCCCGGCGGTGAGCATGCCGATCGGAGCGGGTGGCTGGTACGCCCGGCGGCGCGCGGCTATCCTCGCGGCACGCGTCGCGAAGTGAGGTGGCCGTGGTGCTCAGGATCGCCAGCTACAACGTGCGCTCCATGAAGGATGACGTCCCGGCGCTGGGGCGGGTGGTCGCCGCGCTCCGCGCCGACGTGCTCTGCGTGCAGGAGGCGCCCCGGTTCCTGTGCTGGCGCCGCAGGCGAGGGCGGCTGGCCGCCTTCGGCGGGCTGGCCGTGGCCGCGGGCCGCCGCAGGGGCGGGGTCGCCGTACTGACCGGTCCCGGGGTGCGGTTGCTGCACGGGGAGGGTCATCTCCTGGAGTCCTTCTTCCCCCTGGAGCGGCGCGCCATCGCGATCGCCGTGGTGGAGGCGGACGGACGGCGGGTCGCCGTCGGCTCCATCCACCTGGACCTCGACGAGACCGCCCGCCGCCGCCACGCGGACGAGGCGGTGAGGCTCCTGCGGGAGGTGGCCGACCGGTTCGGCGCGCTGCCGGTGCTGGCGGGAGACATCAACGAGCAGTCCGGCCAGCCGAGCTGGCAACACCTCGCCGAACGGCTGACCGACTGCTATCCGGTCTCGCCGCGCGGCGACGGCTTCACCTTCCCCGCCAGGGGCCCGCACAAGCGGATCGACGCGATCTTCGCGGTCGAGGGTTTCTCCGTGGTCTCCTGCGGCGGGGTCGACGCCGACCCGGCCGATCTGGTGGCCGCCACCGACCACCTGCCGGTGGTCGCCGAGCTGGACCACCCGCGTCCCGAAGGCGAGGCGCCTCCGGACCTTGTCGCGGAACCCGTCGCGGACGCCGGTCCCGGTACGGCCCCGGTGAGATCCCCCGGCGCCGGCGACCACACGGGCCCCGCGCGAGGGGAGCCCGATCCGGGCCTCCCCGGGGAGGCGGGAGAGCCGGGGGAGACGGGAGGACCGGCGTCCCGGTGACCGTTCCGATGACCAAGGACAGGCCGTCTTTCCAGATCGCGCCGGTCAAGTGGGGAGACCGGCACACGGGGAGCGCGCGAGCCCCGTACCATTTGAAACATGACCCGTCGCCTTCCGCGGCGTGCGCTGGTTCTCTGCGCGGGAGGCCTGCTCCTGCTGTCTCCGCAAACGTTCCCAGCCCACGCCGATCCCGTCAGCCCGCCCGCGGCCGAGGCATGGCAGGCTCCGGTGAGCGCGGGCCTGAGCAGCGACGGATCGCTGTCCGACGTGGCGGGGGTCTCGGCCACGAGCGTGTGGGCGGTCGGCCAGCAGAGCGTCTGGGACGTCTGGCAGAGCCGCGGCGCGATCACCCACTGGGACGGTTCCTCCTGGAACGAGGTCGGCATCCGCAACGACCCGACCGGCGCCGGGCCCCTGCGTTCCGTCGCGGCGGCCTCGGCGACCGAGCTGTGGGCCGTCGGCGAGGGGCACGACGGCCTCCCCTATCTGGCGAGGGGGGACGGGGCGTCCTTCGACAGGGTCATCGTCGACAAGCTGCACTCGGGCGACTGGCTGGGCGGGGTGGCGGCCGTTCCCGGCCGGGTGGTCGCGGTCGGCCGCCGCGACAAGCTGCCCATGGTCGTCACCGGCACCGGCTCGAAGTGGAAGCTCACCCACCTTCCCGACCGGGGCACGCTGTACGGGGTGGCGCTGTCGGGCAAGAACGACGGGTGGGCGGTGGGCGACACCGGTGGCAAGCCGTTGATCATGAAGCAGTCCGGCGGGCGCTGGAAGACCTTCAAGGCCCCCGATATCGCCGGCGGCTATCTGCGTGACGTCCACCTCGACGGGCCCAAGCGGGCCCTCGCCGTCGGCGGCGTCTACCGGGAGGCCGGTGGGATCGTCCCGCTGGTCCTGTCGTGGAACGGCAAGAAGTGGTCTCGGGTGTCCCTCCCCGCCGGCGACGTCCGCCTGTACGGGGTGACGGGTGACCGCAAGGGTCACTTCTGGATCTCCGGGGTCGACCTGGAACGGCCCGGCGAGGCGTTCCTGCTCCGCTACGACGGACGCACGGTCAAGGCGCTGCGCGGTCCGGAGACCGCCGCCCCCCGGACGGTGCGGCTCCAGTCGGTGGCCTACCTGCCGGGCACCGGCACCGTGTGGACCGTCGGCCACGTGGTCGACGCCTCCGGCAAGTACACCGACGTGATCGAGCGCTTCGGCACCTCGGAGCGCGCCAAGCCGTAGCCGGGCGGCGACGGTCGTGCCCGGCGATCGTGGACGACCCGCTCGGGCGAGCGTGGCAGATGGCCCGCTCGGACGACCGCGGCCGAGGACCCGTTCGGGTGGGGTGGCCGTGGCCGGGCGCCCCGCTCAGATGACGGCGCCGTCGTCCCAGCCGGAGTCGTTGGGCGGGCCGTCGCCCATGCGGACCACCAGCGCCACGAAACCGCCGATGAACGCGGCGACCGCGGTGAAGAGCATCCACCCCTGCAGGTTCCAGTTGAGCGCGGCGCTCAGCAGCAGGTAGGCGGGACCGCCGAACAGTGCCAGCCATGCGATCTTGGTGGTGGCGTCGGTCTTGGGCAGTGGGGGCGGGGGCGGGGGCACGTAGTGCCCCTCTTCGTCCTCGCCGTCGGGCTGTTCCGTACTGGATTCGGTGTCGTCCGCGGGGTCGTCCTCCCGCAGGAGGTCCTCCTCGTCCGACTGTTTGATCACCCGTCGCGGAGGCTCGGCCGGAAGGTTCTCACTGTCCGGCCACGGCTGATTCGCCGAGTCACGCTCGGCGGTGTCGTTGAAGGACGCGACGATCTGACGCCAGACCTCGTCCTCATCGCTTTGAGGTGTCACCTAGCTGGGCCCGTTGTTCATCAGCCGATCACTTTCTCCCGGAGACCGCGCATCCCCCGCTCGCGATCAGTCTCTCTGCAAGGGTACAGACGCGTTCGCGGTGATGAACTCCAGGCTCCCCGCAAAGATCCGATCAGCGTCGTTGTCAAGCGTCGCGACGTGATAGCTGTCGGCGAGCTCCACCACATTCAGATTCCCCCCGGTCAGCCTCTCACGCAGAATACGCACACTCCCCGGTTTCACAACATGATCCTGCGGACTATGGAAAACCAGGACGGGCTGGGTGATCTTACCCAGCTCCGATCGGGTCAACGACCACAGCCGCAGGAGGGTGGCCGCGGCCTTGACCGGCGTACGCGTGTAGCCGAGTTCGGCCGCCCCCTCCTTCTTGATGTCCCCGGCGACGCCGGGCACCGACGCGACCACGAACCTGAGCAGGGGAGCCAGCCTGAGCAGTGGCACGTCGTTGACGATCGACGGGTTGACGACCACCAGTCCCTTGATCCCGTCACCGTGCACCTCGGCCAGCCGCAGCGCCATGCACCCGCCGAGCGACAGGCCCATGACGAAGACCTCGGCGCAGCTGCCGCGCAGGTCCGCCAGGGCCTTGTCCAGCTCGGCGTACCAGTCCTCCCAGCGGGTGCGCGCCATCTCCCGCCAGGTGGTGCCGTGGCCGGGCAGCCTCGGGAGCGCCACCGTCATGCCCGCCGCCGCCAGGTATTCACCCCAGGGGCGCAACGACTGTGGCGATCCGGTGAATCCGTGGCAGAGCAGGACGCCGATCTGTCCCCCCGCATGGTGGTACGCCTCCGCACCGGGCATGACTGGCATCGCGGCTCCTAGTAAGTTTCGCCCGATCGTCGCACGACTGGGACGTGTTTTGCGAGAGGTCGATTTGGGTGGTTCGGTGGGGTAGGTGACCGGGATCGGAAGTGGGAGGATAACTCCAGGTCCACGCCTGTCAACCGAAGGAGCATCGAGTGTTCTACTGGGTGGTGAAGGCCATCCTCTCGCCCTTCCTCCATCTGATTTTCCGTCCCTGGGTGGAGGGCGTGGGGAACGTGCCGAAGGAAGGGCCGGTGATCCTGGCCGGAAACCACCTGTCGTTCGCCGACCACTTCTTCGGGGCGCTGTTCCTGCGGCGCAAGGTGATCTCCCTCGGCAAGTCCGACTACTTCACCGGCCGCGGTCTCAAGGGAATGATGAGCAAGGCCTTCTTCAGCGGTGTCGGCACCGTCCCCATCGACCGCTCCGGAGGCAAGGCCAGCGAGGCGGCCCTGCGCACCGGCAGACGCATCCTCGACGAGGGGCACGTGCTCGCCATCTACCCGGAGGGGACCCGCTCCCACGACGGCCGCCTCTACAAGGGCAAGACCGGTGTGGCCCGCCTGGCGCTGGAGTCGCGCGTGCCGGTCATTCCGTGGGCGATGGTCAACACCTTCGAGATGATGCCCCCGGGCAGCGTCCTTCCCAAGCTGGGCATCCGCCCGGGGGTGAAGTTCGGCAAGCCGCTCGACTTCGCCCGCTACTACGGGATGGAGGAGGACCGCCTCGTCCTGCGCGCCGTCACCGACGAGATCATGTACGCGCTGATGGAGCTCTCGGGTCAGGAGTACGTCGACAAATACGCCGCGAGCGCCAAGGTCGAGGCCGCCCGCGCCGCCAAGGAGGCGAAGGAGGCGGCCAGGCAGGCCGCCAAGGAGGCGCGCCGGCGTCCTTCCCCGGGTGGAGACGGGACCACCGGCTGAGGCGGGCTCAGAGAGTCGACTCGCGGATGACCAGCTCGGGCTGGAACATGATCTGCTGATGGGCGTGCGACTCGGGGTTGTCGCACTCGTCCAGCAGCAGCTCGGTGGCGACCCGGCCGAGCCGGTGGGTCGGCTGCCGGACGGAGCTGAGCGAGACCGTCGACGCCGAGGCGAAGTCGATGTCGTCGTAGCCGATGAGGGAGATGTCCCGGGGGACCCGCACGCCCGCCTGGAGCAGCCCGCGCAGCATGCCCAGGGCGAGCAGGTCGTTCGCGCAGAACACGGCGTCGGGCAGACGCCCCCCGGCGATCATCTTCTCCGCCGCCTGCTGCCCCGACCTGGCGTTCATCGCGCCCATCGCGATCTCCTCCAGCGCCTCCCCGGGGTCGCGGCCCGCCGCGGCCAGCGCCCGCTCCGCGCCGATCAGGCGGTCGGCGCACTGGCGGATGGTGAGGGGGCCGGTGACGTAGGCGATCCGCTCGGCGCCGGTGGACAGCAGGTGGGAGACCGCCAGCGAGCCACCGGTGATGTCGTTGACCGCGACCGAGCACTGGTCGGCGCGTTCGGCGGGGTGGTCCACCAGCACCACGCTGATGCCGCGTTCCTTGAGCTGGTCGAGCTTGGCCAGGTTCTCCCCGGCGGGCGTGATGAGCACCCCGCGGACCCGCTGCTCGGCGAAGACGAGCAGGTTGCGCTCCTCCTTGAGCCGGTCGCCCGAGGAGTTGCCCAGGATCACCGCGTATCCGCGCTCGCTGGCCACCTCCTCGACCCCCGCCGCCACGTCGGTGAAGAAGGGGTTGCCGATGTCGATCACCGACAGGCCGACGGTGCGGCTGTGCCCGGCCCGGAGGCTGGAGGCGGAGCCGTGCCGGACGAACCCGAGGTCGCGGATGGCCTCCTCGACCCGGGTGCGGGTGGCCTCGGCGACCTTCTCCGGGCGGTTGAGCACGTTGGAGACCGTGCCGGGGGACACCCCGGCCCGTGTCGCGACTTCCTTTATGCTCACCGAACTCATGTGCATTGATTAAAACGTAACAACCGATGGTCCGCCAGTCGGCACCGGTACTTTCGGCCCACCTGACGGTTTCCGGCCCGCGATCCGACACGGGGGCGTTGACAGTGTCATGCGTGTCACATAGCTTTTTCACCGTCGTTAAAACGTTTTTAAAAAGATCTCACCTCGCCGCGCCCCGGGTCTCCCACGAAGGCCCCGCCGGGTGTCCGCGGGAGGTGACGGGTGAACGAGCGAGCGGAGAGGTGTCATGACGTCGCCGGTTGAGGAACTGCTGCAGCGGTCGCACGCGCTGGGGGCCGATCCGCGGAACACGAACTTCGCGGGGGGCAACACCTCGGCCAAGGGGACGGCGGCCGATCCCGTGACCGGGACCCCGGCCGAGGTGATGTGGGTCAAGGGTTCCGGGGGAGACCTGGGCACCCTGGCCGAGCGCGGCCTGGCGGTGCTGCGGCTGGACCGGCTGCGGGCGCTGGCGGGGGTGTACCCCGGGGTCGAGCGCGAGGACGAGATGGTCGCGGCGTTCGACTTCTGCGCCTTCGGCACGGGCGGCGCCGCGCCCTCGATCGACACCGCGATGCACGGCCTGGTGGACGCGGCACACGTGGACCACCTGCACCCCGACGCGGGGATCGCGATCGCCACCGCCGCCGACGGGGAGGCGCTGACGGCGCGGATCTTCGGGGACCGGGTGGTGTGGGTGCCCTGGCGGCGGCCCGGTTTCCAGCTGGGACTGGACATCGCGGCGATCAAGAAGGACAACCCCCGGGCGATCGGGTGCGTCCTGGGCGGGCACGGCATCACCGCCTGGGGCGACACCTCGGCCACCTGCGAGGCCAACTCGCTGGAGATCATCCGCACCGCGGAGGCGTACATCGCCGAGCACGGCAGGGCGGAGCCGTTCGGGCCGGTGCTCGCCGGGTACGAGCCGTTGGACGAGGAGGCGCGGGCCGCGCGGGCGGCGGCGCTGTTCCCCGTGGTGCGCGGGCTGGCCTCCACCGACGCCCCGCAGGTCGGCCACTACACCGCCACCGGCGAGGTGCTGGACTTCCTGTCGCGCGAGCGCCACCCCGAACTGGCCGCGCTGGGCACCTCGTGCCCCGACCACTTCCTGCGGACCAAGGTGGCCCCGCTGGTGGTGGACCTGCCCGCCGGCGCGCCGATCGAGGACGTGGTCGCCCGGCTGCGGGAACTGCACGCCGCCTACCGCGAGGAGTACGCGGCCTACTACCGGCGGCACGCAGTGGAGGGCTCGCCCGCGATGCGCGGTGCCGACCCGGCGATCGTGCTGGTGCCGGGGGTGGGCATGTTCTCCTTCGGCAAGGACAAGCAGACCGCGCGGGTGGCCGGGGAGTTCTACGTCAACGCCGTCAACGTGATGCGCGGCGCCGAGGCGCTCTCCTCGTACGCGCCGATCGAGGAGAGCGAGAAGTTCCGGATCGAGTACTGGGAACTGGAGGAGGCCAAGCTGCGCCGGATGCCGCCCGCCCGCCCGCTGGCGACGCGGGTGGCCGTGGTGACCGGCGGCGGCTCGGGCATCGGGGCGGCGACCGCGCGCCGGCTCGCCGCCGAGGGGGCGTGCGTGGTGGTGGCCGACCGCGACCTCGGCGCCGCGCGGAAGGTGGCCGCCGAGCTGGGCGCGAAGGCGTACCGGCCCGAGGACGTCGCGGTCGCGGTGGAGGTGGACGTCACCGACGAGGCACAGGTGGTCGCCGCGCTCCGGGCGGCGGTACTGGCGTTCGGCGGGGTGGACCTGATCGTCAACAACGCGGGCCTGTCGCTGTCGCGCTCGCTGCTGGAGACCACGACGGCAGACTGGGACCTGCAGCACGGCGTGATGGCCCGCGGGTCGTTCCTGGTCTCGCGGGAGAGCGCCCGGGTGATGATCGCCCAGGGGATGGGCGGGGAGATCGTGTACATCTCCTCCAAGAACGCGGTGTTCGCCGGACCGAACAACGTGGCCTACGGGGCGGCCAAGGCCGACCAGGCGCACCAGGTGCGGTTGCTGGCGGCCGAGCTCGGCGGGCACGGGATCCGCGTCAACGGCGTCAACCCCGACGGGGTGGTACGCGGGTCCGGCATCTTCGCCTCGGGGTGGGGGGCCAACCGGGCCGCGGTGTACGGGGTGGAGGAGGAGAAACTGGGCGAGTACTACGCGCAGCGCACCCTGCTCAAGCGCGAGGTGCTGCCCGAGCACGTCGCGGGGGCGGTCTTCCAGCTGACCCAGCTCACCCAGACCACCGGGCTGCACATCCCGGTCGACGCGGGCGTCGCGGCGGCCTTCCTGCGCTGACCGCCGGTCCTCGGTTCTCCTCGTCCGGCTCCCGTACCGCGAGGCGGACGGGGACGTTCCCGCTTCCTGATTTCTCATCCTGTTTCCCGCTTTCTGAGAGGGGCTCGCATGCAGTCGGCACCGGGGACCGGAGGGTTCGCGCGATCCGAACAGTCCGCGCCGTCGGCGCGGTCCGGGCAGCACGCGCAGACCGTGCCGGCCGGGCGGACCGGGCGGACCGGGCGGTACGCCGCGGTCGACCTCGGCGCGTCGAGCGGCCGGGTGGTCGTCGCCGAGATCGGGCCGGACACCCTGGAACTGCGCGAGGTGCACCGTTTCGCGAACGTGCCCGTCCGGGCCGGAGGCACGCTGTACTGGGACATCCTGCGGATCCACCGGGGAGTGCTGGACGGCCTGCGCGCGGCGGGCCCCGTCGACGGCATCGGGATCGACTCCTGGGCCGTCGACTACGGGCTCCTGGACGAGGACGGCGCGCTGCTCGGCAATCCTGTCCACTACCGTGACGCCCGCACCGAGAAGACGGCCAGCCGGGTCCCCTTCGAGGAGCTCTACGCCCGCACCGGCATCGCCCGCCAGCCGTTCAACACCATCCACCAGCTCGCCGCCGAGACCCGGCTGGCCTCGGCCTCGACGTTGCTGCTCATTCCCGACCTGATCGCGTACTGGCTGACCGGGGAGGTCGGCGCGGAACTGACCAACGCCTCCACCACCCAGCTGCTCGACGCCAGGACCCGCCGGTGGGACACCGTTCTGACGGGCGGCCTCGGCCCCGCGGCCAGGATCCTGCCGCCGATCCGGCGCCCCGGCGAGGTGATCGGCCCGCTGGCGCCGGAGGTCGCGGGCGAGCTCGGGCTCTCCCCGGACACCCGGGTCATCGCGGTCGGTTCCCACGACACCGCCTCCGCGGTGGCGGCGGTCCCCGCGGAGAGCGAGCGGTTCGCCTACATCTCCTGCGGCACCTGGTCGCTGGTCGGCGTCGAGCTGGACCAGCCCATGATCAGCGAGGAGGGGCGGCGGGCCAACTTCACCAACGAGGCGGGCATCGACGGCACCGTGCGCTACCTGCGTAACGTCACCGGGTTGTGGCTGCTGCAGGAGTGCATCCGCACCTGGGAGGCGGAGGCCGCCCCGGCGGAGACCCCGCCCGGCGCGGAGCCGTCCACCGGGTCGTTCACCGGGTCGCCCGAAGAGCCGGCCGGCGGGGCTTCGGCCGACGCCGGGGACTCGCCTGCCGGGGCGCCGGGAGGGCGGGTCGACCTGGAGGAACTGCTCGGGCAGGCCGCCGGGGAGGTGCCGTTCCGGTCGGTCGTGGACGCCGACGACCCGATCTTCCACGCGCCCGGCGACATGCCCGGACGCATCGCCGACTTCTGCCGCCGTACCGGCAGGCCCGTGCCGGAGACCCGCGCCCAGACCGTCCGATGCGTGATCGACTCCCTGGCGCTGGCCCACCGGGCGGCGATCGAGGACGCCCGGCGGCTCACCGGGCAGGCGGTGGACACGATCCACATCGTCGGGGGAGGCTCGCGCAACGCGCTGCTCTGCCGGCTCACCGCCGACGCCTGTGGCCTCCCCGTGGTCGCGGGGCCGGTCGAGGCCACCTCGACCGGCAACGTCCTGGTCCAGGCCAGAGCCGACGGGGTCGTCTCCGGCACCCTCGCCGACCTGCGCGCCCTGGTCCGGCGCACCCAGCACCTGGAGCGCTACGAGCCCCGCCCCGATGCCGGGATCCCGCCCGCGGACGCGCTCGGCGGGGCGGTTCCCGCCGGAGGGTGAGTGGATGTCCGCCGCAGGATCCCCGGAGGTGCGCGGCCGGGGGTCCTGGGCTCGCGGGACGCGCGGTGGCCGGTCAGGGCCTCACGGGGTGCCCGACCCCATGAGGTGGGTGCGGATCTGGCGGATGTGCTCCGGAGTGGTACGGCAGCAGCCGCCGACGAAGGCGGAGCCCGCGGCGGTCCACCCGGCCGCGGCCTCTCCGAACTCCACCGGGTCGGCCAGCCCGAGCCAGCGCCGGTTCGCGGAGTCCCAGACCTCGCCGGAGTTGGGATACACCATGGTGGGCTTGCCCTTGATCTGCGAGATCAGGCTGAGCACGTGGCGCGGTGCCGTGCAGTTGACGCCGATCGCGATCACCTGGGGGTTCCCGGTGAACAACCCGGCGGCCATCTTGAGCGGGGTGCCGTCGTTGATGTGCTCGCCGTCGCGGCAGGAGAAACTCACCCACGCCCGCATCTCCGGCGTCTCGGCGAGCAGCCGCCTCAGCGCCCTGGCCTCGGTGTAGGACGGGATGGTCTCGCAGGCCATCAGGTCGGCCTCGCTGTCGGCCAGGATGTGCCAGCGGTCGCGGTGCCAGTCGGTCAGGCCGTCCTCGTCGAGGTCGTAGTCGCCGGTGTACTCGGCGCCGTTGGACAGGTAGGCGCCGTACGGGCCGACGCTGGCGGCCACGGTGCCCGAACCGTGGGCGTCCCTGGCCTGGGCGGCCAGGTGCACGGAGAGCAGGATGAGGTCCTCGGCCTCGGCGGCGCTCAGACCGCGCCGTACGAACGCGGGGATGCTCGCCTGGTAACTCGCCGTTATCGCCACCTCGGCGCCCGCGGCGAAGTAGTCGAGATGCGCCTGCCGGATCACGGAGGGGTTCTCCAGCAGGATCTTCGCCGACCAGAGATCGTCTCGCAGGTCCGCGCCCAGCTCCTCCAAATGGGTGGCCAGGCCGCCGTCCAGAATCACCATCCCGCTACTTTATGTGGCGCGGCCCGAGTTGGAACCCCGCTCTTCCCGCCCTTGGTCCTGCTCTGTCCCATATCGGTCTCGTGGCATCTTCACCGCGCACGGTGATCCGCCGGTGATCCGCGCCCGCGTGAGGGCCGGATCCAGGGAGGGGCCTGCCGATGACCACTGCCGTGCCGTGCCGATGACCGCCGCCGCGCCGGGGACTCCATCTCGCCCCCGTGAAACGACGGGATACGGCTACGCGTCACCCCTCGCTGTCGTCCGAACCGGCTCGCCGCCCGGTAGATGTCTGTGAGGCTTCAGGACGGAGATCGTGAATGGACGACGGGTTCGACGGCGGGTCCGGGAAACCGGCCCGAAGCACGCTCTTCGCGGGTGTTCGTGCCCGGAGGTGGTCTCGTGACCGTTCGAACGGTCACGAGACCACCTCCGGGCCCTCAGGTCGCCACGGATTCCCGGCGCGGGATCGGGGAGGTCACCGCTTCCAGAACGGGCGTCGCCTTGCGGGGCCCGCCAGAGACTCCAGGACCTCCTCGGCCCGCCGCCACAGGGTGTCCACGTCCCCGCCGGCCTGCAGCTCCTCGGCCAGGGCCGCCAGCTCCGCGTGGCCGCCGAGGTAGACGGCGAGGGCCGCGAGGCGGCTGCCCAGGTCCTCCAGCAGGCGCAGCCGCTCGGCGGCGGGCAGGGAGGCCGCGGCGCGCAGCCGCCTCAGCTCCTCGGCGAGCTGCTCCCTCGGCGGCTCCTGCGGCGTGCCCTGCCTCGGGGGAGCCCCGGCCGGCGCGGGACGCAGCATCCGGGCGCGGTCGTCGAAGCCTCCGGCCGCCGCGTCCTGCGGCAGGCCGCCGACGGCCGGGCTCGCCGCGAACCTCGGCATGGAGCCGGGACGGGCCATCCCCGGAGGCGCCCCGGGGGACGGCGGCGGGCTCGGGGCCGCGCTCTCGAAGGCCATCGAGGTCATCATCATCGGCGCGGCGGCGACCGGGCTCTCCCAGCCGCTGGGCGGCTCCACCGGCTGGATCACCCGATGCGCCGGGCCGCCCTCGGCGACCACCTGCGTGTCGACCGCGACGAAGGCGGTGAACCGGCAGAGCACCCCGTATCTGAGCGAGGTCTCGACGATCTCGGCCTCCAGGGACCGGTCACCGGCCGCGTAGCGGTCCTCCAGGGCCCGCAGCCGCGCCCGCGCCCAGATCGCCCGTACGGCCGGATTGTCCACCGTCGACGCGGTGACCCTCCGCTCCCACGGCGAGCCGTCGGGGCCCAGGCCCCGTACGGTCAGCGCTCCGGCGGCCGTGCCGCGGTAGCGGCCGAGCACGGTGAGCGGGACGCCCGAGTAGATCGAACCGACGTGGCTGACCGTCTCGGTGACCAGGTCGAGCCCGTCGGCCTTGAGGGACAGGTCGGTGACCAGGGGGGCGCCGATCCGGCGGTGGATGTGCTCCATCGCCTCGTCCAGCCGGTCCTCGGACTCGACCAGCTCGCACCTGCCCCCGCCCAGCCCGGCCAGCCTGCCCAGGAAACCGGCGTTGACCGCCCTGTCGATGCCGACCGTGTGCACCCGCACCCCGGCCAGCCCGGCGCCGAGCCGCTCCAGGATCTGGTCCTCGTTGCCGACCTGCCCGTCGGTGACGAGCACCAGCACCCGGTCCCCGGCGGAGTCGGCGAGCAGCGCGGCGGCCCGCTCCAGCGGTGACAACATCTCGGTGCCGCCGCGCGCCTCCAGCCTGGCCAGGTGCTCCACGGCCCGGTAGCGGTTGCGGTCGGACGCCTCGGACAGTCCCTCGCCGAGCCCGTCCGGATACTCCACGACGGTATCGAAGGAGAGCACCGCGAACCGGTCGCCCGAGGTGAGCGTGTCGACGATGCGCGCGGCGGCGCGCCGGGCGGCCACCATCTTCCAGCCGGTCATGCTGCCCGAGCGGTCGAGCACCAGCACCACGTCCTTGGCCCCGGTCCCGGCGGGCGCCGGTTCGGGGACGACGGTCAGCGTGAACGTGCCCTCGCTCTCGTCGTCTCCGTCCGGGGCGAGCGCGAGGGAGGTGGAGGCGTCGAAGGCCAGGCGCAGGATGAAGTCGCGGTCCAGCCGCTCACCCGGCTGGAGGCGGATCACGGTGCCCTCCTCCCGCACCACGTGCAGGCTGGAACGGACCTCGCGCAGCTCCAGACCGGCGGGGTCGACGGAGACGGCGAGCGACAGCCGGACCGGGTTGGGGAAGCCGGGCAGCAGCACCGGCGGGGTGATGCGAGAGGCGTCGGGGACCGCGTCGGTGTCCGGGGCCCAGCCGTCGCCCGCGCGCTCGCCGTCCAGCGGGGTGCCCGGGACGTAGCGGGGGGCGACGACCAGCGGGAAGCGGAAGGTGGCCGCGCCGTCCTCGTACGGGAGCGGCTGGTTCAGCGTGAGGTGCACGGTGACCCGCTCGCCCGGCACGATGTTGCCGACCCTCATGGTGAAGACGTCCGGCCGGTCCTCCTCGGCGATCGCGGCCCGCTTTCCCTGGGAGATCGCCTGGTCGTAGTCGGCCCTGGCCTGGCCGCGCTCCTTGAGCACGCCCTCGACGACCCGGCCGTCGGCCTCCATCCTGAAGGCGGTCACGGCGGCCCGGTCGGGCAGCGGGAAGACGTACGTCGCCTCAAGGGCCACGTCGTGCGGGTTGCGGAAGCCCTGGACCACCTCGACCCCGGCGCTCAGGCCGGACACGGCGGCGGTCACGTCCACGCTCTCCAGCGGCAGGTTGCCGCGTTCGGTGGCGAGCGCCCCCATCCCGGCGTCGGGGACGGGCAGGCACTCCTCCGGCGGCAGTGTGGTGATCGAAGTGGTCATGCGTGCATTCCTTCCGGAGGTGTGAGGCCGCGTTCGCGAAGGAGCGACAGGAGTCCCTCCGAAGCGACGGCGATCTCGGCGAGGTCATCGGGTGAGGGGGCGTGTCCGCCCGTGTCGAGCACCAGCGTCACGCCGTTCGCGAGCCGTACGCCGTGGACGAGCACGGCTTCCGGGGTCGGCGGTGCCGGGGGAGTCCTGCCGGGCGGGTTCTGGGCCTGCGGGACCGCGGCGGGGAAGGTCTTGCCGGAGGGGGCTTTACCGGAGGGGGCTTTACCGGACAGGGCCGGAGCGGGCGGGACATGGCCGGAGGAAGCAGGAGGGGCCGGAGCGGGCGGGACTTCGCCGACCGGGGCCGGGGGCGGCTTCGGCGGAGCGGGGTCGGTGGTCGCCGGGGCGGTGGCTGCCAGGGCGGCGGACGGCCCGGCCCAGAAACGCGGGCGTGCCGCCCGGGGAGAACCGGTCCCTGCCGGAGGCGCGGGCGGGTGCCCGGGTGCGTGCTCCGGCCGGTGCTCCGGTGCGTTTTCCAGCGCGGGCTCGGGGAGCCGGGCGATCGACTCCAAAGTCTGGTCGGTGGCCCCCGCCAGCTCGGCCTGGATCTCGGCGATGGTCCGGCCGTCGGACTGGCGCCGCTTGACGGCGACGATCTGGAGCAGGTGACGCCTGCCGTACATGGCCACGCGGCCCCGGCGGGCCAGCGGGGGGTCGAGGAGGCCGATCGTCGAATACCAGCGGATGAGGCGCTCGTTGGGCATGTCCCTGACCCGCCCGTTGAGCTGGGCGGTGGGGGCCAGCGCCGCGGACGCCCGCTCGGCCAGTTCACCGATGGTCCATTCCATGTCTCTATGGTGACACTGTAATCATGACAGTGTCAACATGATGGCCGGAATAGGGAGGCAGATAGATGGGTACGGATATTTCGTAGCAAAGGGGAAACTAAGCTCGAAACAGGGGGGACACTTCATGTCCGCGATCACCAGCCCACTCACGCCAGAAGACAAGAAGACCATTGCCGTCGTGCTCCAGGGGGCTCTCGTCGACCTGCTCGACCTTTCGCTCTTGACCAAGCAGGCCCACTGGAACGTGATCGGCCACAACTTCCGGTCACTGCACCTGCAGCTCGACAAGATCGTCTCGTCGGCCAGGAAGCACGCGGACACCGTCGCCGAGCGCGCGGTGGCCCTCGGGTGCAACCCCGACGGCCGGGCCTCCACGCTCACGAGCACCAGCGAGGTGCCGCAACTGGAGTCGGGCTACATCAACGACGGCAAGGTCGTGGCCGCCATGACGGACATCCTCGGATCCATCATCCGCCGGATGCGTGAGCGCATCGAGGCCGCCGAGCAGCCCGACCTGGTCACCCAGGACCTCCTCATCGAGATCACGCAGGACCTCGAGAAGCACCACTGGATGATCGAGGCCCAGCGCTAGATCGTCTTTCGGGGCGCCCCGGCCCGTGAGGGCCGGGGCGCCTTCCGCATGAGTTCCGGCCAGATGGATGGACCCGGCCGCGCCGCAGGATCACTTCGGAGGGATCGAACACGTCCTTCTAACGCTGAAAGTGCCACAACAGCATCGACGGCGTTCCGGCGATGGCCGCGTGCGCCGCCTCGGGCGCCAGGTCGCACAGGGCCCACGGCCACACCTCCCACGGCTCCAGGACGTCGGTCCGCTCGCCGGGCTTCTCCGGCGGGTGCCGTGGCTCCTCGCAACGCCGTACCCGGAGCCCGGCCGCCAGCGCGGCTCGCAGGTAGTCACCGACCAGGTGGCGGTAGGTGGCCACCCTTCCCGGCCGGCCGTCGGGCAGCCGTACGGGCGGGACCACTCCCCGGGCCACGCCCTCGGGATGGATGTCGGTGATCACCAGGTGCCCACCGGGCCGCAACACCCGCGCGAACTCGGCCAGCACCGGGTCCAGGGCGGGCACATGTGTCAACGCCAGCGAGCAGACCACCAGGTCGACGGACTCGCCGGGCACCGGCAGCGATGACAGGTCACCCGGTTGGAACTCCGCCTGCGGCACCCGCCGGCGCGCCCGCTCCAGCATGTCGGGTGAGCTGTCCACGCCGCGCACCCGATGGCCGCGCCCTGCCAGATAGGCCGCGATCCTGCCGGTGCCGCACGCCGCGTCCAGCGCGTCGCCGGACGGCAGCGCGTCGACCAGTTCCCTGATGAAGGGCTCGTCGGCGTCGAACGCGGCGTTGGGGGTGTCATAGGTCTGCGACCAGATCCGGTAACCGTCCACGGTGTCCACGCGGGCCACCTCGACAGCGGCGCAGGCAAGGGAGTCGTCGTCGAGGAACTCGCGGATCTCGGTCAGGCGCGCCTCGACGAACGCGCGGTCGTGCTCGCCGGTGTAGGCCCGCATCAGGGCGATGCCCTCAAGTCCGAGCACGTACGCCAAAGGATGCTCGTAGATCACCGCGACACGCTAACGGCGGCTGCCGCGAGGAGGCCACCGGATTTCGAACCGGACGGGCACGCCCTGGATGCGCCAGGCTTCCAGGGCCTGAACTCCTCAGGAGCCGCCGTCCCGAGCACGTTCCGGAGCGCCGGGAGAGGATGATCGCGTCCCCGTGGCGCTACGGGGCGGGGACCTTCCTGTCGCCGTCCCCGAGCCAGACCAGGTCGGAGTGAGCGGTCCGAGGCGACTCCTGCAGGCCAGAGCGATGGTCTGTTCAGAGAAGCCTGCGTTCGATGCCGTCCGGGCGCACCAGCACGCCACCGGCGCGCTCCGCACCCACGCGACACCCGGGCCGAGTGGGAGGCGTTCGTCGGCGGCGTCAGGGACGGCGAGTTTGATTTCCCCGCCCGTTGACCGTACCGGCCGCCGAGTGGCACGGCCGGGCAGTGAGGCGATCCACCTTGCCCCCCGGCCTCTGCGGGTCCCGTCATACCTCGGTGGTAATCGACGGGCGGCGCCCGGAACCTGGAGGCTTGTGACATGAGTGATGAGACCCGTGACATCGTGGAAGAACTGCTGCGCCGGATGGCCGAGGGCGATCACGACCGTACGGCGGAGCTGTTCGCCGAGCCGGTCGACTGGCGGCTCGCCTGGCCCGCCGAGGGGCATCCGGCGGTGCCGTGGATTCGCCCCCGGTCCGGCCGGGCCGATGTGGCGGACCACTTCCGGTCGCTGGAGGCCCATCACGTGCCCGAACTGAACGGCACGTCGGTGACGCGGATCCTGGTCGACGGGGCGCACGCCGTCGTGCTCGGGGACATCGCGCAGACGGTGCGGGACGGCGGGGCCTCGTACACCTCACCGTTCGCGCTGCACCTCACCGTCGAGGACGGGCTCGTCACCCGCTTCCACATCTACGAGGACAGCCTCACGGTCGCGCGGGCCCTCAGCGCTCAAATGTGATCGCGAAGGGCCCCTTCCGTCGTAGTGTCGAGGAAAG
The DNA here is from genome assembly GCF_052983175.1 of Streptosporangium sp. G12. Lineage (NCBI taxonomy): Bacteria > Bacillati > Actinomycetota > Actinomycetes > Streptosporangiales > Streptosporangiaceae > Streptosporangium > Streptosporangium sp. G12. Next base: position 668,550 of record NZ_JBRIQO010000001.1, on the reverse strand, counting down.
GGCTCACGCTGCCCGCCGGGCACCACCCTCTTCCGAGATCCTTGGTTTTCCGGAGATTCGCCCTCCGGGTGACGCCCGGAACCGGATCCGCGCCCGGCCGCCCGGGGCGAGACTCCCGACGGCCGGACGAGGATCCGAACAAGGGCGTCGATACCGCACCGCACGCTGTTTTGACGGAAACTCTCATGTAAAAATTTGCTCGGCATTCCGCCTATAGGCTTCCGTTTCGTGCCGAAACGATCATCGACTCTCTGGGGGGCGGCGATCCTGGTCGCCTTGATTCCCGATATCCATTTCTGGATCAGGACGATGCTGTCCGGCACAGAGGGCGGCGGGGGTGTCTGGATCGCGTCCGCTCTTTGCGAGGGACGCCGGATCGACCTGTGGCTGGACGAGCTGCTCGACCCGGTCTGGGACCTCCCGCTCCTGTGGTTCGGATCCGTGCCGCTGATCGTCCTCGCCTGGGGAAGCCGGTCTCTGAGCGGGCGGGCCGGACGTCCCTGGATCGGCCGGATCCTGGGACGCCTCGCCGCCGTGGTGATGATCGTTCGCCATCTCCCGTCCCTGCTGCTGCTCGTGATCGACATATCCGCCGATCCCGGGTGCGGGGTCATCTGGGGACCGGGGCTGACGAACTGGGGTGTCACGAGGGATCTCTGCGGCCTGGTCGCCGCGATCCTGGTGCTCCTCGCGGTCCGTGCCTCCCGTACTCCGGGAAACGGCCTCACCCGTACGGCGATCGCGGTGCCGCTGGTGATCGTGGTGCTCCTCGGCGCGGTGGGCGACGTCGCGCGGGGGAAGGTGAGCGACGCGTCGGCGCTCGACTGCGCCGGATTCGGCGACGGCACCGTCTCGGGGCTGGATGAGAGCGAGAAGGAGTTCCTGTGCCGGGTCCGGGACGACTACCAGTGGGGCATACCGGAGCTCGAGGACATGCCCGACCGTGATCTTCTCGCGTACGGCCGCGGGCTGTGCGACCTGGCGGTGCGCCTCGGAGGAGGCGACGTCGACGCGCCCGCCGCGGCGGAGGCGATCGGCGAGCTGCACAGCCACTCGCTGGCGGGGGCGCTGAGCCTGCTGTGTCCCAAGGTGGCCGAGGTGCAGCGGGAGAAGGCGCTGCGGGCGCAGGAGGAGAGTGACGCCTACTTCGCGGCGGCGGAGCGGAGCTGTGCCGCCCATCCCCGGCACCGGCCGAGGATCACACCGGTACGGCAGGTCCGCGAGACCATGTGGACGGAGTTCTGGGAAATCCACGCCTGGGACGAGGAGAACGAGGGCGCCGAGGTCGAAGGCCGGGTGGCCGACCTGGTGGCGAGCGCACCCGGCGCGCTGGGCATCTGGGCGGCGGACGAGATCGGCCACGCGTGCGTGACGGGGGAGTCCTACCGGCGCCGACCGCCGGTGGAGACCCGGGGCTGGGAGCAGGTCGTCGAGGTCGGCTACCGGAGTGGCGACGGGGTCCTGTCCATCGTGGACGGGGAGGGTGAGCGGCTCCCCGACCTCGCGGCCGGAGGGCCGGGAGGCTACCGGGTCCGGGTCCACGTCCGGGGACGCAAGGCCGTACGGGAGAACGTCGACGTTCCCGACGGCACCGTCCAACTGCTGATCATGGTGTTTCCCGGAAAGGAGAAGGAGCCCAGGATCTACCGCGATTCCCTGTCGTCCTGAGCTCAGAGGAGATAGCGGGCCAGGTCGGCGACGGGGTGCGGTCCGGAGAGCAGGTCGCGCAGGGTGTCCAGGTGGGTGCCGCCCGAGGTGTGGTGGGCGGTGAGGCCGGTGTCGTGGACGGCCCGCTCCCAGCCGTCGTCGTCGTTCGCCGCCTCCTCCAGCCGCCGCAGCACGCTCGCCCCGTCCGCCTCCCCGGCCAGCAGCGTCAGCAGGTGCGGCCACTGGACGGCGAGCGCCGCGAGCTTGGCGACCTCGCCGTCCGAGGCGGGGGCCGCCCCGGCGAGGGCGCGGCGGTAGGTCAGGAACGAGTAGAAGCGGAACACGTTCACGTACCGCTTGATCTCGCGCGGGTTGAAGAACGTCAGGGCCGGGAGCACGAACTCGATCGCCCGGTAGGCGTTCTCGTCGCTGTAGAGGTCGTCGAAGACCCGGTCCGCGGCCTCGCGGGTCGCCGCGCAGAGGCCGCCGACGGCGTCGGAGCACTCGATGCCCAGGGCGTCCTGCGCCAGCCGCGCCGCCTCGTCGAGGGTCGTCGTGGTCGGGCGCAGCGCCCAGATGGCGTCCTGCAATCGGCTCACCTGGACCGGGTCCGGCGGTTCCGCCGCCCGTGATCCGGGGTCGGGCGTCTCCGCCGGCGTTCGCGGCCCGAATCCCTGCAGCTCCATCGTCGCCCGCAGCCCGAGCCCCGGTATCGCCACCGGTGTCCGCGATCCGGGTCTCCGCGGTTCCGCCGGTGCCCGCAGTCCCGGCACGGCCGCTCCCGGTGGCGTGATGGTGCCGGGCGAGCCCGGTGTGACCGCGCCGAGGGGGGAGGGCCGTGCGGGAGGCAGGGGACCGCGCGAACGCGGCCCGGCCGGATCCGGTGGCGGGTCGAGCCGTTCCAGGGCGGCTGAGGGGCCCGCCGGACGCGGTCCGGCCGGATTCGGTGTCCGTGTGGTGTCCGGGTCCCGCGGCCACGAGGGACCCGCGCCCGCGGGAGCGGTACCCGCGCCCGCGGGAACGGCAGGAGGACCGGCGTGCACGTCGGGACCGTCCGAGGGGACGGTCGCGGGCCGCGCCGGGCCGGACACGCCCAGCAGGGCCCGTACGAAGGCGGGCAGCCGGTCGGCGTCGTCCAGCAGCGGCACGCTCAGCGGGAGCTGCACGATCTTCTCCAGGAACCGCCAGCCCAGGCCGGACCGCCCGCCGCCCGGCAGCGTCCCTGCCAGCTCCGGATAGGCCGCCTCGACGTGCGCCACGACCACCTCCGGCTCCATGGCCAGCACGAACACGCAGTTGGGGAACTCTCCGGCGAGGAAGAGGTTGATCGCCTCGATGACCTGCGCCACCGTTCCCGGCGAGCAGCGGTCCAGGTCGTCCACGAACACCACCAGCGGGCGCTCCCCGGTGGCGACGAGGTCGAGGACCTGCCGCATGTCGGTCTGCACCAGGTGCAGGAAGCCGGTCCTGGACCGGTACCCGGGGGTGGTCGCGACCTCGTTGACGAACCCGTCGGCCGCGCCGGGGCCGAGCAGGTCGGGTTGGGTGACCAGGCCGCGGAACGCGTTGTCCGCCGACTCCCCGAAGAACCGCGCCAGCCGTACGGCACCCGCCCCCACCACCAGCGCCGACCCGGCGGAGCCGACGGCCGCGGCGGCGTTTCCCAGGAAGGCGCCGAGCGTGGGCAGCAGCGCGGCGGCGGCCAGGAGCGCCCCGGTGAGGACGACGGTGGCGACCAGGCCGAGGGCCACCGGCGCCAGGCGGGTCATCGCCAGGTGGTAGGCGCGCCTGCGGACCGCCTCCCGGTCGATCCTGGACAGGTTCAGCTCCAGCCAGAACCGTTCCCGCTCGGCGCGGGGCAGCCGCCGGGTGACCTGGCTGATGATCTCGTGGGCCAGCCCGGCCCAGACCTGCTCGCCGCTCTGGTACATCCACGGGTTGAACCAGACTGTGGGCCGCCAGTCCGCCCGCCGCAGCGGGAGCGGGCCCGGCTCTGCCTGCCCGGAGCCCTCCCGGGGACGCCGTCCCGTCCTGGCGAGCACCTCGGCGTTGGTCAGCGTCCGCTCCGCGCGGGAGCCGGGCAGGTGGATCGGGGCGGGGTCGTCCCCGGCGGCCCCGGGGTCCAGCAGGTCCTGGATCATCCGCATCAGCGAGGTCTTGCCCGCGCCCCAGGGGCCCTTGACGCCGATCGTGAGCGGGGGCCGGGTCTCGGGGTGGCGGACGAACGCGGCGATGGCCTCGGCGTAGACCCGGTGCCCGAGCTGGTCCTCGGTGGTCCACCGGTCGGCGGTGAGCCTGGCCCGGGGCCGTACCGTCCGCAGCCCGGCCCGGCGGCGGCGCAGCAGCGCCGAGGTCTGCGCCCGCTCGGCCGCCGACAGCCGCGAGTGGCCGAAGGTCCGCACGTCCGGGTGGACGAACGTGGTCGTCTCGCCCAGCAGGCCCCACTGCCTCAGCTCGGCGGCGTCGCCGAGGATCTCGTCGATCGGCTCGTCCTCGTCGAGGAGGGCCGCCCTGCGCAGGATCTCCCTGGCGGGCTCGCTCAGGTGGAGTTCGTAGACCCGCCGGACGATCTCGATCCCGCAGGCGGGCGGGGCGTGGTCGCCGAGCCGCGCCAGGACGCGGGCGAAGGCGGCGTGCGGCACGGCGGCGGTGTCCCTCGCCGGGGTGAGGGCGACCCCCGCGACGGCCCCGTACGAGATCAGGATGGGCGTGCGGGCGGCCGAGGCCGCCGCGTAGCGGGCGAGCGTGTAGGCGTGCAGGTCCCCGACGCTGATCGTCCCGTCCCCGTCGAGGTCGGCGGCCCGCGTCGTGAGGCCTTCCGCGATGACGTCGGTCAGCGTGCGCACCGGGCCGGGTACCGTCTCGTCGAGCCTCAGCGTGAGGGTGAGGGCCGCCGCGGCCACCCTCGGCTCCCCGGCCACGGCGAGCTGCCTGACCGGTTCGGCGGAGCCGTCCAGGGCGCTCCAGCCGAAGTCGACGATCATCAGTACGGCGGCCGCCAGCGACTCGCCGACCTGCCGCCCGAACGCGCCGATCATCGATCCCAGCTGTCCCGAGGTCCAGCCGCCGTCGGCGGGCAGCCGGATCACCAGCAGGTCGCCCTCCCGCGCCGAGCGCAGCAGGTTCCACACGCGCTCGCCGTCCGCGCCGGCCCCCTCGCTGGTCTCGGCCTCGACGGTGAACCCCTCGGCACGCAGCGCGCTCGCCAGCCGCGCGTCCGGCGGGGCGGCGTGCGGCCCGATGGCGGAGGTGCCCGCGTCCGGCGAGGTCGAGGTCGAGGCAGAGAGCGGGGAGGAGGACGGGACGGGTGACGGTGGCGGGGCCGCGGCCGGGGGAGAGTCGAGGAAGACGAGGGCTCGGCGGGTGCCCACGTGGGGCGTGGTCTCGAAAACTGGATTCGCGAACGCGAGTCCCTCGCTCAACGGTCCTCCCGATCTGACGGCGGTCATCCCACTGTGGACGCGTCGGACGGGACAGATGGCGATCTTGGCGATAGGTCGACCTGTTTTGACGGATGTTTGCTCGCCGGTTTCCGCAAAGTTTGCGGCGGGGAGCCGGGGCGGCGCCACCTGCGGTGTCACTCACGACGGTGCCACCCGCGGTGTCGCTGACGGCGGTGTCACTCACGGCGGCGCCAGCGAGATCACCGGCCCCTTCCGCCGCCGGGCGACGCGGCCTCCCTGACGACCTCCGTCAGCTCCTCGCGCAGCCCGGCGAAGAGCGGGTCGGCGCGGGGATGGTCGCCGTACGGCAGGTCCGAGCCGCGGTCGAGGACCACCCGGCCCGGCCTGCCGCTCAGCGCGAGCACGCGGGTGCCGAGGTAGACGGCCTCGTCCACGCTGTGGGTGATGAACACCACCGTCGTGCCCGCCCGCCGCCACAGCTCGCGGACCTCCTCCTGCATGCGTTCCCTCGTGAAGGCGTCCAGGGCGGCGAACGGCTCGTCCATCAGCAACAGCGCGGGTCCCGGGGCGAGGGCGCGGGCGATCGCCGCGCGCTGCTGCATGCCCCCCGAGAGCTCGTACGGCCTGGCCCTGGCGACGTCGGCCAGCCCGGTCAGCTCCAGCAGCTCGGCCACCCGCTCGCGCCGCGCGGCCTTCGGCAGGCCGCGCAGCCCGAAACCGACGTTCCCCTCGACCGAGAGCCAGGGAAAGAGCCGGTGCTGCTGGAACACGTACCCCCTGGCCGGATCGGGCCCCGACACCGGCTTGCCGGAGGCCGTGATGGTTCCCGCCGACGGCGCGGTGAAGCCCGCCACCAGCCGCAGCAGCGTGCTCTTGCCGCACCCCGAGGGGCCCACGACCGTCACGAACTCCCCGGCGGCGATCTCCAGATCGATCGGGCCGAGGGCGTCGACCGTCCCGGCGCGCCCCCGGTAGGAGTGCGCCACCCCGGCGAGTGCGAGCGCCGTCTCCCGGGGGTCCGGGCTCCCGCCGGTCACCTCCGTGCTCACTTCGCTCGCGGTCCCGGGACCCGCGCCCGCGCGGGCGGTCTCAGCTTCCGGCGAAGGCATCCGCGAGCTCCTGCGTGGCCAGGCCCTTCTGGAAGACGCTCAGCTCCGGCACGGCGTCCACCTTCTTCTGGCCCTTGAGGAACTCGGCGGAGCTGCGCAGGTTCTCGGCGAACCTGCCGGGGGCCGAGGGGGTGCCGAGATACTCGGCGGAGCGCTGCTCGCCGGCGTCGAGGAGCACGAGCTGGCCGAGCTGGCGCGCGGCCTCCGCCGGATCGAGGTTGAGCTGGCGGCCGATGGCCGCGGCGGCGGCGTCCTTGTCGCTCCTGGCCAGCTTGACCGCGCGGTCCTGCTGCTGGAGCCACACGTGCAGCGCCTTCGGGTACTTCTTCGCGAAGTCGTCGCTCACCACCGCGAGGTCGGCGGTGAGCTTGCCCCGCCGGGCCAGCTCGCGGCTGGTGACCAGCGTCGTGCCGCCGTTCTTCTGCAGCTCGGCCAGGGTGGGCGTCCAGACGTAGGCGGCGTCGACGTCACCGCGCTGCCAGGCGGCCTGGATGTCCGGCGGCTCCATGTCGAGGATCTTCACGTCGGCCTCCGACAGCCCGGCCTCGGCGAGCGCGGCGAGCAGGCTGTAGTGGGTGGTCGAGGCGAAGGGGGCGGCGACCCGCTTGCCCGCGAGTCCCTTGACGTCGGTCACGCCGCCCCGGGCGACGAGCGCCTCGTTGTCCCCGATCACGTCGAAGATCCACGGCACCCGGTACGGGATGTTGAGCGGCGCCGACAGGCCACGGGTGACCGGGCTGCTGCCCGCCAGCCCGATGTCGAGCGATCCGGCGATCATCGCGGTGTTCACGTCACCGCCCGAGTCGAACCTGCTCCATGTGATCTTGGTGTTCGGCAGCGCCTTCTCCAGCCACTGCTGGTCCTTGACGATCAGATCCCCGTTGGGGATGAGCTGGTAGCCGATGCGCAGGGTCGCCGGGGAGCCGTCGGCGGCGGGCTTGGCCTCCTCCGTACCGGACCCGCAGGCGGTCAGGGCGAGGGCGGCGGCGGTGAGGGCGAGAATCATGCGTTTCATGGGGGTCTTTCCTAGGTACGGCCGCGCCAGGGCACCAGGCGGCGGTCCAGCGTTTGCAGGAGGAAGTCGATGAGCAGGCCGGACAGGCCGATGACGATGATCCCGAGCACCACCACGTCCGTCTGGTTGTAGCGCTGGGCGTCGCGGACCATGCCGCCGATGCCGGGCACGCCGTTCACGGTCTCGGCGGCGACCACGGTGGTGTAGGCGACGCCCACGGCCACCCGCACCCCCGTGATGATCTCGGGCAGCGCGCTCGGCAGCACCACCCGCAGCGGCAGCTCGTGCCGGCGGGCGCCCAGCGAGCGGGCCGCGTTCAGGTAGTCCTCGTGCACCCCGCGCACGGCGTCGGCGGTGGCCACCGCGACCGGTGGCAGCGCGGCCAGCAGCAGGAGCCAGATCTTGGGCTCCTCGTCGATGCCGAACCAGATCACCAGCAGGCTGAGGTACGCCAGCGGCGGCAGGGTGCGGACGAACGTGACCAGCGGTCCCAGCAGCGCGCGCAGCGTGGGGACCATGCCGATCAGCAGTCCCAGCGCGATGCCGCCCGTCACCCCGTACAGGCAGCCGAGCAGGATGCGCCGCAGGCTGGTGAGCAGGTGCTCCTGGAGGGTGTAACCACTCACCCCCTCGACGGTGGTGCGCAGGAACCGGTCCCAGACCGCGACGGGCTCCGGTACGAAGACCGGCGGCCAGATCCCGGCCATGGCCACGGCCTGCCAGATCGCGACCAGGGCGACGATCGCCCCGGCCCGCAGCGCCAGGGCCCGCCAGAGCCCCTGGCCGGGTTCGGCGCCGGGGACGTTCGCGCGGCGGGGACGGAGACGGGGAGGGGAGGTGAGAACGCTCACGGGACGAGCGCGGGAGCGGCCAGCCGGGGGAGGACGAAGTCGCCCACCCGCCAGGCCTCCTCCAGGTGCGGCCAGCCGGACAGGACGAACTCCGACAGGCCGAGCTCGGAGTATTCGCGGATGCGCTCGGCGACCTCCGCGTAATCGCCGACCAGCGCGGTACCGGCGCCCTCCCTGACCAGCCCGACCCCCGCCCAGAGGTTGGGCGAGATCTCGAGCGCGTCCGCGGAACCTCCGTGGAGGTCGGTCATGCGGCGCTGCCCCACGGAGTCCATCCGGGCGAACCGCGCCTGGGCGGCGGCGATCCTGCCCGGGTCCATGCCGTCGAGCAGGCGCCGGGCGTATGTCCAGGCCTCCTCGGCGGTGTCGCGGGCGATGACGTGCAGCCGGATGCCGAACCGCAGCTCGCGGCCCGCCTCGGCGGCGAGCCTGCGCATCCTGGCGACCCGTTCGGCGATCATCGCCGGGGGCTCGCCCCACATCAGGTAGACGTCCGCCCCGGCGGCGGCCACCCGCTCCGCGGCGGGGGAGGCCCCGCCGAAGTAGATGTCGGGGGTGTCGAGGAGCGGAGTGGCGAGCCCTCCCCCCGACACCCGGTAGTGGGCGCCCAGGTGGTCGAACGGTTCGCCCGCCCAGGTGCGCCTGAGCACCTCGATGAACTCGCCGGTGCGCTCGTAACGGGCGTCGTGGTCGAGGAAGTCGCCGTAGGCGCGCTGCTCCCCGGGGTCGCCGCCGGTGACCACGTTGAGCAGGAGCCGCCCTCCGCTGATCTCCTGGAGGGTCTGCGCCTGCTGGGCGAGCAGCGTGGGGAGGGTGAAGCCGGGCCGGAAGGCCACCAGCAGCTTGAGCCGCTCGGTCCGTGCCGCGACGGCGCTGCACGCCACCAGCGGGTCGGGGCAGCCCGCTCCGACCGGGGTCAGCGCCGCCTCGAAACCGGCCGCCTCGGCGGCGCGGGCCACCTGGGACAGGTAGTCGAGCGTCGCGGGCCTGGCCGCGGCGCCTCCCGCCGCGACGGTGGTCGTGGCGGGCCTGACGTGATGGCCGTCGCCGGTGGTCGGCAGGAACCAGTGCAAGCGCATCTTCGCCTCATAGGGCTCATACGGAACGGGTGGTGCCCCTGATATTAACCACATAATACCTATCTATAAATAGGGAATTAGGGCGAGGTCGGAGACGGTCCCTGAGCAGGGTCCTCGGGCTCGGGACCGACCGGCCGGGTTCCGCGAGGAGGCGGTCTCAGGGGTGAGAAGGCGGTCTCAGGGGTGAAGCGATCTCAGATCTCAGAGGTGAGGAGGCGATCTCAGAGGTCACGGGCCCAGATCTCCTCGACGAACTCTCCGCCGCCCGGGCCGCCCCGGCCCCGCTCCTTCTCGACCAGCTCGAAGCCCGCCGCCTGGTAGATGCGCCTGGCGCCCACCAGAACGTCCCTGGTCCACAGCACCATCCGCCGGTAGCCGGCGGCCCTGGCGAAGCGCACGCACTCGTCCACGAGCCGGGTGCCGACCCCCATGCCGCGCGCGGACGGCTCGACCAGCAGCATCCGCAGCTGCGCGGTCTCGTCGTCCTTGCGCACGCAGAAGACGCACCCGGCGCGCTCGCCGTCCACCTCGGCGATCCAGCCCGCCCCCCGCCGGGGGTCGTGGCCGTCCGCGTAGTCGGCCACGATCCTGGCCACCATCGCCTCGAAGTCCATCCCCCAGCCCTGCTCCTGGCCGTAGAGCGTGCCGTGCCGGTAGACCACCCAGCCGAGGTCGCCGGAGCGCGGCGGGCGGATGACGTACGGCCGGTCCGTCTTCGGCGCCCGGCCGAGGATCGCCTCGATCGTCGCCATGCTCGCGACCAGCCGCCCGCGGTCCTCGTCGGTCACCCCGGCCAGCAGCTCGCGTACCTCCTCCGCCGCGCGCTCGTCGAAGCCCGCGAACCTGGCCCTGCCCTCGGCGGTCAGCTCGACCACCTGCCGCCGCGCGTCGGCGGCGGACCGCTCGCGCACCACCAGGCCCTCGTCCTCGAACCTGCCGAGCATCCGGCTGAGGTACCCGGCGTCGAGCCCGAGCAGCCGCCGCAGGTCGCCCGTCTCCGTCCGGCCCGCCCGGTCCAGCTCGAACAGCACCCTCACCTCGGTCAGCGAGTAGGAGCTGTCCAGGACGCCCTGGTGGAGCAGGCCGATCAGCCTCGTGTAGAAGCGGTTGAAGGCGCGTACGTCCGCCACGTGTCTCTCCATGCTTGACAGCATCAACTAATTCATTGACGCAGTCAAAGAACTTGTCGACGTAGCCTCCTGTGAGATCGGCGGCCCGCTGCGCTAACTTCGCACTTTGGCTGAGAACGGATGATGAGCGGGGGCGGCGCGTGCCGCGCCCACGGCGGGAGCATGATGGCTGAGGTCGCGTACATCGGTGGATACACCCCGGACACCAACGGGTCCGGGCCGGGGATCACCCTGGTCGAGCTGGGGAGCCTCGCGCGGCTCGGGGAGACGGCGGCCTCCGGCCCCTCCTTCCTCGCTGTCCACCCCACCCTCCCGGTCCTCTACGCGGTGGGGGAGAGCGAGCGCGGCACGGTCTGCGTCTTCGCCCGCGCAGGGGACGGCACGCTGAGCCCGCTCGCGCAGCGGCCCAGCGAGGGATCGGCCCCCTGCCACCTGGCGGTGGACCCCACCGGCACGCGCCTCGCGGTGGCCAACTACGGCGACGGCACGGTCAGCGTGCACGGCATCGACGGCTCCGGCCTCCTGACCGACGTGTGGATCTTCCCCTACCGCGAGGGCGCCCACGCCCACCAGGCGGTCTTCGGCCCCGACGGGGTGCTGTACGTGAGCGACCTGGGCTCCGACGAGGTCCGCCGCTACCTGGTCGGGGAGGAGGTGGTCCCGCACCCCGCGGGTCCGGTGCGGCTCGCGTCCGGCATGGGCCCCCGGCACATGGCCTGGTCGGACGGCCACTGGTACGTGGCGGGGGAGCTGGACGGCACCGTGCGCGTCTACGAGGTCTCCGACGGCCTCGACGACTCCGACGACTCCGACGACTCCGACGACTCCGGCGCCTCGGGTGTCTCCGGCGAGGGGTGGCGCGAGGTCGCCGCCGTCCCGGCCAGCGGGGTCGACGGACACAACCAGCCCTCGCACCTGGAGGTCTCCGGCGGCCTCGTCTACGTCGCCAACCGGGGCCCCGACACGATCTCGGTCTTCGCGGGTCCCGGGCTGGAGCCGGTGGCGGAGGTCCCCTGCGGCGGCGTCTGGCCGCGGCACTTCGCCATCGCCGACGACCGCGTGTACGTGGCCAACCAGCGCTCGGACGGCGTCGCCGTGCTCCCGCTCAAGGGGGGCGTGCCGCAGCCCGTGGAGGAGCTCTTCGCCGTCGGCACCCCCTCCTGCGTGCTGCCCCTGCCCTAACATTTCCCTGGGGGCCTCCCGGGGCCTCCGGCCCGCTTCCGACATGCCTCCACCGGGCCCGCGCCGGGCCTCCGACGTGCGCGCCCGGCCGGACGCGGGGAGCCGGGTCCGCCGGGCGGCTCACCTGTCGATCATGGGAAAGGACATGTGAGGACTACTCCCCTTGGTCTAGACCACTGGGCGCATCTGCGGGCAGAATGCGTTGCGTCGGTGGCGAAAACCCGTCGCCGCACCGACCGTGCCACTTAGTCTGGCCATCTTGTCTCGAACTCACTACCGGAGGATGCCATGCGTATCGGAGTGCTCACCGGGGGCGGCGACTGCCCTGGCCTGAACGCCGTTATCCGCGCCGTCGTGCGCAAGGGAGCGGGCGTTCACGGGCATGAGTTCGTCGGGTTCCGCGACGGCTGGCGCGGTCCCCTCGAGGGCGACACCATGCCGCTTGACATCGAGGCCGTACGCGGGATCCTGCCGCGTGGCGGAACGATCCTTGGCTCTTCCAGGACCAACCCGATCAAGATCGAGGGCGGCGTTGAGAAGATCAAGGAAAACCTCGCGAAGGGCGGGGTCGACGCGCTGATCGCGATCGGCGGCGAGGACACCCTCGGTGTGGCCAAGCAGCTCTTCGACAAGGGCGTGAAGGTCGTCGGCGTGCCCAAGACGATCGACAACGACCTCAACGCGACCGACTACACCTTCGGCTTCGACACGGCCGTCAACATCGCCGTCGAGGCGATCGACCGCCTGCACACCACCGCCGAGTCTCACCACCGCGCGCTGATCTGCGAGGTCATGGGCCGTCACGCGGGCTGGATCGCCCTGCACGCCGGAATGGCGGGCGGCGCCAACGTCATCCTCATCCCGGAGAAGCCCTTCGACATCGACAAGGTCTGCGCCTACGTCGAGTCCCGCTTCAAGACGCGGTACGCGCCGATCATCGTCGTGGCCGAGGGGGCGCACCCGGTCGAGGGCCAGATGGCGCTGCAGGCGGGCGAGCTCGACGCCTTCGGCCACGTGCGGCTCGGCGGCATCGGCGAGAACCTCGCCAAGGAGATCGAGAAGCGCACCGGCAAGGAGGCCCGCACCACCGTGCTCGGCCACATCCAGCGCGGCGGCACCCCCACGGCCTTCGACCGGGTGCTGGCCACCCGGTTCGGCCTGCAGGCCATCGACGCGGTGCAGGAGGGCGACTTCGGCAAGATGGTCGCCCTGCAGGGCACCGACATCGTCAGGGTCGGCCTCGACGAGGCCACCAAGGAGCTGAAGACCGTGCCGGCCGGCCGCTACGAGGAGGCCGAGGTCTTCTTCGGCTGAGCCGGGACGCCCCGGAGTCCGCCCCCTGAGGCGTCTCTCCGGGGCGCCGGTAAGTGTTCTGCAAGCGGCCTCCCCTAGCCTCCCGACAGGGCGGCCGCCCGCGATTCCCCTCCATGTACGGCTTGCGCCTTGACCAGGCACCAGCGGGGGCGCAAGCCGTACATCATCGCCCTTGTGAGTCGAACAGCGACGGGCCCTTCCGCGCGGGAGCCGGCGGCGGGGCGACCGGCTCCCGGAGGTGGTCCTCGTCGCGGAGGCTCTCCAGTTTGGCCAGCAGGGCGGCGTCGTTCTCCATCTCCCGCTGCGACGGCGCCAGGATGACGGCCAGCAGCAGGCCGAGGGTGAGCAGGCTCACCAGGGCCAGCATGGGCAGCATGAAGTCGACGCCCCTGGCCCCCTCGACCGGCGTCAGCGAGATCAGGGGCCGCACCTCGAGCGCGAACATGCCGGTGTAGTGCATGCCGCAGACGGCCAGAGCCATGATCAGCGCGGCGCCGCCGGTGGCGAGCGCGCCGCTGACCCGCAGGGTGAACCAGAGCGCCACCGTCGACGCGGCGATCGCGATCAGTACCGAGAGCCCGACCAGCAGCGGGTCGTAGGAGACCTGCGCCGACATGTTCATCGCGAACATCCCGATGTAGTGCATGCCCGCCACGCCGAGGCCGGTGAGCACGCCGCCGGACAGCAGGGAGAGCGGCCTCTCGCCCTGGTAGGAGACCAGGAACAGGCCCACGCCCACGATGACGACCGCCAGGGCCGCCGAGCCGATCGTCAACGGCACGTCGTAACGGATCTGGCCACCGCCGACGGCGAAGCCCATCATGGCGACGAAGTGCATGACCCAGATGCCGGTGCCGCCGATGGACAGCGCCCCGCCCGCCAGCCAGCGGACCCGGGCCCCGCCCGTCGCCGCGCGGGCCTTGGCGGTGAGCAGAAGACCGAGCATGCATCCGACACTCGACATGACGTAGGCCAGCGCGGGGGTGAGCAGGCCATAGGAGAAGTGATCTACGTGGGACATGTTCCAGTTTCTGGTGAGAGAGAAATCAGGGGATTATTGCAGCTCGCGGCCTCTCCGGAGAAAGGCGCGGGCGGCCGATGACGGGAATCGAGGATCCGTTCTGGCGAGCGGTCGCGGTTTTCCGCGTCGCATCCCTCGGGTACGCGGCGGTCCTGCTCGTCCGCGCCGGAGGATATGCCCACCCGGTGACCGGCTGGCTGGTGATCGGCGTCATGGCACTGTGGACCGTGGCGACGATCTTCGCCTACTCCGTCAGGGAGCTGCGCGGCCGGCCCCTGCTCGCCGCCGACATGCTCGTGACGGTGGGCTGCCTGCTCGCCACTCCGGCCGTGCAGGGCGCCTACCAGCAGGGTAGCCTGCCGATCACCGGCACCTGGATGGGCGGGGCGGTGCTCGCCTGGGGAGTGTACGGCGGGCGGCGGCTGGGGGCGGTGGCCGCGCTGATCGTCTCGCTGGCCGATCTGTGGCTGCACGGCGTCCCCGGGGGCGGCTTCGAGATGCTGCCGATCAACGGAACCGTCCTGCTCTTCCTCGCCGGGGTGGTCGTCGGGCACGTGGCCCGGCTGGCCAAGAAGGCCGAGGAGCGCATGCAGCAGGCGATCGAGTTGGAGGCGGCCGGGCGGGAGCGGGAGCGGCTCGCCCGGGGAATCCACGACTCGGTGCTCCAGGTGCTCGCGCTGGTGCAGCGGCGCGGGCAGGAGATCGGCGGCGAGGCGGCGGAGCTGGGCAGGCTCGCGGGCGAGCAGGAGGCCGCGCTGCGCGAGCTGGTCAGGCTCAGGCCCGAGGCGTCCACCCTCGGCACCGCCGACCTGTGCGTCCTGCTGCACAGGTACGGCTCGGCCACGGTGACCGTCTCGGCCCCGGCGACCCCGCTGACCCTGCCCGCGGCCACCGCGGCCGAGATGGCCGCCGCGGTCGGGGCCGCCCTGGACAACGTCGCCCGCCACTGCGGGGCGCGGGCGCCCGCCTGGGTCTTCGCCGAGGGCGACGGCGGGCTGGTCACCGTGACCGTCAGGGACGAGGGGCCGGGCATCGCGCCCGGACGCCTGGAGGAGGCCGCCGCCGACGGGCGGCTGGGCGTGGCGCAGTCCATCCGGGGCCGCATCGCCGACCTCGGCGGCACGGTCACCGTGATCTCGGACCCGGGCCGGGGCACCGAGATCGAGATGTCGGTGCCGGCCGGGTGAAGAAGACCGGCCGGTCGGGACATGACAGCTCTAAGGTGGGCCAATGCGCGTGATGGTGGTGGACGACCACCCGATGTGGAGGGACGGGGTGGCCAGGGATCTGGCCGAGGCCGGGTACGAGGTCGTGGCGACGGTCGGAGAGGGGCGGCAGGCGGTCCGGGTGGCCGCGGCGGTCCGGCCCGAGCTGGTCGTGCTCGACCTGCAGCTGCCCGACCTGCCGGGGGTCGAGGTGGCCAGGAGGCTGGCCGCGTCGGAGCCGCCGCCCCGGGTGCTGATGCTGTCGGCCAGCGGCGAGCAGGAGGACGTGCTGGAGGCCGTCAAGGCGGGCGCGTCCGGATATCTTCTGAAATCCGCGAGCAAGGAGGAGTTCCTCGACGCGGTCAGGCGCACCGCCGAGGGCGACGCGGTGTTCACCCCCGGCCTGGCGGGACTCGTCCTGGGGGAGTACCGCAGGCTGGCCGCCAGGCCCGCGCCCGAGACGACCCCCCGCCTGACCGAGCGGGAGACCGAGGTGCTCCGCCTGGTCGCCAAGGGCCTGTCGTACAAGCAGATCGCCGAGCGTCTCGTGCTCTCCCACCGGACGGTGCAGAACCACGTCCAGAACACGTTGAACAAGCTCCAGCTCCACAATCGGGTGGAGCTGGTCCGCTACGCGATCGAGCAGGGCCTCGACGAGTCGTAAGCGCGACTAAAGTGACAAGGTCGAGACGTTGTCTTTGCGTGAGGACGCGAGAGACTTGACCGTGGTACCCGGACCCCCGGGTCCTCCGGGTCTCCCTGACGTCCCCCGACTCCCCGTTCCCCTCGAAGTTCCACCGGAGGTCGCACCATGACCATGTCCGCCTTGGGCGAGCCCTGCGTTCTGCTCAAACTGGGCGAGGTCGTCCTCAAGGGCAACAACCGCGAGCTCTTCGAGCGCAGGTTGCAGGCCAACATCAAGGCCGCCCTGAAGGACGTCGGCGTCAAGGTCGACGTACGGCAGCGCCACGGTGTCATCGCGCTCTTCCTGCCGGACGGCAGTGGTGCGGAGATCGCCGACGCGGTCGCCGAGCGTGTCTCGTACGTCCCCGGCCTGGTCTGGGTGCACCGCGCCTGGCGGGTGGAGAAGGACCCCTCGGCGATCACCAAGGCCGCCATCGAGTTGCTGGCCGACCGCGACGACGTCAGGCGCGGCGTCTCCTTCGCGGTCCGCTCCCGCCGCCGTGACAAGCGCTTCCCGCTCACCTCGATGCAGCTGGACCGCTCGGTCGGCGGCGAGCTCAACGACATCTACGGCCTGCCGGTCGACCTGAAGCGCCCCGAGCTGGTGGTCTCCATCGAGGTCGACCGCGACGAGGCGTTCGTCTTCACCGGCGGGCAGCCGGGCCAGGGCGGGCTGCCGGTCGGCACCAGCGGCAGGGGCCTGGTGCTGATGTCCGGCGGCATCGACTCCCCGGTGGCCGCCTACCGGATGATGCGCCGCGGCCTGCGGGTCGACTTCCTGCACTTCTCCGGCATCCCCTTCACCACCTCGGAGTCCATCTACAAGGCGTACGCGCTGGTCAGGGCGCTCGACAAGTTCCAGGGCGGGTCCCGGCTGTGGGTCGTCCCCTTCGGCAAGGCCCAGCAGTCGATCAAGGCCTCCGGGCAGGACCGCCTGGCGATCATCACCCAGCGGCGCCTGATGCTGAAGACCGGCGAGGAGGTCGCCCGCCGCCTGCGCGCCGGGGCCCTCGTCACCGGCGACTCCCTGGGGCAGGTCTCCTCGCAGACCCTGCAGAACATCACCGCCCAGGACGACGCCGTCGACATGCCGATCCTGCGTCCCCTCATCGGCCTCGACAAGACCGAGATCATGGCCGAGGCCCGCCGCATCGGCACCCTGGCGATCTCCGAGCTGCCGGACGAGGACTGCTGCACGCTCCTGGCCCCCCGCAGGGCCGAGACCGCCGCGAAGCTCGTCGACCTGAAGAAGATCGAGCGCCGCCTCGACGCCGAGGAGCTCGCCGTCCAGCTGGCCGGGTCCCTGCAGGAGTACAGGCTCGACGCCTGAACCCCCGGGCACGCCCGGGGGAGGGCCGAGAGGTCAGGCGGGGGCCAGGAGGTCACCGGCGGCGACCTTGCCCAGCAGCGGCGGGAACCGCTCCATCACCCGGGCGAGCTCGTCCAGGTCGCCGTCGACCAGTGCCTGCGGGCCGTCGCAGAGGGCCTGCTCGGGGTGCGGGTGGACATCGATGATCACGCCGTCGGCGCCGGCCGCGATGGCCGCGCGGGTGAGCGGCAGGACCAGGTCGCGGTGGCCGCCGGAGTGGGACGGGTCGACGATCACCGGCAGGTGCGACAGCCGCTGGGCGAGCGGCACCGCCGAGACGTCCAGGGTGTTGCGGGTGGCGGTCTCGAAGGTGCGGATGCCGCGCTCGCACAGCACGATGTCGAGGTTGCCGCGCTGGGCGACGTACTCGGCGGCCATCAGCCACTCCTCGATGGTGGCGCTCATCCCGCGTTTGAGCATCACCGGCTTGCCGGCGGCGCCGACGGCCTGCAGCAGCGCGAAGTTCTGCGCGTTGCGGGTGCCGACCTGGAGCATGTCGGCGTAGGAGGCCACCAGCTCCACGTCGTCGGCGTCGACGACCTCGGTGACGACGGGAAGCCCGGTCTGCTCGCGCACGTCGGCGAGGATGCGCAGGCCCGCCTCGCCGAGCCCCTGGAAGGCGTACGGGGAGGTGCGGGGCTTGTAGGCGCCGCCGCGCAGCAGGGTGGCCCCGGCCGCCTTCGCCATCAGGGCGGCCTCCAGGGTCTGCTGAGGGGTCTCCACCGCGCACGGCCCGGCGATCAGGGTGACCGTGTCCGGGCCGATCGGCACGCCGCCGACGCGCACGGTGGACCGCTCGGGGTGGTTGTCGCGGCTCACCAGCTTGTACGGCGCGCTCACCCGCATCACGTCGGCCACCCCCGGCATCCCGCGCAGGTCCAGGGTGGCGAACTGGGCGATGTCGCCGACCAGGCCGATGATCGTGCGGCTCACGCCCCGGCTGACGAACGCCTCGCCGCCCGCCGTGCTGATGATCTTCACGATCGCCTCGACGTCCTCTCGCGTGGCGTCCGGGCCCATGACGATGACCATTTCTCTCCCTCTCGATCGCGCCGCCGGTGCCGGCCGATCCCGGCGGGCCCCGATGGTTTTCGTGGTTGTGACGTTCTCGGCGAAGGCCGGGAAAAGCAGAAGGCCCCGGGTCCGAAAACCGGACCCGGGGCCTTCTGTTCGCCAGGCTGTCAGCGCAGCATCTGGAGGCGAACGGTCCGACCTGAGGGTCCGTCGCCATACCAAAACCAGAACGTGGTGCGCATAGCGGCAAATGATAGCGCACGACGAGAACGCGCTCTCCCGTGACCCGGGGTCCGGAGGGGGAAGGGTGCAATGCGGTGGCCACCGAGGAGGTGGGAAACCGACGATGGCAGGATTACCCCGTGCCAGCGGGGAAACGGCGAGGGGAGTGACGGTGGAGCAGTCCGAATCGCCGGAGGAGCCTCGACTGCCCCCCGGCCAGTACGTCCCGCGGGGCAGGCCGGTGATCCACTACGGCCGGGTGCCCACCTTCCGCCCGGCGACCTGGCAGTTGCACGTCATGGGGGCGACCGCCTCGGGCGAGCAGCACCGCTTCACCTGGCCCCAGTTCTCCGAGCTGCCGCGCACCACGATCGTGGCCGACTTCCACTGCGTCACCAAGTTCTCGATCATGGGCAACGAGTGGAGCGGGGTGTCCACGGAGACGCTGATGAAGATCGCCCCGCCCGCGCCCGACGTGAAGCACGTGATGATCTGGGGTGAGTACGGCTACAGCGCCAACCTCCGGATAGGCGACTTCGCCCGCTCCCAGACGATGTTCGCGCTGGAGTTCGACGAGAAGCCCATCTCCCCGGAGCGCGGGTTCCCGGTGCGGATGGTCGTCCCGCACCTGTATGCGTGGAAGAGCGTCAAGTGGGTCCGCGCCGTGGAGTACCTGCTGGAGGACAAGCGCGGTTTCTGGGAGGAGCGCGGTTACCACAACATCGCCGACCCCTGGCGCGAGCAGCGCTACTCCTACCAGGAGGAGGCGGGCGAAGGTCCGCCGTCGTAGGAGGGGCGAGAAAACCGGCCCGCGCCGTGGTGGCGCCCGAGGGGAAGATTCGTGGACAAAAAAGAATTGGATCTGCTGTCTGCGGAGCTGCTCGAGGGAAACGCCAGAGAAAGGGGAGTGGATGACCTGATCGTGGCACTCAAGACGTCTGGGCGCTCGATGGTGGAATCCATCTACATAGTCTCCAAAGTGTTCTCCATGTCGCCGGCGGACGCCAAGATGTCGGTGGTGACCGGACCTTCCTGGTCGAAGGAGGGGGAAGGTCACGAGGAGTTCCATGGAAGGCTCGTCGGGGAACGCGTGGACGAGGCGTGATCCGTTCTTCCCCGGCCTCGGCGACGCGTTCCTGCAGGATGACCGGGATCTCGCGGAAGATGCTGCCGGTCACTCTCCAGGGGACGACTTCGTGCTCGCCTCGCCTGACCTCTTCGAGCATCTTGTCGATCCGGCGCTGGGCGAAGTCCCGGCCTGAGCGGTCCAGGTCCTGGACGATGTCGAAGATCTCCAGATTTGTCCGTAGGGTCATCTGGTCGCGGGCGTGAGCATGGACCTCGGGGAGTGGAGATCTTTCCCTCCCTTGGCGGAAGACGCGCGTACATGAATTTCGGCGCGCCGGCGCGGCGGCGTGTGATCGTCTCCGGGGTGGTCGGTTTTGGACGCCCCGAAGTATCCGGTTAATCCTTTTGCGGATACTCCAGTGATCGGCGTTCGCCCCTGATCAGAGGGACGGGTTGACTACGGTTCTCCGCATGTCGACCACCGGCTGGGTGCTGCTGTGCGCCTTCAGCACCCTCCTCGGATTCCTCCTGCCCCGCCCGCGCCGGCAGCACCCGGACCGTCCGGGCGGCCCGACGGACGAGGCCACCTTCCTCACCCTGCACATCGCGGCGATGGCGGCGCCCTCGCTGCGGGCCGGGCTCACCCGCGACTCCGCCCGCAAGGCGGTCCGCCACCTGCGTGCCCTGCTGGGCACCAGCGCCATCGCGGTCACCGACTCCGGCGGCCTGCTCGCCTGGGACGGCGAGGCGGGCTGCCATCGCGTCCACGCGCCCGAGCACGCCCGTACGGTCCTCACCTTCGCCCGCCCGCGCACGGTGGCCGAGGACGAGCTGGCCTGCGACACGCCGGGCTGCGCCATCCGGGGCGGGGTCGTCGTGCCGCTCACCGTCGACGGGCGGGTGGTCGGGGCGCTCGCCGCGTACGACACCGTGGTGAGCGCGGCGCTGGTGCGGACCGTCACCGAGGTCGGCCGGTGGGTCTCGGGACAGCTGGAGCTGGCCGAGGTCGACTCCTCGCGGCGGCGGACGATGGCGGCCGAGATGCGGGTGCTGCGCGCCCAGATGTCCCCGCACTTCGTCTACAACGCGCTGACCACCATCGCCTCCTTCGTCCGTACCGACCCCGACCGGGCGCGGGAGCTGCTGGTGGAGTTCGCCGACTTCAACCGGTACGCGCTGCGCCGGGCCCGCGACTTCGCCACCCTTGCCGAGGAGGTGCACTGCGTGGACCGCTACCTGCTTCTGGAACGTGCCAGGTTCGGCGACCGGCTCCACGTCACCCTCCGGATCGCGCCGGAGGTGCTGTCGCTCTCCGTCCCGTTCCTCTGCCTGCAACCCCTGGTGGAGAACGCCGTCAAGCGCGGGGTGGCCGCGGCGGGACGTCGCGGCGAGGTCCGGGTGGTGGTCAGCGACGCCGGTCCCGAGGCGCACATCAGCGTGGAGGACGACGGCCCGGGCATGCCTCCCGAGCGGACCCGGCCGCTCCTCGGCGGCGGCTCCCCGCACGAGGGCCCGCACGAGGACGAGGAGGGCGGGAGCGGGCTGGCCGGCGTGGACGTGCGGTTCCGCCAGATCTACGGCGAGGACTACGGCCTGGTCGTGGAGAGCGCCCCGAACGCGGGTACCACGGTGAGGCTCCGCGTTCCCAAGCTTCCCCGCCAATAGCTACATGTAGTCAAACTATTACCTGAAGTCGCCATGCGGCTTGCGGCGGATGTGGTTCAGGGGGCAGCGTAGGGTCATGTTGCGAGTCCTGGCCGTTGACGACGAGGTCCCCGCTCTTGAGGAGATCGCCTATCTCCTCCGCCAGGACCCCCGGATCGAGCACGTCTCCACCGCCGTGGGCGGCGTCACCGCGCTCCAGGACATGGTCCAGATGATCGGTACGGGCGAGCGGCTGGACGGGGTCTTCCTCGACATCCGGATGCCCGGCCTCGACGGCCTCGACCTGGCCAGGCTCATCGCGGGCTTCCCCAACCCGCCCCGGCTGGTCTTCGTCACCGCCCACGAGGAGTGCGCGGTGCAGGCCTTCGAGCTGGAGGCGGTCGACTACCTGCTCAAGCCGATCAGGGCCGACCGGCTGGCCGAGGCGGTGCGGCGCCTGGAGGCGCTGATCCCCGCGACCCCCGCGGCGGCCGACCCCGTGGCCGAGGACGTCATCCCGGTCGAGCTCGCCGGGCGGACGAGGTTCGTGCCGCAGCAGGCCGTCTGGTTCGCCGAGGCGCAGGGCGACTACGTCAGGCTGCACACCGACGAGGGCAGCTATCTGGTCCGCATGCCGCTGGCCGCCCTGGAGCGGCGCTGGGCCGGGTCGGGGTTCATCAGGGTGCACCGCAGCACGCTCGTCTCGGTGCGGCACGTGAGCGAGCTGCGCTTCGACGGTGGCCGGGTGATGCTCAGGGTGGGCACCGAGACGCTCCCGGTCAGCCGCCGCCACACCCGCCAGGTCCGTGAGCGGCTCATCCGCCAGTTCCGCGACCGCCCGGCCGTCCCCGGGGTGGCCCGGGGCAGGTCCCTGCCCTCCGCCGCCCTGCGCTAGCCGCGTCCCTTCCCGTTTCGTCCTCGCCCCCCTCCGGGCCGTACGGTCGCCGTACGGCCGCCGTGCGACCACGTCTTCGCCCAGGGCCTGCCTCGCGCTCCCACGCCCCCGTGTGGCGATTCACGCCCGGGTGGACCCCGGCACGCCCACTCCCGGGCGGCCGGACCGCCGGCCGTGTCTCCGATCGCCGCCCCGGCCGTGGCCCGGACGGCGTCCCGCGCTCGCCGCGGGCACCCTCGCCCGGGACGCCTGCCTGCCGTCGCCGGGCTCCCGGTCCCCGACCCCGCTCGCCGGCACGCGTTCCGCGCGCCCCACCCCCGGTTCCCCGTACCGGTGGTCCCACGGGCCGCAGAAGCCCCCGATCGACCGTTCGTCGTCCGCCGGCGGCCGTTCGTCGTTCCGGTACTCTCCG
The DNA here is from genome assembly GCF_052983175.1 of Streptosporangium sp. G12. Taxonomy (NCBI): domain Bacteria; kingdom Bacillati; phylum Actinomycetota; class Actinomycetes; order Streptosporangiales; family Streptosporangiaceae; genus Streptosporangium; species Streptosporangium sp. G12. The sequence goes on along the minus strand of NZ_JBRIQO010000001.1, from coordinate 646,285 downwards.
TACATCGACAACTACGAACCGTTAATCGCGCTGGGGGGAAAGCGCCGCTCACTCGTCTGGACGCGCCTCTAGTGTTCCCTCATCGGAGAGCGAGACCCGCCACGTCAGGGGGGACAGAGCCGGAAGGCTCGCACAAGACCTGACGCGCGGACATCGGGTGACCGTCGAGAGCCGGCGACATCCGGTCACTCGGCCGCCGGGTCCTTGGCCGGAAGGGGAGGGGCCGCCGATCTCCGATATGACGGGACGCCCGCGCCAGCCAGCGGGCCGGACCGTGATCCGGCCACACGGGGGCGGTCGGATCACGAGGACGGGCGTCCCGTCCGACCTCGCGGACTCCGGGGAGGCGGGCCCTTCCCGCCGGTGGTCACCGGCGGGCGGCCGGTCGCCGGATCAGGTGTCGCGCAGCTTCTTGAGCACGTCGATGTCCTCGCGGTGCTTCTCGGCACCGCCCGGCGTCTCGATGCAGAACGGCACCCCCGCCACCGCGGGGTGGCGCATCATCTCGGCGAAGGGGGCGGCGCCGATGCGGCCGGCGCCGATGTTCTCGTGCCGGTCCCTTCTGGAGGCGCACGGGTCCTTGGAGTCGTTGGCGTGGACCAGCTTGAGCCGCCCCGGGGCGATCGCGTGCAGGGCGTCCAGGGTCTCCTTGACGCCCTCGGAGGTCGACAGGTCGTGCCCGGCGGAGAAGACGTGGCAGGTGTCGAAGCAGATGCCCGCCTTCGGGTGCCAGTCGAGGGCCTCCAGGTAGGGCTCCAGGTCCTGGACGGTCGCGCAGAGCACCCCGCCCTGCCCGGCCATCGACTCCAGCAGCAGGTCGGGCCCGTCGTCGGGGATCTCCTCCAGGAGCGGCAGGAGGTGCTCGTGCAGCTGGCGCAGGGCGGCGTCACGGGTCTGGCTCACCGCCGACCCCGTGTGGATGACCACTCCCTTCGCGCCGATCGCGTGGCCGCGCAGCAGGTTGTGCCGCACGGTGGCCACCGACTTCTCCAGCGTCTCGGGGCTGGGAGACCCCACGTTGACGAGGTAGGAGGCGTGCACGAAGGACAGCATGCCCGACTCGCGCAGCTTGGCGTCCTGGGCGGGGTCGCCCGCGGCGAGCGCCCAGCCCCGGGGGTTGCTGACGAACACCTGGATCATCTCGGCGCCGATGTCCGCGGCGTACCGCAGCCCGCCCTTGGCGAGACCGCCGGTGACGGAGACGTGCCCGCCGATAGGGGAGAGTGAAGTCATAGTGAACCCATTTTAGGCGCCACCCGGGCGGTCGGCCTGTCCCGGCGATCGGTGTTCCTTATCGCCCGGCCTCACCCGCTGTCGCCTGCCGGCACCCGTCCTTCAGCGAGTTTGGAGCATGTTACGAAAATCTGGGGCAAATCATGGCTCACTTTGCGGTTCTTGGCGCTGGACCGCGCACACCGGCGGTGTGTGTACTGCTCACATGCGTAACGTGGACTCCGCGCCGAACTCCGCGCCGCCGGTCCCGGGGCTGGCCGCGTTCAACGCGCTGGGCGCCGAGGAGGCCGAGGCCGGGCTGCTGGCCTGCTGCGCCTGCCGGGCCTTCGCCCGGGAGGTGGCCGCGCTGCGCCCCTACCGCGACCTCGACCGGCTGGCCGAGGCGGCGGAGGCCGCCGTGCGGGGGCTGGACTGGTCCGGCGTCCGCGAGGCGCTGGCCGCCCACCCCCGGATCGGCGAGCCGCCCCGGGAGGGTGGTCCGGCGGCCGGTTCCGAGCCGCCCGGCCAATCGGGAGAACGCGTGGAAAGGCGCTCGGAAACGGAGGCGTCCTGGTCGCGGGGGGAGCAGGCGGGGGTCGACACGGCCGGGCGGGAGGTCCTCGACCGGCTGGCGGAGGGAAACCGCGCCTACGAGCGGCGGTTCGGCCACGTCTACCTGATCTGCGCCACCGGCCTGTCGGCCGGGGAGATGCTGGCCCGTCTCACGGAGCGGCTCGGCAACGACGAGGACACCGAGCGGGAGGTCGTCAGGGCCGAACTCGCGAAGATCACCCGGCTGCGGCTGGCGAAGCTCCTGGGAGCCGCCACATGAGCCCCGCGCCTCCGGGAGCCGTCACGGCCTCCGTACCCCTCGAAGACCGCGCGCCAGGGAAGGGTCCCGCATGAGCCTGTCCACCCACGTGCTGGACGCCGCCCTGGGCAGGCCCGCGGCGGGGGTCGCCGTACGCCTGGAAAGGGCCGGCGAGGTGCTCGCCGAGGGCGTCACCGACGCCGACGGGCGGATCGCGGGATGGACCTGCGGGGAAGGCGACCACCGCCTGGTCTTCGAGACCGGCGGCTACTTCGCCGCCCGCGCGGTGGAGGCCTTCTACCCCCGGGTCTCGATCGACTTCACGGTGGCGGACCCGCGGGAGCACCACCACGTGCCCCTGCTGCTCAGCCCGTTCGCCTACTCGACGTATCGAGGGAGCTAGCATGCCCGTCGTTCTCGGCCCCAACCGCTACGGCAAGGCGGAGACCCGCCTGGTCCGCGTCGTCAGGGACGGCGGCGTCCACCACGTCAAGGACGTCACCGTCGGCTCGGCGCTGTCCGGGGACATGGAGGCGGTCCACCTCACCGGCGACAACGCCGCGGTCCTGCCGACCGACACGCAGAAGAACACCGTGTACGCCTTCGCCAGGAAGTACGGCGTGGCGGAGATCGAGGACTTCGCGGTCCTGCTGGCCCGCCACTACGTGGAGTCGCAGCCCACCGTCCACCACGCCCGCGTGGAGATCGAGGAACACTTCTGGGACCGCATCCCGGTGTCCGAGGACGCCGCCGGGGAGCGCGGGCGGCACTCCTTCGTCCGCTCCGGCCGGGAGACGCGCACCTGCGCCGTCCACCACGACCGGGACGGCACCACCACCGTGGTCTCCGGGCTGAGGGACCTGGTGGTGCTCAACTCGACCGACTCGGAGTTCTCCGGCTTCATCGAGGACGAGTACACCACCCTCCCGCCCACCAAGGACCGCGTCCTGGCCACCGCCGTCTCGGCCCGCTGGCGGCACCTGCCCGGCCCGGCACCCTCGCCGGCGGCGTACGGGGAGTCGTACGACGAGGTGCGCCGCCACCTGCTCGGGGCGTTCGCCGAGACCTACAGCCTGTCGCTGCAGCAGACGCTCTACGCGATGGGCGAGCGGGTCCTGAACGCCCGCGAGGAGGTCTGCGAGGTGCGCCTGGCGATGCCGAACAAGCACCACTTCCTGGTCGACCTCACCCCGTTCGGGCTGGACAACCCCAACGAGGTGTTCTACGCGGCCGACCGTCCCTACGGGCTGATCGAGGGCAGTGTGCTCCGCGACGACGCCCCCGACGCCCGCTTCAGCTGGGAATGACGACGATGGACTTCCTGCGACCCGCCACGTGGGCGGAGGCACTCGCCGCCAGGGCCGACCGGCCCGACGCGGTGCCCATCCAGGGCGGTACCGACATGATGGTCGAGCTCAACTTCGACGTGCGGCGGCCCGGCGCGCTGCTCGACCTGAACCGGGTCGCCGAGCTCGCGGAGTGGAGCGAGGAGCCGGACGGCAGGCTCAGGGTCGGCGCGGGCGTGACGTACGCCCGGCTGATCGCCGAGCTGGGCGACCGGCTGCCCGGCCTGGCCCAGGCCTCCCGCACGGTCGGCTCGCCGCAGATCCGCAACCGGGGCACCGTGGGAGGCAACCTCGGCGCGGCCTCGCCCGCCGGGGACGGCCACCCGCCGCTGCTGGCCGGGGACGCGGTCGTCGAGGTCGAGTCCGCGGCCAGGGGCGTGCGGATGATCCCGGCCGACGGCTTCTACCTCGGGGTCAAGCGCAGCGCGCTGGAGGCCGACGAGCTGATCCGGGCGTTCTGGATGAGCCCCGCGAGCGGCCCCCAGTACTTCTCCAAGGTCGGCACCCGCAACGCCATGGTGATCGCGGTCTGCTCGTTCGCGATCGCGCTGCGCCCCGGCGAGCGCCGGGTCGGCACCGGCATCGGCTCGGCCGCCCCGACCCCCCGCCGCGCCGTCGCCGCCGAGGAGTTCCTCGCCGCCGAACTCGACTGGGAGGCGCGGCTCGACCCCGCGGTGCTCGGCCGTTTCGGGGAGCTGGCCGCCGAGGCCGCCTCGCCGATCGACGACGTGCGCGGCACCGCCGACTACCGGCGCCACGCCATCGCGGTGATGGCGCGGCGCACCCTCACCTGGGCGTGGAACGAGTTCCGCTCCGGACACTTCGAGAGGAGGGCCGGCTGATGCGCGTCACCTTCACCGTCAACGGCCGCACGGAGACCGCCGACGACGTCTGGGAGGGCGAGAGCCTCCTGTACGTCCTGCGCGAGCGGGTCGGCCTGCCGGGTTCCAAGAACGCGTGCGAGCAGGGCGAGTGCGGCTCCTGCACGGTCTACCTCGACGGGATCCCCGTCTGCGCGTGCCTGGTCGCGGCCGGGCAGGCCGAGGGGCGTCAGGTCCGCACCGTCGAGGGGCTCGCCGACGGCGACCGGCTCGACCCGATCCAGGAGGCCTTCGTCGAGTGCGGCGCCGTCCAGTGCGGCTTCTGCACCCCCGGCCTCCTCGTCCAGGCCCACGACCTGATCGAACGGGTCGGGCAGCCGTCCGACGCGGAGATCCGCGAGGCCCTGGCGGGCAACCTGTGCCGGTGCACCGGCTACGAGAAGATCCTCGACGCCGTACGCCTCGCCGCGGCGCGGAAGGCGGAGGCCTCGTGAGTCCCATCCTGATCGAGAACGTCCACGGGAAGGCGACCCGGTGAGCTCCATCCTGATCGAGAACGTCCACATCGCCCCGGTCGCGGGCCCGGAGATCCCCTCGGGGCACATCCACGTCGAGGGCGACAGGATCGCGGCCGTGGGCGCCGGCCCGGCGCCGGACGTCCCGGGAGCGGCCAGGATCGACGGCACCGGCTGCCTGGCCACCCCCGGCCTGGTCAACACCCACCACCACCTCTACCAGTGGGCCTCCCAGGGGCTCGCCCAGGACGCCACCCTGTTCGAGTGGCTGACGGCGCTCTACCAGGTGTGGGCCGCGATGGACGCCGAGGTCGTCAGGGGCGCGGCGGGCGCGGGGCTGGGCCATCTGGCGCTGTCCGGCTGCACCACCTCCAGCGACCACCACTACATCTTCCCCTCCGGGCGCGGGGACCTGTTCGCCGCGGAGATCGAGGCGGCGAGGGAGGTCGGCCTGCGCTTCCACCCCGCCCGGGGCTCGATGGACCGGGGGAGGTCGCAGGGCGGCCTGCCGCCGGACGTCGTGGTCGAGCGGCTCGACGAGATCCTCGACGCCACGGCCGAGGCCGTCGACACCTACCACGACCCGTCCTTCTCCTCCATGCTCCGCGTCGCGGTCGCCCCCTGCTCGCCGTTCTCCGTCAGCGCCGACCTGATGACCGAGGCCGCCGCGCTGGCCAGGTCCAAGGGCGTGCGCCTGCACACCCACCTCGCCGAGACCCTCGACGAGGAGGAGCACTGCCTGCGGCAGGTCGGGCAGCGCCCGGTCGACTACATGGAGAAACTCGGCTGGCTCGGCCCGGACGTGTGGTTCGCCCACGCCGTCCACCTGAGTGACGGCGACATCGACGTCTTCGCCCAGACCGGTACCGGTTCGGCGCACTGCCCCAGTTCCAACGGCCGTCTCGGCGCCGGGATCGCCCGCGTCTCCGAGATGCTCCACCGGGGCGCGAACGTCGGCCTGGGGGTGGACGGCAGCGCCTCCGCCGAGCTGACCTCCCTCTCCGGCGAGATGCGGCAGGCCCTGCTGTTCCAGCGGGCCAGGTACGGGCCCACCGCGCTCACCGCCCGCCAGGCCCTGGAGATCGCCACCCTCGGCGGGGCGAGGAACCTGGGCCGGCAGGAGGAGCTCGGCTCCCTGGAGCCCGGGAAGCTCGCGGACATCGCCCTCTGGCGCACCGGGGCCTTCGCCTCCGCGGTCGCCGACCCGGTCTGCGCCCTGGTCTTCGGCACCCGGCAGCCCCCGCTGGCCCGGCTGCTGGTCGGCGGACGGACCGTCGTCGAGGACGACGAGCTGCGTACCGTCGCCCAGGACGAGCTCGGCCGCGCGGGAGGCGAGGCGCACCGCCGCCTCATGCGCCTGGCGGCGGAGCAGGGCTTCGGGATCCCGTGACCTTCCCCGCGGGTGGCCCGGAGGCGTCGCCGGGCAGGACCGGGCGTCCGGAGCGTCCGGGGCGTCCGGGGGGAGGGGCCGGGCGTCCGGGGTGTCCGGGGGCGGATGTCAAGATGGTGCTCCGTCTCACCGGGGTCCGGCATCCGCCTCCCGTCCGCTCGTACCGGCCGGGGACGCGTGCCCCCCATCCGTCACCAGGGAGCAGGGTTGTCTGAGTCGTCGGGACACGTCGTGATCGCCCCGGACAAGTTCAAGGGTTCGCTGACCGGTGCCGAGGTCGCCGCGCGGGTCGCGGCGGGTCTCGGGCCCGGCGTCGCCACGGTCGCGCTGCCGGTGGCCGACGGCGGTGACGGCACCGTGGACGCCGTCGTGGCCTGCGGTTTCACCCGCGTCGAGACCGAGGTCACCGGTCCCGTCGGCGTACCGGTCCTCGCCTCCTACGCCTGGCGCGACGCCTCCTCACCGGGGGACGCCTCTTCGGGAGGGGACGTGCCGACGGCGGTCGTCGAGCTGGCCGAGGCGTCCGGCCTGCGGCGGCTGCCGGTCGCCTCCGGGCCCGCCGCCCCGGCGGGATCCCCCGCGCACGAGGGCGTCGAGCTGGCCCCGCTCACCGCGACCAGCCACGGCACCGGCGAGCTGATCGCCCACGCCGTACGGCGCGGGGCCCGGCGGGTCGTGCTCGGCCTCGGCGGCAGTGCCTGCACCGACGGCGGCACGGGCATGATGCGGGCGCTCGGCGTCCGCTTCCTGGACGCCGAGGGGCGGGAACTCCCCTTCGGGGGAGCGGCCCTCCGCGACCTGGCGAGAATCGACACCTCCGGACTCATCGCCGTTGACGGGGTCGAGTTCGTGGTCGCGGGCGACGTGGACAACCCGCTGCTCGGCCCGCACGGCGCCGCCGCCGTGTACGGGCCGCAGAAGGGCGCGAGCCCCGACGACGTGCGGCTGCTCGACCGGGCTCTCGCCCGGCTCGCCGCCGTCGCCGCGCACACCCACGGCCTGGTCGGGGCCATCGAGCACGACGGCGTCGTCCGCTCGATGGGCGTGGCCGGGCAGCCGGGCGCGGGCGCCGCGGGAGGAGTGGGCTTCGCCGCGCTGGCCTTCCTGGCCGCCGACTTCCGCCCGGGCATCGACTATCTCCTGGAACTGCTCGGCTTCCGCGACCGGCTCGAGGGCGCGCGCCTCGTCGTCACCGGTGAGGGCTCGCTCGACGAGCAGACGCTGCGCGGCAAGGCACCCGCCGGGGTGGCGAGCGCCGCGGCCAAGGCGGGGGTCCCGGTCGTCGCGGTCTGCGGGCGCCGCAGCCTCGGCGACGAGGAGCTGAACGCGGCGGGCATCACGGCCGCCTACGCGCTCACCGACATCGAGCCCGACCCGGCCGTGTGCATGTCCCAGGCGGGCCCGTTGCTGGAGCGGCTCGCCCGCAGGGTCGCGGAAAGGCACCTTTGACAGGCGGCGAGGACGGAGAGCGGATGAGCGCAGGGGCTGAGGACGTACCGGATCTGGTCATCCGGTCCCGCAGGGTCGTGCTGCCCGGGGGAGAGGGGCCGGCGGCGGTCGCCGTACGGGACGGGAGGATCGTCGGGGTGCACGCCCACGACGCCGGGCCGGACGCCGTCGAGCGGGTCGACCTCGGCGACGTCGCGCTGCTGCCCGGCCTGGTCGACACCCACGTGCACGTCAACGAGCCCGGCCGCACCCACTGGGAGGGTTTCGCCTCCGCCACCCGGGCGGCCGCGGCGGGCGGGGTGACCACGATCGTGGACATGCCGCTCAACTCGCTGCCGCCGACCGTGAACGCGGACGCCCTGGCCGTGAAGCGGAGGGCCGCGGACGGGCAGTGCGCGGTGGACGTCGCCTTCTGGGGCGGGGCGGTCCCCGGCAACGTCGGGGACCTGCGGGCGCTGCACGAGGCGGGTGTGCGCGGGTTCAAGTGCTTCCTGTCCCCGTCGGGCGTGGACGAGTTCCCGCCGCTGGACGCGGACGGCCTGCGGGCCGCCATGGTGGAGATCGCCTCCTTCGACGGCCTGCTGGTCGTCCATGCCGAGGACCCCGCGCTGCTCGCCGACCCCGAGGGGCCGGGATACCCGGAGTTCCTCGACTCCCGGCCGGGAGAGGCCGAGCGCCGCGCCGTCGAACGGGTCGCCGCGCTGGCGGGGGAGACCGGGGTGCGGGCGCACATCCTGCACGTGTCGTCCGCATTGTGCCTGGAACCGCTGGCGAAGGCCCGGCGGGAGGGGGTGCGGCTCACCGCGGAGACCTGCCCGCACTACCTCACGCTGATGGCCGAGGAGGTGCCCGAGGGCGCCACCCAGTTCAAGTGCTGCCCGCCGATCCGCTCCTCGGCCAACCGCGACGAGCTCTGGCGCGGGCTCGCCGACGGGGTGCTCGGCTGCGTCGTCTCCGACCACTCGCCGTCCACCCCCGACCTGAAGGTGCCCGACTTCGCCGCCGCCTGGGGCGGGATCTCCTCCCTCCAGCTCGGCCTGACCGCCGTCTGGACCGAGGCGGTACGGCGCGGGCACGACCTGGGCGACGTCGTGCGCTGGATGGCGGGAAACCCGGCCGAGCTGGCCGGGCTGCGCGGCAAGGGCGCGATCGCGGTGGGCGCGGACGCCGACCTGGTCGCGTTCGACCCCGACGCCGTCCACACCGTGGACGTCTCCGCCCTGCACCACAGGAACCCGGTCACGCCCTACCACGGCAGGACGCTGGTGGGGGAGGTGCGCACGACGTGGCTGCGCGGCCGGGCCGTGGGTAGGGAACCCCGGGGCGCCCTCCTGTAGGGCCGTCGGACCTGAAGGGCCGTGGAACGACCCCGGTGGCCGGGCCGGCTCCCCGCGAGAAAGGTTCTCTCCTTGACCGAGTTCACGACCGGATTCACCGCACTGCCCGATCTCGCCCTGCGCACCCTCGGCGGCTCGGTCATCGCGGCCAACGACGAGTCCTTCGCCGAGAAGGAGAGCCTCATCAGGCCGGGCCGCCCCGGCTTCATGCCGCACACCTTCGGGGCCAAGGGCCAGGTCTACGACGGCTGGGAGACCCGCAGGCGCCGCGAGCCCGGCCACGACTGGGCCCTGGTCAGGCTCGGCATGCCCGGGGTGATCAGGGGCGTCGTGATCGACACCGCCTGGTTCAAGGGCAACTACCCGCCGTACGCCTCCGTCGAGGCCGCCGAGGTCGAGGGCTACCCCACGGTCGCCGAGCTGGAGACGGCCGGCTGGACGGAGATCGTTCCCAGGAGCGACCTGAAGGGGGACGCCGAGCACCTCTTCGCGGTGCCCGGTGAGCGCCGCTACACGCACGTGCGGCTGAACATGTTCCCCGACGGGGGCATCGCCCGCCTGCGGGTGCACGGCGAGGTCAGACCCGACCTGTCCCTGTACGAGGGACTCGGCCTGGACCTGGCCGCCCTGGAGAACGGCGCGCTCGTCACCGCGTGCTCCGACGAGTTCTACTCCTCGCCCAACAACGCCATCTCACCCGGCCTCGCCCGCCACCAGGCCGAGGGCTGGGAGACCGCCCGCCGCCGCGACGACGGCAACGACTGGCTGGTGATCCGCCTGGCGGGCCCCGGCGTCGTCGGCCTCGCCGAGATCGACACCACCAACCTGGTGTTCAACGCCCCCGCCGAGGTCTCCGTCACGGGCAGCGCGGACGGCACCACCTGGTTCCCGCTGCTGCCCAGGACCCGCCTGCTGCCCGACACCCGGCACCGCTTCCGCATCCGGGACGCGCCCGCGGCCACGTACGCCAGGGTCGACATCCATCCCGACGGCGGCCTGGCCCGGATCCGCCTGCACGGCTTCCTCACCGAGGGCTGACCCGCGCCGGTGCGGGGTCAGTACCAGATGGTGACCTCGGTGCCGGGCGGGACCGCCTGGCCGCCCGCCGGAACCTGGGCCAGCACCCTGCCCTTGCCCAGGGTGCGCCTCAGCTTCACCGTGACCCCCGCGGCGCGCAGCTCGTCTCTCGCCGCCCGGTAGTCCTTGAACACGATGTTCGGGATCACCACGATCTTCTGGTCGTCGCCGGGCGGGGGCTCGCCCTCGCGCTCCCAGGGCCAGCGCCAGTCGCCGCCGCACTGCGACAGGGTCAGCCGGACCACGGCGCCCCTGTCGACCTCGGCCCTGGGCAGCGGGTCTTGGGCGATGACGGTGCACGGCTGGGCGGAGTCGGTCTGCTCGACGAACTCGGGAACGAACCCGGCCCCGCGCAGCACCGCGTCGGCCTGGTCGCGGGGCATGCCCCTGATGTCCGGCATGACCAGGCCCGCGCTCACGACCAGGTCGAGCTTGCTGTTCTCCTTGACCGGGTTTCCCACCGCGGGGATGGTCCGCATCACCTGGCCGCGCGGCACGGTCTCGCTGGCCTGCTTCCTGACGTCGTCGACGAGGAGGGAGGACTCCGCCAGCTTGCTCCTGGCCTGCGGTTCGGTCATCCCCACCACGTTGGGCACCGCCACCCGCTTGGGGCCGGCCGAGGCGATGAGGATCAGCTTGCTGTTCGGCTCGACCTCGGTGCCCGCCGCGGGCTCGGTGCGCAGCACGATCCCCTTGGGAACCTTCTCGTCGTGCTCGGCCTTGCCCGTCTCGACCGTGAAGCCGCTCCGCTTGGCCTCGCCGGTGGCGGCCGTGACGTTCTTGCCCACCAGGGTGGCGGGCACCACGATGGAGGTGTTCTGCGAGAACAGCCAGCCGGTCACCCCCACCGCGACCACCATGACCACGGCCAGCCCGATCAGGAACCAGCGGGCCCCCGACCCCCTGCGCGCCCTGGGGGCGGCCTCGGGGCGGTCGCCGGCCGGGCCGGTGAGCAGGTCGGCGCGGGGCTGGATCAGCGTGTGGTTGGCCGGGGCAGGAGGCGCGGGCGCCACCATCTCGTGGCCGTGCGGCGGGCCGACGGGGACCGACGGCACCGGGCCGCTCTCCCTGGGCAGCATCCGGTGCGCCTCGACGGCGGCGACCAGCAGCGCGGTGGCGTCCGCCGGGCGGTTGGCGGGGTCGCGGGCCGTCGCCCTGGCCACCAGCGTGTCGAGCAGCGGGGAGGAGCCTGGCAGCAGCGCCGAGGGCACGGGCACCGTGTCGTGCACGTGCCGGTAGGCCACCGACATCGGGGTCTCGCCCTCGTACGGCTGGCGGCCGGTCAGGAGCTCGAACAGCATGATGCCGGCCGCGTAGACGTCGCTGCGGGCGTCGGCGCCCCCGGAGGTCACCTGCTCGGGCGACATGTAGCCGATGGTGCCGATCATGACACCCGTGCGCGTCTGGTTGCTCGCCTCGATCGCGCGGGCCAGGCCGAAGTCGACGACCTTGACCCGGCCGTCGTCGGCGAGCAGCACGTTCTCCGGCTTGACGTCCCGGTGGATCAGGCCGGACTGGTGGGCGGCGCCCAGCGCGGCGAGGACGGGGATCATGACTTCCAGCGCCTCGCGGGCGGGCAGCCTGCCCCGGGCGCGGAGCACGTCGCGCAGGGTCCGCCCCGGCACGTACTCCATGGAGAGGTAGACGTTGTCGCCGTCCGTGCCCTGGTCGAACACGTGCACCACGTTGGGGTGCGACAGGCTGGCCACCGACTTGGCCTCGCCGATGAAGCGCCGCACGAAGGCGGGGTCCTCGGCGAGCGAGCGGTGCATCACCTTGACGGCGACCGTGCGGTCGAGCCGGACGTCCAGGGCCAGATAGACGGTCGCCATTCCGCCCCGGGCGATCCGGGACTCAACGCGGTAACGCCCGTCGAGGAGTTTCCCGACCAGGGGGTCCGTAAGCGTCGTGTCCACGTGGCCGAGTTTACGGGCGATTTGGCGCCGACAGGATCCCCGAATCCCAAACCGATGCCGAGACGTGGTGGTTTTCTATCGATGAACCACCGGCGTGCTGTCGATCGAGGGAGAGGAGGCTTCCGCGTAGCGACGCCGGGGTATCCGCCCGGCCATACGGGCCGCCCGGCCCGCGGAGACGGCCGAGCGCATCGCCCGGGCCATCAGGTCCGGTCGCTGTGCCCGGGTGACCGCCGTGGCCAGCAGGACCGCGTCGCAGCCCAGCTCCATGGCGAGCGCCGCGTCGCTGGCCGTGCCGATCCCGGCGTCCAGAATCACCGGCACGCTCGCGAACTCCACGATCAGCTCGATGTTGTGCGGGTTGCGGATGCCCAGCCCCGAGCCGATCGGCGCGCCCAGCGGCATCACCGCCGCGCAGCCCGCCTGCTCCAGCCTGCGCGCCAGCACGGGGTCGTCGCCGATGTAGGGCAGCACCGTGAACCCGTCGGCGACCAGCCGCTCCGCCGCGTCGAAGGTCTCGATGGGGTCGGGCAGCAGGGTGCGCTCGTCGGCGATGACCTCCAGCTTGACCCAGTTCGTCTCCAGCGCCTCCCTGGCCAGCCTGGCGGTCAGCACGGCCTCACCGGCGGTGAAGCAACCCGCGGTGTTCGGCAGCACCTTGATGTCGCGCCGGCGCAGCACATCGAGCACCGAGCCCCGCGCGGCCGGGTCGAGCCGCCGCATCGCGACCGTGGTCAGCTCGGTCCCCGAGGCGGCGAGCGCCTGGTCGAGGATCTCCAGGGAGGGGGCGCCCCCGGTGCCCATGATCAGGCGAGAGGAGAACTTCTCGCCGCCGATGATCAGCTCGTCGGCCATACCCGTCATATCCGTCATGTCAGCTGTGTCAGCCATGTCAGCCGTGTTCGTCATCGCCCGTCACCCTCCCTGGACCGCGGTGAGCACCTCGACGCGGTCGGCCTCCGCGAGCGCCGTGGACTCCCAGGCGCCGCGCGAGACGACCTCGTCGTTCACCGCGACGGCCACCCCGCTCCGCACGTCGGTCAGCCGCCGCACGGCCTGCGCGACGGTCGCCCCGGAGGGCAACTCGTGCGCGGCGCCGTTGATGGTCACGTTCATCGGTACTCCTGAGGTGTGTGCTCCCGGAGGCGGTGTTCCCGCGGCGGGTGTTCCCGGAGGGTGCGCTCCTGTGGGGTGTGCTCCTGGGAGCCGCGCTTCCGGGGGGTGCGCTCCCGGGAAGCCGGCTCCTGGAAGCGGAGGGGGGAGCAGACCGCGGCGAGCCCCGGGTCCGGCTCACCCGCCCCGCCCACCTCACCCGTCTCGCTCACGCAGAGGTCGGCGGTGAGCGGCGCGAGCAGGACCCCGCCCCGGTGGTGGCCGGTGGCCAGGTGGAGACCGGGCACGATCGTGGGACCGATCAGCGGCAGGTTGTCCGGGGTGCCGGGGCGCAGTCCCGCGGCCACCTCCGACACCTCCAGCTCGGTCACCCCGGGGACGAGCTCCCGCGCGTCGCGCAGCAGCTCCCACAGCCCCCCGGCGGTGACACGGGTGTCGAAGCCCATCTCCTCCTGGGTGGCGCCGAGGACCGTCTCGCCGTCGCCGCGCGGCACCAGGTAGACGTGCGAGCCGTGGACGACCCCGCGCACGCACCGCCGCAGGATCGGCGCGGGGGAGCGCAGCCGCATGATCTGGCCCTTGACGGGCCGCACCGGGGGCAGCGCCTCCGGGGGCACTCCCTCCAGGGAGCCCGACCAGGCTCCCGTGGCGAGGACCACCAGGCCGGCACCGACGGTCTCGCCACCCGCCAGGCGTACTCCGGTGACCGTTCCCGAGGACGTGAGCAGCTCGGTCACGCGGGCGCGCACCAGGGCGCCGCCCGTACGCTCCAGGGCCGCCAGGAGCGCCGCGGTGACCCTCCTGGGGTCCACCCAGGCGTCGCCGCCCGCCAGTAGGCCGCCCCGGACGGCGGGGGCCAGCATGGGCTCCAGGCGGCGGCACTCGCGGCCGGTGAGCCGCTCGGCGGGCAGTCCCAGCCTGGCGGTGAAGGCGGCGAGGTCGTCCAGCGCGGCCAGGTCGTCGGAGCCGAAGGCGACGTCGAGCGTGCCGTCGGTGCGGTAGTCGAGATCGTGCCCGCTCGCGTCCGCCAGCTCGGCGGCGAAGGCGGGCCAGCGCTCCAGGGAGGCCAGGCCCAGCCGCAGCAGCGGCTCCTCGGTGTAGGTGACCTCGCTGACCGGGGCGAGCATGCCCGCCGCCGCGTGCGAGGCGCCGGAGGCCGGTGCGGGGTCGGCCACCGCCACCCTCAGGCCCCCGCGGGCGGCGCGCCACGCCACCGACAGGCCGATCACGCCCCCGCCGGCGACGAGAAGATCGAAATGGTCCGCCATACGTGCTCCGCTCCCTTCGCCGGCATGACCCGGATCAGGTTCGTGGCGGTCGAGGGCTCGCTCGCGGCCGCTGTCCAGACCTCGCTCGCGGTGCCGTGCCCGATCGCGCCCCAGGGCGCGTCTCCTCGCACATCACCGGCTCGCAGGGTCCTTCTCCGCCCGCAGCCCTCCTCTCAGCCCGGTGCGTACCGGGCTCCCGCGCGTCTTCACCCCCACCCTAAGGGTTCGGGCAACACGCTTAGCGCGTCAGATGTGAGGTAAATCCCGTTTTCGTTATCAACGACCGTTGGTAGGAGTACGGGGTTCCCGCTTATGGTCGGGAAGTGTGAATCATGTCGTGGTGGTTGGCGCCGGCCTGGCCGGTGTACGCAGCGTCGAGGCGTTACGGGCCCGTGGGTTCGGCGGCAGGATCACCCTGATCGGGGAGGAACGGCACCGGCCCTACGACCGCCCGCCCCTGTCCAAGGGGGTGCTGCTCGGCGAGACCGACTCCACGGTCGTCGACTCCGACCTTGACGCGCTCGAGGTCGACTTCCGCGCGGGCGTGTCCGCCAAGGGGCTGCACCCCGGCGTGGTCGAGACCACCGAGGGCGAGCTGGCCTACGACGGCCTGGTCGTCGCCACCGGGGCCCGCCCGATCAGGCTGCGCGGGGACGGCCCCCAGCACGTGGTGCGCACCATCGACGACGCGCTCCGGCTGCGTTCACTGCTCGGCGAGGGAACCAGGGTCGCCGTCATCGGCGCGGGCTGGATCGGCGCCGAGGTGGCCACCGCCGCCCGCAGGGCCGGCTGCGCCGTGACCGTCGTCGAGGCCGCCGGCACCCCGCTGGCCACCGCGCTCGGCCAGGCCGGCGCGTACACCGCCCCCTGGTACGCCGAGGCGGGCGTCGACCTGCGCCTGGGCACGATGGTCGCCTCCGTCGACCACGGAGGGCTCACCCTGGCCGACGGCTCGGCGATCGAGGCCGACGTGGTCGTCACCGGCGTGGGCGTGCGGCCCGCGACCGAGTGGCTGGCCGGGTCCGGCATCAGGCTCGACAACGGCGTGGTCACCGACGAGCACCTGCGCACCTCGCTGCCCGACGTGGTCGCGGTGGGCGACTGCGCGGCCTGGTGGTCGCGCCGCTACGGCATCCGCCTCCGCGTCGAGCACTGGGACACCGCCCTGGGCGCCCCGGACGTCGCGGCGGCCACCCTCGTCGGCGACGCCGCGGTCTACGACCCGGTCCCCTACTTCTGGTCCGAGCAGTTCGGCCACATGGTCCAGTACGCGGGCCACCACGACGGCGCCCGCCTGATCCTGCGCGGCGACCCGGCGGCCGAGGGAAAACCCAGGTGGGCGATCTGCTGGGTGACCGGGGACGACCGGCTCACCGCGGTGCTCTCCGTCAACCGCCCCCGCGACCTCGTCCAGGGGCGCCGCCTCATCGAGGGCGGGCAGCGCCTCGACGTCGATCGCCTCACCGACCCTGCGATAGCGTTGCGCGATTGTACGGTGGCGTAACCTCGCCGCCAGGTGTTTGGCGAAGGGCTCGATGTGGTAGTGGTGGATTCGTGACGCTTTCTGTTGCGCAGATCGACCGGGAAACCGACCAGCTGGTGGGCGAGTGGCTCACCCTGACCGAGGTGGCCAGAAGGCTCAACCTGAGCGCCGGTCGCGCCAAGCAACTTCTCAAGGACCGCAAGCTCATCGGAGTGCGCAGGGGCGGTGGCGAGCCACAGGTCCCCGCCGCGTTCCTCGCCGACGGAGACGTCGTCAAGGGCCTCCCCGGCACCCTCACGGTGCTCCTGGACGCCGGATACGACGACGTCGAATCCCTTCGCTGGCTTTTCACCCCCGACGACACGCTTCCGGGATCGCCGGTCGACGCGATCCTGGCGGGCCGCCACACCGAGGTGAAGAGACGTGCTCAAGCTCTCGGTTTCTGACGCCCGCCTGTATCTCTGTACGGACGGGCGCCGGGACCGGGGGGACCTCGCGGACTTCCTCGATGCCGCCCTCGCGGGCGGGGTCGACATCGTGCAACTGCGCGAGAAGGGCCTTGAGGCGCGCGAGGAGCTCGACCTCCTCGCCGTCTTCCGCGAGGCCTGCGACCGGCACGGCACCCTCCTGGCCGTGAACGACAGGGCCGACATCGCCTACGCGATCCGTCCCGACGTGCTCCACCTCGGCCAGGATGATCTGCCGGTGCGGGTCGCGCGCGACATGCTCGGCGACGACATCCTCATCGGGCGCTCCACTCACGCCCCCGAGGAGGCGTCCGCCGCGGCCGTCGAGCCCGGTGTCGACTACTTCTGCTGCGGCCCGATCTGGCCGACGCCCACCAAGCCCGGCAGGTTCGCGCCGGGCCCCGGCCTGCTCAGGCACGCCGCGGCCCTGGAGACCGACCGGCCCTGGTTCGGCATCGGCGGCATCGACCTCGCCAACCTCGACGAGGTGATGTCGTACGGCGTGCGCCGGGTCGTGGTCGTGCGGGCGATCACCGAGGCCGACGACCCCAAGGCGGCGGCCGAGGAGTTCAAGCGGAGGCTGGCCGTCCCCGCCTGAGGCCCCTCCGCCCGGCGAGGACCGCGTTCCCCGCCGGGCGGGCCGGCCTGTCCGCGAACCTTTTCACGAACCGGTTCGCGAACCCGCCGCCGCTCGGCCGGGTGTGCGTCCGGCGCGCGGTCAGGTTCGCCGGGAGGTGGCGGCCACCGCGAGGTCGGCCAGGGCCGCGCGGGCCTCGGGAAGGATCGGGGCGCCCTCCAGCGAGCCGAGGGCGTTCTCCAGATACCCCTTGATCAGGTCCTCGCACGCCACGAGGGCCCCCGTCTCCTCGATGATCCGGCGCAGCCGGTCGACCCCCGCCTCGTCCAGGCCGGGGTCGCCCAGCGTGGTGCGCACCACCTGGGCCTGCGACTCCGAGGCCGCGGCCAGCGTGCGGGCGATGAGCATGGTCCGCTTGCCCTCGCGGAGATCGTCGCCGGCCGGTTTGCCGGTCTCGTCAGGGTCGCCGAACACGCCGAGGATGTCGTCGCGCAACTGGAAGGCGATGCCCACGGACTGCCCGTACTCCTCGCAGAGCCGGTCGATCCACGGCTCCCTGCCCCGGGCGGCCAGCACCAGGCCGAGCCGGAGCGGCTGCTCCACGGAGTACTTGCCGCTCTTGAAGAGGGCGACCCGCAGCGCGCTGTCGAAGGTGCCCTCCCCGTGCGCCTGCTCCAGCAGATCGAAGTACTGCCCGCACATCAGCTCGGTGCGCATGTCGTCGTGGACCTTCTGCGCCGCCGCCAGCGAGGCGGCCGGCAGGCCGCTGTTGCGCCACATCTCACCGGACCAGATGAGCATCAGGTTGCCCAGCAGGATGGCCGCCCCCTCGCCGAACTGCTCGGCCGAGCCGTGCCAGCCCGCCTTCCTGTGCAGATCCTCGAACCTGCGGTGCGCCGAGGGCATGCCCCGGCGCAGGTCGCTGGCGTCCATCACGTCGTCGTGCACCAGGGCGCTGGCCTGGAGCAGCTCCAGCGAGGCCGCGGCGGCGAAGAGCGCGGGATCGTCACCTCCGCCCGCGCCACGCCAGCCCCAGTAGCAGAAGGCGGGTCGCAGCCGTTTGCCGCCCGCGAGGAAGTCCTCGGCCGCCGAGACGAGCGGGGCCAGCTCCGGAGCGCTGACCTGCGGGCGCTGCCGTTCGACGAATCGCCGAAGAGAGCGGTCCACCTCGGACCGGATCGTGTCCAGCGCGGCTGCAGAAGTGATCATCGAATACCTCCAGTGTGGAGACCCTGGGCTTCAGCTCTGGGGGGGAAACGCGGTACGTTGCCGTGCGCCGCGGCAGCGTGACCAGCGGTGATGACGCACCGATCACCGTACGCATGATCGACAAGATCCTCTCCGCCGGTCCGGCGGAGAGGTGGAACGCCTGTGGAGCCGATGTAAGGCACGACACCTCCGGGTTCCTTGCGACTGGCGACGAGGCAGGAAACCCAATCTATGAAAATCGGAATCTCCCGCCTTCGACGGCGGGAGGAGGTCAGGTAATGAGATTAACGGTCCAAGAGGACATTTCGATCTAGAGGGGCGGTTGATTTGCGCGATAATTGACATAAGGCCGTTCTGCGGGTGGCGGCGATGATCTGATCGGGCACCCGGGCGGCCGGGCAAGTATCCTTGCCCCATGGCTCTGGGTCGCGCATCTGTCCTCCCCGATCGTGTCGCCACCGTCCGCGAACTCCTCGCCGCCGGTGCCCGCTCGTTCTCCTTCGAGTTCTCCCCCCCGAAGACCGACGAGGGAGAGCGTCAGCTCTGGCGAGCCGTCCGTGAGCTGGAGTCGCTGCACCCCACCTTCGTGTCCGTCACCTACGGCGCGGGCGGCAGCACCCGCGACCGCACCGTCGACATCGTCGAGCGGCTCGCCCACGAGACCACGCTCACCCCGGTGGCCCACTTCACCGCCGTCAACCACTCCGTCCGCGAGCTGCGCCACCTGATCGGCCGCTTCGCGGGGGCGGGCGTGCGCAACATCCTCGCCGTGCGGGGCGACCCGCCCGGCGACGTGACGGGCGAGTGGGTGCGCCACCCCGAGGGCGTCCAGTACGCCGAGGATCTGGTCCGGCTCATCCGCCAGTCCGGCGACTTCTGCGTGGGCGTGGCCGCCTTCCCGTACAAGCACCCCAGGTCGGGTTCGGTCGAGTCCGACACCGAGTACTTCGTGCGCAAGTGCCGCGCGGGCGCCGACTACGCGATCACCCAGATGTTCTTCCGCGCCGAGGACTACCTGCGGCTGCGCGACCGGGTGGCGGCCGGCGGCTGTGACACGCCGATCATCCCCGGGATCATGCCCGTCACGCAGATGAGCACCATCGCCAGGTCCGAGCAGCTCTCCGGCGCGCCGTTCCCGCCGGAGGTGGCCGAGAGGTTCGCGGCCGTCGCCGACGATCCGGCCGCCGTGCGCAGCCTCGGCATCGAGCACGCCGCCGAGCTCTGCCAGACCCTGCTCGACGAGGGGGCGCCCGGCATCCACTTCATCACCTTCAACCGCTCCAGCGCGACCCGAGAGGTCTTCCAGGCCCTCGACCACACGCCGAAGGCCGCCCCGCTGCCGACCTGAGCCGTCGCGTCCCGGCCGCCCCGCCCCCGCTCCCGCCGGGGCACGGCGGCCGGCGGGTGGTCCCTGTCCGGCGGGGCCCCGGTCACCGGGGCCCGGCCCGGCTCCCCGAGCGGGGCACGCCGGTGCGGGACGTCCCGGGAGGGTGGCGTCCCGGCGGGGACCCGGAGCTCCGGCCGGTGGCTCAGCCGCCCAGCGGCAGGACGGTCCCGAGGATCGCGTAGCGCTCGTGCCCGCCGGGAAAGACGAACTGCGTGAGCAGGTCCACGAAGCCGATGCTCCGGTAGAGGTGCCGGGCCGCGGTGGGCTGGTCGCGGGTCGACAGCACGGCGGTGCGCTCCAGGCGGCCCGCGCACATGCCCGTGATCATCGCCCGGCCGATGCCCTTCCCCTGGTAGTCGGGGTGGACGTGGATCTCGGCGAGCTCCAGCGCGTCGCCCAGCCAGCCGCGGGCGCTGCCCTCGCCGTGTTCCTCCGCGAGGGCCCGCCTGACCACGTCGTGCCACCACTGGCCGGGAACCCCGTGGAAGCCGTAGGCGACGCCCACCGGCGTGCCGTCGGCGAGCTCGGCGAACAGGCAGGTGAAGGCGGGGTGGGTGGCGTGGTTTCCCATGATGAGCCTGCGGCCGGCGATCTGGTCGGCGGGCGGGTTCATCGCCTCGGTGTAGACGTGGAGGACCGCGTCCAGCCGGAGCCTGAACTCGTCGGGTCCGATCCGTCGCAGTCCGATCACGCGTCGCACCCTAGCAGTGCGGACGTGGCGCGGGTCGGCACGATGCGAGAGCGCGGCGCCTGGTGAGTGCGGCGCTCAAGTGCCGCGGAGGACCGTCATTCGACCTCGACGGGAACCCCGCCGGTGATGCGGACGAGCTCCTCGAAGGAGGTCGGGAAGACGGTGTGCGGATGGCCGGCGGCGGCCCAGACGACCTCGTGCTTGCCCAGCCAGGTGTCGACCAGGGTCCTGACCGGCGCGGGGTGGCCGATCGGGGCGACGCCGCCGATGACCTGGCCGGTGGCCGCCCGTACGAAGGCGGGGTCGGCGCGCCGCACCTTCGCCACGCCGGCGGTCCTGGCGATCAGGTCGGTGTCGACCCGGTGGGCTCCGCTGGTCAGCACCAGGAGCGGCTCGCCGTCGGCCTCGAATATCAGGCTGTTGGCGATGGCGCCGACCTCGCAGCCGAGCTGCGCGGCCGCGGTGGCGGCGGTCGGGGTGGCCTCCGCGAAGACGACGATCTCGCCGGGGACGCCGTGCTCGCGCAGGACGGCGGCGACCTTCTCGATGTTCGGATGCAACTTTTCTGGCACGCGGCCACTCTAAACAGATTGACCGTTGATTGCCGCTTTATAACCGGCGGCCTGCACGGGGAACCCGTGCGCTATGGTCCCTTGACCTGATCCATAGTGATATGAGGAGTTGATTGAAAGTGGGGGTTGGACAGCGGCAGGGAGTGGCCGCGCTGATGACGGCGGGGGCCGTGCTCCTCTCTTCCGCGGGCGTCACCCTTTTCGCGGGCGCCGCCGCGGCCCAGACCTCGGCCTCCCCGGCCGTCTCGGCCGTGACGGCGACGGGGGCGAGCCCGTTCGTCGCACCGGGCAAGACGCTCAAGCTCGGCGCGAAGGGCGCCGCGGTGAAGGTGCTCCAGACCCGGCTGGCCGAGCTCGGCTACGCCCCGGGCAGGATCGACGGCCGCTACGGCGGGGCGACCCTGGCGGCGGTCTGGGCCTTCCAGAAGGTCAACGGCGTCACCCCGACCAGCACCGTGGCGCGCAGGACCTGGGCCGCCCTGGAGGCCCCGCTGGCGCCGAAGGTGCTCGTGCCCAACGGGAAGCCGACCCGGGTGGAGGTCAACCTCGCCAAGCAGGTGATGGTCCTCTACGTCGGCGGTGTGGTGAAACTGGTCAGCCACACCTCCTCCGGCAGCGGGATCTCCTACTGCGAGACGGCCACCTGGGAGGGCAGGGCCCAGCGGTTCTGCGGCGACGCCCGCACGCCGACGGGCGACTACAAGACCACCTGGCGCAGGGACGGCTGGCACAAGTCCTACCTCGGCCAGCTCTACAACCCGATCTTCTTCAACGGGGGCATCGCCTTCCACGGCGCGCTGTCGGTGCCGCTGGCGCCCGCCTCCCACGGCTGCGTACGGCTGCCGATGCACGTGGCGGAGGTCCTTCCCGGTCTGCTCGGTACGGGAGTGCCGGTGCACGTCCGAGGCAGGTTCGCCCGGTAGGGCGGAGGGACGGGCGATCCGGCGGGCGTGACCCCGCCGGTCGTGAACCGGGGCCCCGGGAGACGGCGATCTCCCGGGGCCCTTTCGCGTGCCCGCACGCACCGATCTCCCCGGACTCGCGTGTGCCCTCACATACCCGAAGATCGAACTTTTGTTCGCCGTTTTACTTGACAGTATTAGTGATCGAATTTATGTTCGATGTGATGGCACGGGGCTCGCGGCTCGTGTCCGAGGGCGGCCGATCCGGTCCACGTCGTCGGCGGAGACGATCGGGCCAGGTCAGGACGGGCGGGGAGAGGGGAAGCTCCTCGTCCGGCCGTCCGGTGGATTTGTCGGTGGGGTCTGCGAGTGTGATACCACCGGCGAAAACGCCGGAGCCGCTTGCGACCAAGGAGGCTGAAGCACTATGACCCCTCGGCTCAGCGATTCCGGTGGGCCCCGGTTGTCCCCCACGGTGCGGGCGCACCTCTCAGACGCGCGCGACTGCCTCGAAGAGGCCGCCGCCGCCCGGACTTCCGCCGCGCGTTACGTCGCGGCCCATCTCGCCGCGCTCAGGGCGGCCGCTGCCGTCCTGGCGGCCCGTCCCCGTCCGATGGAGGGCCGCAGGAGGCGCAGGCTGCGCAGCGCCTGGGAAATGCTGCCCGAGGCCGAGCCCCGCCTGGCCGAGTGGGCACCCTACTTCGAGACGAGCGCGGCCAAGCGGGCCGCCGCCGAGGCGGGCCTGACCCGCACGGTGTCCTCACGAGACGCCGAGGAGCTCATCTCCGAGGCGGAGCGTTTCGTCACCGCCGTGGAGAAGCTGCTCGGCGTGCCGAGCCAGCCCATGCTCCCCGGCCAGGTCCCCCTAGCCGGTTAGAGCCGGAGCGGCCTCCCACCCGGGGTCGCCGCCCGGGCTCACCGGCGCCGTCCCCGTACGTCTCCGTGCCCACCGGTCCTCCCGGGCGGGGCACGGAGACGTACGGGGACGTTTTTCGCGTCGCCTGCCCCTCGCGTCGCCTGACCTCGCGTCGCCCGTCCATCGCGCCACCCGCCCAGGGCGCCCCCGGGCCGCCCTCACCCCGTCCGTTCTCACGCCGCCGCCGTGGAGTTCTGGCGGGCGGCGCGGTGACGTAGCAGGAGCATGGCGGCGTCGTCGCTCAGCGGCCTGCCCACGTGGTCGAGCAGGTCGGCGCGGAGGGCGTCCAGCGAGCCCTGGGGGTCGTCGCCGTCCAGCAGGTGCGCCCGCTCCAGCAGCGGGTAGAACTCGCCGGTCCCGTCGCGCGCCTCGATGACCCCGTCGGTGTAGAAGAGCACCTGGTCGCCCGGCTCGAACGGGATGTGGTGCGGCTGCGGCTCACTGGCCTTGAGGGCGCTCATGCCCAGCGGGAGCGCCTCGTCCGGCGGGTCGGCGAACCAGATCGCGCCCTCGGCGTCGAGCACCATGGGCGCCGGATGGCCGCAGTTGATGACGGTGATGGTGGAACCGCCGCTGATCTCGGCCAGCACGGCGGTCACGAACTGCTCGCCGGACAGCTCGCGGGTCAGGGCGTTCTCCAGGCGCGCCACGACGCCCTGGAGCGTCCTCTCGTCGTGGGCCGCCTCCCGGAAGGCCCCGAGCACCACGGCGGCCGTCTCCACGGCCTCCAGGCCCTTGCCCTGGACGTCTCCCACGATGATCCGAACCCCGTGCGGGGTGGTGACGACCTCGTACAGGTCGCCGCCGATCCTGGCCTCCGCCGTGGCGGAGGTGTACGAGACGGCCACGCCGATGCCCGGTCCCGCGCGGCGGGGCACCGGGCGCAGCAGCACCCGCTGGGCGGCCTCGGCCACCGAGCGCACGTCGGCGAGCTGGTGTTCGTGGCGCAGCCGCCCGGCGCTGGCCAGCACGCTGGCCACGGTGACGCCGAGAATGGCGAGGAGGGTGATGTCGGTGCGGGGCATCCAGAGGATGTCGTTGTAGGCGCCGAGCGCGAAGCACAGCACCAGGGCGACGACGCCGACCACCGTGGTGCGGGTCAGGCCGCACGCCACGCTGGCGAAGGCCGGGCCGAGGGCGAGCAGCGGCAGGAGGCCGGACGTGGGACCCGAGCCGAAGTCGATCAGAGCCACCACGGCCATGACGACGAACGGCAGGAGTTTCAGGGTGTCCTGGGTCTTGGTGGTGCCGATCGAGGTCAGCAGCCGCAGGAAGGCACGCGTCTTGGTCGATCCCAGCGACGCCATGACGGCGCGGAGACGGTTTTTCCGGCTTGATCGAGAGTGATCGAGCCGATCATCTCCCGAGGCCATGTCCACCACATCTCGCTAAACGCATGTTTGCCTTTTCCTACCACAGTGGCGGTCAGGCCGGGGCGGGACGAAGGGCACGTTCTGCTGAGAGCGGGAATATCTGCGGGGTGGGCACGCCGGTTCCGGCGCACCCACGACCGGTCAGGGGTCGTCAGAAGGACTCGACGGCTCGGCGCGCCTCCGGGTCCAGGACGCCCCAGCTGATGAGCTCCTCGGTGAGCTCGCTGGGGGACTTGTCGTAGATCACGGCGAGGGAGCGGAGGTCCTCCTGACGGATGGACAGCACCTTGCCGTTGTAGTCGCCACGCTGGCTCTGGATGGTGGCCGCGTAACGGGCGAGCGCGCCCGCCTTCTCCTTGGGGAGCTGGGCGAGACGCTCAAGGTCGATCACAAGCTTCGGTGTCGGGCCCAGGGGGCTCGGAGCGGCCCCTCCCGGCAGCAACTCCGAGACCGGCACCCCGTAGAAATCAGCCAGTTCGGCAAGCTTCTGCACGGTGACGGCACGGTCGCCACGCTCGTAGGAGCCAACGACGACCGCCTTCCAGCGCCCGCGGGACTTCTCTTCTACTCCGTGCAGGGACAGGCCCTGCTGGGTGCGGATGGCGCGGAGTCGTGCACCCAGCGACTTGGCGTACTCAGACGGCATGGTGTGGCCCCCCGGCTCTGTTATGTAGTGCTCTCAACATGATTGTGCTACCTCGCAACTTATGCCCCGTTCACCGGGTTGGCGCCCGGGGTGGGCACCTTCGGTGACCGATGCGTCAGGGTTCACCCGATAACGCCACGAGGTGTGGTTACGGACAGTGACGGTAAAGCTGTGGGCGCCTAAGGTCAAGCTGATTGGAAAAAAGATGCCGAATCCGGTCCGGTGGGGTCCGCGTCAAACGCCGCACTTGTCCTACCCCGCATCGCGAAACCTCCGGTTTTTTCGGGACTTCCGCATGATTTCCGGCTCTTCTCCGGGATTCGGGACGACGTCCTCCCCGGGCGCGGCGACAGGCGTATGATCTTGAACGATGCGGCGGCGGGCAATACCCGGTGCGACGGTCCCGCGCTGCCGGAGGCGGGGCCCGGCGCGCCCGCGTGCCGGTCCGGACACCGCCCTGGAGACTCCGCCCGCCGTGTCCCGGCCGTCCCGCCCCGAGGCCCGGGGCGGGGGCGGGGGCTCGCCCCGGGCGTCCGGCCGGCGGCCCCGGTCACCGGACGCCCCGGTCGAGACGCGAGTGGCGATAGCCGTAGAGGAAGTAGGCGAGCAGGCCGGCCGCCATCCAGATCCCGAAGGCCAGCCAGGTGACGCCTGCCAGGCCGGCCATCACGACGAGGCAGAGGATCACACCGAGGATCGGCGTGATCGGGAAGAACGGTGTCCTGAAGCCGCGGGGCAGGTCGGGGCGGGTGCGGCGCAGGACGAGCACACCGGTGTTGACGATCGCGAAGGCGAACAGGGTGCCGATGCTGGTGGCCTCGGCGAGCCGGCCCAGCGGGACGAACCCGGCGAGCACGGAGACGAAGGCGGCCACGATGAGGGTGTTGGCGACCGGTACCCGGCGGCGCGGGCTCACCCTCTCGAAGATCTTCGGAATCAGGCCGTCGCGCGCCATGGCGAACAGGATGCGGGTCTGGCCGTACAGCACGGTCAGGACCACGCTGGCGATGGCGATGGCCGCGCCGAAGGAGATGACGACACCGGGCCAGGTGGCGCCCACGGCCCGCTTCGCGATCACGGACAGGCCCGCCTCGGTGCTCTCCGGGCCGAAGTCCCGCCACGGCATGGCGCCGACGGCGGCCAGCGCCACCAGGACGTAGACGAGCGTGACGACGCCGAGGGACAGCATGATCGCCAAAGGAAGGTCGCGCCTGGGGTTCCTGGCCTCCTCCCCGGCGGTGGAGGCCGCGTCGAAACCGATGTAGGCGAAGAACACCTGCGAGGCGGCGGCGGTGATGCCGGCGACCCCCATCGGGGCGAACGGCGCCAGGTTGCCCGAGTCGAACGCGGTGAACGCCACGACGCAGAAGAACGCCAGCACCGCGATCTTGACGAGCACGAGGATCGCGTTGGCGCCCGCGCTCTCCGAGGCGCCGCGCAGCAGCAGCCAGGTGGCGAGCAGGACGATCAGGATCGCGGTCAGGTTGACCACGCCGCCCCGGTCGCCGGGGGAGTGGACGACGGCCGCCGGGAACGTCCAGCCGAACAGGTCCAGGAGGAAGGCGTTGAGGTATTCGCCCCAGCCGACCGCCACGGCCGCCACCGAGACGGCGTACTCCAGCATCAGGCACCAGCCGCACACCCACGCCACCAGCTCGCCCAGGGTGGCGTACGCGTACGAGTACGACGATCCTGAGACGGGGATCGTGCCGGCCAGTTCCGCGTACGACAGCGCGGAGAACAGGGCGGTGAGCGCGGCCAGCAGGAAGGCGACCGGCACCGCGGGGCCCGCCTTGGGCACGGCCTGGCCGAGGATCACGAAGATGCCGGTGCCGAGGGTGGCGCCGACGCTGAACAGGGTCAGCTGCCACAGGGTCATGCTCCTGCGCAGCTCGCCGCCCTCGCCGTGGCCGCCCTCGGCGACGATCTCCTCGGCGGGCTTGGTACGGAACAGCCGGCGAGCCGGTGAGGCCATCCGCTCGTCCCCCTCCACTGCGGTCCGGGTGGTGATGGTCCGCCCTGCCGGGAGGAGGGAGCAGACCTGTCCTCCGGGGGACGACGGCTCTCCGGGAGGTATGAGGAGCTTTTCCGCACACGTCCCGCCGGACCAGGTTTCCGGGAGCCGAGCCGTCCGGACGGACCGAAGCTGCCTGGACGGGCCGAGTTGTCTGGATGGACCGGGCTGTCCGGACGGGCCGGGCCCTCCGGGCGGCGGGGAGGAGGGGAGTCAGATGCCGTCGCGTTCGAGCGGGCAGCTCATGCAGCGCGGGCCGCCCCGGCCGCGGCCGAGCTCGCTGCCCCGGATCGTGATGACCTCGATCCCGTTCTCGCGCAGGTGGTTGTTGGTGGTGGTGTTGCGCTCGTAGGCCACCACCACGCCGGGACGCAGGGCCAGCACGTTGCAGCCGTCGTCCCACTGCTCCCGCTCGGAGGCGTACACGTCCTGCGTCGCGCTGAGGACCTTGATGTCGTCCAGCCCGATCGCCCGCGCGATGGCCCGGTGCATGTCCTCGGGGGGATGGTCGGTGATCTTGAGTTCCTTCTCGTTGTCGCCGGGCTCGACGGTGTAGGAGGGCAGCATGCCCAGCCCCGCGAACTTGGTGAAGACGCCGACGTCCACGTTGGTCATGACCGTGTCCAGGTGCATGAAGGCCCGCGCCTTCGGCATGTCCAGCGCGACGATCCTCGTCGCCGCCCCTCGCCTGAACAGGCTCCGCGCGAGCATCTCGACGGCCTGGGGCTGCGTGCGCTCGCTGATCCCCACCAGCACCGCGCCGCGGCCGATGACGAGCACGTCGCCGCCCTCGATGGTGGCGGGCGCCATGGGGATGCCCGGCAGCCAGACGTTGTAGCCGCCCTCGTCCGGCCGGTCGTAGCCGGGCGCGAAGGCCGGGTGGTAGCGGTAGATCGCCTCCATGTTGACGGTCTCGCGGCGGCGGGCCTTCTTCCTCATCGCGTTGATCGAGACGCCGTCGTAGATCCAGCAGGAGGTGTCGCGGGTGAACAGGTGGTTGGGCAGCGGGGGCAGGACGAAGTCGTCCGGCTTGAGCGTGTGGAAGGCGAGGCTCTTGGGGTCGGTGCCCATCTCCACCATCTCGCGCTTGGTGATGCCGCCGGTGAGATAGCGCTGGAGCACGATGGAGTCCATCGAGTCCAGCGCGTTGCGGATGGCGTCGACGGCCATCGGGCCGAAGTAGCGCTCGTCGGCGACGCCGTCCAGGATGTGCTTGCGCGCCTCGGGGATCTCGACCGTCTCGTGGAGCAGGTCGGAGAGCATGTGGACGGTGACGCCCTGTTCGACCAGGAGCTTCTGCCACTCCTCGTGCTCCTCCACGGCGCGCTGCACCCACAGCACGTCGTCGAAGAGGAAGTCGTCCTTGTTCGACGGCGTGAGCCGTTTCAGGGCGAGTTCCGGCCGGTGCAGCAGGACCTGGTGGAGCCGGCCGACCTCGGAGTCGACGTGAAAGGCCATTTCTCTTCCTTCGCGGCTGGTGACGGGCGCGGCCGGTGACGAGGCCGCCGTGGCCGCCGGTGGCCGCCGGTGGCCGCCGGGCCGGCCGCGCCCGGGGTGTGATCGTCATGCTCCGCCTTGGTGCGGATGTAAAGCGCATACCCGGAAGAACCAAGGGGAAGTCAGCGATGATCGGGATATTTATTCTCTTTTGAGAAGATCGCTGGGCCGGATCTTCGGCGTTCGCGGAGCGGACCCCTGTTCGGGCGAGCCTTCACGCGGCTGGTACCGTGAAGGCGTTGACTTCCTTTAAGACCCGTCCCGTGAGGCGGGAAAGGTGGTGTTCCTCCTTGGCCGAGGCCATTTCGCGTTCGCTCCCGCATGCGCAGGGCAACGCCCGCGCCGTTCTCGAGGAGCCCGACATCAACCGGGCTCTCGTCCGCATCTCCCACGAGATCCTTGAGCGGACCAAGGGCGGTGAGAACGTCCTTCTCCTGGGCATCCCCACCCGCGGCGTCCACCTGGCCCGCCGCCTGGCCGCCCACATCAAGCAGTTCGAGGGCCGCTCGGTGCCCGTCGGCTCCCTCGACGTCACGATGTACCGCGACGACCTCCGGCTGCGTCCCGCCCGCGCGCTGGGCCGCACCGAGCTGCCCGCCGACGGCATCGACGGCAGGGTGGTCGTCCTCGTCGACGACGTCCTCTACTCGGGCCGCACCGTCCGCGCGGCCCTCGACGCCCTCAACGACCTGGGCCGCCCGCAGGCCGTGCAGCTCGCCACCCTGGTCGACCGGGGACACCGCGAGCTGCCCATCCGCCCCGACTACGTGGGCAAGAACCTGCCGACGTCCAAGTCCGAGAGCGTCAAGGTCTACCTGGAGGAGAACGACGGCCGCGACGCGGTCCTGCTGCTGAAGGAGGAGGACCGGTGAAGCGGCACCTGATCTCCGCGGCCGACCTGACCCGCGACGACGCCCTGCTCATCCTGGACACCGCCGACGAGCTGGCGAAGATCTCGGAACGTTCCATCAAGAAGCTGCCCACCCTGCGGGGCCGCACGGTGGTGAACCTCTTCTTCGAGGACTCCACCCGGACCAGGATCTCCTTCGAGGCCGCCGCCAAGCGCCTGTCGGCCGACGTCATCAACTTCTCCGCCAAGGGCTCCAGCGTCTCCAAGGGCGAGTCGCTCAAGGACACCGCGCTCACCCTGGAGGCGATGGGCGCCGACGCCGTCGTGATCCGCCACGGCGCCTCGGGCGCGCCGCACCGGCTGGCCGGCTGGGTGCGCGGCAGCGTCGTCAACGCCGGCGACGGCACCCACGAGCACCCCACCCAGGCCCTGCTCGACGCCTTCACCATGCGCCGCCGCCTGGGCCCGCTGGACGGCAGGAAGATCACCATCGTCGGCGACGTGCTGCACAGCCGGGTGGCCCGCTCCAACGTGCTGCTGCTGGCCACGCTCGGCGCCGAGGTGACCCTGGTCGCCCCGCCGACCCTGTTCCCGGTCCAGGTCGACTCCTGGCCGTGCGAGATCTCGTACGACCTCGACGCGGTGCTGCCCAAGTCCGACGTGGTGATGATGCTGCGGGTGCAGCGCGAGCGCATGAACGCGGCCTTCTTCCCCACCGAGCGGGAGTACAGCCGCCGCTACGGGCTCGACCGCGACCGCGTCGCCAAGATGCCCGACCACGCCGTCGTGATGCACCCCGGCCCGATGAACCGGGGCATGGAGATCGCGGCCGAGGTGGCCGACTCGCCGCGCTCGACGATCGTCGAGCAGGTCGCCAACGGTGTGACCGCACGCATGGCCGTTTTGTACCTGCTGCTCGGCGGCGCCGACCTCGGGGGAGAGATCTGATGAACGACCGCATCGGGGCCACGCGTGACGGCATCGTCATCAGGGGCGCCAGGATCCTCGGCGGCGAGCCGGCCGACATCCTGATCCGCGACGGCCTCCTGGTGGAGATCGGCCAGGGGCTGACCGGCGGCGAGACCGTCGAGGCCGAGGGGCTGATCGCCCTGCCCGGCCTGGTCGACCTGCACACCCACCTGCGCGAGCCGGGCCGCGAGGACGCCGAGACCGTCGACACCGGCACCCGCGCCGCCGCCCTCGGCGGCTACACCGCCGTGCACGCCATGGCCAACACCGAGCCGGTCGCCGACACCGCGGGCGTCGTCGAGCAGGTCTGGCGCCTGGGTCAGGAGGCGGGCCACTGCGACGTGCAGCCCGTCGGCGCCGTCACCGTCGGCCTGGGCGGTGAGCGCCTGGCCGAGCTCGGCGCGATGGCCGACTCCGCCGCGCGGGTCCGGGTCTTCTCCGACGACGGCAAGTGCGTCTCCGACGCGGTGCTCATGCGCCGCGCCCTGGAGTACGTCAAGGCGTTCGACGGCGTCGTCGCCCAGCACGCCCAGGAGCCGCGCCTGACCGCGGGCGCGCAGATGAACGAGGGCGCGGTCTCCGGCAGGCTGGGCCTGACCGGGTGGCCCGCGGTCGCCGAGGAGGCGATCATCGCCCGCGACTGCCTGCTCGCCGCCCACGTCGGCTCGCGCCTGCACGTCTGCCACGTCTCCACGGCCGGTTCCGTGGAGATCATCCGCTGGGCCAAGTCCAAGGGCTGGGACGTCACCGCCGAGGTGACCCCGCACCACCTGCTTCTCACCGACGACCTGGTCGAGGACTCCCCGGTCGGCTCCTACAACCCGATCTACAAGGTGAACCCGCCGCTGCGCACCCGCGCGGACGTCGAGGCGCTGCGCGAGGCCCTGGCCGACGGCACGATCGACTGCGTGGCCACCGACCACGCCCCGCACCCGGTCGAGGACAAGGAGACCGAGTGGGCCGCCGCGGCCATGGGCATGATCGGCCTGGAGACGGCGCTGGCCGTGGTCCAGGAGGCGATGGTGGACACCGGGCTGCTCGACTGGGCCGGCGTCGCCGAGCGCATGTCCCTCGCCCCGGCCAGGATCGGCAGGCTCCAGGGGCACGGACGGCCGATCGAGGCCGGGGCCCCGGCCAACATCACCCTCTACGACCCGTCGGTGCGTGCCGCGGTCGACCCGGCGGGCTACGCTTCCAAGAGCCGCAACACGCCCTACGAGGGCCTGACCCTGCCCGGCCGCGTCGTGGCGACCTTCCTGCGCGGCAGGCCGACCGTCCTGGACGGAAAGCTCACGTGAGGGCTCCCGTCCGCCGCGCCCGGGCGACCGCAGTGACCTCTGTGACCGCCGTGTCCTTCAGGGAGGGCGCCTTGCGCCTTCCCTCCCCGGAACACGGGGGCCTCCCTCCCGCCCCGGGGCGCCGAGACGCCCCATCGGGCGGAGGGATGGCGACCCACCATGCCGGATATTTCATACTTTGCGGAGCTGTAACCGAGATGATCGGGGTGTGTGAGTGACCGCAGTGCTAGTGCTGGAAGACGGGCGCGTCTTCCGCGGGATCCCTTACGGCGCCGAGGGCGAGACCTTCGGCGAGATGGTCTTCAACACCGGGATGACCGGCTACCAGGAGACGCTGACCGACCCGTCGTACCACCGCCAGATCGTCGCGATGACCGCGCCCCACATCGGGAACACCGGGGTCAACGACGAGGATCCGGAGTCGTCGCGGGTGTGGGTGGCCGGATACGTGGTCCGCGAGCCCGCCCGGACGGCCTCCAGCTGGCGCTCCAACCGTTCCCTGGACGACTACCTCAAGGAGCAGGGCGTCGTCGGCATCGCCATCACCGGCACCCGCGCCCTCACCCGCCACCTGCGGGAGCGGGGGGCGATGCGGGCCGGGGTCTTCTCCGGCAAGGCCCTGGCGCCGGTCGAGGAGCTGCTGGAGCGGGTGCTGGGCAGCCCCGCGATGGAGGGCGCCGACCTGGCCGGGGAGGTCTCCACCCCCAAGCCGTACGTCGTGCCCGCGATCGGTCCCAAGCGGTTCACCGTGGCCGCCGTCGACCTCGGCATCAAGGCGATGACGCCGCACCGGATGGCCGAGCGCGGCTGCGAGGTGCACGTGCTGCCCGCCTCCGTCACCGCCGAGGAGATCCTCGCGCTCGGCCCCGACGGGGTGTTCTTCTCCAACGGCCCGGGCGACCCCGCCACCGCCGACGGCCCGGTGCGGGCGCTTCGCGGCGTCCTCGACGCGGGCGTCCCGTTCTTCGGCATCTGCTTCGGCAACCAGCTCTTCGGGCGGGCGCTGGGGCTGGGCACCTACAAGCTGCGCTACGGCCACCGGGGCGTCAACCAGCCGGTGCAGCACCGGGGCACCGGCAAGGTGGAGATCTCCGCGCACAACCACGGCTTCGCGGTACGGGCGCCGCTGGAGGGCGTGTTCGACACGCCGTACGGATCGGCGGAGGTCAGCCACGTCAACCTCAACGACGACTGCGTCGAGGGGCTGCGGCTGCTGGACCGCCCGGCGTTCAGCGTCCAGTACCACCCCGAGGCCGCGGCGGGCCCGCACGACTCGGCCGGCCTGTTCGACGACTTCTGCGCGTTGATGGCGGGCGAGCGGGGAACGGTCGGTGAGGTGAGCGCTGACACGGGCGCGACCACGAGCACGAGCACGAGTACGGGGGGAAGCAAGGGTGCCTAAGCGCACGGACATTCAGTCGATCATGGTGATCGGCTCAGGGCCGATCGTGATCGGCCAGGCCTGCGAGTTCGACTACTCGGGCACCCAGGCCTGCCGGGTGCTGCGCGCCGAGGGCTTCCGCGTGATCCTCGTCAACAGCAACCCGGCGACGATCATGACCGACCCCGAGTTCGCCGACGCCACCTACGTCGAGCCCATCACCCCCGACATCGTCGAGAAGATCATCGCCAAGGAGCGGCCCGACGCGCTGCTGCCCACCCTGGGCGGGCAGACCGCGCTGAACACCGCGATCTCCCTGTACGAGGCCGGGGTCCTGGAGCGCTACGACGTCGAGCTGATCGGCGCCGACGTCGACGCCATCCAGGCGGGCGAGAACCGCGAGCTGTTCAAGGGCATCGTGGCCAAGGTCGCCGCCGAGCGCGGCCTCAACGCCGAGTCGGCGCGCTCGTTCGTCTGCCACGGCATGGACGAGTGCCTGGCCGCCGCCGGCGAGCTGGGCTACCCGCTGGTGGTGCGGCCCTCCTTCACCATGGGCGGGGTCGGCTCGGGCTTCGCGCACGACGAGGAGGGGCTGCGCCGCATCGCCGGGGCGGGCCTCGACGCCTCGCCGACCACCGAGGTGCTCCTGGAGGAGTCCATCCTCGGCTGGAAGGAGTACGAGCTGGAGGTCATGCGCGACCGGGCCGACAACGTGGTGATCGTCTGCTCGATCGAGAACATCGACCCGATGGGCGTGCACACCGGCGACAGCGTCACCGTGGCCCCCGCGCTGACGCTGACCGACCGCGAGTACCAGAACATGCGCGACGTGGCCATCGCGGTCATCCGCGAGGTCGGCGTCGACACCGGCGGCTGCAACATCCAGTTCGCCGTCGACCCGCGCACCGGCCGCATGGTCGTCATCGAGATGAACCCCCGCGTCTCGCGCTCCTCGGCGCTCGCCTCCAAGGCCACCGGCTTCCCGATCGCGAAGATCGCCGCCAAGCTGGCCATCGGCTACACCCTGGACGAGATCCCCAACGACATCACCAAGGAGACCCCGGCGTCGTTCGAGCCCTCGCTCGACTACGTCGTGGTCAAGGTGCCGAGGTTCGCGTTCGAGAAGTTCGCCGGGGCCGACCAGACCCTGACCACCCACATGAAGTCGGTGGGCGAGGCCATGGCGATCGGCAGGTCCTTCCCCGAGGCCCTGCAGAAGGCGCTGCGCTCGCTGGAGAAGAAGGGCGCCTCCTTCACCTGGGCCGGGGAGCCGGGCGACAAGGACGAGCTCCTGGCCGCCTGCCGCGTCCCGCACGACGGGCGCCTGTTCACCATGCAGCAGGCCATCCGCGCCGGGGCCACGATCGAGGAGCTGTCCGAGGCCACCTCCGTCGACCCCTGGTTCCTCGACCAGCTCTTCGCGATCGACGAGGTCGCCGCCGAGCTGCGCGACGCGCCGCAGCTGACCGCCGAGGTGCTGACCCGGGTCAAGCGGTACGGCTTCAGCGACGCGCAGATCGCCGAGCTGCGCGACATGACCGAGCCGCGGGTGCGCGACCTGCGCCACGCCCTCGGCGTCCGCCCGGTCTACAACACCGTCGACACCTGCGCCGCCGAGTTCGCCGCCCAGACCCCCTACCTGTACTCCACCTACGACGAGGAGACCGAGGTCCCCCACGGGGAGCGTCCCAAGGTCCTCATCCTCGGCTCGGGACCCAACAGGATCGGCCAGGGCATCGAGTTCGACTACGCGTGCGTGCACGCCTCCTTCGAGCTGTCGGCCGCCGGGTACGAGACCGTCATGGTCAACTGCAACCCCGAGACGGTCTCCACCGACTACGACACCTCCGACCGCCTCTACTTCGAGCCGCTCACCCTGGAGGACGTCCTGGAGGTCGTCCACGCCGAGCAGCAGACCGGTCCCGTGGTGGGCGTCATCGTCCAGCTCGGCGGCCAGACCCCGCTCGGCCTGGCCCAGGCGCTCAAGGACGCCGGGGTCCCGATCGTCGGCACCTCGCCCGAGTCGATCCACCTCGCCGAGGAGCGCGGCGCGTTCGGCAGGGTCCTCGCCGAGGCGGGCCTGCCCGCGCCCAAGCACGGTGTCGCGGTGACGGAGGACGAGGCGCTGGCCATCGCCGCCGAGATCGGCTACCCGGTGCTGGTGCGGCCCTCCTACGTGCTGGGCGGCGCCGGGATGGCCATCGTCTACGACGACGACACCCTGACCTCCTACATGGCCAAGGCGGGCGCGGCCAGCGACCACCCGGTGCTGGTGGACAAGTTCCTCGACGAGGCCGTGGAGATCGACGTCGACGCCCTGTTCGACGGCGAGGAGCTCTACCTCGGCGGCGTGATGGAGCACATCGAGGAGGCCGGCATCCACTCCGGCGACTCGGCGTGCTCGCTGCCGCCGATGACGCTGGGCGGCTACGACATCAAGCGCATCCGCGCCGCCACCGAGGCCATCGCCAGGGGAGTGGGCGTGCGCGGCCTGCTCAACGTGCAGTACGCCATGTCCGCCAACATCCTGTACGTGCTGGAGGCCAACCCGCGCGCCAGCCGTACGGTCCCGTTCGTCTCCAAGGCCACGGCGGTGCCGCTGGCCAAGGCGGCGGCCAGGGTGATGATGGGCGCCACGGTGGCGGACCTGCGCGCCGAGGGCCTGCTGCCCGCGACCGGCGACGGCGGCACCATGCCGCTGGACGCGCCCATCGCGGTCAAGGAGGCCGTGCTGCCGTTCAACCGCTTCCGCGGCGTGGACATCGTGCTCAGCCCCGAGATGCGATCCACCGGCGAGGTCATGGGGATCGACGAGTTCTTCGGCACCGCCTACGCCAAGTCGCAGGCCGCCGCGTACGGCTCGCTGCCCACCAAGGGGCGGGCGTTCGTCTCGGTGGCCAACCGCGACAAACGCGCGATGATCTTCCCGGTGAAGGCCCTCGCCGACCTCGGCTTCGAGATCCTCGCCACCGAGGGCACCGCCGAAGTACTGCGCCGCAACGGTGTCCATGCCAAGATCGTGCGCAAGCACAGCGAGGGGACCGGCCCCGAGGGCGAGCAGACCATCGTCCGGCGCATCCTGGACGGGGAGGTGGACCTCATCGTCAACACCCCCTTCGGCAGTCCCGGCCAGTCGGGGCCGCGCCTGGACGGCTACGAGATCCGCACCGCCGCGGTGTTGCGCGCCATCCCCTGCATCACCACCGTCCAGGGACTCGCCGCGGCCGTACAGGGCATCCAGGCGATCGTCCGCGGTGACATCGGCGTACGGTCCCTCCAGGAGCACGCGAAGCGTTTGCGGAGCGGCTGAGGAGCGGGGCCGGTGCCTTAGCGGAGGTGAGGGAGACGCCTGTTACTCCGGTACAGGTGACCGGCACGGTGCTGACGACGCGCCGCGTCGACGCCTACCATGCGCTGACCGTGGTGGCGCCCGGCATCGCCGAGCGCTTCCGCCCCGGCCACTTCGTCGGGGTGGCCGTCGGCGGGGCGCGGACGTCGATGCTGACGCGCCGCGCCTTCTTCGTCCACGACGTCAAGCCCGACTACGGCGGTACGGTCGAGTTCGTCTTCTCCGTACGAGGTCCCGGCACGGCCTGGCTGGCCGGGCGCCGCGCCCGCGACACCCTCGACCTGGTGGGCCCGCTCGGCCGCCCGTTCCCGCTGCCCAGGGACCCGGTGACCTGTGTCCTGGTCGGCGCCGAGCACGGCTCGGCGACGCTGTTCACCGTGGCCGACGCCCTCCAGGGGCGCGGCTGCCGTGTCGACTTCGTCCTGGGCGCGGTCTCCGCCGACCGGGTGTTCGGCGCCCTGCGCGCCAGGAGGATGGGGGAGACCACCACGCTGACCACCGAGGACGGCTCCCTGGGCATGCGCGGCCGGGTGACCGACGTGCTGCCCGGGGTGATCGCCGACGTGCGGGCCGACGCCGTCTACGCCTGCGGCCCGATGCCGGTGCTGCGCGGCGTCACCGCGGTGGCGGTCGAGTTCGACATCCCCGTCCAGGTGGCCGTCGAGGAGGGGATGGCGTGCGGGATCGGCGTGTGCATGACGTGCGTGCTCCCGGTCATCGGGGACGACGGTGTAACCCGGATGGTGCGCTCGTGCGTCGAAGGACCGGTCTTCAGGGGCGAGCGCGTCCGCTTCGACGACGTCGGCACGATCCCGTTCGACGCGCTGGGAGCGCCCGGTGGGGGAACGCGGAATGCCGGTTGACATGCGGACGTACCTGGGGCACGTGGAGCTGGTCAACCCCGTCACCACGGCCGCCGGGTGCGCGGCATCGGGCTCGGAGCTGGCCCAGTTCTTCGACCTCGCCAGGATCGGCGCGCTGACCACCCGGTCGATCACGATGGCCCCCAGGGCGGGCCGCCCGACCCCCAGGATGGCCGAGACGCCCTCGGGCATGCTCAACGCCGTCGGGCTCCAGGGGCCGGGCGTGGACGCCTTCCTGGAGCGCGAGCTGCCCTGGCTGGCCCAGCGGGGCGTACGGACGGTGGTGTCCATCGGCGGCGGCACCGTGGCCGAGTACACCGCGCTGGCCCGCAGGCTCACCGACGCGCCCGGGGTCACCGCGGTGGAGGTCAACCTGTCCTGCCCCAACATCGAGGACCGGGGCCGGGTCTTCGCCCGCGACGGCGCGGCCTCCGCCGAGGTGATCGCCTCGGTGCGCTCGGTGATGCGCTACGACGTGCCCGTGGTGGCCAAGCTCTCCCCGGACGTCGTGGACATCGTGAGCGTCGCCCGCGCGTGCGTGGACGGCGGCGCCGACGCGCTCTCGATGATCAACAACCCGCTCGGCATGAGCATCGACACCGAGGCCATGCGCCCCGCGCTCGCGGCCGTCACCGGCGGCCTGTCGGGACCGGCCATCCGGCCGCTGGCCGTACGCTGCGTGTGGCAGGTCCACGCGGCCCTGCCCAGCGTGCCCATCATCGGCATGGGCGGCGTGCTGACCGGCAGGGACGCCTTCGAGCTCATCCTCGCCGGCGCCTGCGTCGTCGCCGTGGGGACGGCGCTGTTCCACGACCCCTACGCCTGCCTGCGCATCCTCCGCGAGCTGGAGGAGCTCCTGGCGGCCCGGGGGTTCCACCGGCTGGCCGACGCGGTCGGACTGGCCCACCGCCCGCCGGGGGCGTCCTCCCGGCATCGGATAGATCTTGAGGAGAGTTCCCTGTGACGCCCGCACCCATCGCCGTCGCCCTGGACGCGCCAGACCTCGAGACCGCGGCCCACTGGGCGAGCCTGGTGACCCCGCACGTCACCACCGTCAAGGTCGGGCTGGAACTCTATCTCCGCTACGGCCCCGACGTGATCGCCTCCGTCCGCGGGGCGAGCGGAGTGCGGATCTTCCTGGACCTGAAGCTCCACGACATCCCCAACACCGTCGCGGGCGCCGCCAGGGCCGTGGCCCGCCTCAAGCCCGCCATCCTGACCGTGCACGCCGCCGGGGGCCCCGCGATGATCCGCGCGGCCGTGGAGGCCATGCCCAACACCCAGATCGCGGCGGTGACGTTGCTCACCTCGCTCTCGGAGGCCGACCTGGACCAGATGGGCGTCAACGGCCCCTCGCAGGACGCCGTGCGCCGCCTGTCGGCGCTGGCCGTCGCCGCGGGCGCCCAGGCCCTCGTCTGCTCGCCGCGCGAGGTCGCCGCGGTGCGCGCGGAGGTCGGGCCCGACATCACCCTCATCACCCCCGGCGTCCGCCCCGTCGGCGCCGCGAGCCAGGACCAGGCAAGAGTAGCGACCCCCGAGCAGGCGCTGGCCGACGGGGCCGACCTTCTCGTGATCGGCCGCCCGATCACCGGCTCCGCCGATCCCGGCGCGACGGCCGCGGGCATCGCCGCCGCCCTCCGGCGCGTCTCCGCCGCCACGGGGCACGGCGCGTGACACGGCCCGGGAAGCGGTCCGGGAAGCGGCCCGCGAACCCGCCGGGCGGTCGTGGGCGGCGCGCCCGCAACCCTGCCGGGCGTCACGCGTGGCAGGGTCCGGAAGCCGCCGGGCGTCACGCGTGACGGGGTCCGGAGACCGCCGGGCGTCACGCATGAAGGGGTCCGGAGACCGCCGGGCGTCGCGGGTGGGGTAACGCCGGGAACCACCCGGTTTCGCGTGTGAGGGGACGCTGGAGACCGCCGTGCGTCGCGGGTGAGACAACCCCTGAAAACTCGGCGTTGAGAGCAGTTTCGTCGACATAGAGCAACGCGGCGAGCACGGAAAGTCACGAAGTAGATTTTCTAGGGGGATAAAGTGGCCTTGACGTTGCTTGAAGCGCCATGACCAGCTAGTTTCCCTTCCCGTCCGAGTACATCGACAGGAAATTCGAGGTGACCCGGCGTGGCTCTTCCTCCCCTTACCCCTGAGCAGCGCGCCGCAGCCCTAGAGAAGGCTGCCAAGGCCCGCCGAGAGCGTGCCGAGGTGAAGAACCGCCTGAAGCACGGTGCGGTCTCTCTGGCTGAGGTGCTCAAAGACGGGCAGGCCGACGACGTCATCGGCAAGATGAAGGTTTCGGCCCTTCTCGAGTCGCTTCCCGGCGTGGGCAAGGTCCGCGCCAAGCAGCTCATGGAGCGGCTTGGAATCGCAGAGTCCCGCCGCGTGCGGGGCCTGGGTACGAACCAGCGAGCTTCGCTCGAGCGTGAGTTCGGCGGGGCCGAGAGCTAGTCTCGGTTCATACGACCACGCTCGCCCCACATGGGGGACGGCATCACGGGGGGTTTGGAGTGACCGGAACGTCGTGGTCCGACGAGAGTCGGACTCCGGAGGCAACCGCCGAGGGCGGGGCCGGTCGCTTCACATCCCCAGCCGGAGGTCCGGAGGGGGCGCCAGCCTTCCCCGGCCTCTCGGCCGGTAAGCGCCTGACGGTCCTGTCCGGGCCGTCGGGCGTCGGCAAGTCCACGGTCGTCGCCGAGCTTCGGCGGGCACACCCCGAGGTGTGGCTGTCGGTCTCGGTGACCACCAGGAAGCCCCGTCCGGGGGAGACCCACGGCGTCGAGTACTTCTTCGCCGACGACGAGGAGTTCGACCGCCTCGCCGCCTCGGGCGAGCTGCTGGAATGGGCCGAGTTCGCCGGCAACCGGTACGGAACCCCGCGCGGCCCCGTGCTCGAGAAGCTCGACGCCGGGGTGCCCACGCTGCTGGAGATCGACCTTCAGGGCGCCAGGCAGGTCCGCGCGACCATGCCCGAGGCACTGCTGGTCTTCCTGGCCCCCCCGACCTGGGGAGAGCTGGAGAAGCGGCTGCGCGGCCGGGGCACCGAGCCCGAGGACGTCATCGCCCGCCGCCTGGCGGCCGGCCGGATCGAGATGGCGGCCGAGCAGGAGTTCGACCTGACACTCGTCAACACGTCCGTCCAGGGCGTATGCCATCGGCTGATAGCCTTATTGGCTGATGCTCCCGAGGATTCGCGCCTCGGACGTTCACCTAGCTAGGGGAAATCACACGTGGCAACCAGCGCCGCCTACTCCGAAGGCATCACCAACCCGTCGATCGACGCCCTGCTCGACATCGTCGACAGCAAGTACAGTCTCGTGATCTTCGGCTCCAAGCGGGCGCGTCAGATCAACGCCTACTACTCCCAGCTCGGCGAGGGCCTGCTCGAGTACGTCGGCCCGCTCGTCGAGACCCACGCGCAGGAGAAGCCGCTGTCCATCGCGCTGCGCGAGGTCAGCGAGGGCCTGCTGACCTCCGAGCCGATCGAGGGCTGAACCACCTCGTGCGGACCCCAGAAGAAGCCGGGTCTCCCGGCAGACCCAGGGTCGTCCTCGGTGTGAGCGCGGGCATCGCCGCCTACAAGGCGTGCGAGCTGCTGCGCCTGTTCACCGAGTCGGGTCACGACGTGCGCGTGGTCCCGACCAGGGAGGCGCTCCGCTTCGTCGGTGAGCCGACCTGGGCCGCGCTGTCGGGCAACCCGGTCACGACCGACGTCTGGGAGTCCGTGCACGAGGTGCCGCACGTCCGCATCGGGCAGGGCGCCGACCTGGTGGTCGTCGCGCCGGCCACCGCCGACGTGCTCGCCAAGGCCGCCCACGGGCTGGCGGGCGACCTGCTGACCAACACCCTGCTCACCGCGCGCTGCCCGGTGGTGTTCGCCCCGGCGATGCACACCGAGATGTGGGAGCACCCCGCGACCCGCGCCAACGTGGCCACGCTCCGCGAGCGCGGCTCGATCGTCGTCGACCCCGCCGTGGGCCGCCTGACCGGCGCCGACACCGGCCCCGGCCGGCTGCCGGACCCGAAGGAGATCTTCGAGGTCTGCCGCGCGGTTCTCGCCGGACGCTCCGCCGACCTGGCGGGGCGCCGCCTGGTGATCTCCGCCGGGGGCACCCGCGAGGCCATCGACCCGGTCCGCTTCATCGGCAACCGCTCCTCGGGCCTGCAGGGCTACGCGCTGGCCCGCACGGCCGTCGCCCGCGGAGCCGAGGTCACCCTGGTGGCCGCCAACGTCGGCCTGCCCGATCCGGCGGGCGCCCGGGTCGTCCGGGTCGAGTCGGCCCTGGAGCTGCGCGCCGCCGTGCTCGACGCGGTGGAGGGCGCCGACGCCGTGGTCATGGCCGCCGCCGTCGCCGACTTCCGGCCCGCGGCGCGGAGCGGATCGAAGATCAAGAAGACCGCCGACGAGCCTGACGCCATCCATCTTGTGAAAAATCCTGACATCTTGGCTGAGCTGGGTGAGCGGCGCCGCGAGGGGCTCAAGCCGTACCCGCGGGTGATCGCGGGATTCGCGGCCGAGACCGACGACGTGCTCGCCAACGGGCGGGCCAAGCTCGCCCGCAAGGGCTGTGATCTGCTCGTCGTCAACCAGGTCGGCGACGGCCTCGCCTTCGGCACGCCCGACAACGCGGCCGTGGTCCTGGTCGCCGGCGGGGAGCAGGTCGAGATCCCCCGCGGTCCCAAGGAGGCCCTCGCCGACACGGTCTGGGACCTCGTCGCCGCGCGCCTGGCCTGACCACTCGCGGTAGACCGCCTCCCGGCGGATCCCGGCCGTTTGCCGGAGCTCGTCTCCCGGTGGATCCGACCACTTGCCGTCGGCCACCTCCCGGCGGATACTGCCTCCGAGATGACCTGCGTTGTCGCGGCTGGGAGGGGTTTCGATCATGCCGGTCGCCGCCGCCGTCAGGGCTCGATGCCGGGCCCTGCTCCCTCCGGGGGAGGAGATCCACTACGTCCTGCCCGCGCTGTCGGTGGGCACCCCGGTCATGGCGACCTTCCTCATCGTGGTCACCGACCGCACCATCTGCGTGATGTCCACCAAGTTCTTCGACCGCGACGCGCCGACCTCGGTGTACGCCACCCACTCCCGGCGCACCCGGCTCGGCCCGCTGGAGTTCTCCGCGGGCGCGGCCATCGAGCTCGGCGGCATGGTGTTCGAGATCGACGAGGAGTACGCCGCGGTGGTCGCCGCCGCCGACGCCGAGGTCTTCGCCCCCGAGACGCTGCCCCCCGATCCTCTGCCCGATTTGTGAGCTAAATGCCGTTTTTCGGGTTTCTGTCGGTGGGGTGATCGAGCCCTCCCCGCATCGCGGACGCACGCGGTTCCGACGTGGATTCCGGTCAGCCGGCGCTCTTTCCGGTACGCGATCCAAGATTTTAGGGTGACATGATCTGAGACGATTTCGCGGCCTCACATCAGGTGGGGCTAGAATTCGCCGGAGCGCTACTGGTGTCCGCCGACGCCAGAGCCCCCAGACGCCAGCAGCCGCTGCATGAGGAGCCACTGACTTGTCCCGTCGCCTTTTCACCTCCGAGTCGGTCACAGAGGGCCACCCGGACAAGATCGCCGACCAGATCAGTGACGCGATTCTCGACGCCATGCTCAAGGGTGACCCCAAGAGCCGTGTCGCGGTCGAGACGCTGATCACCACCGGTCAGGTCCACGTCGCCGGAGAGGTGACGACGGAGACCTACGTCGACATTCCCGGTCTCATCCGCGAGAAGATCCTCGAGATCGGTTACGACGCCTCGCACAAGGGCTTCGACGGCGCCTCCTGTGGCGTGTCGGTGTCCATCGGGGCGCAGTCGCCCGACATCGCCCAGGGTGTCGACGACGCCTACGAGAACCGCGAGGGCGAGGCCGGCGACGAGCTCGACCGCCAGGGCGCCGGCGACCAGGGCCTGATGTTCGGCTACGCCTGCCGCGAGACCCCCGAGCTGATGCCGCTGCCGATCCAGCTGGCGCACCGCCTCGCCGAGCGCCTGTCGCAGGTCCGCAAGGACGGCACGGTGCCCTACCTGCGTCCCGACGGCAAGACCCAGGTCACCGTCGAGTACGACGGCGACAGGCCCGTCCGGCTCGACACCGTGGTGGTCTCCACCCAGCACGCGGCCGAGATCGACCTCAAGGAGATGCTCGCTCCCGACATCAAGGAGCACGTGGTCGACCCGGTCCTGGCCGGCCTGGAGATCGCCACCGAGGGCTACCGCCTCCTGGTCAACCCGACCGGCCGCTTCGAGATCGGCGGCCCCATGGGCGACGCCGGCCTGACCGGTCGCAAGATCATCGTTGACACCTACGGCGGCATGTCCCGCCACGGTGGCGGCGCCTTCTCCGGCAAGGACCCGTCCAAGGTCGACCGCTCGGCCGCCTACGCCATGCGCTGGGTCGCCAAGAACATCGTGGCCGCCGGTCTGGCCGACCGCGCCGAGGTCCAGGTCGCCTACGCCATCGGCAAGGCCCACCCGGTCGGCGTGTTCGTCGAGACCTTCGGCACCGAGAAGACCGACGTCGAGAAGATCCAGCAGGCCGTGCTGGAGGTCTTCGACCTGCGCCCGGCCGCGATCATCCGCGACCTCGACCTGCTCCGCCCGATCTACTCGGGCACCTCCGCGTACGGCCACTTCGGCCGCGAGGGCTTCTCCTGGGAGTCCACCGACCGCGCCGACGCCCTGCGCAGCGCCGCCGGTCTCTGACCCGCACCGCCTTTCCCGTACGGCCCCCGTGATCTCCTTCGCGGGGGCCGTACGCGTTCCCGGTCCCGTCCCGCGGGATGCCGGGTTTCCATCACGATTGCGAGGATGAGGGCCTCTCGCCGGTGAACTGGGCCCAGACGGCGTGGCCGTGGGTTCGGGTGCCCTGGCAGCCGACCTGGGAAGCCAGGGCGGTGACAAGAAGGAGGCCCCGGCCGCTCTCGCCGAGGAGGGCCGGGCGGGGGAGAGCGGGTACGGGCCCCTGGCCGGAGTCGTGGACCGTCACGCGGGTGGCCTCCGGCCTGCGGACGACCTCGACGACGAACGTGCCGTACGGCCGTCCGCTGGCGGTGTGGCGGACCGCGTTGGCGGCGAGTTCGGCGACGACCTGCTCCGCGTCCTGGCCGAGGGGGGAGTCGACCAGGAGGAACCGGACGAAGCGTCGAGCCTCGGGAACCTGGGAGGGGCGGCCGGGGAAGGTCCGCCGCCAGGTCATGCCGCCGGGGCGGAGCCGGACCATCGCCTCGATCAACTCCGGGGCCACGCCGTCGTGGGTAGCGGTCATGTTGTCTCTCCTGGTCGGCGGAAATCGTCAGGAGAACGGTGACCCGGCCCTCGGGGAGCAGTGAACCCCCGGGTCGTCGGCGAGGAATTACCCCACTCCCACCACCCCTGACCTGCGCGAACATCTGTTCCGACGGTCGAAGATCTCCACTTTTCCACCGGACTGTCATTCTCCGTCACCGGAGCAATACGATCCGTGTGTGTTCGAGGAGGGGAGCGAGGGTGCCCGGAGAGGGATATCGGATCCTGCTGGGATGCAGGCGGCGCAGCGAGGCTCTGCGAGCCTGTTCCCTCACGTTCGACCAGATCGCCGGCGTGTTCGCCCTCGACCACGCGGTCAGCCCGCTGCGCCTGTACCGCTACGCCCACGGGCGCACGGCGGGTGACGTGGTGGCCGCCTACAACGACCTCGACCCGGCGGGCACCGCCACCCTGCGTGTCCCGCGCTTCTACGACTACGAGGCGTGGCCGCA
Organism: Streptosporangium sp. G12; assembly: GCF_052983175.1. Classification (NCBI taxonomy): domain Bacteria; kingdom Bacillati; phylum Actinomycetota; class Actinomycetes; order Streptosporangiales; family Streptosporangiaceae; genus Streptosporangium; species Streptosporangium sp. G12. Next base: position 601,865 of record NZ_JBRIQO010000001.1, on the reverse strand, counting down.
GGCCGGGCGACGTCCCGGCGCAGGGGCCGTCGCCATCTTGGCCCGCGTCTACCAGACCACGGCGCGGCGTCTGCTCACCGACGAGGTGTACGCCTCCTACGGCGTACACGACCGGGACCTGCTCGACCAGGCCGACCATCGTCACCTCGACGCGAACCACCCTCGCCAGGTGTCCGCACCGGCCGTCCCGGGCACCAAGGGAACGAAGGCACTTCCCCCACTCGTTCCCGTGCCCGCGCCCGCCCGCTGTGCCGACCTGCTGCGCGCGGTCGGCGCAGAGGAGGCCGACGTGAAACGCCGCGAGCTGCTCTTCGAACTGGCCCTGCTCCTGGGCGGGACACCGGCCCTGGGCCTGCTGCGCCACCTCACCCCGCCGGAGCGGGAGCGCCTGGCAGCGGCCGCCCGGCACCAGGGCCCGATCGACGCGGCCACCATCGACGTGCTGGAACGGCTCACCGCCCGCCTGTGGACCATGGACGAATCATCGGGCCCCCGGCGAGTCCTGCCGGTCGCCGAGGCCAAGCGCGCCATGGTCGACGACCTCCTCAAGCGGGGCTCCCTCACCCCGGCCCTGCGCGAGCGCCTGCTTCGCGTCCACTGGAGCCTGAGCCACATGACGGGCTGGTGCTATTTTGATCTGCTGGATTATGCCGCGGCCGCCTGTCGGTACGAGGAGGGACTGGCTGCGGCGCACGAGCTGAATGCGCCCGCCTTCCTAGCTCATATGCACGGGTTGCTGGCTGATATGGCACTTCACCGGGGAAAGCCCACGGTCGCCATGGACCATGTCTTCGCGGCTGACGGCTGGGCCAAGAGCAGTGGTAACCGTCTGCAGCAAGCGGCGACCTTTCTCATTGTCGCCCGTGTGCTCTCGAGGACGAGGTCCGACGATGAAGGTCTCCGCGTGCTCGACCGTGCCATCTCACTGGCGGGAAGGAATCGGGAGGCCAGTGATCTTCGGCATCTCTTCTGGTGTAACCAGGATCGTGTCGCACGCCATGCCGTCTTCTGCCTGGTCGGTCTCAAACAGCCCGATCGAGCGATCAGCGCGGCGGATCCGATCATGGCAGAGATGGGGTCCGGCTCGAATCGATCCGGCTGGAATCGCGAGCGGGGCATCCTGACTCTCGAATACGCGACCGCACTGATTCAAAAGCGAGAAATCCCGGCGGCCGTCGCCATGATCGGTGAGGCCGCCCAAATCACCGCGCGACACAGCTCTGCCAGACTCGTTCACTCCGTACGGCGAACGCGCGTCGAGCTTCAGCCTTGGGAGGGCAACAAGCACGTCCGGGACCTGGATGAACGGTTGCGCTCGCTGTCCGTCGTGGTCTGACGTGTTCAGGCACTCTTCCTGGAAATCGCTTGGTTATCAGACATCATTGGGTCTGGGGATGTTGGCCGACGTGAACGGAGAGCTCTATGGTGCGCCTTGCTTCCGCCCCTGTCGGGTCGGCTGTGATCGTCGCCTTGGGGATATTGGCGTTGGGAGCGTGCTCTTCTGAGCCTCCGGGGCCGACGGCGGCTCAGGCCGAAGCGACGTTGAAGGCTGACATCGACTGGTTGGTGAAGTCGACCCACGCAAAAGATGTCACGGTGACGGACGAGGGTGGCAAGGACATCCCCTGCGGAGAGGGGAAGGCAAAACGAACGTATGGGGTTGCCGGAGTGGACGCTTCCAGCGTCGACGAACCGGTCATCATCTTCAACATGCTGACCGGCGGCCTGGGGAAGCGCGGATACAAGGTTGTTTCTGTCGACTGGAAAACGCCGAGCAATGAGTCCGTCAAGGGTGAATCGCGTGTCAAAATCACGGTTGATTCTTCGCGTAAAAAGCACTTCGAGCTCTCCGGTGAGACTCAATGCCTTAAGGTCGCTTTGTGAACTACCCCAAAGGGCTTGGGTTTGTTTGCGTGTTGTCCTTGGCTCCGCCGAAAGCGTTGTTGAGCCGGGTGGCCGCCTCTCCGACGGTGCTGTCGTCTCCGCTGCCCGAGCCGTTGCGAATCATCCAGTCGGCGAGGTTCTTCAATGCCTTCGGGTCCTTGGCCAGTTTGTCGAAGGGGAGCAGGTTGCCGTCCTTTCCGGTGATGGGAGGCCGGTTGAAGGCCGGATCGTTGGGAGGTACCGGATAGGAGAACCCGTAGCGCTTCAACTCGTGAAAGATCCAGTATTCGCGTCCAAGGGTGGCCAGGCGATTACCCTCCTTGAGGGTGTCCAGACGGGTCTTGTCGAGGTCCTTGTACGAGTCGACGGTCTCGCTCGCGGACTTGCCGATCAGCAACCAGATCAGCTCGCCGGCCGGGTCGAACGCCATGCTCGCGCCCGAGGCGTCCAGCGTCGCGGCGGCCCACTGCGAGACGCCGAATCCCACGAGGTCGACTCCCAATCCCATGAGGAGGAAGAGTCGATCCCTCACCTCCTGGTCGTACTCATCCATTTTCCCCTGGACCTCGTTCGCCGCGGCGAACTGCATGCCGGAGACGTAGCCCAGGCTCGCGAAGGTTCTTCCGAGGTGCTTGATGCCCGTCCCGCGGTCCTTGGCGCCCGCCTCGTCCATAAGGTGCCTGGAGAACCTGCCCATTCCCGCGTCGAACGGCTTCATCCGCTCCGCCGAGTCGGCGAAGGTCTTGATGAAACGGTAGGTGTCGCCGGGACTGAGACGGAATTTCGGATGCAGACCGGCGGTGAGCGTGGCGGTTTTCTCGAACGCGCTGTCCTGCGTCCGGTTGGCGTCACCGGCGTCGGCGCCCTCGATGATCTCGGCGGCGTAGGCGCCCGCGAGCATCGACATGAAGATTCTCGCGCCCTTCGCCACCTCCATCGGCTGCCCCTCCGGATTGCGGAAGTCCGCTCCGGTCCGGAGGTCGCCCATGGTCGTCATGGTGTCGAAGGCGAATCGCACCGCCTCGGGGCCGGGGGAGCGCTTCTCGAAGACACCGGATCCGGCGGCGAGCATCCGGCCGAACTCCTTCTCCAGGTCGAAGGCGATCACGTCATGCTCGTTGGGATAGAGCGACACCTGCTCGTTGAGTCCGGAGAACAGGTCCCTGAGATCTCCGGGAGACAGGTCGTTGAACAGTGCCCTGGCCGTTTCCGGATTGTTGGCCAGAGCGGACAGGAAGTGGCTCAGATCGGCGGTCCAGCGTGCCGGAACCCTGCCCTCGGCGGCTTTCTGGACGCGGGGACGTACCACCTCGGTGAACCACTCGGAAGGGAACCTGCCGTGGCCGAGCAGCAGGCCCAGATCGGCCCCCTGTGTCTTCCCGAGGTTTTCCGGTTCCCAGGCCGGGCCGAGCGTTTTCGGCCGCCGGGTCACCGCCGTGGCGAGAGCCTCCCCCATGGTCTTCCAGTGTTTTCGAGCGGATTCTCCGTGGTGGTGATTCAGCTTCCGAAGCGCGGACGCCGCGCCCTTCGGGCCGAGAACGGCGAAGAATCCCGCGGTGAAGTCGGCGTCCTTCCGCCTTTCGGCGAGCCGGTCGAAGATACCGTCGTGGACGTTTTCCGAGGAGAGGGGAGTCGGGTGTCCCCGAGCGGTGAGGGTCTCCGCGAGCCTCTCGCCCTCGTCGGTGGCGAGAGTACGCGTCGTGAGGGCTTTCTCGTCGAAGGCCGTGAGTTCTCCGCCTCCGGGCCCCGGCGTGAGTCCCAGCGGACCGAGCCCTGCCAGGCCCGCGGCCCACTCCTCCAGGAGGTCGGGCTCCTGGATCAGCTGGTTGCGCCTGCGCAGGCGCGGGATCTCCTGGTCCAGCCAGCCTTCGATCTCGCGGATCAGCAGGGCCGCGGACCGGTCGACGTCCACGGAGGAAAGCAACCGGAGGACTGCCGAGAGCTCCTCGCCCACCACTTTCCGCGCCTGCTCCAATGCCGCGATGAATCGCTCCATCAACTCCGGGTTAATTCCCGAGTATTCATCCGAAGATGACCCGTTTTCCGATGACGCGGGCGGTGTCGGCCCCATATCGAAAGTCTCCTGCCGAAGGCGATCCACGTTTACCTTAAGCACCCGGATCGCAGCCTGATAGGACTTCGAGCGCCCGGGAGCGTGGACCGCCGGTTCTGGTCTTTCGCACGAGCGACGGGCGCCACGCTCGACGACGCGAGAAAGAACGACGGCCGGGAAGAATCCGGTACCCGGGAGAGCGCGCGTCGGCTGTGCGCCTAATCTCTGTTCATGTCCTCACCGTCTCCTCGCCTGCTGCTGCGCAACGCGCGGCTGGGTCCCGGCGGCCCGCTCCGCCACGTCCTGATCGCCGGAGGCCGGGTCGCGGAGGTGGCCGCGGAGCCGCCTTCCTGTGACGAGTCGGTCGACACCGGGGGCGCCACCCTCCTGCCGGGCCTGTGGGACGCGCACGTGCACTCCGCGCAGTGGGCGCAGGCCCGGCGCAGGATCGACCTGACCTCGGCGCGGTCGGCGCGGGAGGCGGTCGACCTCGTCGTGCCCCGCTCCGGCGCGCCCGGCGCCTCCGGGTTCACGGTCGGCTACGGCTTCCGCGACGCCCTGTGGCCGGACACGCCGCACAAGTCGCTGCTCCAGGCGGCGGCGCCCGGCCGGCCGATCGTCCTGGTCAGCAATGATCTGCACACCGCCTGGTTCAGCCCGGCCGCGCTGGCGGCGATCGGCAGGGGAGGGCACCCGACGGGGGTGCTGCGCGAGCGCGACTGCTACGACGCGATGGCGGAGATGCCCCCGCCGCCCCGGGAGGAGCTGGACCGCTGGGTGGCCGAGGCCACCACCGCCGCCGCGGCCAGGGGCGTCGTCGGCGTGCTGGACTTCGAGTTCGCCGACAACGTCACCGACTGGAGCCGGCGGGTCCGGTCGGAGCGGATCGACGTCCGGGTCGGCTGCTCGATCCCGGTGAACCGGCTGGAGGAGGCGATCGGCCGCGGGCTGCGCACCGGCGAGCCCGTCGCCGGTTCGGGGGGCCTGCTGGAGGTCGGGCCGGTCAAGACGTTCGTGGACGGGTCGCTGAACACCAGGACCGCCTACTGCGAGGACCCGTACCCCGGCGGCGACGCGCGCGGGCTGCTGGAGACGGCGCCCGAGGAGCTGTACGGCGTCATGGCCCTGGCCGCGGGACACGGGATCGACCCGGCGGTGCACGCGATCGGCGACCTGGCGGTGAACATCGCGCTGGACGCCTTCGAGCGGACCGGTTGCCCGGGGAGGATCGAGCACGCGCAGCTGGTCCGTCCGGAGGACTTCGGGAGGTTCGCCAGGCCCGGCCTCGTCGCGGGCGTGCAACCCGCCCACGCGCCCGACGACCGCGACGTGGCCGACCTGCACTGGTCCGGGCGGACCGGCAGGGCCTTCGCCTACGCCGACCTGCTGGCGGCCGGAGCCGCCATCGAGCTGGGCTCCGACGCCCCGGTGGCGCCGCTCGACCCGTGGGACGGGATCGCCTCGGCGGTGGCCAGGACCGACGACGAGCGGCCGCCGTGGCATCCGGAGCAGGCGATCCCGCTGCCGGCGGCGCTCGCGGCGGCGGCCAGGGGACGCGCCGGGGTGCGTCCCGGCGACCCCGCCGACCTGGTGATCACCGAGTACGACCCGGCCGCGCTGGACGGGGACGGCCTGCGCCGCATGCCGATCCTCGGCACCCTGCTCGGCGGCCGCTGGACCCATCGCCGCTCCATCTGATCCGTCCGACCGCCTCCCGGCGGCGATCCCGTCGTCGCCGGGCGCCGCCGAGCGTGCCGCGAACGCGTTCTCGAGCTCCACCTGATCCGTCAGACCGGCTGCGGCGGCGATCCCGCCGGAGCCGCCCCCCGTCTTCCCGGCCCGGGAGCCGGCCACCTCGCCCGCCGTCGTCTGGGCGGGTGCCCGGGTCTGGTAGGACAGGTGGGTGACCCACGCCAGCCCCTCGCCGGACGACGACGCCCTGCTGCCGCTCGACGCCGTCCGTGAGCGGTCCGCGCTCGGCGGTCCGGCGAGGGCGCGGGGCGGCGCCGTCAGGTCCGGCAGGACCTCCAGAGTCGTCAGGGCCGCCGGGACGGCCAGGACGGCCGGGGTGGCCGAGCCGGTCAGGGGGGTGCCGGAGCCGGCCGCCGAGCTTCCGGTCGCCCGGGTCGTCGTCGACACGCCGCTGCCGCACCTCGACCGGTTGTTCGACTATCTCGTCCCCGCGCCCCTGGACGCCACCGCCGTGCCGGGGGTCAGGGTCCGCGTCCGGTTCGCGGGCAAGCTCGTCGACGGCTTCCTGCTGGAACGGGCGGAGAGCACCGAGCACGAGGGCAGGCTGACCCGCCTGGAGAGGGTCGTCTCCGCCGAGCCCGTGCTCACCCCGGAGATCGTCGCGCTGGCCCGCGCCGTGGCAGACCACTACGCCGGGACCATGGCCGACGTCCTGCGCCTGGCCGTCCCGCCCCGCCACGCCAGGGTCGAGGCGGAGGCCCCCGCCCCGGTCCCCACGGACCCGGCACAGCCGGTGGGGGCGGGACCGGGACCGTGGGCGGACTATCCGGAAGGGGAGACTTTCCTGGCCGCCCTGGCGAAGGGAGGTTCCCCCCGCGCGGTGTGGACCGCCCTGCCGGGAACCGGCGAGGGCGGGCCGGGGTGGCCGGAGGCGGTCGCCGTCGCCGTACGGGAGACGCTGCGCGGGGGCAGGGGCGCCCTCGTGGTGCTTCCCGACGGCAAGGACGTGGCCCTGCTCGACGCGGCCCTGAGGGACGTCCTGGAGCCCGGCGCACACGTGGCGCTCACGGCCGACCTCGGGCCCGCCGAGCGCTACCGGCGGTGGCTGCGGGTGGCCAGGGGGCAGGTGCGGGTCGCGGCCGGGACCAGGGGCGCGGCGTTCGCCCCGGTCAGGGACCTCGGGCTCGCGATCATCTGGGACGACGGCGACGACCTGCACTCCGAGCGGCTCGCCCCCTACCCCCACGCCAGGGAGGTCCTCGCCCTGCGCGCCCACCGGGCGCGGGCGGGCCTGCTCATCGGGGGGTACGCCCGTACGGCGGAGGCCACCCAGCTCATCGCGGCGGGCTGGGCCGGGCCCATCGTCGCGGCCCGCGGGACGGTCAGGACCAGGGCGCCGAGGGTCCGCCCGGCGGGGGAGGACGCGGAGCTGGCCAGGGACGAGGCCGCCAGGGCCGCCCGGCTGCCCAGCCTCGCCTGGCGGACCCTGCGCGGCGGGCTGGAGAGCGGTCCCGTGCTGGTGCAGGTCCCCCGGCGGGGCTACCTGCCCGCGCTGGCCTGCCAGAGCTGCCGGGCCCCCGCCCGCTGCGGGCACTGCGGCGGCCCGTTCGCGCTGCGCGCCGGCCACGTGGCCCCGTACTGCCGCTGGTGCGGCCGGATCGCCGGCGAGTGGCGCTGCCCGTCCTGTGGCGGTGCCCGGGTGCGGGCCCAGGTGGTCGGCGCCCGGCGCACCGCCGAGGAGCTGGGGCGGGCCTTCCCCTCGGTGCCGGTCAGGACGTCGGGCAGGGACGGGGTGCTCGCCACGGTCGGCGCGGGCCGTGCCCTGGTGGTGGCCACCCCGGGGGCCGAGCCGGTGCCCGAGGGAGGGTACGCGGCGGCGGTGCTGCTGGACGGCTGGGCACTGCTCGGCAGGCCCGACCTGCGCGCCGCCGAGGAGACGCTGCGCCGGTGGATGAACGCGGCGGCCCTGCTGCGGCCCTCGGCCGAGCTGGTCGTGCTGGCCGACTCCTCGCTCGCCGCCGTACAGGCTCTGCTGCGCTGGGATCCGGTCACCCATGCCGAGAGGGAACTAGCTGACAGGACAGAACTCGGTTTCCCCCCGGCGGTGAAAATGGCGACGCTCACCGGATCCCCGGCCGCGGTCAGGGAAATGCTCGGCGAGATGACCCTGCCACCGGAGGCACAGGTGCTCGGTCCCGTCCCGGTGGCCGCTCCCAAGGGGGATCAAGTGCGGGAACGCGCCATGGTGCGGATCGCGCGGGGCTCCGGATCGGCACTGGCCGCGGCGCTGAAAGGGGCCGCCGGAGTACGCTCCGCGCGCAAGGCTCCGGAGGTGGTCAAGGTATGCATTGACCCTCTAGATGTGATTTGAGTAGTTTCCCCGATTCGCGGTGCTGGCAGTAAGCCGTTAATTTTCCCCTGTGTCGATCGAATGGGTGAATCGGGCCGTAGACGACCTGCGCGCGTGGGGGCGTGCGCACGGCCTTGACGTTGACGTGGACGAGGTACGGCTGCTCTGCGACTACGCGAGTGACTATCTGGACGTGAACGAGCTGGGTGACTTCACCCCTGTCGCCTTCGAGGAGCTGCTGCTCAACATCTATCCGCGCAAGGTCATCGCCCCCCCGGAGAGCGCGCCGGAGACCGTCGCCGCCGCCCGTACCCTGGTCGACTTCCTGCTCGCCACCGAGGAGATCGGCGGCAAGATGGCGGTCCGGATGAGGAGCGTCCTCGACCGGATCGAACCCGAGATGCCCATCGCCCTCGCCGACACCTCCCGGTTCGGCATGGCCAAGAGCCTCTTCAGCGCGATGGGCGCCGACTCGCTGGAGCAGGACGCCGGAAGCGCGATCCTCTCCGTCTCCGCGGTGCAGGAGGAGCCCGCCGTCGAGCACTGCGACTGCCCCGGCTGCTCGCCCCTCCCCGCCGTGCGCCTGGCCCCCCGCGAGGTGCTCGCCCGGAGCGCCCTGCGGGTGCCGCTGATCACCGACGCGCGCAGGCTGGTCCAGTGGATGCTCGCCGGGGGCCGCACCCCGACCGTCAAGGGCCGGCTCAGGGTCCGCGACGCCGCCGAGGCGACCGCCCAGCTCTCGGTGACCGACCCCGGCCTGCTGTGGGAGCTCGCGGTGCACACCGGCCTGGTCACGGTCGAGGGCACCGCCATCTTCGACGGCGAGGACTTCGACCCGCTCGACATCTGGGCCGCGACGGTCGAGTTCGTCGTCGAGAAGGAGACCGGCGGCGCCGTGACGGGCGACGTCTCCCTCGACGAGGAGCTCTACGGCCTGTGCGACATGCTCTACCGCCTCCAGGCCCCCGTGCCGATCCCCCTCGTCAAGGAGTACATGGAGGAGATCGGCCTGGTCGAGGGAGGCGAGATCGACATCCCCGAGGCCGTCAGGCGGCTCGCCTACTGCGGGATGGCCGAGCCGGGCGAGGAGCTGCTCGAGCTCACCCCGCTGGCCCTGTGGGGACTGCACGAGCTCTACACCGACCTGGGCATCGAGGCGCCCGAGGCGCCCGACCTGACCACCGCCGACGCGCCCGAGCTCATCGAGGGGCTGCTCTCCGGCATGCCCGCCGAGATGGCCGAGGCCGACATCGGGGGCTGGCTGGAGAACAGGACCCCGGCGCAGGCGGTCACCGAGCTGCTCGGCTCCGTCTCCGGCGCGCCCTCGGTCGCCAGGGGCGTCGCGGTGACGATCGTCGACCGCCTCGGCCCCGACGCCGAGGAGGCGGTGCGCGCCTTCCTGGAGGAGCCGGAGCTGCGCCCGCACGCCATCCACTGGCTGAGCACGCGAGGCCTGGCGGCCCCCGCCCTCACCCAGGAGGAGGTGCTCTGGATGAGCGTGGACATGCTCGCCCTGGCCATGCCCGCCGCCGAGGAGGATCCGGAGACGTTCGCCGAGAACATGTCAGCCTCCGGCCCCCCGTCACACGTGATCGAGGAGATGTGGCGGGTCGACCATCCCGAGGTCGTCGACGTCCTTGAGCTGCTCGGACGCTCTCTGAGAGATCACGGAGCGGCCAAGGCGGCCCGCAAGGCGGCTTTCAAGGCGCGTTCCCGCGCCATCGGCTGAGCCGTGTATGCGTGAGGCGCGAGTGCAGTAAGTTTCACGGGTGGCAAAGAGCGGGAACAGTGGGAACGTCTTCGACATCGGCGAACTGCGCAGGCTGGTCGACGAGCTGGGAACGGCACCCCGCGAGCTGCGGGCGGCCGTTCTGGAGGAGTCCGTCACCGCCACGGGCCGCGAGTGCCCCCCGCGCGGCGACGCGCTGAGCTTCCCCCCCGTCGACCTCGCCGCCGACACGGAGCTGGCCGCGCTGGTGCCGCACGTGCCGCTGGTGATCGACGCCCGGCGCCTGGCCGCCTGGACCGGCACCCGCCAGGTGACCCCCGAGGGCCTGCTGCCCGACCCGTTCGCGCCGTGCGCCGAGCTCGGCCTGCCCGGCCCCGCCCGGCTGCACCTGCTCTGGGTGGTCGCCGTCAACACCGGCATGCTCCGCATCTCCCGGGGCCGGGTGACGCCCGGCCCGCTCGTGCTCTCTCCCGACCTGCCGCCCCGGGCGCTGCTGGGGTTCTGGGACGGAGTGGTCATGGACGTCCTCGACCGCGCCGACGACGACCTCACCGGGTCCCCGGTGATCGACGACCACCTGGCCGAGATGCTCGCCACGCTGTACGCCGTGCGCGAGGGTCTGTCCACCGCGACCCTGGTCAAGGGCATCCTGCAGTCGCACCAGGTGGCCTGCGGGGCCCGCCAGGCGGAGATGCGGGTGCTGGCCCGCGCGCTCCCGGCCCAGCTGGAGTCGGCCCTGTCGCTCCTGGGCTACTGCGGGCTGGTCGAGACCTCGGAGGAGGGCCGGCCCCGGCTGACCCCGCTCGGCATGTGGGCCGTCCGCCAGGACCTGATGCGCGAGGGCCACGACGCGCCGACGGGCGCCGAGGTCGCCGTCTTCACCGACCTCGGCGCGGCCGAGCTGGTCGAGGCGATCATGAAGGGCTCCGCCGCGCCCAGTGCCGTCACCGTGTGGCTGGAGTCCCGCCATCCCGAGGCCGCCGCCCGCGAGCTGGTCAAGGTCGCCGCCTCGGGCACGGCCGGCCGCCGCGGCGCCGCGGGCACGATCCTGGAGGAGCTCGGCCCCGAGGCCGAGGCCCCGCTCAGGGAGGCGCTCTCCGAGCCCGCCATGTGGCGCTACGCCGCCTCCTGGCTGCACATCCGGGACCTGCCCGCGCCCGCCCTCACGCCCGCCGACAACACCTGGCTGGCGGTCGACTCGCTCGCCTCGCTCCTGGAGCGCGGCGACGCCTCCGAGGCGATCTGCGAGTTCGACGCTCTCGAACCCGGCGAGGACCTCGTCCGCGTGATCGAGGAGATGGCCATGGTGGACCACCCCGACACCTTCGCCGTCCTGGATTTGCTGGGTTCCCGCCACGGCGACGCGGCGGTGGCCAAGTCCGCACGCAAGGCCGCCATGAAGGCCCGCTCCCGCTGACCTGACCGGGTCTCCTCCCGCTCCCGGCGGCGGCCCGCCGGGCCGGTCCCGTGCCCGCTCCGGGAGGAGATCCGGGGCCGGTCCAGGTGAAGGCCCGTGCCCGCTCCGGGTGAAGGCTCGGGGCCGATTCTGGAGAGAGCCCGCGCCCGGTCCGGGTGAAGGCCCGGGGGAGGCGGCCGCCGCCCTTAGACTGGGGCAATCCCCTGAAGCGTGAGGAGATCCCTGTTGGCCATTCAGCCGATCCGCCTTTTCGGCGACCCGGTACTGCGCACCGCGGCCGAGCCGGTCAAGGACTTCGACAAGGAGCTGCGCAAGCTCGTCAAAGACCTCACCGACACGATGATGGACGCGCCGGGAGCCGGTCTGGCGGCGCCGCAGATCGGAGTCGGGCTGCGGGTCTTCACCTACTACGTGGACGACCAGCTCGGGCACCTGATCAATCCCGACCTCGACCTGTCGGACGACAAGGACGAGGAGGGCGAGGAGGGCTGCCTGTCGTTCCCCGGCCTGTCCTTTCCCACGCCCAGGTCGATCCGGGCCGTGGCGACCGGTTTCACCATGCACGGCGAGCCGGTGACCATCGAGGGCACCGACCTGATGGCCCGCTGCTTCCAGCACGAGACCGATCACCTGGACGGCGTGCTGTTCATCGACCGGCTGGACCTCAAGCAGCGCAAACTCGCCATGAAGGCGATCCGCGAGGCCGACTGGAACGGGGGGTCGGCCCCCGCGTTCAAGATCTCCCCGCACCCCACCCAAGGGAAGGCTCTGTAGGAACCTTGCGCCTGGTCTTCGCCGGAACCCCGGACACCGCCCTGCCCTCGCTGCGGGCCCTGATCGACTCGCCTCGCCACGACGTCGTCGCCGTCGTCACGCGCCCGGACGCCCAGTCGGGCCGGGGCCGCAAGGTCCATCCGAGCCCCGTCGCCGAGCTCGCCGAGGAGGCGGGCATCGAGGTGCTCAGGCCGCCCAAGGCGGGTGACCCGGAGTTCCTCGACCGGCTCAGGGAGCTCGGCCCCGACTGCTGCCCGGTGGTCGCCTACGGCGCGCTCCTGCCGCAGGCAGCCCTGGACATCCCCCGGTACGGCTGGGTCAACCTCCACTTCTCGCTGCTGCCGGCCTGGCGCGGCGCGGCACCGGTGCAGCACGCCGTGCTCCACGGTGACGCGATCACCGGCGCGGCCACCTTCCAGATCGTCAAGGAGCTGGACGCGGGCCCGGTCTACGGTGTGGTCACCGAGGAGATCCGCCCCGCCGACACCAGCGGCGGGCTGCTCGCCCGGCTCGCCGAGTCAGGCGCCGGGCTGCTGGCCGCCACCCTCGACGGGATCGAGGACGGCAAGCTGGAGGCCGTGCCGCAGCCCGCGGAGGGGGTGAGCCTCGCCCCCAAGATCGGCGTCGACGACGCCAGGGTCGACTGGGCCGCGCCCGCCATGCGGGTCGACCGCCTGGTCCGCGCCTGCACCCCCGCTCCGGGGGCGTGGACCGAGTTCCGCGGCCAGCGCGTCAAGATCGGTCCGGTGCGACCGGTTCCCGACGCCTCCGGCCTGGCCCCCGGCCAGATCGCGGCGTCCAAGAACTCCGTCCTGGTGGGCACCGCCACCTACCCGGTCGAGCTGGGCGAGGTGCAGCCGCAGGGCAAGCGCCTGATGGGCGCGGGGGAGTGGGCCCGCGGCGTGCGGCCCACCGACGAGGATCGGCTGGCCTGAAGATCATGAGCAGTGGTAACGGCCGTAACGTCCCGCGCGGCGGGGATCACGGCCCGGCGGGCCGCTCACGCGGCGCCGGGGGCAGGGGCGGCGGCAGAGGCGGGCGCCCGCCCAAGCCGGTCCGCGACGAGGCGCGCAACGCCGCGTACGACCTGATGCGCGCCGTCGACGAGCGGGACGCCTACGCCAACCTGCTGATGCCCGCGCTGCTGCGCGATCGCCGCCTCTCCGGGCGCGACGCGGGCCTGGCCACCGAGCTGGCCTACGGCACCCTGCGCGGCCTCGGCACCTACGACGAGATCATCGCGGCCTGCAGCGACCGGGCGCCGGAGGACGTCGACCCGCCGCTGCTCGACGCCGTCCGCCTGGGCGTGCACCAGCTGCTCAAGACGCGGGTCCCCCCGCACGCCGCCGTCGGCACCACGGTCGACCTGGTGCGGCTGCGGGTGGGCATCGGCGCCTCGAAGTACGCCAACGCCGTGCTGCGCAAGGTCTCCACCCGTTCCCTGGAGCAGTGGATCCCGATCGTGGCGCCCGACCCGGCCGACGACCCGGTGGGGCACCTGGCGGTGGCGTACAGCCACCCGAGATGGATCGTCAACGCCCTGCGCGACGCGGTGGGCGGCGACTTCGACGAGACGGCCGCCCTGCTCGCGGCCGACAACGAGCGTCCCAAGGTGACCCTGGTCGCCCGTCCCGGCCGCTCGTCGGTGAAGGAGCTCCTCGACGCGGGCGCCGAACCCGCCAGATACTCCCCGTACGCGGCCTACCTGCCCGAGGGCGACCCCGGTACGGTCCTCGCCGTGGCCGAGTCGCGCGCGGCCGTCCAGGACGAGGCCAGCCAGCTCGTCGCGCTCGCCCTGACGCGGGTCCCGGTGGAGGGATCCGACTCCCGCTGGCTCGACCTGTGCGCGGGTCCCGGCGGCAAGGCGGGCCTGCTCGACGCCATCGCGACCCGCGGCGACGAGGCGGGCCTGGGCGCCGGTGCCGGGGTGCCCGTGCCGGCCGCAGCGCCCGCCCCGGTCGCGGACACGGCCTCGGTCACGGGCACGGGTTCCGGCGTGCTCCCCGTCGCGGGTTCCGGGCCGGGCGCCGGGCCGGTGGCCTTCCCCGGCGGGGCGCGGCTGCTCGCCGCCGAGCTGCAGTACCACCGGGCGCGGCTGGTGTGGCAGACGACCCGGCAGGCCGCGGTGATCACCGCGGACGGCACCGCGCCCGCCTGGCGGCCCGGGGCCTTCGACCGGGTCATGCTCGACGCCCCCTGCACCGGCCTGGGCGCGCTGCGCCGCCGCCCCGAGGCCCGCTGGCGCCGCGATCCCCGAAGCCTCCCCGAGCTGGGCAGGCTCCAGCGCGCCCTGCTCGACTCGGCGATCGACGCGGTCCGGCCCGGCGGCGTCGTCGCGTACGTGACCTGCTCGCCGCACCTGGCCGAGACCGTCACCGTGGTCGGCGACGTCCTGCGCCGCCGCGACGACGTCGAGGCGCTGGACGCCCGTGACCACCTCCCCGAGGTGGAGGGGCTGGGGGAGGGGCCGTACGCGCGGTTCTGGCCGCACCGGCACGGCACCGACGCCATGTTCCTGGCCCTGTTGCGCCGTCGCTGAGCGGGTGCAGGCTCCCGGACCCCGCTCCCCGGAGAGGGGCGCCGGGGGCGCCGGGAGCATCGTCGCAGCTCAGGGCGTTCTGCCTGGGCATATATGGGCACTTTGCGCTGTTCGACTGGATATAACTGCTTCCGAACGGGACGCGGGGGTGTCCGGATGTGCGGAATCTGCGGATGGGTGGACTTCGAGCGCGATCTCCGGGAATCAGGGGCCGCCGCGCAGGCCATGACCGACACCATGGCCTGCCGCGGACCCGACGACGAGGGGTTGTGGCTCGCCCCGCACGCGGCGATGGGTCACCGGCGTCTGGCGATCATCGACATCGAGGGCGGACGCCAGCCGATGATCGCCGATGAGGACGGGCAACCGCTCGCCGTCCTCACCTACAGCGGCGAGATCTACAACTACGTCGAGTTACGCGCGGAGCTGACCGCCCACGGCCACCGCTTCCGGACGCGGAGCGACACCGAGGTCCTCCTGCGGGCCTACCTCGAGTGGGGCGAGGACCTCGCCGAACGGCTGAACGGCATGTTCGCCTTCGGGATCTGGGACACCCGCAAGGAGGAGCTGCTGCTCGTCCGGGACCGGATGGGCATCAAGCCGCTGTACTACTACCCGCTCCCGAGCGGCGTGCTGTTCGGCTCCGAGCCCAAGGCGATCCTGGCCAACCCCCTCATCGGGACGCCCACGGTCGACGCGGACGGCCTGCGCGAGCTGATCGCCTTCGTCAAGACCCCGGAACGCGCCGTCTACCAGGGCATGTACGAGGTCCGCCCCGGCCACACCGTCCGGGTGACCCGCGACTTCCTGTGCCGCCGCCCCTACTGGCGGCTGGAGTCCCACGACCACCCCGACGACCTCGCCACCACCGTCGGGACGGTACGCGAGCTGCTGGACGACATCGTCACCCGCCAGCTCATCTCCGACGTGCCGCTGTGCACCCTGCTCTCCGGCGGCCTCGACTCCAGCACCGTCACGGCGCTCGCCGCGCTCGGCCTGGAGGGACACGGCGCCGGGAAGGTCCGGTCGTTCTCCGTCGACTTCACCGGATACAGCGAGAACTTCAAGCCCGACGAGATGCGCGACACTCCCGACACGCCGTACGTGCACGACGTCGTGCGGCACATCGGCGCCGACCACACCGACATCGTCCTGGACTCCTCCGATCTCATGGACCCCGCGGTGCGCGCCGCGGTCCTGAGGGCACGTGACCTGCCGATCGGCATCGGCGACATGGACACCTCTCTCTACCTGCTGTTCCGCGCCATCCGGGGCCATTCCACGGTGGCGCTGTCCGGCGAGTCCGCCGACGAGGTCTTCGGCGGCTACCGGTGGTTCTTCGACCCCGAGGCGGTCTCCGCGGGCACCTTCCCGTGGCTGGTGTCCCCCGGGTTCGGGCGGTTCGCCGGGGTGGGGGCGCTCCTCGACGAGGACCTGACCCACAAGCTGGACATTCCCGGCTACCGCGCGGACAGCTACCGGCAGGCGCTCGACGAGGTGCCCCGGCTGCCGGGCGAGGATGGCCTGGAGCGGCGCATGCGGGAGATCTCCTACCTGCACCTCACCCGGTTCGTGCAGATCCTGCTGGACCGCAAGGACCGCATGAGCATGGCCGTCGGGCTGGAGGTCCGGGTGCCGTTCTGCGACCACCGGCTGGTGGAGTACGTCTTCAACGCCCCCTGGGCGATGAAGACCTTCGACGGGCAGGAGAAGAGCCTGCTGCGCGCCGCCGCCGCGGACGTCCTGCCGCCCTCGGTCGTCGGGCGCCGCAAGAGCCCCTACCCCTCGACGCAGGACCCCTCCTACGAGGAGGCCGTCCGCGCGGAGGCCTCCCGGCTGCTCGGCGACGGGAACCTGGCCGCCGCCCCGCTGATCGATCCGGACAAGGTACGGGCCGTGATCGACCGGCCCGAGGCGGCCGGTGGCCCCCCGGGCAGCCGGGCGTCGCTGGAGGGGCTTCTCCAGTTCAACGCCTGGCTGGAGAGGTACCGCGTCCGGGTCGACATCTGACCCGCGCCCCCGTGCCGCCCGCCCGCGGCGGCACCGCGCCGAACCCCCGTCCCGGCCGGCTCCGGCCCCCGGGGCGGGAACGCACCACCGGAAGGAGGTCGCCTCATGGCCGACCTGGGACTGCCCGAGCTGCTCATCATCGTGGCGGTGTTCGTCCTGCTGTTCGGTTCCGCGAGGCTGCCCGACGCCGCCAGGTCGGTGGGCCGCTCCCTGCGCGTCTTCAAGACCGAGGTGAACAGGCCGGACGACGCTCCACCGCCTCCCGGCGAGACCGGAGAGACCGGCGGACGGGACGAGCCGCCGCTCGTTCCGCCCGCTTCCCCCGGATGACCCCGGGTGACCGGATGACCCCGGTTGGCCCCGGACCGTCAGCGCGGCCGGGGCGTGTAGAAGAGCCTCATCCCGTCCCTGCCGGCGGAGCCGCCCCGGGCCAGGTCGGTGAGGATCCGGCCGTGGATATCCATCACGCTCGCCGCGTGGCCCTCGCCGTGGCGGCGCCACACCAGCAGATGGTCCTCGTCGTACCAGCGGATCGGATACCGCATGCTCGTCTCGATCCGGACGAGCGCGGCCCCGGTGGCGGCGTCGTGCACGCAGAGCTCCCGGGGACGGTCCGGGCACCACCCGGCCAGCCGCCGCCCACTGGGAGAGTACGGGTCGAGGATCTCCCCGTCCGGCCTTCCCAGCCCGGGCACGGCGGACGGTGGGGCGCCGTCGGTGCCGAACGTGCGCAGCTCGTAGGAGTCGTACCCCTCACCCAGGTCGGTGTAGGGGTCGCCGAGGCCGAGTCCCTCCCGGTGCCGGAGCACCGCGCCGGTCCGGCGAGCAGGCGGCGGCGGTCGGGGCCGGAGGTGACGGCGCGGGGGGAGGGCGAACGATATCGCCTCCTTCTCCGGGGAGTAGACGATCGCGCTGATCCGAGGCTCCCGGTGGAACTCGCGCCACTGGTCCTGCGCCCACGACCAGCCGGTCACCACGGCACCCGCGATGATCGTCGCGAGTCCTCCGGCGACGGTGAGCCCGAGCCACTTGAACGGCCGGGCGGCCTTCGCCGGCGGGGTCTCCTCGGCGGCGTCCCCGGCCGGTCGCTCGTCTCCGGCCGGTTGCCCGGAGGACGTCCGCGTCGTCACGGATTCCCCTTCCCCGCCGGGTCCGGCTCGCGCAGGCGCCCGCTCACGATCCGCCCGGCGTGCCGGAGCAGGGCACGGTCGCCGAAGGCCTCCACCGTGACGATGACGCGGCCCTCCCTGAGGATGACCGCGTCCTCGGCCGCGTCGAAGTAGCCGGCGTGCTCCGCCACACCCGACCCGTCCCGACGACCGGCTGATCGACCTGACCCCCACGAGATCGCCCTGTCCGTCGCCCGAGAGGATCAACGCCTCGTCGGTGACCACCCGGGAGGGGGCGTGGTGGACGAGGGCGTCGGCGAGGACCAGGCCGCTCCCGTCCACGACCGTGATCGCGCCGGGGAACGTCACGAAGGAGACGCCCTCGTCCAGGACCAGTTCCGGGTCGCCGGACGGGGGGCCGGTGTCGCCAGCGGACGCGTTCGGTGGCGGGGTCGAGGCCGGTGAGCGAGGTACGGCGGTCCTCGCACCGGCCCAGCGCGACCGCCAGCCTCTCGTCCGCGAGCGAGTACGACCGGACGACGCCGTTCTCGCCGGCCCTGGGCAGGGCGGCGCTCACGCAGTCGCCGGGCAGGGCCGTCTCCCGCACGACCGTCCCGTCGTGCGGGTCCAGCGCGCGCATCGTCCGGAGGGCGGGGACCTCGACGAGGACCTTCCCCGCCGCCGCGCCCACGAGGTGGAAGAACGGCCGTGCCGGGCCGTCCCCGGCGTAGCCCGAGAGGACGCTCCAGGTTCGCAGGCCGGTCAGGGCATCGATCACGGTGATGCGCCGCCGGTCGTCGGGGCGGTGCGGGTCGCCCGGCCCGGACGTGGTCTCGATCACGAGGTGGCGGCCGGTGGAGGCGGTGTTCGGTTCTTCCTCCCAGCGGTCCTCCCCCGCGTTCACGGACTTCCCGAACTTCTCCACCAGCACGTCGAACGTGTCCGGGGATTCGTCTTCACAGGCGCTTTTCCACAGGATCCGGCCGGTGCCGAAAACCCTCGCGCTGACGATCCTGTCCTTTTCGGAAACGCGGATTCCGGCGATCGGTGACGGTTCGACGGTGCGTGGCCGGGACGCCGGAGCCCCGGCGGGCACGGCGAGGAGGACGACGGCGACGGCCGCGAGGGCGAGGGCCGAGCGCAGGCGGTGGCGGTGGCGGAGAGGGGGCATTGCCGTCCGGTTCCGGTGGGCGGGACGGGGTGGAGGCCGCCGGACCTCGCTCCCGTCTCTTTCGATGACTTTCGGATAATCCGGAAGGGAAATTACCCCAGCGGTTCGCGGTTCGCGGTTCGCCGGGAGATTGTGAAATCGCGTCCGGTGGAATTTCCGGCCGCGCGTGGATTCGATAATTAAAATGTCTTGTTTATAATGATTTTTAGTAAATAAGGGATTGGTGGACGTGGCCGCTCACCCGCCGCGCCGCCCGGCCCGCGAGGTCTTCGCGCCTCGGCCCGGCTCCGCCCCACGGGAAGGACGGGCGGCGGGCCCTCGCCGCTAGAATCGGCGAATCATGGCCGTACAGATCTCGCCCAGCATCCTGTCCGCCGACTTCGCCCGCCTCGCCGAGGCGGCCGCGGCGGTGCCCAACGCCGACTGGCTGCACGTGGACGTCATGGACAACCACTTCGTGCCCAACCTGACCCTCGGGCTGCCGGTCGTCGAGTCCCTGCTCAAGGCGACCTCGACGCCACTCGACTGCCACCTCATGATCGAAGACCCGGATCGCTGGGCCCCCTCGTACGCCGAGGCGGGGGCCGGGAGCGTCACCATCCACGTGGAGGCGGCCAAGGCGCCGGTTCGCACGCTGCGCCAGATCCGCCGGGCGGGCGCCCGCGCGGGCCTGGCACTGAACCCCGCCACCCCCGTCGAGCCGTACGAGGACCTGCTCGGCGAGCTCGACATGCTGCTGCTGATGACCGTCGACCCCGGTTTCGGCGGGCAGAGGTTCCTCGACATGGTGCTGCCCAAGATCCGCAGGACCCGCGAGCTCGTCGACCGGCACGGCGGCCAGGTGTGGCTCCAGGTGGACGGCGGCGTCTCCGACGAGACGATCGAGCGCTGCGCGGAGGCGGGCGCCGACGTCTTCGTGGCGGGCAACGCCGTCTATGGCGCCGAAGACCCGGCCCGCGCGGTCGACGGCCTGCGCGCCCTGGCCACCAGGAGCTGACCGGGAGACCGGCCGAGCGACGACGAGACGACGAAGGGCGGGCCCGGACGGGCCCGCCCTTCGTCGTCGGAGACTCATCGCGACCTTCTGGCCCGCCTGGCCCGCCTGGCCCGCCGCGACCTCCGGAAGACCGCGATCGGACACGGTGGACCGGAGACGCGGGCTGGGGGACGCGGGCGGGGGAGAGGCGGCGCGGTCAGCCCTGCAGCGCCGGGTCCAGCACCACGTCCCGGCCGTGCACGGTCGGCTGCTCGGGGAAGTGGCAGGCGGTCAGGTGACCCTCCTTGTTCCCCTCCAGCCTGACCAGCGGGGGCTCCTCGGTCGCGCACTTGTCCTGGGCCTTCCAGCAGCGGGTGCGGAAGCGGCAGCCGGACGGCGGGTTGATCGGGGAGGGGACGTCCCCGGCCAGGCGGATGCGCTCGCGCGGCTCCCCGTCCTCCATCACCTCGGGCACCGCCGACAGCAGCGCGTGGGTGTAGGGGTGGCGGGGGTGCTCGTACAGGGAGGCGCGGTCGGCGATCTCGACGATTTTGCCGAGATACATGACCGCGACCCGCTGGGAGAAGTGCCGCACGATCGCCAGGTCGTGCGCGATGAACAGGAACGCGATGCCCATGTCCCGCTGGAGCTGCTGGAGCAGGTTGACGACCTGCGCCTGGATGGAGACGTCGAGGGCGGAGACCGGCTCGTCCGCGATGATCAGCTTGGGGTTCAGGGAGAGCGCTCGGGCCACCCCGATGCGCTGCCGCTGGCCGCCGGAGAACTCGTGCGGGAAGCGGTTGAAGTGCTCGGGGTTGAGCCCGACGATCTCCAGGAGCTCGCGGACCCGGTTGTCCCTGCCGCCAGGGGGGTTGATGCCGTTGATCTCCATCGGGCCGCCGACGATGGTGCCCACCGTGTGCCGGGGGTTCAGCGACGAGTACGGGTCCTGGAAGATCATCTGGATCTCGGCCCGGATCGGCTTCAGCTCCTTGCGCCTGGCGTGGCCGATCTCCCGTCCGGCGTACTTGATGCTGCCCTCGGTGGGCTCCAGCAGCCGGGACGCCAGCCGTCCGGCGGTGGACTTGCCGCAGCCGGACTCGCCGACCAGGCCCAGCGTCTCGCCGGCGTGCACGGTCAGGTCGATGCCGTCCACCGCGTGGACCTTGCCGACCTGGTGTTTGAAGATGACACCGCCCATCACCGGGAAGTGCTTCTTCAGGCCGGACAGCTCCAGCAGCGCCTCGCCGCGGGATTCACCGGTTGTCTCGCTCACTTTTGGATCTCCCTCTTCTGGGCGAGGGTCAGGTAGCACGCGTCGCCGTGGCCGCGGTGCGGGGACAGTTCGGGCCGCTCGGAGCGGCACAGCCCGGGACCGGCCAGCTCCATGTAGTCGCACCGGGGGTGGAAGGGGCAGCCGGGCGGGACGTTGATCAGGCTGGGCGGGGTGCCGCGGACCGGCCGGAGCGGTATGTCCACCGAGGCGTTCAGGCGGGGCATGGAGGCCAGCAGGCCCCAGGTGTAGGGGTGGCGGGGCTCGTGGAGGACCTCCCTGACGGTCCCGCGCTCCACCGCCCGCCCGGCGTACATCACCAGCACGTCGTGCGCGGTGTTGGCGACCACGCCGAGGTCGTGGGTGATCAGGATGATCGAGGCCCCCGTCTGGTCCTGGAGCTCCTTGAGCAGGTCCAGGATCTGGGCCTGCACGGTCACGTCCAGGGCGGTGGTGGGCTCGTCGGCGATCAGCAGGTCCGGGTCGCACACCAGCGCCATCGCGATCATCGCGCGCTGCCGCATGCCGCCGGAGAACTGGTGGGGATAGTCGTCCACCCTGGTCTTCGGCTGGGGGATGCCGACCCGCGTCAGCATCTCGATCGCGCGGTCCCTGGACTCGGCGCGGCTCGCGCCGGTGTGCTTGCGGTAGACCTCGGAGATCTGCTTGCCGATGGTGTGGTACGGCGAGAGCGAGGTCAGCGGGTCCTGGAAGATCATCGCGACCTTGTTGCCGCGCAGCTTCTCCATGGTGGAGCGGGAGGCGCTGATCAGCTCCTCGCCGTCCAGCCGGATCTCCCCGCCGATCTTGGTGGTCTCCGGGTTGTGCAGGCCGAGCACGGTCAGGTTGGTCACCGACTTGCCCGAGCCGGACTCGCCGACGATGCCCAGCGTGGTGCCCTTCTCCACGTCGAAGGAGAGCCCGTCCACCGCGTGGACGACGCCGTCCTCGGTGTGGAAGTCGACGGTCAGGTCACGGACCGAGAGGAACGGAGTTGACACTTTCTTCAAGGCTCCTAGCTCAGCCGCACGCGGGGGTCGATGAAGGCGTACATGATGTCGACGATGATGTTGAAGACGACGATCGCGGCGGCCGCGACGAGCACCGTCGCCATCAGCATGGGCAGGTCGGAGTTGGTGACCGCCTTGACCGACAGCTGGCCGAGCCCCTGGAGGCCGAAGGTCTGCTCGGTGATGATCGCGCCGCCGATCAGCGCGCCGAGGTCCACGCCGAAGATCGTGATGATGGGGGTCAGCGTGCCGCGCATCGCGAAACGCATCACCACGCTGCGGCCGGACATGCCCTTGGCCCGCGCGGTGCGCACGTAGTCCTCGCTGAGCTGCTCCACCATCGTCGAGCGGGTCATGCGGGTGTAGTTGGCGGTGAAGATGATCGCCAGCACCAGCCACGGCAGCAACAGGCCGGTGGCCCAGCCGACGGGGTCCTGGGTGAACTCCACGTACTTGGGACGCCAGAAGATCTGGTTCTGGTAGACGAGGAAGTACAGGGCGAGGGTGCCGATGAAGTAGATCTGCACGGAGGCGCCGATGAGGGACGACACACTGGCGATCTTGTCCAGCGGCTTGCCCTGCTTGAGCGCCGCGATGATGCCGGTGGCCACGCCGAAGGTGAGGAAGACGACCGCCGCGCCGATGGTGAGCGAGATGGTCAGCGGGAGCCGGTCCAGGATCGTCTCGAACACAGGCGCGCGGTTGACGAAGGAGAAGCCGAGGCAGGGGGCGGGGCAGTCGCCCAGGCCCCCGTAGTCGCGGCCGACGAAGATCCCGGCCAGCCAGGCCACGAACTGGGCGAACAGGGGCTGATCCAGTCCCAGGTTGTGCCGCGCCTGCTCCAGCAGCTCCGGCGGGCAGACCTTGCCGCAGGCGAGTCTCGCCGGGTCGGCGGGCACGGCGAAGAAGAGGAAGAACGTGACCGCGGAGATGATCACGAGTGTGACCGCGGCGCCGAGCATGCGGCGAGTGATGAATGGAAGCATTGCCTGTTTTCCCGAGGTGGCTGGGACCGTTGGGGCCGGGGAGGCCCTTGGCCGTGGCCTCGCGGGGATGTCGTCATCCCCGCGAGGCCACGGCCGCCGGTTCTCCTACGGTTTCGCGAGCCGCTACGGCTTCACGAAGATGCTGTTGGGCGAGACGACCCACGACTGCGGGTCGATCTCGGCGCCACCGACCTTGGAGCCGTGCAGGGTGTTGGCGATCCGGTTCTCGGCGACGACCAGCGGGGTGATCGTCTCCTGGATCTTCTTGTCCAGCGCCATCCACGCCTTGTTCTGGGCGTCGATGTCGGTCATGGCGGTGATCTCCTCCATCTCCTTGGTGATGGCCTCGTCCTTCAGGTGCGAGTAGTTCGGCGCACCGTCGGCGATCGGGCCGAAGATGACGGGCAGGACCGTCGTGCCGGACGGCCAGTCGGCGCCCCAGCCACCCCAGTAGAGGTCGAACTCGTTCTTCACCTTGCCGATGGAGTCGTAGTAGGTCTTACGGTCCAGGGGCTTGACCACGACCTTGATGCCGGCCTTCTCCAGGGCGTTCTTGATCACGACGGTGACCTGCTCCTGGACGGGCGTCTGGTTGTAGGCGTAGACGATGGTCGGCGTCGGGTTGGTCGACTCGGCGAGCAGCTGCTTGGCCTTCTCGACGTCACCCTCGGGCTTGGCCGCCTTGCCGAACAGGTCGTAGGACTCGTAGCCGACCGTGGTGTTCTCGTTCAGGATCGTGGTGGGCAGCGCCGCCGCGGCCGGGCCGCCCATGACCTGCTGGATCTGCTTGGACGGCCACACGTGGTTGATGGCCTGGCGGATCTTGATGTCCTTCACCCGGTCAAGGTTGAAGTAGTAGTAGTTGCCGTACGGCGAGGGGCTCTTCATCAGGCGGGGGGCCAGGCTGGCGTCGCCGAGGACCTGCTGCAGACGCTCCGGCGGGACGGTCGCGTAGAAGGTGAACGCGGTCTGGTCCGGGCCGGTGTCGGCGATCAGGCGGTCGGTGATCTGCAGGTTCTCCTGGCCGAACTCCAGGCGCCACTTGTCGGGGTAGGCGCCGCGGATCGGGTCGGTGGCCGGGTCCCAGTTCGGGTTGCGCTCCAGGTCCATCGACTTGTCGACGACGTGGCTCTTGATGATGTACGGGCCGCTGGAGACGGGCTTCTTGTCGTACGCCTCCTTGGTGTCCTTCTCCTTGGGCACGATGCCGTAGCCGCCCATGGCGAAGGCGTAGTTGGCGTCGGCGTGCGGGGTCTTGAACTTGTAGACGATCGTCTTGTCGTCCGGCGTCTCGATGCTGTCAAGACGCTTGCCGTCGTACGGGCCCTGGTAGGCCTTCTTGTGGTCGACCTCGGTCAGCCACTGCTGGATGTAGGTCGGGCCCTGGGTGACGAACGGGGCGAACGTCCGCTCCATGCTCCACTTCACGTCCTCGGACGTGATCGGGGTGCCGTCCTCCCACTTCACGCCGTCCTTGAGGGTGAAGGTCCAGGTCTTGCCGCCCTCGGACGAGGTGCCGGAGTCGGTGGCCAGGTCGCCGACCAGCTTGTAGTCGCCGGGGCCGACGCGCTTGTAGCCGGTCAAGGTACGGCCGATGAGCAGGCCGAAGTTCGACATGGTGTTGACGTAGACCTGCGCGGGGTCGAGGTGGCCGATGTCGTCACGGTCGATCATCGTGACGGTGCCGCCCTTGACGACGCCCTCGGGCTCGATGGCAGGGCCCTTGGAGTCGTCGGCCGTGCCGACGGTGATCGTCGGCGGCTTGTAGGACGCCGCGGGGGCCGGCGCGCCGGACTCGCCGGACGCCGCGCCGCTGGGGGCCGCGGGCGCGCCCTGGTTGCCCTGGGCGCAGGCACCGGTGAGTGCGAGCGCGCCTATGGCGAGGACGGCCATCGCTGACCGCGTACGGACTTTCATCTTTCTCCTATTTCCGATCTAGCGCTTGAGCTTGGGGTCGAAGGCATCGCGAACCGAGTCACCCAGGAGGTTGAACGCGATCACGAAGATCAGAAGGGCGACACCGGGGAATATCAGATAGGTGATGTCGTTCTGATAGATCTCGGTGCCGCGGCGGAACATGCGGCCCCAGTCGGGGATGGGCTCGATCATGCCGACGCCCAGGAAGGAGAGCGCCGCCTCGGCCGTCACCAGCGCGGGGAGCAGCAGCGTCGACTGGATCAGGATCGGGGTCCAGAGGTTCGGCAGCAGCTCCTTGAAGACGATCCTGGCGGGAGAGGCCCCGGTGACCTTCGCGGCCTCGACGAACTCCCGCTCGCGCAGGGAGAGCACCTGGCCGCGCAGCAGCCGCGCGAGGCCGGCCCACTGGAACACGGTCAGCGCGATCACCAGGGTGACCGCCCGCAGCCAGATCGGCGTCTCCTCGTCCGGCCTGACGAACAGGTTCTCCACGACCGGCATGAACGCGATGATGAAGAGCACCGAGGGGAACGACAGGACGATGTCGATCAGGCGGCCGATGAAGTAGTCGGTCTTGCCTCCGGCGTACCCGGCGACGATGCCCATCACGATGCCGATCGCCGTCGCGATGATCGTCGCGGTCACCGCGATCGACAGGGAGGTCCTGATCCCGTAGACGAGCTGGGTGAACACGTCCCGGCCCAGACCGGGCTCGATGCCGAACCAGAACTCCGAGCTGATGCCGCCGTTGGGCAGGATCGGGTAGCCGTAGTCGTTCAGCAGGCCCGGCATGTCCTGGCCGTACAGGACGTAGGGGTCCTTGCCGTACAGCCAGGCGATGACCGGAGCGAGGAGCGCGACCAGGAAGAAGAAGATCACCACCGCGGCCGAGACGATGCCGGTACGGTCGCGTCGGAAGCGCAGCCACATCAGCTGCCCGGGTGAGCGGCCCACCGTCTCCGGTGTCTTCGCCGCCGGCACCTCCCCGGTCGTGGTCGTGGCTGGTGCAGGGATGGTCATCGTGCGGGGGCTCCCAACGAGCATGGTGAGCGGGATCCCTGGAACCATTGCAAAGCAGACCAGGACAATCAATGGCCTGGTCATTACTCATTTTTTTGTTGTATAACGTCCACCTGTTTGTGGCTGCAATTCCGTTGACGTGGACAGGGGGTGACGTGGGATGATAGGGCTCCCGAAGGCCGGTATTCACGGATTTGTGACACATTCATGACGTGGCCGTGACGGCTTTGTCCGGGTATAACCCTGCTTGTGTCACAAGCCCGATACAGTGTTACAGGCTTAATACACGAGGTGTGTCGGACCGCTTCGCGGGGTAACCCTCCACTCGCCGGGAGGTGGAGCATGGATCACGGCCTGTTCGGACCCGATTCGGTGACCTGGAAGGTGATGGGCGAGCCGATCCTGCTCGTCGGGGGCTTCCGCGCGCTGCTCATGCAGGGCCTGCACCCCCGGGCGATGCGCGGGGTCGCCCAGAACTCGTCGCTCATGGACCCGGCCGAGGCGTGGTCCCGCTTCGTGCGCACCACCGAGTTCGTCCGGGTGCGCACCTACGGCACGACCAGGGAGGTCGCCCGCGCCGGGGCCAGGGTCAGGAAGATCCACGCGAGTCTCACCGCCCTCGACCTCGACACCGGCGAGCGGTTCCGCCTCGACGACCCCGACGCACTGCTCTGGGTCCACGTCGGCGAGGTCGACTCCTACCTGTCGGTCGCCCGGCGCGCGGGAGTGCGCCTGACGGACGACGAGGCCGACAGGTTCGTCGCCGAGTGGCGTCGCGCGGCCGAGGTGGTCGGCCTGCGTCCCGAGGACGTGCCCGGCTCGGTCGGCGAGATGGACGACTACATCCGGGCCTGCCGCCCCGGCCTCTACTTCGCCCCCGAGGTGCCCCACCCGCTCCGGCGGTCGCTCAACGCGCCGCTCCCGGCCCGCCTGACCCCGCTCAAGCCGATGTTCCCCATGCTCACCGTGCTCGCCTTCGCGACCCTGCCGCGCTGGGCCCGCAGGCTGTACGGCCTGCCCGCGACCCCGCTGGGCGATCTGTGGGCGACGGCCTCCCTGCGGGCCCTGCAGACCGGGATCGGCCTGGTGCCCGCGCCGGTGCGCTACTCCCCGGACGCGCGAAGGGCGCGGAAGGCGGTCGCGGAGCGCGCGGCGTGATCACAGCAAGTGCCCGCTTGTTCCACATCATGGAAGGTGTGTCGTCCGGTTTTCCGGACATGGCACACTGGTAGTGGTAGTGGAGGGTGAACCGTCCGCGGTGCGCCCTCCGCGAGAACGAGCAAGACAGAGCAGCGTGCTCCGGGGTCGGTGAAATTCCGAGCCGGCGGTTACAGTCCGCGACCCGGTCGAAGCCATCGACCGGTTGACCTGGTGAAACTCCAGGACCGACGGTTAAAGTCCGGATGGGAGGAAGCGCGCGAGCGGAGAGTGTCTTCGGGCACCCTCCGCTGATCGGGTGTATGCACCCGTTGATCCCCCGGGGCCCGCCGTGGCAAAAAGCTACTGGCGAGTAGGAGACCTCGGGTGACTGATCCGGCGCGGACGCGCCAGGCGGTCGGGCGTGCCCCTCATGGGCGCGGCGCCGTCGGCCCCCACCATTCCCCACATTCCCCGCATTCCCCGTCCCGCCGCACCCGGTCCGGGCGCGGCGGCACATCCCTCTTTTCCGGCGCGCCCCGCTTTCCCGGCGCACGCCCTTCCGGGCCCCGTACCTCCGGGCCCCGTACCTCCGGGCCCCGTACCTCCGGGCCCCGTACCTCCGGGCCCCGTACCTCCGGGCCCCGTACCTCCGGGCCCCGTACCTCCGGGCCCCGTACCTCCGGGCCCCGTACCTCCGAGTCCCGTACCTCCGGACCTCGTGTTTCCGGACCTCGGACGACCTTCCCGTGCCCGGCCGTCCGGGCGATCCCCCAGAAGGAGCTGTGAATGTTCACCGGAATCGTCGAAGAACTGGGGGAGATCGCCGGGATCGAGCCGCTGAGCGACGCGGCCCGGCTGTCGATCCGCGGCAAGACGGTCACCGCGGACGCCGGGCACGGTGACTCGATCGCCGTCAACGGCGTCTGCCTGACCGTGGTGGACGTCGCGGGCGAGGTGTTCACCGCCGACGTGATGAAGGAGACCCTCGACCGCAGCTCCCTCGGCGCGCTGAGCCCCGGCTCCCCGGTCAACCTGGAGCGCGCTGTCCGCGCCGACCAGCGGCTGGGCGGCCACATCGTGCAGGGCCACGTGGACGGGACGGGTGTCCTGCTGTCGCGGGAGCCCGCCGAGCACTGGGAGGTCGTCCGGATCTCCCTCCCGCCGGAGCTCGACCGCTACGTGGTCGAGAAGGGCTCGATCGCGGTCGACGGCATCAGCCTGACCGTCATGAGCGTGGGCTCCGGCGGCTTCGCGGTCAGCCTGATCCCCACCACCCTGAGCCTGACCACCCTCGGCGCGAAGCGGCCGGGCGACCCGGTGAACCTCGAGGTCGACGTGATCGCCAAGCATGTGGAGAAACTCGTCGGCGCGTACGCCCCGGCCGGTGGGCCCGCCAGGGACGCCGCGACGGACCAGGGAGAAAGGCCGTGAAGCACCTTGAAACGGAATCCGAGGCCGCCGAGACCGGAAGCCTCCGGAGAGACCGGGCCGGAAGCACCGGACGCACCGGCCGGACGCGTCAACCGGCTCAAGGAGTACCGGCCGAAGGCCGTGCTCGTCATCGAGGAGATCTTGTGATCAAGCTGGACCCGATCGAGCGGGCGATCGCCGACATCCGCGAGGGCAGGGCCATCGTGGTCGTCGACGACGAGAACCGCGAGAACGAGGGCGACATCATCTTCGCCGCGTCCAAGGCCACCCCGGAACTGCTGGCCTTCACCATCCGGCACAGCAGCGGCGTGGTCTGCGTGCCGATGCGCGGCGAGGACCTCGACAGGCTCGGCCTGCCGCTGATGGTGTACGACAACAAGGAGCGCCTGCGCACCGCGTACACGATCAGCGTGGACGCCAGGGACGGGGTGAGCACCGGCATCTCCGCCGCCGACAGGGCCCGCACGATCCGTACCCTGGCCGACTCGGCGACCGAGCCGTCCGAGCTGGTACGGCCGGGGCACGTCTTCCCGCTCCGCTACCGGGAGGGCGGCGTGCTGACCCGGCGCGGACACACCGAGGCGTCCGTGGACCTGGCCAGGCTCGCCGGGCTGAGCGAGGCGGGCGTGCTCGCCGAGGTCGTCAACGACGACGGCACCATGATGCGGCTGCCGGAGCTGCGCGACTTCTGCGACGAGCACGACCTGGCGCTCGTCTCGATCGAGCAGCTGGTGGAGTTCAGGCGCCGGACCGAGCGGATGGTGACCAGGGTCGCCGAGACGCGGCTGCCGAACAGGTACGGCGAGTGGCGGGCCTACGGCTTCGCGAGCTCGCTGGACGGCGGCGAGCACCTGGCCCTGGTCCTCGGCGACATCGAGGACGGCGAGAACGTCATGGTCCGGGCGCACTCCGAGTGCCTGACCGGCGACGTGCTCGGGTCGCTGCGGTGCGACTGCGGGGTGCAGCTCGACCACGCCATGTCGCGGATCGCCGCCGAGGGGCGGGGTGTGGTCGTCTACCTGCGCGGGCACGAGGGACGCGGGATCGGGTTGCTGGCCAAGCTCAGGGCGTACAGCCTCCAGGACGGCGGCAGCGACACCGTCGACGCCAACCTGGAGCTCGGGCTGCCGGTGGACGCCCGGGAGTTCTCCAACGCCGGGCAGATCCTCGCCGACCTGGGCGTGAAGTCGGTCCGGCTGCTGACCAACAACCCGGCCAAGCTGCGCGGCATGGACGGTTACGGCATCAAGGTGCTCGGCCGCGAGCCCATGCCGGTGGCGATGAACCCGTACAACGAGAAATACCTGTCGGCCAAGCGCGACCGCCTCGGCCACGAGATCCCCAGGGAAGAAGAAGCATGAGCGAACGATCAGGCCAGGCGGAGCGGAGCGGGTACGAGGTGATCGCGTGAGCGGGGACGGGCGGCCGGTGGCCGGGGCCGTCGAGGCCGAGGGGCTGACCGTCGGCGTCGTCGCCGCCCGCTGGCACGAGAAGATCACCGATCAGCTCGTGGCGCGGGCCGAGCAGGCGGGCAGGGACAGCGGCGCGGCGGTGACCGTGGTGCGGGTGGCCGGATCGCTGGAGATCCCGGTCGTGGCGCAGGTCCTGGCCAGGAAGTACGACGCGGTCGTCGCCCTCGGGGTCGTGATCCGCGGCGAGACCCCCCACTTCGACTACGTGTGCGACTCCGTCACCTCGGGCCTGACCCGGGTCTCCCTCGACGAGGAGGTCCCGGTCGGCAACGGCGTGCTGACCTGCGAGTCCCTCGACCAGGCCCTCGACAGGTCGGGGCTGCCGGGCAGCCACGAGGACAAGGGCTACGAGGCCACCGTCGCCGCCCTGGGGACGGCGCTGCTGCTGCGGGAGCTCCGCGCCTAGCGCCGCCGCCGTACGGGCCCGCCCCGCCGTGCCGTGTGATCGGCCCGGCGGGGCCGTGCGGTAGGTTTCCCTCGGCGCCGTGACCAGCGGTCGCAGCCGTTCCGACCGGTGGTCTTCCAAAGGATCGTGATCTGAGAGTGAGCCCGGAGAGCGTCTCCCCGCCCCCGCTGCCCGTCGTGTGGCGGCCCAGGAAGGGCCGGATCGCGGCATACGGCTTCGCGGGCCTGATCATGCTCGGCGCGGTGCTGATGGCGGCCTTCCTGTCCGAGCCGTTCACCCTGGCCGACAGGCTCGCGATGGTCGGGCTGGGCGGGGTGGTCGCCTGGGTCCTGCACCTGCTGGGACGGGTCCGGGTGGAGGCCGACGAGGAGGGGGTCACCGTCGTCAACCCGCTGCGGGTGCATCGCTACGAGTGGCCCGAGGTGCTCGGGGTATCCCTGGTCGACCACGAGCCCTGGGCGAAGATCGACTTCGCCGACGGGGCCACGGTCGGCGCGATGGGCCTGCAGGGGTCGGAGAAGGAGCGTACGGTCCGTCAGGTCCGCGAGCTCGCCGCCCTCATCAGGGAGCGCGGCGAGGCGTCGGAGACCCGCTGAGCCGTCGTACGGGGGCTCAGGGTCCTTGTGGCCTGCCGGGCCTGCCGGGCCGAGCCCTCTCGGGAGTCCCGGCGCCGGCGGGCTTGGCGATGCGCGCGAGCGCGACCTCCTGGCGGGGACGCGGGGATGCGTGGATGCGTCCGGGTCGTGGGAAAAGCGGGCACGCCGAGATTCTGCGAATCGCCGAAACCCATGAAAGTTACACGGTCATTCGCCGGGAGTATCGCTTCGAGCTGCACGAAATGCCGTGCTCAATGGCGGCGGCTGTCTTTTTCCGGCCTGAGGGTTCCAAGATGCGAAGCCCACGTAGTACAGGCCGAGAGGACTCCACGTGAACACGTCAGGCCGGATTCGGCTGTCGGCGGCGGCGCTGGCCGCAGCCTTGGCCGCGGCATCGATCACCGCGGTCGTCACCACAGGAACCGCCAACGCCCTTGTCCGACCGGCGCTCGGCCAGAACATCAAGGTCAACCAGGTCGCCTACGCGCCCGGCGCGGCCAAGCAGGCGACCGTGATCAGCAACTCTGGATCGCCGCTGGCCTGGAGCCTGCTGGACGGTTCCGACCAGGTGGTGGCCGGCGGCACCACGACCGTCTTCGGCGCCGACTCCCCCTCCGGCGACTCCGTCCACAAAATCGACTTCTCGTCCTACACCGGGACCGGCACCAACTACGTGCTCACCGTGAACAACGAGTCCAGCCACCCCTTCGACATCGGCACCGCGGCCTGGAAGAAGCTGCCCTACGACGCGCTGGCGTTCTTCTACCACCAGCGCAGCGGCATCGCGATCACCTCCCAGTACGCCGGCGGCAACCAGTACGCCCGCGCCGCCGGCCACCTGAACGTCTCTCCCAACCAGGGTGACAACAACGTGCCGTGCCGCAGCGACTGCGGCTACCGGCTGGACGTGCGCGGCGGCTGGTACGACGCAGGCGACCACGGCAAGTACGTGATCAACGGCGGCATGTCCGCCTGGCAGCTGGTCAACACCTACGAGCGGGCCAGGAACGTCCCCGGCGCCGACACCGGAGCCTTCGCCGACGGCACCATGTCCATCCCCGAGCGCGGCAACGGCGTGCCCGACATCCTGGACGAGGCCCGCTGGGAGATCGACTTCCTGCTGAAGATGCAGGTCCCCGACGGCCGCCCGCTGGCCGGCATGGCCCACCACAAGATCCACGACGCCAACTGGACCGGGCTGCCGCTGCTGCCCGCCCAGGACCCCGAGGCCCGGGTGCTGTCGGCGCCCAGCACCGCCGCCACCCTGAACCTGGCCGCCGCGGCCGCCCAGTGCGCCCGGGTGTGGGCGTCCATCGACTCCGCGTTCTCCGCCCGCTGCCTGACCGCGGCGGAGAAGGCCTACACCGCGGCCAAGGCCAATCCCTCGCGGTTCGCCCCGGCCTCCGACGGCACCGGCGGCGGCTCCTATGCCGACGGCAAGGTGACCGACGAGTTCTACTGGGCCGCCGCCGAGCTGTACGCCACTACCGGCAAGCAGGCCTACCGCACCGACCTGACCTCCTCCTCGCTGTACTACGGGCGCAGTTTCACGAACGAGGGCGCCCTGTGGGCGGAGGTCGGCAGCCTGGGCGACATCACCCTGGCGCTGGTGCCCAACGGCCTGACCTCCTCCATCGGCCAGCAGCTGCGGGCCTCCTTCGTCTCGGCCGCCGACGGCCTGCTGAACGTGATGCGCGGCCAGGGCTACCCGGTGCCCTTCCAGCCGCCCGGCGGCGGCTACATCTGGGGATCCAACAACCTGATCCTCAACAACGCCGTCGTGCTGGCCCTGGCCCACGACTTCTCCGGCGCCGAGCGGTTCCGCACCGGGGTGTTCGAGACGATGGCGTACCAGCTCGGCCGCAACCCGATGGGCTACTCCTACGTCACCGGCTACGGCGACAAGCCCTCCCGTAACGTCCACCACCGGTTCTGGGCCAACCAGATCAACTCCGCCCTGCCCATCGCGCCGCCCGGCGCCCTGGCCGGCGGCCCCAACAGCGGCCTGGAGGACCCGGTCGCCCAGCAGCGCCTCAGCGGCTGCCGGCCGCAGAAGTGCTACCTGGACGACATCGACGCCTGGTCGGTGAACGAGGTCGCCATCAACTGGAACGCGGTCCTGGCCTGGGTCGGCGCCTGGACGGCCGAAAAGGCCGGCACCGGCGACCCGACCCCCACCCCGACCCCCACCCCGACCCCCACCCCGACTCCCACGCCGACCCCGACGCCCACGCCCACCCCGACCCCGACGCCTACTCCGGGCGGAAAGGCCTGCGCCGCGACCTACACCGTCACCAACCAGTGGCACGACGGCTTCGGAGCCAGCGTCGAGGTGAAGAACACCGGCACCACCGCGCTCACCGGCTGGACCGTCGCGTGGACCTTCCCCAGCGGCCAGACCATCACCCAGCTGTGGAGCGGCTCGCACACCGTGAGCGGCTCGGCCGTCACCGTGGCCAACCTGTCCTGGAACGGCGCGCTGTCTTCGGGCGGCACCACCTCCTTCGGCTTCAACGGCGCCTGGTCCGGGGCCAACACCGCCCCCGCCGGGGTGACCTGCACCGCCCGGTAGGCGGCGCGGCGGGAACCCGCCGGTGCGTGACGGAGCCGAGTTCCGGTCCGCACCGGCGCGTTCCCCACCCTGTGATGCCGTCCTGGGCTCCGATGCCCGGGCCGGTGCCGCCGGCGAACGCCCTCCCTGAGGCGTCGTCCCCCGCCAGGACGACCGGGACCCGGCGACGCAGGTGACGTCCACGACGCCACGGCATCCAGCTCCAGGCCAGAGCCATGTCCGGCCCGATTGTCCGCGAATGCCACGGCACCCCTGCGAGGGCTCGGGGGCCCGCGCTCAGGTCTCCTCGGCGAACCGCTCCGCCTTGTCGGTCTCGCCCGCCACGAGCAGGGTGTCGCCGCCGTGGATCACCGTGTCGGAGGTGGCGTACGTGAATCTGCCGCCGGGTTTCTTGATCCCGACCACGGTGACCCCGTACTCGCTGCGGATGCCCAGGCTGCCCAGGCTCTTGCCGTCCGCCCACCGGGGCGCCATGGTCTTGATCAAGGCGTAGTCCTCGTCGACCTCCACGTAGTCGAGCATCCGCCCGGTGACGAGGTGCGCGACCCGCTCGCCCATGTCGTGCTCGGGCTGCACCACGTGGTGCGCGCCGACCCGCTGCAGGATCCGGCTGTGCTGCAGGCTGATCGACTTGGCCCAGATGTCGGCCACCTCCAGGTCGGCCAGGATCGAGGTGGTCAGGATGCTCGCCTCGATGTCGGTGCCGATGCCGACGACGGCCCGGCCGAACTCCCCGATGCCCAGCTGGTCGAGCGCGTCGGGATCGGTGGAGTCGGCGCACACCACGTGGGTGAGCCGCCCGGAGAAGTGCTGCACGTTCTTGGGGTCGCTGTCGACGCCGAGCACCTCGACGTCGCGGCCCGCCAGCTCCACCGCCAGCGCGCCGCCGAACCGGCCGAGACCGATCACCACGACCGCGTCGCCGCGGTTCCTCTTGTCAACCAACGAGGGGACGCTCCTCCGGATATCGGAACCGACGGGTTTGGACGTGCAGCGCCAGCGCGGCGCCCAGGGTCACCGGCCCGAGCCGCCCGACGAACATCAGGAGGGTCAGGATCAGGTGTCCCGCGGTGCCGACGTCGGCGGTGATCCCGGTCGACAGCCCGACCGTGCCGAAGGCCGAAATCACCTCGAACAGTACGCGGTCCAGCTTGAACGGGGTCACCGTCATCATCGCGAACGTGCCCACGGCGACCGACGCCACACTCAGCAGGGCGATCGTCAGCGCCTGCCGCTGCAGCTGCTCGGGAATGCGGCGGCGGCTCGCCGAGACGTCGGGCTCGCCGCGCAGCTCGGCCAGGATCACGAACCCGAGGAGCGCGAACGTCGTCACCTTGATGCCGCCCCCGGTGCTCGCGCTGCCCGCTCCGATGAACATCAGCACGTCGCTGATCAGCCAGGAGTTCTCGCTCATCTGGGAGGTGTCCACGGAGTTCAGGCCGCCGCTCCGGGTCATCGCGCTGTGGAAGAACCCGGCCATGATCCGCAGGCCGGGGGACAGGGCGCCCATCGTGCCGGGGTTGTTCCACTCGGTGGTGGTGATGGCCACCGCCCCGCCGAACAGCAGGACGGCGGTCATCCCCAGCGTGATCTTGGCATGCAGCGTCCAGCGGGACGGGCGGCGCCAGTTCTGCCGCAGCACGGCGTAGACGGGGAAGCCGAGACCTCCGGCGACCACCGCCGTGATGAGCGGGAGGCAGATCCACGGGTCGGTGACGAACCTCATCATGCTGTCCGGCCAGAGCGCGAACCCGGCATTGGTGAATGCCGAGATCGCATGAAAAATTCCGTAATAGGCGGCGCGGCCGACCGGTTCCCCGTACCCGATCACGAAGCGGGCGGCGAGCACCGCGGCGGTCAGCGCCTCGGCGACCAGCGTGACCTTGGCGACCCCCACGATCACCCGTCGTACGTCGCCGGGACCGAGGGTCTTGGTCTCGGCCTGGGTGTTGAGGCGGGCGCGCAGGCCGAGCTTTCCTGAGACGATCACCGCGAGGATCGAGGAGAGCGTCATGATCCCGAAGCCGCCGATCTGCATCAGCGCCAGGAGCACGATCTCGCCGAAGAGCGACCAGTGCGTCGCGGTGTCGTGCACGGCGAGCCCGGTCACGCACACCGCGGAGGTGGCGGTGAACAAAGCCGACGTCCACGAGGCGCTCTGGTCCCCCTCGACCGCGACCGGCAGCGACAGCAGCCCCGTACCGGTGAGGACCACGGCCAGGAACGCCAGCACGACGACTCTGGACGGGGTGTTGATCTGGTCGAGCAGGTTCTTCACAGGGGGTGACAATACTTCTTCGAGGGAGAGCGGCGGCGTTCCCACCGGATTTCCGCCCGGCTCCCGGCTCCCGGTTTTCGGGACCTCGTGAGCCACCCGCCGCGAGGTCGGCACCGGCGTGCCGCGGGATTCCCGGAGAGCGCCGGATCCAGGGAGGGTGTGATCACGCGAGGACCCGGCCTCCGGGCGTAGCCTGAGGTGGTGGTGAGGCGGACAATCGAGGCATCCGATGTGGAATCGCCCGCGCAGCTGGCGGAACTGCTCGACGAGCGGTCGTACCTGGCCGGTGCGGGGCTCGTCACGGCGGCCTTCCTCGCGCTGCGGATGGGCCGCCCGCTGCTGCTCGAAGGCGAGGCCGGAGTCGGCAAGACCGAGCTGGCCAGGACCCTGGCCGAGGTGCTCGGGGCGCCGCTGATCCGCCTGCAGTGCTACGAGGGGCTCGACGCCTCCCAGGCGCTCTACGACTGGGACTTCGCCCGCCAGCTCCTGCACCTGAAGGCGGCGGAGGCGGGCGGCGTCACCGACGCCGCCCGGCTGGAGGGCGAGGTCTACGACCGGAGGTTCCTGATCGCCAGGCCGCTGCTGAGGGCGATCGAGACCCAGCCCGCGGTGCTGCTCATCGACGAGGTCGACCGGGCCGACGTGGAGTTCGAGGCGATCCTGCTGGAGGTGCTCTCGGACTTCGCGATCTCCGTCCCCGAGCTCGGCACGATCCGCGCCGCCCGGCCGCCGGTGGTCGTGCTGACCTCCAACCGCACTCGCGAGGTGCACGACGCGCTGAAGCGGCGCTGCCTCTACCACTGGCTGGAGCATCCCTCCTTCGAGCGGGAGGTGGCGATCCTGCGCAGGCGGCTCCCCGAGTGCTCGGGCAGCCTGGCCGAGCAGGTGGCCACGGCGACGGGACGGCTCCGCGAGGCCGATCTGATCAAGCCGCCGGGGATCGCCGAGACCCTCGACTGGACCGAGGCGCTCCTGGCACTCGGCGCCCGCGAGCTCGACCCCGACGTGGCGGCCGCCTCGCTGGGCGCCCTGCTCAAGCACAGGGAGGACCACGAGACGGTGCTCGGGAACGGATTCTTCGGTGCGTCCCGGCGCTGACGGCCCTCCCCCCGCCGGAGTGCCCTCCGCCACGGGGGCTCCCGCCTCGGCTTCCCCGGTCTCCCGCGTTTCCACGGCTTCCACGGCTTCCACGGCTTTCCCGGCCGGGACCGGGGAGGACCTGGTGGCGGTCATGACCGGTTTCGCCAGAACCCTGCGCGCCGCGGGGGTGCCCGCCGACCACGAGCGGACCCAGAACCTGCTGCGCGCGCTGTCCCACCTGGACGCCTCCAGGCCCGACGACGTCTACTGGGCGGGCCGGGTCACGCTGTGCGCCTCGGCCGACGACCTGCCCCGCTACGACCGGGTCTTCCGGGCCTACTTCGGAGGGCTGCGCGCGGGCCGCGCGAGAGCGGCGGCGGTCACCGTCACCCGGCACACCGCGGCGACGCCGGGGGCACGCCCTGACCGGGGGGAGAACGGCGAGCCCCCGGCCCTCGCGGCGACCGCGAGCGCGACGGAGGTGCTGCGCACCCGGGACGTGGCCGCGATGACGGCGGCGGAGCTCGCCGAGGCGCACCGGCTGCTCGCCCTGCTGCGGGCGGGCAGGGAACGGCGCGCGTCGCGGCGCTTCCGGCCCGCCCGCAAGGGGCGGCTGGACGGCAGGGCGACCATCCGCGAGACCCTGCGCAGGGGCGGGGAGACGGCCGGGCTGCGTTACCGCGCGCGCCGGACGAGGCCCCGCAGGGTCGTGCTGCTGATCGACGTCAGCGGTTCCATGACCCCGTACGCGGACACGCTGCTCCGGCTCGCCCACGCGCTGGTCAGGTCGGAGCCGAGGGCCACCGAGGTGTTCAGCGCGGGCACCCGGCTCACCCGGCTCACCTCCGAGCTGCGCCACCGCGACCCGGCGGCCGCGATGGCCGCCGTCTCCCGGGCCATTCCCGACTGGAGCGGCGGCACCCGCCTGGGTGAGGAGCTCCGGCGGTTCCTGGCGCTGAACGACGCGGCCGGAGCGGTGGTGGTGATCGCCTCCGACGGATGGGAGCGCGGCGACGTCTCGCTGCTGGGGGCGGAGATGGCCCGGCTGTCCAGGACGGCCCACCGGGTGATCTGGGTGAACCCGCACAAGGGCCGGGAGGGCTACCGGCCGCTCACCGCGGGGATGCGGGCCGCGCTTCCCCACATCGACGACTTCGTGGCCGGGCACAGCCTGGCCGCGTTCGAGGAACTGGCGACGCTGCTGGGAGGCACGCATGCGTGACGTGTTGTCACAGATCCTGAGGTGGTGGGAGGCGGGAGAGACGTTCGGCCTGGCCACCGTGGTCGACACCTTCCGCAGCGCGCCCCGCCCGCCGGGGGCGTCCATGGCGGTGCTCGGCGACGAGGCCGAGGGCAGCGTCTCCGGAGGCTGCGTCGAGGGCGCCGTCTACGAGCTGGCCCGGGAGGTGATCTCCTCGGGCACGCCCGTCCTGCAGCGGTACGGCGTGAGCGACGACGAGGCCTTCTCCGTCGGACTGACCTGCGGCGGCATCCTGGACATCCTCGTCGAGCCCGTCTCCAAGGAGACCTTCCCCGAACTGGGGGCGGTCGCCGCCTCGGTGCTGCGGCGCGAGCCGGTGGCGGTGGCGACCGTCCTGTCGGGGCCGGGCGTGATCGGCACCCGCCGGGTCATCTGGCCGGACCGCTCCTCCGGCTCGCTGGGCGTGACCCGGCTGGACGACGCGGTGGACGACGACGTCCGGGGCATGCTGGCGCAGGGGCTGACGGGCGTCCGCAGGTACGGGGCGCGGGGACAGCGGCGGCTCGACGAGCTGTCGGTCTTCGTCCAGTCCTTCGCGCCGCCGCCCCGGATGCTGGTCTTCGGCGCGATCGACTTCGCCGCCGCGGTCGCCAGGGTCGGCAAGTTCCTCGGCTACCACGTGGTCGTGTGCGACGCCCGGCCGGTCTTCACCACGGCCAAGCGCTTCCCCGAGGCCGACGAGGTGATCGTCAAGTGGCCGCACGACTATCTCACCTCGACCGTCGTGGACGAGCGGACCGCGATCTGCGTGCTCACCCACGACCCCAAGTTCGACGTCCCCCTGCTCGAGGTCGCCCTGCGCACCCCGGCGGGCTACGTCGGCGCGATGGGCTCGCGCCGCACGCACGAGGACCGGCTGGCCAGGCTCGCCCAGGCGGGTCTGGGGGAGGCCGAGCTGAAGAGGCTCCGCTCGCCGATCGGGCTGGACCTGGGCGCGCGTACGCCCGAGGAGACGGCGATCTCCATCGCCGCCGAACTGATCCAGCTGCGCTGGGGCGGCTCCGGCCGGCCGCTGACCGACGGTTCCGGCAGGATCCACGGCGAGGGGCCGGGCGCGTGAGCGAGGAGGCGAAGACCTCGGCGGAGACATGGGCGGCGGGGACACCGGCGGAGATCCCGGCGGGGGACGGGGAAGGGGACGCCGAGGGGAGCGCGGAGGAGATCCCCGCGGGATCGGCGGGCGGGCGCCCGCCGATCGCCGGGCTGCTGCTGGCCGCCGGGTCGGGCTCGCGGCTCGGCACTCCCAAGGCGCTGGTGGAGTTCCGCGGGGAGCGGCTGGTGGACCGGGGGGTCAGGACGCTCCACGACGGCGGCTGCCGTCCCGTGGTCGTCGTGCTCGGCGCGGCCACCGTACGGGTGCGGGGAGCGGTGACCGTCCACAACCCGCGGTGGGACTCGGGAATGGGCTCCTCGCTCAGAGCCGGCCTGGACGCGATCCCCGCGACCGCCGAGCACGTGGTGATCGCCCTGGTGGACCAGCCGTTCGTCGGCCCGCGGGCGGTGCGGCGGCTCGTCGACGCGGCGGCGGAGGGCGCCTCGGTGGCCGTCGCCACCTACGGCGGCGCGCGGCGCAACCCGGTGCTGATCGCCAGGGAGCACTTCGGGGAGGTCGCCCGGCTCGCGACCGGCGACGCCGGCGCCCGCCCGTTCCTGAGAGCCCATCCCGAACTGGTTGTCGCGGTCCCCTGCGACGACGTCGCCGACCCCGCCGACATCGACACCCCGGCCGACCTGTCCGCGCTCCTGGCCGCTCGGGCTCCCGGATCTCCAGGCGGCCGGGAGGCCGGGCGGCTAGGCGGCCAGGCGCAGTGAGGCGACGGCCGCGCGGTGGTCGCTGCCCGCGGCCCGCTCGACGCCCGCCCTGGTGGCGACCATGCCGCGGTAGAGGATGTGATCGGGCCGGGTGACGGGGAAGGACGCGGGCCAGGTGAAGCCGAAACCCGTACCGGCCTCCTGCTGGGCGTCCGACAGCGGCGGCACCAGGCCGGAGCGCTTGCGGTCGGTGGTGGCGGTGTTGAGGTCGCCGAGCAGCAGCAGGTGCCGGCTGTCGTCCCTGTCGACCATCCTGCGGGCGTGGGCGAGGGTCTCGTCGCGCTGGGCGGTCTGGCCGGGCCGGGCGGAGGCGAGGTGCATGACGTACACGGTCAGCCTGCCCTTGGGGGTGACGACCACCGCGCGCAGTGCCCGCGCCCAGTCGAGGCCGATGTCGGCCTTGCGGGCCTCGGCGATCGGGAACCGGCTCCACAGGCCGACCGTGGCGATCCGGTAGCGGTAGGGGAAGCGTTCGTTGAGGGCCTTCGCCGCCGGGCCGCCGGCGGTCAGCTCCTGCACCGCGACCAGGTCGCGGTCCCTGGAGACGGACCGTATGGCGTCGGCCGAGTCGGCGTTGGTCGCGCCGACGTTGAGCGTGGCGACCGACAGGTCGCTGGGCCCGCCCGGCGGGCTGCGCAGCAGCGTCGGGCCGAACATGAGGCCCCACACGGTCGCCGGGACCATCGCGGCGAGGACCACCTGCCACGAGCGGGTGGCCAGCGCGCAGACCAGCAGGACCGGTACGGCGACCCCGAGCCAGGGGAGGAGGCTCTCCAGCACGGGTGTGAAACCGCCAAGCTCCGGCAGGAGCCGATGCCCCCCGAGGATCAGGGCGAGCGCTCCCGCCGTCACGATGATCGACCGCCTCAGCACATCGCTCCTCGTCCACCCTCCGGCGGTCACCTGCCCCCGGAACGCCAGCCCTCCCGGGGTCCCCTACCCCGGAATGCGTAGGCTACCGGCCCGGCGGCGGCGGCGCGGGGCTTGGTGCTTCGGCGGTGAGTCGATAACCTTTGTTGCCGAGACAACGGAACAACATTCGGTTTCGTCGGCACCGCGGAAGGACGATCTCACGATGCGCATCGGTATGGCCCTGAACTACTCGGGGGGCTTCAAGGAGACGGTGGCCGAGCTGGCCGACTACGAGAAGGCCGGTCTCGACATCGTCTTCGTCGCCGAGGCCTACAGCTTCGACGCGGTCAGCCAGCTGGGCTACATCGCCGCCAGGACCGAGAGACTGCAGATCGCCTCCGGCATCCTGCCGATCTACTCCCGCACCCCCGCACTGCTGGCCATGACCGCCGCGGGCCTGGACTACGTCTCCGACGGCCGCTTCACCCTCGGCCTGGGCGCCTCGGGCCCGCAGGTCATCGAGGGCTTCCACGGCGTCCCGTACACCGCGCCGCTCGGCCGCACCCGCGAGGTCATCGAGATCTGCCGCCAGGTCTGGAGGCGCGAGCGCCTGACCTACGAGGGCAGGCACTACACCGTCCCGCTCCCCGCCGGCCAGGGGACCGGCCTGGGCAAGCCGCTGAAGCTCATCAACCACCCGGTCCGCGACCGCATCCCCGTCGTGATCGCCGCCATCGGTCCCAAGAACGTCGAGCTGTCCGCCGAGCTGGCCGAGGGCTGGGAGCCGATCTTCTACGTGCCGGAGAAGGCCGCCGACGTGTGGGGCGCCTCCCTGGCGGCGGGCAAGGCCAGGCGGGACCCGGCGCTGGGCGAGCTGGACGTGATCGCGCAGGCCTCGCTGGCCATCGGCGACGACGTCTCGGGCTGGCTGGAGCTGGGCCGCCCGATGGCGGCCCTCTACATCGGCGGGATGGGCGCCAAGGGCAAGAACTTCTACAACGACCTCGCCCGCAGGTACGGCTACGAGAAGGAGGCCGAGCAGATCCAGAACCTCTACCTGGAGGGCAAGAAGGACGAGGCCGCCGCGCTCGTGCCGTACGAGCTGCTGGAGAAGATGTCCCTGATCGGCCCCGAGGGACACGTCCGCGAGCGCCTGCAGGCCATGCGCGAGTCGGGCGTCACGACCCTGAACGTCGCCCCGCTGGCCGGCACGCACGAGGAGCGCGTCCGGCTCATCGAGAAGGTCAGGGAACTCGCCTCCTGACCCCCCTCGCCCGCGGACGGGCACGCGTCCGCCTCTCCCGCCTCCCGCTGGACGAGTGTGCGGCCAACGTGGGCGCGGCCAGGACGGGCGCGTGACCAGGACGGGCGCGCGGCTGGCGTGGGTACGAGGCCAGGACAAGCGCGCGATCGGGCGGGAGGGTGGCGGGACCGGGCACGACCACGGTGACGACATCCGGTCAAAGCGGTTAATAGCATGCGTGTCATGACCGCCACCCATGCCCGCCGCCGCGCGAACCTCGCGGCCCTGCTGCCCGCTCACGAGGTGGACGCGCTCCTGGTCACCGGCGGCGTGAACGTGCGCTACCTGACCGGCCTGGCCAGCTCCAACGCGGCCGTCCTGGTGCGGGCGGACGCCACCGCCACGCTGGCCACCGACTCCCGCTACATCGGGGCCGCCCGGCGCGTCTGCGCCGACATCGAGGTGGTCGAGGAGTCCGACGTCGCCGGGGCCCTGCTGCCGGAGAGCGGCCGGACGGGCATCGAGGCCGACCACATGTCCGTCGCCGGCTACTTCCGGCTGGGCGGGGAGTCCCTGCGCCTGTCCGGGGTGGTGGAGTCGGTGCGCATGGTCAAGGACGACGCCGAGCTCGACCTGATCCGCACCGCGTGCGAGATCACCGACCGCGCCTTCGCCGAGGTCCTGCCCGAGCTGCGCCCCGGGCTGACCGAGAAGGAGGTCGCCAGGTCGCTGGAGCGCCGCATGATCGAGCTGGGTGCGGACGGGCTCGCCTTCGACTCGATCGTCGCGAGCGGGCCCAACGGCGCGATCCCGCACCACTCGCCCGCGGACCGGCCGCTGGAGCGCGGGGACCTGGTCACCATGGACTTCGGGGCGCTGTACCGGGGCTACCACGCCGACATGACCAGGACCGTGGCGATCGGCGAGCCCGCGGGGTGGCGGCGCGAGCTGTACGACCTGGTCCAGGCCTCCCAGCGGGCCGGCGTCCTGGCCGCGAGGGCCGGCGCGGCGCTCCACGAGGTGGACGCCGCCGCCCGGGACCTGATCGGGGAGGCGGGGTACGGGGAGTTCTTCAAGCACGGCCTCGGCCACGGCGTCGGGCTGCAGATCCACGAGGCGCCGTTCCTGTCCCAGAGAAAGCCGGAGGACCGCCAGGCAGGGCCGGAGGACCACCCGGGGGAGCCGGCGGACTCCCCGCAGCCGGAACGATCTTCACGAGAGCCGGAGCGCGACCATGGGCACGCTAGACTTGAGGATCGAGTTCCGGTAACCGTTGAACCTGGGGTTTACCTTCCCGGCAGGGGCGGCGTCCGCATCGAGGACACGCTCGTGGTGCGCGATGGCGGGCCGGAACTTCTCACACGGACGACCAAAGAGCTGCTCGTCCTTTAAGAGCGGCCGTACGCAGGAGAGACTAGTGGCGACGACGAACGACCTCAAGAACGGCCTGGTGCTCAAGCTCGACGGCGGTGAGCTCTGGGCCGTCGTGGAGTTCCAGCACGTCAAGCCCGGCAAGGGCGGCGCGTTCGTCCGCACCAAGCTCAAGAACGTGCTATCGGGCAAGGTCGTCGACAAGACCTTCAACGCGGGCGTCAAGGTCGAGGTGGCCAACGTCGACAAGCGCGAGATGCAGTTCTCCTACATGGACGGCGACGACTACGTCTTCATGGACACCGAGAACTACGACATGCTCCACGTCACCAGGGTGGCGGTCGGCGACGCGGCCAACTACCTGCTGGAGAACATGCTGGCCACCGTGGCGATCAACGAGGGCAACGTCCTCTACGTCGACCTGCCCGCGGCCGTCGAGCTGATCGTCGCCGAGACCGAGCCCGGCCTCCAGGGCGACCGCTCGACCGGCGGCACCAAGCCCGCCACGCTGGAGACCGGCGCCGAGATCAAGGTGCCGCTCTTCATCACCACCGGCGAGAAGGTCAAGGTCGACACCCGCACCGGCGATTATCTCGGCCGCGCCTGATGTCGGCACGGGGTAAGGCGCGCAGGCGCGCGCTGGACATCCTCTTCGAGGCCGAGGCGCGTGGCGAGGACCCGCTCGGCGTTCTCGCCGAGCGCCTCGCGCGGGCCGAGCCGCCCGTGAACGAGTACACCACGACGATCGTCGAGGGCGTGTGCAGGCACCGGGCGCGCATCGACGAGCTGATCACCACCTACTCCGAGGGCTGGACGCTCGACCGCATGCCGGCGGTCGACCGCAACCTCCTGCGCGGTGGCACCTACGAGCTGCTGTGGATGCCCGACGTCCCCGAGGGCGTCGTCATCAGCGAGTGGGTCAGCCTGGCCTCCGAGCTCTCGACCGACGAGTCGCCGCAGTTCGTCAACGGCCTGATGGCCCGTTTCAAGCAGCTCAAGCCGTCCCTGGCGCTCTAGACGCCGCCACGGGGAGCCCGGAGCCCCGGTCTCCCCGCGCGGTGCCCCCTCCGCCGGAGGTGTCCCCTTTCCTCCGGGCTTGCCCGCGGGGGCGGTCCGCGTCCGGAAAAAGACTCGATCAAGCGCGAGTATGGATAAGTCCTTGGGCCGCGCCGGGGGACGCGCGACGTAGGCTGGGCTTGTCGTTGGACAATCAGGATGAACA
Organism: Streptosporangium sp. G12; assembly: GCF_052983175.1. NCBI lineage: Bacteria > Bacillati > Actinomycetota > Actinomycetes > Streptosporangiales > Streptosporangiaceae > Streptosporangium > Streptosporangium sp. G12. Next base: position 557,219 of record NZ_JBRIQO010000001.1, on the reverse strand, counting down.
CCCTGTCCTTCGGGCAAGAAGGAAACCCTTCTCGCCCTGCCGGTTCAACCCGTTAGGGTTGGGGGGTCCCGCGGCAGCCAGGTGGGACTTGTGGTTTCAAACGCGGCAGGGCGTGCCGTGTCTGCGCGGGGAGGCTTCGGGGTTACCCGGGCCGGTGAACCGCGAACCGACAGACCCGACCGGCGGTCGGGTGCTGAAATCCGGGGCTCTCGGGCCGTGGAGGACGTCAACGTACGAGGAGGCGATCTGAAGTTGCACGCCGTAGGCATCTCACGGCAGCCGGGCACTCCCGCGGTCCGCACAGCGGTCGTGTGGGACGTCCTGAGTGCCGTGCTGGCCGAGCGGGTGGCCGCGACAGGCCGTGAGCGGCTCGACATCGTCGACGCCGGAGGCGGTACGGGGGGTTTCGCCGTTCCCCTGGCCGGCCTCGGGCACGCCGTGACGGTCGTCGACCCCAGTCCCGACTCGCTCGCCGCGCTGGAGCGCCGCGCGGCGGAGGCGGGGGTGGAGGTCCGCGCCCTGCAGGGTGACGCCGCGGACCTGGAGGAGCTGCTCCCGACCGGCGGCACCGACCTGGTGCTCTGCCACAGCGTGCTGGAGTACGTGGAGGACCCGGCCGGCGCGGTGAGGGCCATGGCAGGCCTGCTGCGCGAGGGCGGCGTGATCAGTGTCCTCGCCGCCAACCCGCTGGCCGCCGCGCTCCACCGCTCCATCGCCGGCAGGTTCGACGAGGCCCGCCAGGTGCTGGACGACCCCGAGGGCCGGTGGGGCGACCGCGACCCCACGCCCAGGCGTTTCACCCGCGAGGCCCTGGAGCGGCTCCTCGCCGTGACGGGCTTCGCGCCCGGCGAGGTCCACGGTGTGCGGGTCTTCGCCGATCTGGTGCCCAGCAGGCTGCTCGACGGCGAGCCCGGAGCCGCCCGCGCCCTGGTCGCCCTGGAGCAGGCGGCGGCGGCGCACCCGGTGCTCCGCGACATCGCGACCCAACTGCACGTGCTTGGCCACCGGTGAACGCCGCGTCGAACGTCTGTTCCCGTAGGATGGCGCCGTGTCGAGAAAGCAGCAGATACCGCGCCCGGGCTCCGATCTGGGGGCGGACGACACCGGTTGCCCGATCCTTCACGTCGACATGGACGCCTTCTACGCGGGCGTCGAGCTGCGCGACCGTCCCGAGCTCCGGGGCACCCCCGTCATCATCGGCGCGCCCGGGGCGCGCGGGGTGGTGCTCAGCGCCACCTACGAGGCCCGGAGGTTCGGGGTGCACTCGGCCATGCCCATGACCCGGGCCCGACGGCTCTGCCCCCAGGCGGTGATCATCCCGCCCAGCCGGGGCAAATACGCGGAGGTCTCCCGGCGCGTCATGGAGATCTTCCAGACCTTCACCCCCGAGGTCGAGCCGATCGCCTCCGACGAGGCGTTCCTCGACGTCGACGGGGCCCGCAAGCGTCTCGGGCCGCCGACGGCGATCGCCCGGATGATCCGTGAGCAGGTCGAGCGCGAGCAGGGCATCACCTGCTCCGTCGGGGTCGCCAACAGCAAGTTCGTGGCGAAGCTCGCCTCCCAGCACTGCAAGCCCGACGGCCTGTTCGTGGTGCCCGCCGACAGGGTGGTCGACTTCCTGCACCCGCTCCCGGTGGCGGCGCTGTGGGGCGTCGGGGAGCGCACCGAGCAGTCACTGGCCCGCCTCGGCATCAAGACCGTCGGCGACCTCGCCCGGGTCCCGGTGGACACGCTCCAGCGGGAGCTGGGCCAGGCGGCGGGCGCGCACCTGTCGGCGCTCGCCTGGGGGCGCGACGAGCGCCCGGTGACCCCGGACGTCCCCGACAAGAGCATCGGCGCGGAAGAGACTTTCGCCACAGACATCGCCGATCCCGCGGAGATCCGCAGGGAGCTGCTCCGGCTCTCGGAGCGGGTCGCCGCCCGGCTCAGGAAGGGTGGCAGCGTCGGCCGCACGGTGAGCGTCAAGCTCCGCCGCGCCGACTTCACCACCATCTCCCGGTCGCGAAGCCTGCGCGAGCCCACCGACGTCGCCAAGATCCTGTACGACGTCTCCTGCGCCCTCTACGCCGCCTCCGGCCTGGAGAACGTCCGCCTGAGGCTGGTCGGCGTACGGGTGGAGAACCTCAGCCCGGCCGCCGGGGCGACCCGGCAGCTCGGTCTCGGAGAGCGCGAGACGGGCTGGCGGGAGGCCGAGCAGGCGATGGACAGGGCGGTCCGGAGATTCGGTCATGATGCCGTCCTTCCGGCCTCCCTTGTTCGCCCTCCGTTTGATGGAATAGATCCATGATTCCGCCTCCGGTTTGGACTACGTTGGACGTTTTCTTTCGTCTACGTCTACAGCCTCGTATTCTGGGGATAACCGACCGCGAGGTTCGGACACCCCGTGTCGTCCGTCACCGTCTTCCCCATCCTGGGGCTGTCCTTGGGAGGCGCCGTGCCGCTCTCTGAGCACGAGCAGCGCTTGCTCGACCAGATCGAGCAGGCCCTCTACGCCGAGGACCCGAAGTGGGCCAATACCGTCAGGATCAGTGATCCTCGCAGCCACTACAGGCGCCGCCTGGTGAAGGCCTTCATCGGTTTCATCCTGGGCGTCGTCCTGCTGATGGTCGGCGTCGTGATCAACAACGTCCCGCTCGGCATCCCGCTCGGCGTCGGCGGTTTCGTGGTCATGCTCGCCGCATGCCTGTGGGGTCTGTCCAGCTGGAAGCGGATGAACGGTTTCGGCGAGGCCAACGCGGCCACGCCCGCCGATCAGCCGCGAGGCAAGGGAGGGCGCCGTGCCGGCTCCCGCCAGAGCTTCATGGAGCGAATGGAGGAGCGCTGGCGCCGTCGACACGACGAGCGCTAGCCCGGCAGGGCCCGCCGCCGTCCGCGGCGGGCTCCCTCCCTGACGGATCCCCCTGTGCCGGCGAGGGCCACTCGCGGCGTGCGAGCGGCCCGCGTCATCCACCGGCCCCTCGTCCGCCGATTCCCCGCGCGCTCAGCGATCGTTCGCCACCCCGTCCTGAGGGTTACTGTTCCGTACCCTCCCGGCGGCCGAGGATCCCGGCCCGGCGCCTCGATCGTCGTCCCCGGTGATCGGGACGCGGTCGTGCGTCCCGATCACCGGGGGCGCTAGGCGCCCTTCCTGGCGGGCCTGCGGAACCGGATGTTCTCCAGACGGTCGAAACCGTCCAGCACCCGCCCGCCCAGCGCCCGCATCCGCAGGAGCGTGGAGGGCGGCAGCAGCACCGCTCTGATCCGCCTGCCGCGGGTCGCGGTCGCCGTCAGCGCCCGGCGCACGCTCCGCATGTCCTCGCGCAGGGTACCGATCTCACCCGGGGTCCTGGCGTAGAGCGTCCGCTCCACCGCCGCGGCGATTCTCGCCAGCGCGGCGGCGGCCTCCGGCTCGAACACGTACTGCTCCGCCAGCCGCCCGGCCAGCGCGCGCGGGCTCTCGCTCGCCTGCCGGGACATCCCGTAGTCGCACAGGGCGTCGTCGAGTTCGGTCCACGCGGCCGTCACCGCCGGCTCCCGGCGCCCCGCCCTGACTCCCGTGGGGGAGGCGGTACCGCCGGGATCCGCAGCGGCCGGCGCCCCGTCGGCCGGGTCCCCGGCCCGCCGTGAGTATGACCTGCGGCGGCTGACCCGCAGCTGCCAGCGGATCAGCGCGGGGATCAGCGCGACCAGCAGCGCGATCGCGACCCCGATGCCGATCCGGCCGGCCGGCGGCATCCCCTCGTCCACCGGGGTCAGCGCTCCGCCGAACTCCCTGTCGAGCATCTCGTCGCGGCGGTCGTTCGCCGGCCCGGTCGGCGAGTCGGAGCCGGTGGGGTCCGACGACGGTGCCGCGCTCGGCTCGTCGGGGGTGTCCGGCGCCACCTCGGGGCGGGTGTAGGACGGCACCGTCGCGCTGCCCTGGCCCGCTCCGCCCGCCGGGGTGGGTTCGAAGCGGAGCCACCCGGTCCCCTCGAAGTACAGCTCGGGCCAGGCGTGCGAGTCGTGGGTGCGGACCTGCCACCCCGCGGAGGTGACGCTGCCCCCGGTGTAGCCGATGGCGACCCGGGAGGGGATGCCCAGGACGCGCGCCAGCACCGCCATGGAGGCGGCGAACTGCTCGCAGTAGCCGGTCCTGTTGCGGATCAGGAAGTCCGTCAGCGCCGGGCCGTTGTGCCCCTGGGTGGCCAGGCTGTAGGTGAACCCGCCGCTCTTGGTGAAGAACTCCTGCAGCTGGATCGCCTGCTCGTACGGGCCGGCGTCCCGCTCGGTCTCCTGCAGGGCCAGCCGCCTGATCTCTTCCGGCAGGCTCTCCGGCAGCGTCAGGTACCGTTCCCTGATCGCCGTCGCGGGCGGGGCCGCCGTCTTGAGCCGGTCGGCCGTGGGCTCGGGCTCGGCGGTGACGGCCTGGTACGTCAGGCCCCCGGCGGTGTTCCGCGTGGAGAAGACCATGAGCGTGTCGCGGTCGGGCCGCCAGTCGCCCGCCACCGTGACCTTGGACACCGGATAGGGCAGGGGGAGGAAGCTCAGCCTCCTGACCTGGTCGCTCACCGTGACGGTGAGGGTCGCCGGGGTGACGGGCACGCCCGCGCTCTGGCCGGGGGGCGGGGGCATCGGCGCGTCGGACGTCCGGTCCTCCGGACGGCCCCTGGGCTCCGACATCGTCCACTGCTCGCCGTCGAAGATGTCGAGCGAGTACATCCTCAGGTAGCGCGGCGTGCTGTCGCTGGCCTTGTAGGTCAGGACGGTGGAGTTCTCCGGCAGCGACAGCTGGCCGCGCAGGTTGACCATGGGGTTCGGGATGCTGATCGAGTTGCCGCCGCCCCTGCCGTTGCCCACGCCGAAGCCGAACAGCGGGTTGGGCTCCATGGTGGGCAGCAGCGCGGGCAGCAGGACGGCCAGCACGATCGCGGTGAAGCCGATGCGCTTGCCGGAGAGCCGCAGGGCCCCGCTGTCGGAGGACGCGGGCCGGGTGACGGTGAAGGACGACGTACGGCGCACCAGCACCGCGCGGCCCCAGCGGCTGACCCGCTCCCGCCCGTCGGCGACGAGGACGCCCAGGTAGCCCAGGGCCCCGATGATGAACGCCGGCCAGCTGATCGGCTCGGCGACCACCGCCGCCGGGACCGTGAACAGCGCCAGCAGCGGCAGCCCGGTGAGGGCCGCCCTGCGCAGCCGCGCGGCCAGCAGGTCCACCAGGACGGCGATCAGGCCGACGCCGCCGCAGGTCAGCAGGACGATGCCGGTGCTGTCGGGCACCGGGGCGGCGAACCGCTGGATGTCGGCGAAGCCCGTCGTGAGCAGCCTGTCCAGCCTGGCGACCGAGTCCCAGGTGGGGACCACCCTCGCCCACGCCTCGTCCCCGGCGAACACCGCCGTCAGGTAGATCCACACGCCCAGCACCTGCGCGGGCGGCGCCAGCCAGCCGGGCAGCGTGTAGTGGCCGGCCAGCACGCCGATCCCGGTCACGACCAGGATGACGCCCAGGCTCGACCAGAACCAGGCACCGCCCTGGAAGAGCGGGTAGAGCGCGATCGCGACCGCTCCGGTGGCCACGCCCGACGCGATGGAAAGTCTCATGAGCCACCCCTGCTCGCCGCGAATCGTCCGCGCTGCGCGACGTCCTGCCACACGCTCGCGACGGAGGCGCCGGCGGGCAGCCGCACGACGCGCCAGCCCGTTCCGGTGAGCACCGACCGCGCCGCCTGGAACTCCTCGTCCTCGCCCAGCTCGGGATGCTCCCACGCCTCCACGTCCAGCATCACGGCCACGCCGGTCACGTTGCCGTGCCTGGCCCTGGACAGCTCCTGAGCCTGTTCGAGGTCCATCTTGCCGAGCACGGCCACGATCAGGCCGTCGCCGCCGCCCTGTCGCAGCGCGCCGACGCCGTACTCCAGCGACCGCGCCGTGCTGGCCCGTACGACGGCCAGGGTGTCCAGCAGCGACAGGCTCAGCCCGCTGTCGGTGAGGTGCTCGGCACCCTGGTCGGTGACCAGGCGCAGGCCGAGACCCTCGTGGGCGAGATGCACGCCGATGGAGGCCGCGGCCGAGACCGCCGCCTCGAACGACGAGCGCGGGCCCTCGCCCCGGTGGGCGTAGCGCCGGGTGTCCAGCAGCAGCGCACCCCTGCTCTGCCACTGCTGTTCCTCGCGCCGCACCATCAGCTCGCCGTGCCTGGCGGTCGAGCGCCAGTGCACCCGCCGCAGGTCGTCGCCCTGGCGGTACTCGCGCGGCGCGACGTCGTCGTCCCCTGCCGCCGCCACGCTCCTCGTACGGCTGTCGCCGCCGCCCGTCCACTCGCCGGCCAGGCGGACGTGGGGCAGGGCCACCACCTGGGGCGTCACCATCAGCGTGTCGCTGATGGTGAACGACCTGGTCAGCTCGACCAGGCCGAAGGGGTCGCTGATCCGGATGGAGAGCGGTCCGATGCCGAAACGCCCGCGCAGGTCGGAACGGACCCGGTAGTCGATCTCCCGGATTCCCTGCGCCTCCACCCGGTCCAGGACGAACCTGGGGCGGGCGCCGAGGGCGTAGGGAACGGTGTCCTCGATCATCAGCAGGCCGGTCGGCAGCCGGGTGACGTTCTCCAGCCGCAGCGTCACGGTGGCCTCGCTGCCCACCTCGGCCCTGGGCGGGTCCAGGCGCCGGGCGCAGCTCAGCCGGTAACGGGTGCGGGCGACGACCATGGCCGCCAGCAGCGGCAGCGAGATGACCAGCACGCCGATCCTGAGCAGGTCGTGCTCGCCGAGGATGAAGGCGCACAGCAGCGCCGCGACGCCGGACGCGAGGAAGGACCGGCCGCGGGCGGTGAGCGCCTTGAGGCCGGAGGTCACCGGGTCTGGGCCTCGGGCACGGGCACCCGGCGGACCAGGTCGGCGATCACCTGCTCGGGCGGGCGGCGCTGCCCCTGGGCCTCGATGCTGGGCAGCAGCCGGTGTGCCAGGACGGGGACGCACAGTTCCTGCAGGTCGTCGGGGATGACGTAGTCGCGGCCCGCGAGCGCGGCGTGCGCCCGCGCGGCCCTGACCAGCTGCAGGGTCGAACGGGGGGAGGCGCCCAGCCGCAGGTCGGGGGACTGGCGGGTGGCGGTCACCAGGTCGATCGCGTACTTCTTGATCGGCTGGGAGACGTAGACCCCGCGCACCGCCTCGATCAGCGCCTTCACCTGCTCGGTGGTGGCCACCGGCTCCAGCTTGTCCAGCGGGGAGGCGGCGCCGTGCACGTCGAGCATCTCCAGCTCCGCGGAGGGCGCGGGGTAGCCCATCGCGATCCGGGCGGTGAACCGGTCGCGCTGTGCCTCGGGAAGGGGGTAGGTGCCCTCCATCTCGATCGGGTTCTGCGTCGCGATCACCATGAAGGGGGAGTCCAGCCGGTAGGTCGCGCCGTCGACGGTGACCTGATGCTCCTCCATGCACTCCAGCAACGCCGACTGGGTCTTCGGCGACGCGCGGTTGATCTCGTCACCCACCACGATGTTGGCGAAGACCGGGCCGGGCTTGAACTCGAACTCCCTGGTCTGCTGGTTGTAGGCGCTCACTCCGGTGATGTCGCTCGGCAGCAGGTCGGGGGTGAACTGCACGCGGCGCACCGGGCAGTCGATGGACCGCGCCAGCGCCTTGGCGAGCATGGTCTTGCCGACTCCGGGCACGTCCTCGATGAGGAGGTGCCCCTCGGCGAGCAGTACGGTCAAGGTCAGGCGGACGACGTCGCTCTTGCCCTCGATCACGGATTCGATCGACTGGCGGATCCGGTGCGCGGTGACAACAAGATCATCGAGCTGTGGTGAGACGTCATGGGTTACTGCCACCAGGCCTCCATGAGGGTGCGGCGGTTGCGCGCCGGGGGGTTGCCGTTGCGGAATCTTTGCGATCCCGTAACTCATTCTGCTTACCGACACTACGGCGCCGTGCGTTCCCTCGGCGACTTTATGCGGTCATCAGGGCTGATTCCGGGTAAACAGCCATAGTGTGTGCCGCCGCTGTCGCGGTCCTGTACGGGTGGCGTGCCGATCCGGTGACGGGGCGGGGTTCGGCCTTCCATCATTCTTCACCGCGCTCCGGTTTATTTCATGATCTTTAGCCTATTCGGCGGGCCTACCCGACACGCCCAGGGCGTACGAGGGGCCGCTTACCCCCTCCACTCCGCACCACCCCATTTGAACTGGGGAAATGGCGGTGAAACCCGTCGTGAAGAGGCGTGGAATCAGTTGACGGTGGAGAGAAGTGGAGTATGGTGGTGCGCAGTGGAGGGCAGGGCTGTGACGCCTGGCGCTCCGCTGGGCACGGGAGGTGAGGCCGGTGTTCCTCGGCACCCACCACCCGCGTCTCGATGACAAGGGACGGCTGTTCCTGCCGGCGAAGTACCGCGAGGAGCTGGCGGAGGGTCTGGTGATCACCAAAGGCCAGGAGCGCTGCCTCTACGTCTTTCCCGTAGAGGAGTTCCAGCGCATAACCGAGGCTCTGCGCACCGCGCCGGTCACCGCCAAGGCGGTCCGTGACTACAGCCGTGTCCTCTTCGCCAGCGCGTCCGACGAGGTCGCCGACAAGCAGGGCCGGATCACCGTTCCACAGGCTCTGCGCGAATACGCCAGCCTGCGCCGCGACTGCGTCGTCATCGGGGCCAACACCCGGCTGGAAATCTGGGACGCGCACGCCTGGAGCGCCTATCTGGCCGACCAAGAGCAGGCTTTTGCCGATCTGTCGGAGGAGGTGCTGCCAGGGATTCTGTGACTCCACGGTCGACTCATCGGTAAAACGTCGTTCGGCGAGGTCTCCACCCGCAACCACCTGCCCGTCAGCTGATGCACCTTCCCCGGTGTCAGGTGACGGGCGGACACGCGGGTGCGGATGGGGACCTGGCCGGACGGCCCCGGGGGTGGGGGCCAGTTTTCAAGACACCGGTGAGCGTCCGCCGCGCGTCCACGGGACGGGGCGGGAAAGAGGGGGGTTGCGCTTCATGCGCGCCGAGAACCACAACCATGATCTCCAAACGCCCGGGGGTCACGTCCCCGTCATGCTCGACCGGGTGCTGGAGTTGCTCGCTCCGGCGCTGGCCCGCCCCGCCCCCGTCCTCGTCGACGCCAACCTCGGCCTCGGCGGTCACGCCGAGGCGCTGCTCGCCGCGCACCCCTCGCTCCACCTGATCGGGATCGACCGCGATCCCACCGCCATCGAGCGTTCCACCGCCAGGCTCGCCCCGTACGCCGACCGGATCACGCTGGTCCGCGCGGTCTCCGACGAGCTTCCCGAGGTGCTGGCCGAGGTGGGTCACCCTCGCGTCGACGCGGCGCTGTTCGACCTGGGCGTCTCCTCCCCGCAGCTGGACGAGGCCGAGCGGGGTTTCGCCTACTCCTACGACGCGCCGCTGGACATGCGGATGGACCGCGACGAGGAGCTGACGGCCGAGGTCGTGGTCAACACCTACCCGGCCGCCGAGCTGATCCGGATCCTGCGGGATTACGGAGAAGAACGATTCGCCCCGCGTGTCGCGCACTTAATCATCAAGGAAAGGGCCAGGGAGGCCATAACGTCTACCAAGCGGCTTGCGGAGATCGTCAGGACGGCGATCCCGGCCGCTACTCGCAGGACCGGGGGAAACCCCGCCAAAAGGACTTTCCAGGCGTTGCGGATCGAGGTGAACGCGGAGTTGACGGCGCTGGAACGCGCGCTCCCAGCCGCGCTCGACGCATTGACGCTGGGCGGGCGCGTCGTCGTGCTCGCCTACCACTCCCTTGAGGACCGGCTGACGAAGCAGGTCATCACCGCGCGGACCAGGGACACCGGCCCTCCCGGCCTGCCGGTCCCGCTGCCGGCTCACCAGCCGCGGTTCGCGCTCCTGACAAGGGGAGCCGAGCTTCCGAGCGAAGAGGAGGTGGCCCGCAACCCGCGGGCGGCCTCCGCCCGGTGTCGGGCGGCAGAGAGGATCCGTGAGGCAGTTGACGAGGAGTGAGACAGACGTCCGTCGCGCCGCGCCCAGCCGCGGCGCGCGCCCTGTGCGCGTCCCCCGCGCGGTGCCGCAGGGATACGGGACCAGGCCGGCCAGGCCGGCGCCCGCCGTCGCTTCGGCCGCGCAGGTCAAGGCCGCGGCACCCGGGGCCGCAGGGCCTCCCGCGGCCCGTCGCGCCCGGCCGCCGAGGGCTCCTTTCCTGCTGCTCGTGGTCGGCCTGCTCTGCGGCGGCCTGGTGAGCCTGCTGCTGCTGAACGCCGTGCTCGCCCAGGACTCCTTCAGGGCCAACGGGCTGCGCAAGGAGATCAGCGACCTGCGCATCCAGAAGGAGAGCAAGAAGAGCGCCAACATGCGGCGGGAGATGCCGGACGCGGTGGCGAGGAGCAACGAGCTCCAGGGGCTGGGGCCCGACTGGGACACCGCGCGCGTCATCGACCCCGACAGGCCCGCCGTCGGGGTCGCCGGCGACGTCCAGACGCCCGCGGGGCAGGAGCGAGCGCCGGGCACGGGCCAGTGAGGGAGACCGGCGGCCAGACCGGCGGCCCGGGTCCTGGACAGGGCCGCGGCGGTTCCACCGGAGGGCCGGCCGGAGGCTCGGGCCGCCGCTCGCCCGGCGGCCCCGGCCGTACGGCCAGGCCCGGCGGTTCCCCCGACGTTCCCGGTAAGCCCGGAAGACCCGGTTCCGGTGACGCCGGGGCTCCTGGCGTGCCCGGCGGCCCCCATGGACCCGCCCCGCGCAGGTCCCCGGCCCCGGGCACCCCCGGTTCGGGAGCCGCCGGAGGTTCCGGCCGTGCGGGCTCCTCCGGGGGGGCGCGGGAGGCCGAGGGGCCGGGCAGGTCCGGCTCGTCGGGCAGGCCCGGTGCCGGCCGTGCGGGTTCCGCCGACGGGGCGGGCTCTTCGGGCAGGCCGCCCGCGGGTTCCGGCAGGGGGCAGGGGGCCGAGGGGCCGGGCAGGCCGGGCTCCTCCAGGGGGCGGCCGTCCCCGGCCGACGGCCCCGGTAAGGGACGGGGAACCGGCAGGCCACCCGCGCCGGGTGGATCCGGCCGGGCGTCCGCCTCCGGCGGGTCCGGCAGGCCGCCGGCCCCGGAAGGTTCCAGCAGGTCCGACAGATCAGATAAACACGACAAATCAGCCAGGCCGGGCAGGCCTGGCTCCCCGTCGAGGCCGTCGGCCGCGGGCCCGTCCGGCAGGCCCGGTTCCCCGGGCAGGCCGGGTCCCGCCGGCAGGTCCGGTTCCGGCGCGCGACCGCCCGCTCCCGACGGGCCGGGCAGGGGAGGGCGGCCGGACGGCAGGGGTGGTGTTCCCGGCGCTCCCGGCAGGCCCGCCCGCCCCGAGGCGCCGGGCAGGACCTCCGCCTCCCGGCCGGGCGGTCCGCCGGGTCCCGAGGCGCCGCGCGGGCCGGTGCGGTCCTCGCGCTCGGAGGAGCCGCCGGACCCGCTGGGCTGGGTACGGTCCGTGCCGAGGCGCGGGGCCGGGCGGCCCGGGGATCGCGAGCACACCCGCGCGGCGACGCGTGGCGGCGGTGGCAGGCCGCCACGGCCCCCGGCGCGCCCGTCCGCGGTGCTGCGCCTGGGCAACCCCCGCAGGCGCATCGGCATCGGCCTGATGGCGATGACCTTCGTGCTGTCCATCTTCGCGGGGCGGCTCATCCAGCTCCAGGGCCTCGACTCGAAGGTGTACACGGCGGAGGCGGCCAAGCAGCGCGTGCAGGGTGAGAAGCTGCCCGCCAGACGAGGCTCGATCACCGACGTCAACGGTCACGAGCTCGCGCTGACCCTGGAGGCCCGCGAGATCTTCGTGGACCCGTCCGAGGTCTCCGCCGCGCAGCGCGACCGGGTGGCCACGATCCTGGCCAAGGAGCTGGGCACGCCCAAGGAGTCGATCGCCGCCAAGCTGGCCCAGAGCACCAGCCACTACCAGCAGCTCGCCGCGGCCGTCGACCCGGCGCTCGCCCAGCGGATCATGACGTACGACCTCAAGGGGGTCGGCAGCAAGCACCGCTACCGGCGCGACTACCCGGGCGGCGACCTGGCGGGCACCTTGCTGGGTTTCGTCGGCACCGACGGCACCGGGCTGGCCGGGCTGGAGAGCACCTACGACAAGCTGCTCGCGGGCCGCGACGGCGAGCAGATCATCGAGACGGGCGCCAGGGGGCAGCGCATCCCGATGACCCGCAGCACCGTCCGGGCGCCCGTCGAGGGCAGGGACCTGCGGCTCACCATCGACCGCGACGTCCAGTGGGCCGCGCAGAAGGCGATCAGCGAGCAGGTCAAGGCGACCGGGGCGCGCACCGGCAGCGCCATCGTGATGGACACCCGGACCGGCCGGGTGATCGCCATGGCCAACGCGCCCGAGCTCGACCTGAGGAACTGGATGAACTCTCCCGGCGCCGACCGGGTCAACCGGTCGGTCACGGACGTGTTCGAGCCGGGCAGCACCAACAAGGTCATCACCGCCGCGGCGGCCCTGGAGTCGGGAGCCGTGCGGCCGGACAGCCTGTTCACGGTCGACGACGAGATCAGGTGCGCCGACCGGGTGCTGAAGGACTCACACCCGCACCCCACCGAGCGCCTGACCTTCTCCGGCATCGTGGCGACCTCCAGCAACGTGGGCACGATCCTCGCCACCCAGAAGATCGGCGACGAGAAGCTCCACTCGATGCTCCAGCGCTTCGGGTTCGGCACGAAGCCCGGCACCGGGCTGCCGGGGGAGGAGGCCGGGCTCCTGCCCGACTGGAAGAACTGGTCGGGCAGCCAGCGCTGCACGATCGCGTACGGCCAGGGGGTCTCGGTGACGGCGCTGCAGACGGCCAGCGTCTACCAGACCATCGCCAACGGCGGGGTGCGCGTCACCCCGCAGATCGTGGCCGGCACCACCGGGGAGAACGGCGTGTTCACGCCGTCCCCGCCGGGCAAGCAGACCCGGGTGGTCGGCGAGCGTACCGCGCGGGAGGTCGCCACCATGCTGGAGGCCGCCGTGAGCGAGGAGGGCACCGGGAACCTCGCCGCGATCGACGGCTACCGGGTGGCGGGCAAGACGGGTACCGCGATGCGCTACGACACCAGATGTCAGGGCTACTGCGGATACACCGCGACATTTGTTGGTTTCGCCCCCGCGGACAAGCCCCGGCTGGTCGTCCTGGCGGTCCTCCAGGACCCCCAGGAGGGCCACTACGGCGGGGAGATCGCCGCCCCGGTCTTCAAGAAGGTGATGACGTTCGCGTTGAAGAGCGGGAAGATCCCGCCGACCGGAACCAGGCCGTCCCCGGTGCGGATACGCGCCGGAGAGTGACGAGTGAAGGTACGCTCTCGCCGTGCATCCCCCGTCGTCAATGCGACCCTCAACCAGTTCACCCCGTCCGCTCTCGGGGCTGGCGAGCCTCATCGGCGCGCCCTCGGGCACGTCGCGCGCTCCGCTGGCCGCGGTGTCCGGGATCACCATCGACTCGCGCCAGGTGTGCCGGGGAGATCTCTACGTCGCGCTGCCGGGGGCCACGGCCCACGGGGCCGACTTCTCCGCCCAGGCCCTCGCCGCGGGTGCCAGCGCGATCCTGACCGACGAGGCGGGCAGGCGGGCCGCGGTCGCGACCGGCCTTCCCGTCCTGGTCGTGCCCGATCCGCGCGCCCTGCTCGGGCAGGTCTCCGCCTGGGTGTACGGCAACCCGGTGGCGGACGTGATGGTCGTCGGGGTCACCGGCACCAGCGGCAAGTCCACCGTCACCTTCATGCTGGAGGCCGGGCTGCGGGCCGCGGGGCACACCCCCGGGCTCGTCGGAGGCGTGGAGATCCACGTCGGTGAGCTGCGCTTCACCCCGAAGCTCACCACGCCGGAGGCCAGTGACCTGCAGGCCCTGTTCGCCCTGATGCGCGAGCGGGGCGTCACCGCCGCGGCCATGGAGGTCTCCAGCCACGCGCTGGCGCTCGGCCGGGTCGACGGGGTGTTCTACGACGTGGCGCTGTTCACCAACCTGTCCCAGGACCACCTCGACTTCCACCGCGACCTCGACGACTACTTCGCGACGAAGGCCCGGCTGTTCACCCCCGAGATGAGCCGCGTGGGGGTCGTCAACATCGACGACGCCCACGGGCGGGAGCTCCGCGGCATCGCGAAGATCCCGATGACCACCTTCTCCGCCGAGGGCGCCGTCGAGGCCGACTGGCGGGCCGTGGACGTGCGCCTGGGCCCCGAGGGCAGCACCTTCACGGTCGTGGGCCCCGGAGGCGTCGAAGAGGCCGCGTCGGTCGCGCTGCCCGGGCCCTTCAACGTGGCCAACGCCCTGGGCGCGATCGTCGCGCTGGTGGAGGCGGGTGTGCCGCTGCGGGCCGCGGTGGCGGGCGTCGGTACGCTGGCGGGGGTTCCCGGCCGGATGGAGCGGGTCCCCGGCGGCGAGGACTTCCAGGCCATCGTCGACTACTCGCACAAGCCCGGCGCGGTCGAGTCGGTCCTGCGCTCGCTGCGCGAGGTCACCGAGGGCAGGCTCATCGTCGTGCTCGGCTGCGGAGGTGACCGTGACCGTGGTAAACGCCCAATGATGGGAGAAGCCGCCGCAAGGTTGGCAGATGTGGCTATTCTCACCAGCGACAACCCCCGCTCCGAGGACCCCCTGCGGATCCTCGCGGAGATGATGGACGGAGTTCTCGGCGTGTCCCAGGACGGGCGCGCACATGTGATCATTGAGCCGGACCGCGCCGCGGCCATCGACCTGGCCATCGGCCGGGCGGGTCTCGGTGACGTCGTCGTCGTGGCCGGCAAGGGCCACGAGCAGGGCCAGTACGTCGGCGACCAGGTGCTTCCTTTCGACGACAGGCAGGTCGTGGCCGACGCGATCGTCAGGCGCAGGAACCGCACCGGGCGCCGAAGCACGTATGGAGAGTAGGGAAGACGCATCATGATCCCGTTGCCGCTGGCCAGGATCGCCGAGATCACCTCGGGGGCCCTCGCGGGCATGGCCGACCCACGCGCGGTGGTGCGCGGCCCGGTCGTCACCGACTCCCGCGCCGTCGAACCGGGGTCGCTGTTCGTCGCGATCAAGGGCGAACGGGTCGACGGGCACGACTTCGCCGCCCAGGCCGTCGCGGCCGGGGCGGTCGCCGTGCTGGCCTCCCGGCCCGTCGACGCCCCGGCCGTCATCGTCGGCGACACCGTGGCCGCCATGACGGCCCTGGCCACCGCGGTCTGCGCGGCCCTGCCGGCGACCACGGTCATCGGCCTCACCGGCTCCGCGGGCAAGACCACCACCAAGGACCTGCTGGCCAGGCTCACCGCCAGGATCGGCCCGACGGTCGCCACGGCCGGCTCGTTCAACAACGAGATCGGCCACCCGCTGACCGTGCTGAAGTCCGGCGAGGACACCCGCTACCTGGTGCTGGAGCTCGGCGCGAGGAACGCGGGGCACATCGCGCACCTGACCCGCGTCGCCCCGCCGACGATCGGCGTGGTCCTCAACGTCGGCACCGCCCACCTGGGCGTCTTCGGAGGCAAGGAGGAGATCGCCAGGGCCAAGGGCGAGCTGGTCGAGGCGCTGCCCGCCGAGGGCGTGGCCGTGCTCAACGCCGACGACCCGCTGGTGGCCGCGATGGCCGGGCGCACCGGCGCCCGCGTCACCTGGTACGGCCGGGCCGAGGGCGCGACCGTGCGGGCCGAGAACGTGACCGTCGACGAGCGCGGACGCGCCTCCTTCACGCTGCGCACCCCCTCGGGCGCCGCCCCGGTCGGCCTGCGCCTGTACGGCGAGCACGCGGTGGAGAACGCGCTGGCCGCCGCCGCGGCCGCCTACGAGCTCGGCCTGCCGGTCGCCACCATCGCCGAGGAGCTGTCGGAGGCCGAGCCCCGCAGCCGCTGGCGGATGGAGGTCACCGACCGCGCGGACGGCGTGACCGTGATCAACGACGCCTACAACGCCAACCCCGACTCCATGCGGGCCGCCTTCGGCGCCCTGGACGCGCTCGCGGGCGACCGCCGCCGCTTCGCCGTCGTCGCCGCCCTGCGCGAGCTGGGTGACGAGAGCGTCGCGCTCAACGAGGGCCTGGGGCGCCTGGCCGGGGGCGCGGGCCTCACGGGCCTGTTCGTCGTCGGTCCCGACGCCGACCCGGTCCTGGCCGGGGCCAGGGCCGCCGTACGGGCCGCGCGGGAGGCCGCGGGACCCGTACCGGCCGGTGTCCCCGCCGCCCCTCGCGCGCACGCCGGAGCGGTCTCGCACGCGGTCGCCCCGCACGGGGCGCCCCACGGGGCGGGGGAGCCGCCGGGCGGCGGCGCGGGCGAACCGCCCGGCATCGGCACGGCCGGCCGTCTCTCGCCCGTCGCCGCGTTCGGAGAGGACGCCGCGGCCGGCGGCGGGGTTCCGGTCGCCACCCAGGTCCTGCACGCCGCCGACGCGGCCCAGGCGGGCGCGGAGCTGTCGGCGATGCTGGCACCGGGAGACGTCGTACTGGTCAAGGGACCGCGCGCCGCGGGCCTCGAACGCGTGGCCGCGGCGCTGCTCGGAGGTGACCGCCGATGAGGGAGATCCTCGTCGCGGCCGCGGTCAGCCTGCTGCTGTCCATGCTGGGCACGCCGCTGGCGATCCGCCTGTTCTCCCGGCGCGGCTACGGGCAGAGCATCCGGGAGGAGGGACCCTCCGGCCACCACGACAAGCGCGGCACCCCCACCATGGGCGGCACCGTGATCGTGATCGCCGCGCTGGTCGGCTTCGCCTGTGCCCACCTGTACAGCTTCACGCCCCCCACGGTCTCCGCCGTCCTCGTGCTGTTCCTGATGACGGGACTGGGCGCGGTCGGCTTCCTCGACGACTTCATCAAGATCTACAAGCAGCGCAGCCTCGGTCTGCGGAGCGGTGCCAAGGCGCTGGGCCAGCTCATCGTCGGCGCGGTCTTCGCGGTCCTGGTGACCCGTTTCCCCAACGCCTACCTGATCACCCCGGCCGAGACGCGCCTGTCGTTCCTGAGGGACTTCGGTCCCTCCATCGGCCTCATCGGGTTCATCATCTGGGTGCTGATCATGATCGTCGGCTTCTCCAACGCGGTGAACCTCACCGACGGCCTCGACGGCCTGGCCAGCGGCGCCACCGGCGTGGTGCTGGCCTCGTACGTGCTGATCGGCAACTGGCAGCTGCGCAACAGCTGCACCACCCAGCTCGGCCCCAACTGCTACTGGGTCCGCGATCCGCTGGACCTGGCCGTGGTCGCCGCCGCGGTGCTCGGCGCGCTGGTCGGGTTCCTGTGGTGGAACGCCCCGCCCGCGAAGATCTTCATGGGCGACACCGGCTCGCTGGCCCTGGGCGGCGTGCTCGCCGGGCTGGCCATCACCACCAGGACCCAGCTCCTGCTGATCATCCTCGCCGGGATGTGCGTGCTCATCACCATGTCGGTGATCATTCAGGTCGGATCCTTCAAGATGACCGGTAAACGGGTCTTCAGGATGGCCCCGCTCCAGCACCACTTCGAGCTGAAGGGCTGGGCCGAGACGACCATCGTGGTCCGCTTCTGGCTGATCGCCGCCCTGTGCGCGGCCGCCGGGCTGGGGATCTTCTACGTGGAATGGATGCCCAGGCTGTGAACGAGCGGACGAGGCGGACGAGCGCGGCCGGGGAGGGCGCGTGATCTGCGTCGCGGGGCTGGGGGTCTCGGGCACCGCCGTCGCCCGCACGATGGCCGGGCGCGGCGAGAAGGTCGTCGTCCTGGAGGGCCGGGACGGCGAGCGGGCCAGGGCGATCGCCGGTGAGCTGGCCGCGCTCGGCGTCGAGGTCCGCTTCGGCGAGCCCGCCGAACCTCCCGCGGGCACCTCCCTGATCGTCACCACCGGCTGGCCGCCGCACCACCCGCTGCTCGCCGCCGCCGCGGCGGCCGGCATCGAGGTGATCGGCGAGGTCGAGCTGGCCTGGCGGATCCGCCCCGAGGGCGCCGCCCCCTGGCTGGCGCTGACCGGAACCAACGGCAAGACCACCGCGGTGCGCATGCTCACCTCGATGCTCTCGGCCGCGGGCCACCGGGCGCTCGCCGTCGGCAACGTCGGCACCCCGGTGGTGGAGGCCGTCACCGGGCCCGCGGACGTGCTGGCGGTGGAGCTGTCCAGCTTCCAGCTGCACCGCGCGCCGGGCATCGTCCCGTACGCGGCCGCGGTGCTCAACGTGGCGCCCGACCACCTCGACTGGCACGGCTCCATGGAGGAGTACGCCCGCGTCAAGGGGGAGATCTTCGCCAGGGCCGGGACGGTCGTGCACAACGCCGACGACGAGTGGGCGGCCCGCCTCGCCGCGCCGTACGAGGACGTGGCGCGCGCGGCCGGGCGCGGCGGCGCGGTGCGGAACGTGGGTTTCACCCTCGGGGTGCCCCGGCCCGGCCAGCTGGGCGTGGTCGAGGACCTGCTGGTGGACCGGGCGTTCGTGGCCGAGCCGGAGAGCAACGCCGAGGAGCTCGCCTCGCTCGCCGACGTCCGCCCGTTCGCCCCGCACAACGTGGCCAACGCGCTCGCCGCCGCGGCCCTGGCCAGGGCCTACGGGGTGCCCGCCGCCGCCGTACGCCAGGGGCTGCTGGACTTCGTGCCCGACCCCCACCGGATCGCGCACGTGGCCAGGGTCGCCGAGGTCGACTACGTGGACGACTCCAAGGCCACCAACCCGCACGCCGCCGCCGCCTCGCTGGCCGCCTACCCGTCGATCGTCTGGGTCGCCGGAGGACAGCTCAAGGGCGCCGACGTCGGCGAGCTGGTGCGCCGCGCCGCGCCCCGCCTGCGCGGCGCGGTGCTCCTGGGCGCCGACCGCGAGCGAATTCGCGAGGCTCTGGCGCGACACGCCGGGAATGTTCCGGTGGTGGAGGTCGCGGGGCAAGACACTGGGGTCATGGACCGTGTCGTCACCGAAGCCGCCAGGCTCGCCGCCCCCGGAGACACCGTGCTGCTTGCCCCGGCCGGCGCCTCTCTGGACATGTTCGCCGGTTACCCCGCCCGAGGGGAGGCGTTCGCCCGGGCCGTGCACCGTCTCGCCGAGGGGCACGACGGGGGAGCGGCGTGAGCGCGACCACCCACGAAGGCGCACCCGCCCACAAGGGAACGCCCGCCCACAAGGGCGCGCCCGCCCGGGAGGGCGCGCCCGCCCGGGAGGGCGCGCCCGCGCGCCCCGACGGGTTCCGCGAGCACCTGCTCGCCTTCCGTGAGCTGCTCAACCGGCCGCTGACCTCGTACTACCTGATCCTGGGGTGCAGCGCCCTGCTGCTCACCCTCGGCCTGATGATGGTGTTGTCGGCCTCCAGCATCGAGGCGCTGCAGGAGATGGGCGACCCCTTCTACTGGTTCTTCAAGCAGTCGATCTCGGCCGCGCTCGGCCTCCCGCTGATGTGGATCTGCGCGCAGCTGCCGCCGAGGTTCTTCAGGCTCGCCGGATACCCGCTGATGGCGCTGGCGATCCTCGGGCTGGTGCTGGTGCTGTTCGTCGGCACCTCCCAGCTCGGCGCCCAGCGGTGGATCGACCTCGGGCCCATCTACCTGCAGCCGTCCGAGCCCGCCAAGCTCGGGCTGATGCTCTGGGGCGCCGACCTGCTGGCCCGCAAGGCGCGCAACGGCCTGATCGAGTGGCGCAGCCTGTTCATCCCGCTGATGCCGGGTACCGCCATCCTGGCCGTCATGGTCATGCTGGGCAGCGACCTGGGCACCACGCTGGTGCTGATGATGATCTTCCTGTCGCTGCTGTGGGTGGTGGGGGCGCCGCTGAAGCTGTTCGGCGGGATCCTCGCGGTGGCCGTGCTCGCGACCATCGTCATGATCAGTACGGAGGGGTACCGCTCGGAGCGGATCACCGGGTGGCTCGACCCGTGGGGCAACGCCCAGGGCTCGGGCTTCCAGGCCGTGCAGGGACAGATCGCCATCGGCAGCGGCGGCTGGTTCGGGCTGGGCCTGGGCTCCAGCAGGCAGAAGTGGAGCTGGATCCCGCACGCCGAGAGCGACTTCATCTTCTCCATCCTCGGCGAGGAGCTCGGCCTGATGGGCACGCTCGTCGTGGTGGCCCTGTTCGGGCTGCTGGGCTACGCGGGGCTGCGGGTGGCGACCAGGGTCAAGGACCCGTTCGTCAGGCTCGCCTCCGCCGCCGCGGTCGCCTGGATCGCGGGCCAGGCGATCGTCAACATCGGCGCGGTCATCGGCGTGCTGCCCATCACCGGCATCCCGTTGCCGCTGGTCTCCTACGGTGGATCGGCCCTGCTGCCCACCCTCGCCGCCCTCGGCATGCTCCTGTCGTTCGCCAAGCACGAGCCCGGCGCCCGCGAGGCTCTCGCGGCCCATGGCCCCGGACCGGTGGCGCGGGGCCTAAGCTGGCTTGGCCTGGGTGGTCCGGCCGGAAGACGACGGCCGGGCCGCGGAAGACGATAAGCGAAAGGACCGACATGAGGGTGGTCCTCGCCGGTGGCGGGACGGCCGGTCATATCGAACCGGCGCTGGCTCTGGCCGACGCGTTGCGCCAACTCGACCCGAACATCGGGATCACCTGCCTCGGCACCGAGCGCGGTCTGGAGACCAGGCTGGTGCCCGCCCGGGGATACGACCTGCAGCTGGTGCCCGCGGTGCCGCTGCCCCGCGCCCTGACGCCCCAGTTGCTGAGCGTGCCCGGCCGCCTGGCCGGCGCCATCAACGCGGCCGCCGGCATCATGGACCAGGTCCGGGCCGACGTCCTGGTCGGCTTCGGCGGCTACGTGGCGACCCCCGCCTACCTCGCGGCGCGGCGGCGCAACGTGCCGATCGTGGTGCACGAGGCCAACCCGCGCCCCGGTCTGGCCAACCGGCTGGGCGCGCGCCTCACCGAGCACGTGTTCACCGGGCACCCCGACACCCCGCTGAACCGCGCCGAGCACATCGGGATCCCGCTCCGCAGGGAGATCGTCAACCTGGACCGGCTGTCCATGGGCGACAAGGCCCGGTCCTGGTTCGGCCTGGAGGCCGACCTGCCCACGCTGCTGGTCACCGGCGGCTCCCAGGGAGCCCGCTCGCTCAACCGGGCGGCCCTGGCCGCCGCCCCTGCGCTGCGCCGGGCCGGGGTGCAGGTGCTGCACGTCATCGGCCTGAAGAACACCCTGGAGGAGGAGCCGCCGCCGGGTGACCCGCAGTACGTCGTGCTGCAGTACGTCGACCGGATGGACCTGGCCTACGCGGCGGCCGACTTCGCCCTGTGCCGCAGCGGCGCGATGACCTGCGCCGAGATGACGGCCGTGGGCCTGCCGGCCGCGTACATCCCGCTGCCGCACGGCAACGGCGAGCAGCGGCTCAACGCCACCCCGATCGTGCAGGGCGGCGGCGGTCTGATGATCGACGACGCGGAGCTGTCGGCGGAGTGGATCGTCCAGAACGTGCTGCCCATCCTGTCCGACCCCGATCGCGTGGGCACCATGTCGGAGGCGGCCTCCAGGATGGGCAGGAAGGACGCCGACGTGACGCTGGCGCGCAGGGTGCTGCAGATCGCGGCGCGGGGGAGGGGCTGAATGGGCGCGGAGGGGATCACGGAGCGGATCCGGCGCGCCGGGCGCGAGGCCGGGGAAGACGGAAGACGGCCGGACGCGGCGCGGACGCGCCCGCGCGGCGAACGAGGAGAAGTGAGCGGCCGATGAGCCTGGTCAAGCTGGTGGATCCGGTCGCGGCCGGTGACCTGGGACGGGTCCATTTCATCGGGATCGGCGGTTCCGGGATGTCTGGGATCGCGCGCATCCTGCTCAAGCGGGGGGTGCCGGTCTCCGGCAGCGACGCGCGAGGCTCGGACATGGTGACGGAGCTGCGGGATCTGGGGGCGAGGGTCCACATCGGCCACGCCGCCTCGCACATCAAGCACGTCGACACCGTCGTGGTGTCCACCGCGATCCGCGACTCCAACCCCGAGCTGGGCGAGGCGCTGCGCCAGGGCCTGCGGGTCATCCCCAGGGCCGCGGCGCTCGCCTCCGTGATGGCGGGCAAGACCGGCGTCGCGCTGGCCGGCACCCACGGCAAGACCACCACGACCTCGATGCTCACCGTGGCGCTGCAGAAGTGCGGCACCGACCCCTCGTACTGCGTGGGCGGGCAGCTGGTGACGACGGGCCTGGGTGCCGACGAGGGTTCGGGCGAGGTGTTCGTCGCCGAGGCCGACGAGAGCGACGGCTCCTTCCTGATGCTCGCCCCCGACATCGCCGTGGTGACCAACGTCGAACCCGACCACCTGGACAACTACGGCGACCCGCGCGCGGTCCACGACAGCTTCGCCAGGTTCGTCGAGCGCGTCACCGGCACCATGGTCGTCTGCGCCGACGACCCCGGCTCCGCCGCGCTGATCCCGATCGCCCGCGCCCGCGGCCTGAAGGTGATCACGTACGGTGAGGCGGAGGACGCCGACCTGCGGGTGAGCGGGATCGTCCCCGAGGGGCTGGGCATCACCTTCACGATCGTGGGACGCGGGGAGGTCAGGCTCGCGGTGCCCGGCCGCCACAACGCGCTCAACGCCGCCTCCGCCATCGCCGTGGCGGGTGAGCTGGGCGTCTCCTTCGACGAGATCCGCGACGGCCTGGCGGCCTTCACCGGTGCCAAGCGCCGCTTCGAGGCGAAGGGGGAGGCGGGCGGGGTGGCGGTCTTCGACAGCTACGCCCACCACCCGACCGAGCTCGCCGCCGACCTGCGCGCGGCACGGGACGTGGTGGCGTCCTTCTCGGGCGACGGCAGGGTCATCGCGGTCTTCCAGCCGCACCTGTACTCGCGCACGAGGTTCTTCGCCGACGAGTTCGGCGCCGCGCTCGGGCTGGCCGACGAGGCCATCGTCCTGGACGTCTACGGAGCCCGCGAGGACCCCGAGCCCGGCGTGTCGGGCGCGCTGGTGGCGGGCAAGGTGCCGCTGCCCGCGGAGCGGGTGGCCTACGCCCCCCACCGCGACAGCGTGCCGGCCCTGGTGGCGGGACGGGCCAGGCCCGGCGACATCGTCCTGACCATGGGGGCGGGCGACGTGACGGAGCTGGGCCCCAGGATCGTGGCGGAGCTGGCCGCGCGGTGACCCACGTCGGCGGGCGCGGGTCGCCGGAGGGGGAGTGGCGATGAACGGGGTCTGGCGGTCGGCCTTCCTGGCCCTGCTCACCGTGGGGGTGGTGGGCATCGCGGCGTGGCTGGTGTTCTTCTCCCCGGTGCTCGGGGTGCGGGACATCCAGGTGGTCGGCAACGCGGGCCTGTCCGCCGAGCAGATCCGGCGGGCGGCGGAGGTGGCCGCGGACACGCCCCTGGCCACCGTCGACGTGGCCGAGGTCGAGGGCAGGGTCGGCAGGATCCCGCAGGTCGAGTCGGTGACGGTCAGCCGCGGCTGGCCGGGCACCCTGCGCGTCGAGGTCGTGGAGCGCGAGCCGGTCGCGGTGGTGCCGGTCGGTGAGAGGTCCGCGCTGATGGACCGCCACGGGATGGTCACCGAGGTCAAGGACGTCGCGCCCCCGGCGCTGCCGGTGCTGCGGGTCTCGCGCCCCGGCCCGGCGGATCCGGCGACCGCGGCGGCGCTCACCGTCATCACCGCGCTGCCGGAGAATCTCGCCCGCAAGGTCGCGGAGGTGCTCGCGCCGTCGGCGGAGACGGTCTCGCTGCGCCTCAAGGACGGCCGCGCGATCGTGTGGGGCGGCGGTGACCGGCCCGCCGACAAGGCGCGGATCCTTGTTACGCTGCTCAAGCGCCCGGCCGACACCTATGACGTCAGTTCGCCTGACGTCGTGACGGTCAGGTGATCTCATCGGATGGCGGGCGTTCCCGGAGCGTTCCCGGAAAAGGGCGGCCCGCGACACGCTGAACGCGCTGCGGCGCGGTTAGTTGACCCGCCAGGAGCGCAACTCCTACTGTCCGTATCACTCCTCAGGTTGACATAAAGCTAAATCTCAACTTGAGGGTGAGGGTTTTGGAAACGACGGCACGGGCCCCGTGCCGCATGAAATTGCAAGTCAACGAGCGGAAAGGCCCCTCGTCGTGGCAGCACCGCAGAACTACCTCGCGGTCATCAAGGTTGTAGGAATCGGCGGAGGCGGAGTCAACGCCGTCAACCGGATGATCGAGGAGGGACTCAAGGGCGTCGAGTTCATCGCCATCAATACCGACGCCCAGGCGCTGCTGATGAGTGACGCCGACGTCAAGCTCGACGTCGGGCGCGAACTCACCCGTGGCCTCGGCGCGGGGGCCAACCCCGAAGTCGGGCGCAAGGCGGCCGAGGACCACCGCGAGGAGATCGAGGAGGTCCTCAAGGGGGCCGACATGGTTTTCGTCACGGCCGGTGAGGGCGGCGGCACGGGCACCGGCGGCGCCCCGGTGGTGGCCAACATCGCCCGTACGCTGGGCGCGCTGACCATCGGTGTGGTGACCCGGCCCTTCAGCTTCGAGGGGCGGCGCAGGGCGATGCAGGCCGACGCCGGCATCGAGACCCTCCGCGAGGAGGTCGACACCCTCATCGTGATTCCGAACGACCGGCTGCTGTCGATCTCCGACCGGCAGGTGAGCGTGCTGGACGCCTTCAAGGCGGCCGACCAGGTGCTGCTCTCCGGTGTCCAGGGCATCACCGACCTGATCACCACGCCAGGCCTGATCAACCTCGACTTCGCCGACGTGAAGTCGGTCATGTCCGGGGCGGGCTCCGCCCTGATGGGCATCGGCCACGCCCGCGGCGACGACCGCTCGGTCGCGGCGGCCGAGATGGCCGTCTCCAGCCCGCTGCTGGAGGCCAGCATCGACGGCGCGCACGGCGTGCTGCTGTCGATCGCCGGCGGCTCCGACCTCGGCCTGTTCGAGATCAACGAGGCGGCCCAGCTCGTCTCCACCGCCGCCGCGCCGGACGCCAACATCATCTTCGGTACGGTCATCGACGACGCCCTCGGCGACGAGGTGCGCGTCACCGTGATCGCGGCCGGGTTCGACGAGCCCGCTCCCGAGCCCAAGCCGCTCGCGCAGCCGGCCGCGCGCCCGCAGTCCGTCTCGCGCCCGGCCCAGCCGCCCTCGGCGACCTCTCCGGTCCGCCCGCTGGCGCCCACGGTCAAGGCCGAGCCCCGCCCCGAGCCCCGCCCCGAACCGCGTCCCGAGCCCAGGGTGGAGCACGCGCCGCCCCCGCCGATGCGGCCGGTCTCCAGCCCGCAGTCCGCCCCGGCGGAGCCGGCGCCCCAGCCGCAGCAGATCTACCCGGTCCAGCAGGCGCAGTCCTCGGCGGAGCACGCCGAGCCGCACCGCGTGGAGGAGCCGCACTCCCCGCCGTTGTCGATCCCGCGCCCGGCTCCCGAGCCCTCGCAGCCGACGCCGATCTCCGCCAGGGCCACCGACCCCGCCCGGCGCCGGCCGGTGATCTTCGAGGAGCAGGAAGAGGAGCTGGACGTCCCCGACTTCCTGAAGTGACATCTCTCACGGTGGGGGCGGTGCCGGACCGCCCGGCCGTGCCGGGAAGAATGGGCTCCGCCGGTTTGCCAGTGTCCGAGCGGCGGAGATGTGACGGAAACAACACGACGTGACGAGATCGCGGCCGGGCTGGCCCGGGTCGAGGCGGAGATCGCCGAAGCCTGCCGGGCCGCCGGCCGTCGCCGTGAGGAGCTGACCCTCATCGCGGTGAGCAAGACCTACCCCGCCTCCGACGTGCGGTTCCTGGCCGAACTCGGGATCACCGACGTCGGGGAGAACCGAGACCAGGAGGCCTCCGCCAAGGCGCGCGAATGCGCCGGGCTCGGTCTCCGCTGGCACTTCGTCGGCCAGTTGCAGACCAACAAGGTCCGCTCGGTGGTCGGCTACGCGGACGTCGTCCACTCGGTCGACCGCCCGCGCCTGGTCACCGCGCTCAGCAGGGAGGCCCTCGCGGCGGGACGCCCGGTCACCTGCCTGGTGCAGGTCGCACTCGACGGCGATCCCGGCCGGGGCGGGACGAGGCCCGGGGAGGTGGAGGCGCTGGCCGACGCCGTCGCCGCGGCGGAGGGGCTGGAACTGGGCGGGGTGATGGCGGTCGCGCCACTGGGCGAGGAGGCGGGCGCGGCGTTCGCGAGGCTGAGGGAGATCGCGCGGTCGGTCCAGAAGACCCACCCGGGCGCCGATGTCATCTCGGCGGGAATGAGCGGGGACATATCCCAGGCTATCGCCAACGGCGCGACACACCTGCGTGTTGGTACGGCGTTGCTCGGTCGCAGGAAGCCCTTCGTCAGGTAATGTCCCTTCAAGTGGGCCTTGGCGTCCGCGTATCCGGACAGCGGTCGAACGGTGGTGAGCTCAAGGCGGTCGGGCTGGCCCCTCGGGCACATCTGAAGTAAGACGGAGGAAGAAGTAGCGATGGCCGGCGCGATGCGCAAGATGGCGGTCTACCTCGGTCTTGTTGAGGACGACCGCTACGAGAGATACGACAGCTACCCCGACGACGAGTACGAGGAGTTCGACGACGCGCGCCGCGAGGGCGACGAACGCCCTGGCACGGTCCACGACCTCCAGGACGACACCGATCCCGGCGTGCCCGCTCCGAGGCCCGCGACGGCCCTCCTGGAGCGCCGTACGACCGATCTGGCGCGCATCACGACGCTTCACCCCCGTACGTACAACGAGGCGCGAACCATCGGCGAGCACTTCCGTGACGGCACTCCCGTCATCATGAACCTGACCGAGATGGTTGACAGCGACGCCAAGCGGCTCGTCGATTTCGCGGCAGGTCTGGTCTTTGGCCTACACGGCAGCATCGAACGTGTTACCAACAAGGTGTTCCTGTTGTCCCCAGCCAATGTCGAGGTGACCGCCGAGGACAAGGCCCGAATCGCGGAACGCGGATTCTTCAACCAGAGTTAGAGTTCCACCATGAACAGTGACCGGCCCGACAGGTCCCGACGGGACAGAGGACGGCAGAGCGGAGTGGAGGCGGGTACGGACCGTGGGGATCGTTAGCGGGACCTTGGTCTTCATCCTGTCCATCTATCTCATCCTGCTGATCGGCAGAATGATCTTCGAGACGGTGCAGGCGTTCGCACGTCAGTGGCGCCCCACCGGCATCGTCCTGGTGCTGGCGGAAGCCGTGTACACGGTGACCGATCCACCTCTCAAGTTCCTCCGCCGTTTCATTCCACCACTCCGGTTGGGTACGGTGGCCTTTGACCTAAGCTTCACAGTGCTGTTCATTGTGGTCTTGGTCTTGATCCAACTCGTGTCCGCGCTTCGTTGATCGGGTACCGTCCCCCCGGACAGACTCCAAGCGCGCCAAGGAGACCGAAATGCCGCTGACGCCCGCCGACGTGCGGAACAAGCAATTCAGTACGACCCGACTCAGGCCGGGTTACGACGAGGAAGAGGTAGACGCCTTCCTCGATGAGGTCGAGTCCGAGTTGGACCGTCTCATTCAGGAGAACGAGGAGCTCCGCGCCAAGCTGGCGGAGTGCCTGCGGGGCAAGGTCCCCGGCGGTATGGGCATGGCCATGGCGCCCGCCCCCATCGCCGAGCCCAAGCCCGAGATGATGATGCAGCAGCCGGAGCCGATGCGCGCTCCCGAGCCGGTGCAGCATCAGCAGCCCGTTCCCGTCGGAATGGGGATGCCTCCGGCCGAGGACAACATGGACACCGCGGCCCGGGTGCTCGCCCTCGCGCAGCAGACCGCCGACCAGGCCATCGCCGACGCCCGCCGGGAGGCGGACGAGACGGTGACCCGGGCGCGCCGCGAGGCCGACGACATCCTCGGCAAGGCACGTCGCCAGGCCGAGCAGGTCATCGGTGACGCACGTGCCCGAGCGGAGACGCTGGAGCGCGACGCGCAGGAGCGGCACCGTCAGGCCATGGGCTCCCTGGTGCAGACCCGCGACGAGCTCGAGCGCAAGGTGGAGGAGCTTCGCAGCTTCGAGCGCGAGTATCGCAGCCGTCTGAAGCTGTACCTGGAGAACCAGCTTGCCGAGCTGAACGTGGCTGCCGAGGGCAGCGGCGGGTTCCCGATCGTGAGCGGGCCTCCGGCCATGTCCCACGCGGTGGCTCAGGGCGGTCAGCAGACCCTCCAGAGCGCGCCCAACCCGTTCGGCGGCGACCCCTCGCAGCATTCTGGCGCCTTCCAGGGCGTTGACGGTCCTCACAACGACCGCCGCTAAGGTGTCGGGTCATCCCCTTGGCCCGCATCCGGGAGTCTCTCTGTGATCCTCATCAGCGCCGGTTTGGTACTCACGGCCATCGTCCTGCTCATCGCGGGGTTCGTGTTGGCCAAGCCGTTCCTGGTCATATGGTCGATCGCGGTCAGCATGCTGTCCGCAGTCTTCCTGGTGATCGGGGCGTTGTTGCGCCGCCACGAGTTGTTCCCCGGCGGGGACGCCGGGGCCTCTCAGCCCCTTCCCCCGAAGGGACCGATGCCGGCCGGGCCACTCCCGGCGCCGCACGGTATGCCGGCCCAGTCGCACGGCATGCAGGTCCAGATGCCCAACCAGCCCTCCGCACCGCAGCAGATGATGGTGCGGCACGGGATGCCGCAGGTGCCCGCCCCGACCCAGCCGCGACGCGGCCCGGTGGCCGGGCCGGCCACCGCCGCCGCGGCGAGGCGGGGCGCCCTGGACCCCGAGGCGATCGTGCTGGTCATCCCCGGACGCAAGCGCTACCACGTCGCGGGATGCCGCCAGCTGGCCGGTAGGGATCATGAGGAGCTCACCTGCGAGGAGGCGCGGGAGGAGGGCTTCACGCCCTGCACCACGTGCCTGCCCGCCGACGCCGGCTCCGCGCCCCAGCAGCGGGAGACCTCGCCCGGGGTACGCGAGCCCGAAGCGCCGCTGAACGTCTCCCACGAGTCCGGCTCCCTCGGCGACGCTCGCGAGCCGGGCCCCCAGGAGGCCACCGCCCGCTTCACCTCCCCGTACCGCCCCGTGCAACCCCCCGTGCAGCCCACGGCCCCGTCCGGCGGGCAGCAGGCCCCCGGAGCGCGGCCCGAGTCCCAGCGGCCCGAACACCGACGGTCCGAACCTCAGCGGTCCGAAGTCCAGCGGTCCGAACCCCAGCGGCCCGGAGGCGAGGCCACGCAGGCCCGCTTCGAGGCTTCGCAGACCAGGAGCGAGTCTCCGGCGTCTCCGGTCTCTCCGGCGTCCTCGTCCTCTCCGGCCGCCGGACGCGACGCCGCACCCGCCGGGCCGGAAACCTCCGCGACCGGGCGCGAGAGCACCGCGTCCCGCCAGGAGGCCGCGTCCCGGCAGGAGACCCAGCGCCCCCCGCAGGAGCCCGTCGTCCCGGTCGCCCGGCCCTACGTCCAGTCTCCCGAGCCGCAGGGGCGGCCCCAGGAGACCGCGAGCTCCCCGGCCCGCCCGGCGGAGCAGCCGACCCGCCCGGCGATCCGGCTGCCGAGGATCCCCGAGATCCCGCACGCCGCGTCCGAGGCCACCAGCTGGTTCAGCCGCGACGTGGTCGCGCAGGCCTCCGGGCAGGAGGGCACGGAGACCTCCGCGAGGGCCGACTCCGCGAAGGCCGGGTCCAAGACCGCCACGTCCGGCCAGGACCGGCCCGCCGAGACCGAGCCCACGGTCTCCGGCTCCTCCGGGACGCCCGCCACGGCCGCGAGCAGGGCCGAGGCGCCCGAGCCCGACGAGCCGGGCACTGCCGGGGTCACGTCCGCGAAGCCCGGGTCCGAGCGTGCCGAGGCCGAACCCACCGGGCCCGCCAAGACCGGGTCCGTGAAAGCCGAGGCCGCAGGAAGCGGTCCGGCCGAGGTGGGGTCCGCCGCCGCTGAGCCCGCGAAGCCCGAGCCCGCCGGCGGGAAGGCCCACGCCGGGGCCGTCTCCGGCGGTGGGGCCTCCTCCACGGAGGCGGAAGCGGAAACCACGACCGCCGCCGGGCGGGACGTCTCCCCGGAGCCCTCGGGTTCCGGGCGAGAGGCGGCCGCCGAGGGCGGCGCCCCCGAACCGGTGGAGCCGGCCGAGACCGCACCCGGGCGCGCCGGGCGGCAGGTAGCGGCCGACTCCACCTCCGCGGAACGCGTTCCGGCCCCCGAGGCGGCCCCGGCCGGCGGGACGTCCAAGGCCACCGTGGCCGGGGCACCCGCCACCGGTGCCTCCCGCGGTGACCGTGACGCCCGCGACGACCGTGACGCCCCCGATGACCGCGGCGACGACACCTCCCCCGGTGGTGTCCCCGCCGTCGAGGAGCGGCCGCGTCCCGCGCCCCGGGAGCGGGAGGCGGACGGCGAGACGGTCACGGTCATCGTCGGCACCCGCCGCTTCCACGATTCCGACTGCCCCCTCGTCAAGGGCGCCAGCATCGGAGGCAGCGGCATCGAGACCATGTCCCGGGCCGAGGCCGAGAAGGCCGGGCTGAGCAACTGCCCGATCTGCCGGCAGAACCGCCGGACGTGAACTGACCGGGCACCTCCGAGCCATCTGAGCCATCCGAGCCATCCGGGCATCGGGCCCGTCATCGTCGTGAACCAGGACGGCCGGGGTTCCCGGGAGACATCCCCGCGACCCCGGCCGTGTTCGATCTCGCCGGCCTTCCCGGGCCGGCCTGAACGGGTCTGACCGGTCCTGACGGTCAGACCCGTTCGAACCGGTTCAGACCGTCGTCGTCGTGCGGCGGAGCTGGAAGGTCAGGCCCAGCTCGGCGTCGCTGTGGGCGGGGAGGTCGTCGGCGCCGCCCTCGGTGAGGGAGACGGCGAGGACCTCGTCGGCCACCGCCTGACCCTGGGTCCGCAGAGCCTCGGCCAGGTCGGCGTCATCGGTGGACCACCACACGTCGATCCGGTCGATGATCGACAGGCCGGTGGACTTGCGGGTGTCCTGGAGCAGGCGGATGACGTCGCGGATCAGGCCCGAGCGGCGCAGCTCGTCGGTGATGGTCAGGTCGAGGGCGACGGTCTCACCGGCGCCGGCCTCCACCGCCCAGCCGGACCTGGGCTGCTCGGTGACGATCACGTCGTCGGCGCCGAGCTCCACGGTGCCCAGCTCTCCCGCGTCCACCGAGACCGGCGAGCCGGCACGGAGCGCGCGGGCGAGCTCGGCGGGGTCGGCGGCGGTGACGGCCGAGGCGACGAGCTTGGTCTGCGAGCCGAACCGCTTGCCCAGCGCCCGGAAGTTGGGCTTCACGGTGAAGGACACCAGGTCCGCCCCGATCCCGGACAGGTCCTCCAGGTCCTTCACGTTGAGCTCGTCGGCGATGAGCTCGCGCAGCTCCGGGGGGAGCGCGGCCCAGCCGGGGGCGCCGACCAGGGCGCGGCCGAGCGGCTGGCGGGTCTTGACCCCGCTGGAGGCGCGGGCCGAACGGCCCAGCTCCACCAGGCGGCGGACCAGCGCCATCCGCTCGGACAGCTCCGGGTCCAGCAGCTCGCCGTTGACGTCGGGCCAGGTGGCCAGGTGGACCGAGGAGGGGGCGTCCGTGTCGCGGAGCACGTCCCAGACGTAGTCGGTGGTGAACGGCACCACCGGTGCCATCAGCCGGGTGACGGTCTCCAGGCACTCGTACAGCGTGGCGAACGCCGCGGGGTCACCGGTCCAGAAGCGGCGCCGGGAGCGTCGCACGTACCAGTTGGACAGGTCGTCGAGGAACTCGGCGAGGCGCCGCCCGACGCGGGCGGTGTCGAAGACGTCCAGCGACGAGGTGACCTCGGCCACGGTCCGGTGCAGCTCGGCGAGGGCCCACCGGTCGATCAGCGGGCGCTCGTCGTACGCGGGCGCCTCGGCGAGCCGGGACGGCGACCAGGACTCGGCGTTGGCGTACAGGGTGAAGAACGACGTGGTGTTCCAGTAGGTGAGCAGGACCTTGCGGACGATCTCCTCCAGGGCGCCGTGTCCCACCCTGCGGGCCGCCCACGGCGAGCCGGAGCAGGCCATGTACCAGCGCAGCGCGTCGGCGCCGTGCTGGTCCATCAGCGGCATCGGCTTGAGCACGTTGCCCAGGTGCTTGCTCATCTTGCGGCCGTCCTCGGCCAGGATGAGGCCGAGGCAGAGCACGTTCTCGTACGAGGACCTGCCGAAGACGAGCGTGCCGACCGCCATCAGCGAGTAGAACCAGCCGCGGGTCTGGTCGGTGGCCTCGCAGATGAACTGCGCCGGGTAGGCCTTCTCGAGCATCTCCTCGTTCATGTACGGGGCGCCCCACTGGGCGAACGGCATCGAGCCGGAGTCGTACCAGGCGTCGATCACGTCGGGCACCCGGCGCGCCTCGTTGCCGCAGGTGGGGCAGGGCAGCGTGACGTCGTCCACGTAGGGGCGGTGCGGGTCGAGCGCGGAGACGTCCTGGCCGGACAGGCGGCCCAGCTCGTCCAGCGAGCCGACGCAGGTGACGTGCGACTCGTCGGCCGTGCAGATCCACAGGGGCAGCGGGGTACCCCAGTAGCGCGAGCGCGACAGCGACCAGTCGACGTTGTTGCGCAGCCACTCGCCGAACCGGCCCCACTTGATCGTCTCGGGGTACCAGCTGGTCTTCTCGTTCTCGGCGAGGAGCTGGTCCTTGATCGCGGTGGTGCGGATGTACCAGGCGGGGAGGGCGTAGTAGAGCAGCGCGGTGTGGCAGCGCCAGCAGTGCGGGTAGCTGTGCTCGAAGTGGCTGCCCCGGTAGAGCAGGCCGCGCTCGCGCAGGTCGGCCGTGAGCCCCTCGTCGGCGTCCTTGAAGAACTGGCCGCCGACCTGGGGGACGCCGTCGAGGAACCGGCCGTCGGGGCCGATCGGGTTGACCACGGGAAGCCCGTACCGCTTGCAGGTCGTCATGTCGTCGGCGCCGAAGGCGGGCGCCTGGTGGACCAGGCCGGTGCCGTCCTCGGTGGTGACGTAGTAGCCGAGCACCACGTAGTGCGCGCCGGGGATGTCGACCAGGTCGAACGGGCGCGTGTAGGTGGTGTGCTCCAGGTCGGCGCCCTGGAAGGCGGCCAGCACCTCGGCGCCCTCGCCCAGCGCGGCGGCCAGCAGCGGCTCGGCCACCACCAGGACCTCGTCGGACCCGGCGGGGCGGGCCGCGACGTAGGTCACGTCGGGGTGCACGGCCACGGCGGTGTTGGAGACCAGGGTCCACGGGGTGGTGGTCCAGATCAGCAGCGAGGCGCCGAGGTCGGCGAGCGGTCCCGAGGTCGCGGGCATGCGGACGTAGACCGACGGGCTGGTGACGGTCTCGTAGCCGCCCGGCTGGCCCAGCTCGTGGTCGGACAGGCCGGTGCCGCAGCGGGGGCAGTACGGGGTGATGCGGAAGTCGCGGGACAGCAGGTCCTTGTCGAAGATGACCTTGAGCGACCACCAGACGGACTCCACGTAGGCCGGGTCCATCGTGCGGTAGGCCTGGGACAGGTCGATCCAGTACCCCATCCGCTCGGTCATCTCCTCGAAGGCGTCCACGTGCTTCAGCACGGACTCGCGGCACCGGTCGTTGAACTCGGCGATGCCGTACGCCTCGATCTCCTTCTTGCCGGAGAGGCCGAGTTCCTTCTCGACGGCGACCTCGACGGGCAGCCCGTGGCAGTCCCAGCCCGCCTTGCGGGGCACGTTGAAGCCGCGCATCGACTTGTAGCGGGGGAAGAGGTCCTTGAAGACGCGGGCCTCGACGTGGTGGACGCCGGGCATGCCGTTGGCGGTGGGCGGACCCTCGTAGAAGACCCAGTTGGGACCGCCGGCGTTCTGCTCGACCGAACGCTCGAAGACCTTGCCGTCCCGCCACCGGTCGAGCACCTCGTGCTCGAGCGCGGGAAGATCGACCTGCGCGGGAAGAGAACGGAAATAGGCGGACATGATGGGCTGGACCTCCACGCTGGAACCGGCTGTGGCGTGGAGGGACGAGGCCGTCGGGGCCCCGCGGTACCACCCTCCTTGACCTCGCGTGCGCGCGAGGCCCTCTTCCTTCGGCCTGCTGCCGGGTCTACTGGGCCGCCGCGGGCCTGATGTCGGGTCGTCGCGGCCGTTCTTCCGGCGGCTCCGGGGTGATCGTGCCTTCGCGCCTCGCCCCGGGCTCGCACCGTCCCCGGGTCGCTCGTGCGAGGTGATGCGGAGGTTGCTGTCCCCATCAACGCCTTGCAGGCTCACACGATAACGCACCCGCCCCCCTGGAAGCTTCCCCGTATTGAGGTCCGCTGGGCGGAATCAGGGGGAAGCGACCGGATGTTACGTGAGTGGTAAAGAATGCGGCGGGTCGTTTGCCGTTCTGTTATGGGAGACCTAAGCTGCCCGCACCGTTTACCACATCGGAGACGGTCCATCGAACAAGGAGGCCGCCATGGCCGCGACCGTGCGCGCAGACAACAGCGCGGTGGCGCCGTCCCAGGACGGTGCCGTCGTCACCTGGTCGGCCGAGGAGCTCAAGGAGGTCCGCAGGCAACTGGCCACGGAGATCCACGAGCTCACCGAGGAGATCGCCAAGGCCGAGACGGAGATCGCGTCGAGCGACGTCACCGACGGTGCGGGAGACGATCAGGCCGACGCCGGAGCCCGGACGTATGAACGCGAGCGCGAAATCGCCCTTACCCTGAACTCGCGCGACCTGGTCGCGCAGAACGAGCGAGCGATCGCCCGGATCGACGCGGGGACCTACGGAGTGTGCGAATCGTGCCATCAGCCGATCGGAAAGGAGCGCCTTCAGGCGTTTCCGAGGGCGACGCTGTGCGTGGCCTGCAAGCAGCGGGAGGAGCGCCGCTGACGGGCGACACCGAGGAGGGGGCGGCGGTCTCGGCCGCCCCGCTCCCGGCACGGCGGATCGCCGTGCTCGCGACGATCGTCCCCATCGTCTACGCCCTCGACCTCGCCACGAAGACCCTCGTGCTGAGGACCCTGGAGGGCAGGGAACCGCTCGTGGTCGTCCCGGACCTCCTCCAGTTCCGGGTGATCTTCAACTCGGGGGCCGCCTTCAGCCTCGGCACCGGGATGACGATCATCTTCACCTGTGTCGCGACCGCCGTCGTGGTGGCGATCCTGCGCACCGCGCGCAACCTGCGCAGCCTGCCCTGGGCGATCACGCTGAGCCTGCTGCTCGGCGGGGCGCTCGGCAACCTCACCGACCGGATCTTCCGCTGGCCCTCGGGCTTCGGCCCGGGCAGGCCCTCGCCGCTCCAGGGGCACGTGGTCGACTTCATCGAGACCTTCCCCGGTCACTTCCCGGTCTGGAACATCGCCGACTCGGCGATCGTCTGCGGCGGGATCCTGGCGGTCCTCCTCGCCTGGCGGGGTTACCAGATCGACGGCACGCGCGACACGGGAGCCGCGAAGACCACGAAGGACACGAAGGACACGAAGGAAAGCAAGGAGAACAACGATGGCTGACCGGCGAAGCCTCCCCGTCCCCGACGGGCTGGAGGGCGAGCGCCTCGACGCCGCCCTGTCACGCCTGTTCGGCCTCTCCCGTACGCGCGCGGCCGAGTTGATCGTCGCCGGCGACGTGCTGGTGGACGGTGCGACCGCGATCAAATCCGACCGGGTCCACGGTGGCGCGTGGCTGGAGGTCACCCTCCCGCCGCCGCCCACCACGCCGATGCCGGTGGCCGAGCCGGTGCCCGGGATGCACATCGTGTACGAGGACGACGACATCGTCGTCGTCAACAAGCCCATCGGCGTGGCCGCCCACCCGACCACCGGCTGGACCGGGCCCACCGTGATCGGCGGCCTGCTGGGCACCGGCCACCGGGTGGCCACCAGCGGCGCGGCCGAGCGCCAGGGCATCGTGCACCGGCTGGACGCCAACACCACCGGCGCGATGGTCGTCGCCAAGAGCGAGCACGCCTACTCCCACCTGAAGCGGGCCTTCAAGGAGCGTACGGTCGACAAGCGCTACCACGCGCTGGTCCAGGGCCACCCCGACCCGCACCGCGGCACCGTGGACGCGCCGATCGACCGCCATCCCGTCGGGGACGGCCGCTGGGCGGTCGTGTCCGGGGGCAAGGACTCGATCACCCACTACGACACGATCGAGGCCTTCCGCGCGGCGTCGCTGCTGGACATCAAGCTGGAGACGGGCCGCACCCACCAGATCCGGGTCCACATGTCGGCGCTGCGCCACCCGTGCGTCGGCGACATGCTGTACGGGGCCGACCCCACCCTGGCCGCGCGCCTGGGGGTGAGCCGGCAGTGGCTGCACGCGGTCTCCCTGGCCTTCGAGCACCCCTCCACCGGCGAGTGGGTCTCCTTCAGCACCGCCTACCCCGACGATCTGGCCAACGCCCTGACGATCGTGGCCGCCGAGTCCTGACGCGGTCCGCCGTTCCCGGGTGATCCACCGGGTCCGGACGGCCGGGACCGGGTGGTGATCTTCCGGGTTCTCCGCCCTCGGGGCCTCGGGGCTTCGCCGGTCCCCGGACCTTCCCGGCCCCGCCGCCGGGCCTTCCCCTAGCGGGCCGCCCCGGCCCTTCCGATCTCGCCCTCGCCCCCGGTGCCCGTCTCGAGCGCGGCCGTTCCGGCGTTGGGGTCGACCTGGTCGGATGAGTCGCCCTGCTGGCCCTCGCCCGGGGTGTCGTCCTGCCCCGAATCCTCGCCGGTCCCCCCGCCCTGGTCCTGCTCCTCGCCCTCCCCCTCGTCGGCG
Organism: Streptosporangium sp. G12; assembly: GCF_052983175.1. NCBI lineage: Bacteria > Bacillati > Actinomycetota > Actinomycetes > Streptosporangiales > Streptosporangiaceae > Streptosporangium > Streptosporangium sp. G12. The sequence goes on along the minus strand of NZ_JBRIQO010000001.1, from coordinate 520,901 downwards.
GGATCCTCCTCGGGCTCGTCCGGGGGTGCCTGCGTCGGCTTGTCCGTCGGTTTGTCCGTCGGCTTCTCCGTCGGCTTGTCCGACGGCCTGTCCTGCGGGGCGGGGTCGCCGTTCTCCGGCCTCTCCGGGGCCGGGCGGCCGGAGGTCCCGCCCTCGTCGTTCTGGGTGGGGGCGTTACGCGCGGGCACCTTCGCCTGCTCGGGCTCGCCCGAGGGCTTCCCCTCGTCGGGCGCCACGCTCGCCGAGGTCGACGGCTCCCTGGGGATCGGGGGCGAGGAGTTGGAGGCGACCCACGCCAGCCCTCCCGCGCTCGCGGCGAGTGCGACGGCCGCCGCGACCAGGGCGGCCATCGCCGGGCGCCGCCGTCTGGGAGAGACCGAGACCGGAACCGGCTCGGGTCCGGAGCCGGGCGGTGCGGGGGGCGGCGGGGGCGGTGCGGCTCCCGCCGGGGTGGTGGGGACGCCGTCCGGGACGGCGGCGAACGCGGGGATCACCGCGGACGGCCCGGTCGACGGCCCGGCCTGCGTACCTGCCGTCGGCTCGGCGGGAATCCCGGCCGGAATCTCGATGGGCATGGTCGGCTGCGGCGCGGTCCCGTTCACCAGCGAGGTCAGATGGACCTGCACCTCGCGGGCGGACATGCGCCGCGCCGGATCCTTGTGGAGCAGGCCGTGGATCACCGGGGCGAGCGGCCCGGCGAACCGCATCGGTGACGGCTCCTGGTGCATGACGGCGCTGAGCGTCGCCAGCGGGTGAGCCCGCTCGAAGGGAGAGCGTCCCTCGACGGCCACGTAGAGCGTCACGCCGAGCGACCACAGGTCGGAGGCGAACTCGGCAGGTCCGCCGCTCGCCCGCTCCGGCGCGATGAACGCCGGGGTGCCGATGAGCGAACCGGTCCTGGTGATCGACGAGTCGCCCTCCAGGACGGCGATGCCGAAGTCGGTGAGCACGGCCCGCCCGTCCGCGGCGATCAGCACGTTGTCCGGCTTCACGTCGCGGTGCAGGACGCCCGCGTGGTGGGCGGCGAGCAGCGCGCCCAGCACCTCCAGCCCGATCCGCGCCACCCGCATCGGCGGCAGCGGCCCGTCCTCCCTGATCACCGCTCCGAGCGTGCGGGAGTCGACCAGTTGCATGACGATCCAGGGACGCCCCTGCTCCTCGATCACGTCGTAGACCGTCGCCACCCCGGGGTGGCCGATCCGCCCGGCGGCACGGGCCTCCCTGAGGGTCCGTACGGTGAAGACCTCGCGTTCGGGACCGGTGAGGTCGGGGGAGGGGATGACCTCCTTGACCGCCACCTCGCGGCCCAGGACCTCGTCGCGCGCTCGCCAGACCGTTCCCATGCCTCCTCGGCCGATGCGTTCGAGCAGGCGGTAGCGGGCTCCGATGATCCCCTGAGAATCGGTCATGTGGTGGCGAGTACCCCGGATTTACGTCAGCATTCAGAAAAGTTTACGCAGACCAGCGTATATGTCCCTGCTCGCTCATGAACGTGTCCACAAATCCGGTGCTGTGCTCACCCGCGGCGAACCGCGGTTGTGCGAGCAGCTCGCGCAGCAGCGGGATGGTGGTGGCCACCCCCGGCCCCTCCACGGCGAACTCGGCGAGCGCGCGATCGGCCCTGGCGATGGCCTCCTGCCGGGTGGGCGCCCAGACGACCAGTTTCGCGATCATCGAGTCGTAGTCCGGCGGTATCGTGTCGCCCTGGACGAACCCGGAGTCGACCCGCACGCCGGGCCCGCCGGGCGGGCGGAAGACCGTCAGGCGGCCGGGGGCGGGGCGGAACCCCGCGCCGGGGTCCTCGGCGTTCACCCGGCACTCGATGGCCGCGCCGGTGAAGCGGACCTGCTCCTGGGTGAAGGGCAGGCGCTCGCCCGCGGCCACCCGGATCTGCTCCCTGACCAGGTCGACGCCGGTGAGCATCTCGGTGACCGTGTGCTCGACCTGGATGCGGGCGTTGATCTCCATGAAGGTCGCCTCCCCGGCCGGGTCGACCAGGAACTCCATCGTCCCCGCGCCGGTGTAGCCGACGTGCCGCGCCCCGGCCACCGCGTACTCGCCGAGCAGCCCGCGGACCTTCTCGGGCAGCTCGGGGGAGGGCGCCTCCTCGACGAGTTTCTGGTTGCGCCGCTGCAGCGAGCAGTCGCGCTCTCCCAGGTGGACGACGGTCCCGGCGGAGTCTCCCAGCAGCTGCACCTCCACGTGGCGGGCCACCGGCACGAACCGCTCGATGTAGACGTCGCCGTTGCCGAACATCTGCCGGGCGAACGCGGTGGTGCGCCGGTGGACGTCGCGCAGCTCGGCCCGGTCGCGCGCCACCTCGATGCCCCGCCCGCCGCCGCCCGCGGCGGCCTTCACGATGACCGGGTAGCCGATCTCGGCGCCGATCCGCTCGGCCTCGGCCACCGAGGGTACGGCGCCCTCGCTGCCGGGCAGGACGGGCAGCCCGGCCTCGGCCATCAGGGAGCGCACCCGCGCCTTGTCGCCGACGCACTCCATGACCTCGGGGGTGGGGCCGACGAAGGTGATCCCGTTGTCCGCGCAGACCCTGGCGAAGTCGGCGTCCTCCGACAGGAAGCCGTAGCCCGGGTGGATCGCCTCCGCCCCGGTCTGCAGGGCCGCCTCGATGACGGCGGGCACGGAGAGGTAACTGCGCCGGGCCGGGGCCGGGCCGATGTGGACGGCCCTGTCGGCGTAGGCCACGAACCGGGCGTCGCGGTCGGCGGTGGAGTACACGGCGACGGTCTCGATGCCCATCTCGCGGCAGGTCCTGGCCACGCGCAGCGCGATCTCGCCCCGGTTGGCGATGAGCATCCTCGCGAAACTCATGCGTCGTCCGTCCGTAGCCGTATCAGGACCTGCCCGTACTCCACCGGCTCGCCGTTGCCCGCGACCACCTCGACGACCTCGCCCGCCCGTCCGGCGACGACCGGGTTCATCAGCTTCATGGCCTCGACGATGCCGATCGTCTGGTCGGCGTCCACCCGGTCGCCCGGCTGCACGAAGGGCGGGGCCCCCGGCTCGGCGGCGACGTAGAAGGTGCCGACCAGGGGAGCGGTCACCGCGTGCGACGGGGAGTGCTCCCGCGCCGCGTCGAGGGGGCCGGTCTCCGCCGGTCGCGCGGCCTGCCCGGTGGCGGCCACGGCGACGGGCCGCGGATCCGGCGCGGCGGCCTGCGGGGAGGCCCAGGTCACCTCCAGGGCGCACTCGCCCAGGCGCAGGGAGATGGCCGCCACCGGGCCGGGAACGGTCTTGACGAGGTTGCCGACCTCCTCGCGCAGCAGCCGCATCGCCGCGTGCGCGTCCTCCTCGGAGCCGGGTCTGCCGGCGATCCGCTCATCCACCTTCGATCACTCCCAGCCCGCGGAACCGCTCGTGGCGATGCTTGCGCAGCTCGTCGCCGCTCAGCCCGGACAGCTCGCGCAGCGACTCCAGGACGGCCGCCTTGAGCGCGTCCATCGCCGCCACCGGATCCTCCTGCGCGCCGCCCCGCGGTTCGGGCACGACCCCGTCGACGACGCCGAGCCGCAGCAGCTCCGGCGCGGTGATCCGCAGGGACTCGGCCAGCTCGGGAGCGTGCGAGGGGTCGCCGTACAGGATCGTCGAGCAGCTCTCCGGGCTGATCACCGAGTAGACGGCGTGGCGCAGCATCAGCACCCGGTTGGCCACCGCCAGGGCCAGCGCCCCGCCGCTGCCGCCCTCGCCGACCACGGTCGCGACCACCGGGACCGACAGCTCCGACATGCCGGCGAGGCACTCGGCGATCGCCCAGGACTGGCCGCGTTCCTCGGCCCCGACACCCGGGGCGGCGCCCTGGGTGTCGACGAGGGTCACCACCGGCAGGCCGAGCCGGTCAGCCATCGACATCAGCCGCAGCGCCTTGCGGTACCCCTCGGGGTGGGCGAGGCCGAAGTTCCTGGCGACCAGCTCCTTGGTGTCATGACCCTTCTGGTGGCCGACGATCATCACGGGCCTCCCGCCGATCAGGCCGGTGCCGCCGACGATCGCCGGATCGTCGCCGTGCGTGCGGTCCCCGTGGAGCTCCACGAAGTCCGAGCACAGGTGCCAGATGTAGTCGAGGGCGGTCGGGCGCCGGGTGTCGCGGGCCAGCCGCACGGTCTCCTGGGCGGTCAGCACGCCGGACAGCTCGCCCGGATCGCGGATCACCGCCGCGGGCCCGCCGGGAGGCGGCTCCTGGGCGTGTCCGTCCCCGGTCCGGCCGGTCGTGGACAGCAGCCGGGCGAGCAGGGGACGCAGGCCGTCGCGGGGCTCGACCCGGTCGAGCATGCCGCGCCCGGCGAGATACTCGGCGCTCTGGAAACCCCGGGGGAGTTTCTCCCGGGTCGCCGAGGCGATGACGCGCGGCCCGGCGAAGCCGACGAGCGCGCCGCGCTCGGCGATCAGCACGTCCCCGAGGGTGGCGAACGAGGCGGTGACCCCGCCGAAGGTGGGGTCGGTCAGCACGCAGACGCTGAGCACGCCCGCTCGCCGCAGGCGCCGCATCGCCTGGGCGGTCTTGCCCATCTGCATCAAGGACAGGCCGCCCTCCTGCATGCGGGCGCCGCCGGAGGCGATGGCCAGGACCAGCGGGACGCGCTCGTCCAGCGCCTGCTCGCAGGCGCGGGTGACGGCCTCGCCGACCGCCGACCCCATGCTGCCGCCGAGAAAGGAGAAGTCCATGACGGCGACGACCACGCGGTGGCCGCCGGCGGTGGCGGTGCCGTGGAGGACGGCGTCGTCCAGGCCGGTGCGCCCGCGCGCCTGGGCCAGGCGCTCGGCGTAGGGCCGGGAGTCGGCGAAGCCCAGCGGGTCGCCGCCGCGCACCTGCGGGGCGGCGCGGAAGGAGCCGTCGTCCACCAGGGTGCGAAGCCGCTCGACGGCGTTCAGCCGGTGGTGGTGACCGCACTCGGGGCAGACACGCTGCGTACGGGCCAGGCGGGGGGCGTACACGATGGCGGCGCAGCCGGGGCAGCGCGCCCACAGTCCGGGCGCGGTGGCCGGCGCGGCGGGTGAGATCGTCACAGGGCGCGCTCCTCGGGAGTCCAGTGGTAGAACCGCCGCGCCATCGCGTCGGCGGGGCCGCGCCAGGTGTCCGGGTCGTACGGCCTGACGTGCGGGTCGAGGTCCTCGCTCAGCCGCAGGAAGTCCTCCCGCCCGCGGGCGATCGCCATCGCCTCGGCGGCGGAGCCCTCGAACTCGACGTGGTGGAAGTAGAGGTCCCGGTAGAGGAACAGGTCGCGGCGCGTCACCCCGAGCGCGCGGGGGAGCTCGCCGGCGTCGGACTCGCCGAAGAGGCGGGAGACCTCGCCGGAACCGCCGGGACTGAGGCGGGCGACGATCAGGATCTGGTCGGGCACGGGCACTCCTCGGTGGCCGGTCGATCGGGTCCGTCCCACCGTAGGAACCCGGCCCGGCCGGTGTCGCCCGCCGCCGGCGTGAACCCGGGGCTCCTCCGGGGAGGGGACCGTCTCCTTCCCCGAGGGGAGCCGGTCCGCGTTCGCGTGGCCTCGAAGGACCGGTCCGCTGTCGCGAAGGTTCCCCGAGGGGAGCCGGCCCGTGTTCGTGAAGGCGGGCCGGACGCGAGGCGGGCCGCCTCCCCGCGGGGGAGACGGCCCGCCTTCGCGCACCGGAGCCGCGTCAGCCCCGGGGAGTGGCCGCGACCAGGCCGTTCTCGTACGCGAAGATCACGATCTGCACCCGGTCGCGCACGCCGAGCTTCTGGTAGAGGTGCTGGACGTGCGACTTGATCGTGCTGTCGCCGAGCACGAGCGCGCGTGCGATCTCGTCGTTGCCGTATCCCCGTACGAGCAGCTGGAACACCTCGCGCTCCCGCTCGGTGAGCTGGTCGAGCACCGCGGTCGGCGCGGCCGAGAGCACCGGGCGCCTGGCGAACTCGTCGATGAGCTTGCGCGTCACCGAGGGCGACAGCAGGGCGTCGCCCTCGGCGACCTCGCGCACGGCGTCCACCAGCCGGTCGGTGGGCGTGTGCTTGAGGATGAAGCCGCTTGCACCGCTGCGCAGCGCCTCGAAGACGTGCTCGTCCTGGTCGTAGATGGTCAGGATGACGACCTTCGCGGGATAGGCGGCACCCAGCTTGCAGATCTCCCTGGTGGCGGTGATGCCGTCCATGCGCGGCATGTTGATGTCCATCAGCACGACGTCCGGGCGGAGTGTCTTGACCGACTGCACCGCCTGCACCCCGTGCCGTGCCTCCCCGACCACCACGATGTCCGGCACCACGTCGAAGACGGCATGCAGACCGCTGCGGATCAGCGGCTGGTCGTCGGCGATCAGGACGCGGATCTTCCGCATGGCTCGTCCTCTCTGAAGATGGCGGGAGTCACCGGAATGACGGCCCGGGTGACGAATCCGCCCCCGGTCAGCGGTCCTGACTCCAGGTGACCTCCCTGCTCGGCGACGCGTTCCGACAGGCCCCGCAGCCCCGTGCCGCCGCCCTGCCTGCGGGGAAGGGGCACGGCCACCGCCATCACACCGGGGGGGCGCGTCTCGTTGACCACCGAGACGCTCAGCTTCTCGCCGAAGCAGACCTCCAGGTGGACCGGGCCGGCGTTGTGCTTGAGCGCGTTCGTCAGGGCCTCCTGGGCGACGCGGAACGCCGTCCGGGCGACCTCGGGCGGTACGTGGCGTTCGGCGGCGACGTTGCGCAGCCGTACGGCCAGGTCGGGAAAGGGAAAGCGCCCGGCGAGCTCGGTCAGCCTGGCCGACAGGAGCACGCCGTCGTCGTGGCGCCGCGGCTCCTCCCCCGGGGGGAGGTCGTGCCTTCCCCCCGGGGGAGGCGGCTCGTGCCGCAGGTCGGTCAGGGTCCCCCGTAGGTCGGTCAGGGTCGCCTGGACCGTCTCCTCGATGATCTGGGCCACGTGGTGGGCCGTCGCCGGTGAGCCGGTCAGCCGCCGGGCCTGGAGGGCGATGACGGTCAGGCCGTGTCCCACCCCGTCGTGCAGGTTACGGGCGATCCGGCGCCGTTCGCGCAGTGTCGCGGCGCTCTCGCTCCTGGCCAGTATGGACTTGGTGTGCCGGCGGGTGCCGAGTGTGAACGACGCGACGGCCAGGAGCGCCGCCACCGTCGAGCACAGCAGGTCGGTCCAGCTCAGCTCTGAGACGAGATAGCCGAGGAAGGTGCTCATCGAACCCACCCCGTCGGGATCCGCTGAGATCGGCTACTCGCTAAACATGAGAGGTGCTTGCATTCTTGGGTTGTTTTGCCCCGTCGTTCCCCCATGAAAGGTGAGCGTAGTCAGAAAAAGCGACTATATCAAGCAAATCATATGGGCTGTCACAGACTTCGTTAAGATTCTATTCTTTGACTATTGAGGACGTCTGTCAGGCCCGTTCCTGAACCCTCGGGATGGACGTCGGGGGACTTAACAGCCTCCCGTCAGCGCGTACCACCAGCGCCTGTGTCGCCCGACCGTTCTATGGGTTCTCACAGAAGTAGCTCAGAGATTCTTAAGGTCTATCAGGATAAATCATATTATCTGCGAACGATTGACGCGCAGGTGGAATATTTGTGAATTGCGATGTCCGCAATTCAATTAACCAGGGTTTCGATCAAGCGTAAAGCAGCTGGTTGCTTGGGCGAATGTGATTCTGTTCCGCGCGGACGGAGGCCGGGGACCGCCGGTGAGGAGCGACGGGCTCCCGCCCGGGGCGGAGAGGACCCCACCGCCGGGGGAGCGCAGGTTCGGCCACGTGGCGGAAGACAGCCCGGCCCCTCGCGAACAGTCTGGTCCCAGAAGGCGGCGGACGGCCGCCCCTGACCCAAGGAAGCCCGATGCAGCGCTACGCGATCACCTTCCAGATCAGGCCCGGTACGGAGGCGGCGGTGCGGGAACTGCTGTCGAGTTACGCTCCCCCCGAGTGGGAGACCCCCGACGGAACCCGGCTGCTGAGCACCTCGATCTTCATGAAGGACACCACGGTCATCCGTCTCATCGAGATCGACGGCAACCTGCCGAGCGTGATGGCCCACCTGTCCAGGCAGCCGGGCATCCAGAGACTGGAACGCGAGCTGGACGCCTACCTCGCGGTCCCGCGCGACATGAGCAGCCCCGAGGGCGCGCGATCCTTCTTCCTGTCGGCGCTGATGGACCACGTGACCACCCGGGTCGCGGAGCCGGTCCGATGACCGCCCCCGTCTTCCTGATCACCGGGGCGACCGGGCAGCTCGCCGAGGCCGTGATCGAGCTGCTCGGCGCCCGGGGGGACCGGCTGCTGCTCACCGGCCGCGACAAGGACCGCCTCGCCCTGCTGGAGCGGCGGCACGGCGTCGCGGGGCGGATCGAGACGCTAGCCACGGACGTCTCCGATCCCGAGGGCGCCCGCCTGGCCGCCGAGGAGGCCGTCAGGCGCTTCGGCCGGCTCGACGGCCTGGTCCACATGGTCGGCGGCTTCCGGGCCGGGCCGCTGTTCCTGATGGACACCGGCGTCTACGAGCAGATGCTGCGGGACAACTTCCTGTCGGCCGTCACCGCCACCCGGGCGATCCTGCCGCACCTGACCGAGGGGGCGCGGCTGGTCTACTTCAGCACCCCGCTCGCGGACGAGCCGCTGCCCGCGCTGTCGGCGTACGCCGCCGCGAAGGCGGCCCTGGTCGCCTGGGTGCGCTCCATCGCGCACGAGGTGAAGCGGAGTGGCATCCACGCCAACACGGTCGTGATGACCATGGCGGACACCCCGGACAAGCGACGGGAACGCCCGGGGATGAACTTCGACCACACCGTCACCCCGGACCTGGTCGCCAATGTCGTGGCCTTCCTGACCAGCGAGGCCGCGGACGGCCTGTACGGAAGCAGCGTGCCGGTGCTGGGCAGGTTCGAGTTCACCTCCGAACTCGGCGGACCACCGCCCGGTGTGGGAGGCCCCCGGTGAGGGCCCGGATCGTCTTCCTGGTCAGGGTGCCCGCCGAGCGGCGGGAGGACTTCCTGGCCGCCTACGAGAAGATCCGGTACCAGGTGTCCGGCGGCGTACCCGGGCACCTCAAGGACCAGGTCTGCCAGTCGCTCACCGACCCCGAGCAGTGGCTGATCACCAGCGAGTGGCGCCGGCCTGCCGACTTCCTCGCCTGGGAGGCCACCGAGGAGCACCGCGAGCTCGTCCGGCCGATGCGGGAGTGCATGACCGAGGCCCGCTCCCTGCGCTTCCTGGTCCGGGCGGAGACGGAGGCGGGCGCGCCGGTGGGGGACGAAACCCCGGCGGGGGAGGAGGCGGACGCCCCGCCCGGAGCGGAGCCCTCCGCGGCGGCCGTCGAGCGGGGCCCCGCGTGAGGGTGGTCGTCGTCGGGGGCGGCATCGGCGGGCTGACCGCGGCGCTGGCGCTGCGGGCCGCGGGAGCCGAGGTCAGCGTGCACGAACGCGCTCCCGGGCTGCGCGCGGCACAGGCCGGACACGGGCTGGTGCTCTGGCACAACGCCGTGCTGGCCCTGCGCGAGCTCGGGCTGGAGCCCGGGGTCCGCAAGGCCGGGCACGAGTTGCACCGGCACCTGTTCAGGGACGCGCGCGGCCGCCGGATCGCGGAGTGGTCCATGGCGCGCATGTCCGGACCTCTCGGCGCACCCGTCTACAGCGTCAGCCGCCCCGAGCTGCACGCCCTGCTCGCCGGCCAGGTGGGGGACGACCTCGTGACGGGCTCCCGGTTCACCGGCCTCACCGTGACGGGCGACCGTGTCGTGGCCCGGTTCGGCGACGGCCGCGAGGAGCGGGCGGACCTGCTCGTCGGCGCGGACGGGCTGCGCTCGGCCGTACGCGCCGCGCTGCTCCCCGGGGACCCGCCGCCCCGCTACGCCGGGTTCACCGCCTTCCAGGGGGTGATCCGGCTGCCGGGTTCCGGGGTGCCCGCGAACACCTTCCTCAGCACGTGGGGCCGCGGCCGGTGGTTCGTCTGTTACCGGCTCGCCGGCGACCACGTCTACTGGGACGGGGTCCTCGGCGACCGGGTCGCCCCGAGGCTCGGGGTGAGCACCCTCGACATGCTGGCCGCGGAGTTCGCCGGCTGGCCCGACCCGATCCCCGGCCTGATCGCGGCCACCGGGGCGGACGACGTCACCCCGGTGCACGTCTTCGACCGGCCCCCGCTGCGGCGCTGGAGCCACGGCCCGGTGACGCTGCTGGGGGACGCGGCCCACCCCATGACGTTCAACCTCGGCCAGGGCGCGGGCCAGGCGATCGAGGACGCCCTCGTGCTGGCCGACGAGCTCACCGGCGGCGACGTGCCGCGGGCGCTGGCCGGCTACGAGGCCCGGCGGGTGGACCGCACCACCCGGATGGTCCGGCGGTCGCGGGTCAACGGCGAGCTCACCCGCTGGCGGCACCCGGTCGCCTGCGCGGCGCGTGACGCGTTCATGCGCCTGACCTTCGACCGGCTGGTCTATCGCGAGACCTACCGGCTCACCATGGCCATCGACTTCATCGGCGACAGGAGCGAGGAATGACCCGACCCACCGGAGAACCCGGCCTGCCCACCGGCGTGAGCCGCACCGCGGTGGTGATCGCCCAGGCCAGGGAGGCCGAGAGCACGCGGCCCGACCGGCTCTTCGACGACCCGCTGGCGGGTCCGCTCGCCGACGCCGCAGGGCGGATCGCCGGGCTCAGCGAGGCGGGCCGCCGCGCCGGGGAGCACTTCGTCCTGCGCACCCGCTTCTTCGACGACCGGTTGCGCGAGGCCGTGTCCGCGGGACCGCGGCAGGTGGTCCTGCTCGCCGCCGGCCTGGACACCCGCGCGTTCCGGCTGGAATGGCCCGAGGGCACCCGCCTGTTCGAGGTCGACCTGCCGGACCTGATCTCCTTCAAGGAGAAGGCACTGGCCGACCAGGGGGCCCAGCCCGCCTGCGACCGTACGGTCGTCCCCGCCGACCTGCGCGAGGACTGGCCGGCGCCGCTGCTGGCCGCGGGCCTCGACCCGGACGAGCCCATCGCCTGGCTGATCGAGGGCGTGCTGATGTACCTCACGCCGCAGGACGGCGCGCGCGTCCTCGGCCGGGTCTCCGAGCTGTCGACCCCCGGCAGCAGGCTCGCCGTCGAGCACGTCAACCGGGCGTACGTCGAGCTGCCGCAGATGCGGCCCGCCATGAGCAGGCTCGCCTCCACCCAGGCCGCCTGGTGGTCCGCCGTGGAGGACCCGCAGGCGTGGCTCGCCGGGTACGGCTGGCGCGCCTCGGTGACCCACCAGGCCGACCTCGCCCGCGAGCTGGGCCGTCCCGTCCCCGCGATGGCGGACCCGCGGGCGGTCGGCGCGGCGCGGATCTGGCTCGTCGACGCCGTGCGCGACGACAACCGGCACCCGGGGACGCCGGCCTGATCCTCCCGCGGCACCGGCGGGGACCTCCGTGACACCGGCGGGCACTTCGGAGACATCGGCCCGCACTTCCGAGACACCGACCCGCACTTCCGCGACACCGACCGACGACAGGAAACGACGACGATGCCATTCACCGAAGAGAACGTGCGCGAACTGCTGCTCGCCGTGGGCCTGGACCCCGCCACCGGGGACGACGCCCTGGAGCTCAGCTTCGACGAGCTGGACCTCGACTCGCTGGCCCGGGTGGAGATCGCCACCCGGATCCAGGACCGGTTCGGGGTGGACGTGGAGGAACAGCTGACGGCCGAGGCCACGCCGTCCCTGATGAGAGAACTCGTGACCGAGCGGCTGGCGGCGGCCGGCGCCTGAGGGGAGAACGCACATCATGATCGGACACACCGACAACGCGATCGAGATCGACGCGCCCATCGGATTCGTCTGGGACCGGACGAACGACGTCCAGACCTGGCCGGAGCTCTTCTCCGAGTACGCCAAGGTGGAGGTGCTCGCCGAGTCGGACGACTCGGTGACCTTCCGGCTCACCATGCACCCCGACGAGCAGGACCGCGTCTGGTCCTGGGTGTCGGAGCGCTCCTGGGACCGCGACACCTGGACGGTCCGGGCGCGCCGGGTGGAGACCGGGCCGTTCGAGTTCATGAACATCACCTGGGTCTACGAGGAACTCGGTCCCGACCGCACCCGCATGCGCTGGGTGCAGGACTTCCACATGAGGCCCGAGGCCCCGGTCGACACCCGGGAGATGACCGACCGGATCAACGCCGGCTCCGCGGTCCAGATGTCGCTGATCAAGGAGAAGGTGGAGCGGCGCCGCCGCCGCGTCGTGGGCTTCCACGACGTGCCGTCCAACACCAAGCGCGGTGGCGACCTGCGCACCCTGGTCTCCCCGGCGACCTGCGGTTCCTCGTCGGGCTTCTGCGGGGCCGTGCGGCTGGCGCCGGGTGAGGGGATCTCCGAGCACTACCACCCCTACTCCGAGGAGTACGTGTTCGTCGCGACCGGGACGCTCAGGGTGGACCTCGACGGCGAGCCGCTCACCGTCGGCGCCGAGCAGGCGCTGCTCGTCCCCCGCGAGGTCAGGCACCGTCTCACCAATGTCGGCGAGGACGACGTGCTCGTGGTCTTCCAGCTCAGCCCGCTCGCCCCGAGGCCCGAACTCGGGCACGTGGACACCGAGCCCTATCCCGGGAAGGTGGGAACGTGAGACGGGTCGTCGTCACCGGCATCGGGGTGATCGCCCCGGGCGGGGTGGGCCGGGAGGAGTTCTGGAACCGGATCGTGGACGGCAAACCGGCCATCCGCCGGGTCACCGCCTTCGACCCGTCCCCGTTCCGCTCCCAGATCGCGGCCGAGGTCGACTTCGACCCGGCCGCCCACGGGCTCACCCCGCGCGAGACCCGGCGGATGGACCGCTTCACCCAGCTCGCCGTCGCCTGCGCCGACGAGGCACTGGCCGACTCCGGCCTCGACCTCGGCGTGGCCGACCCCGAGCGGGCCGGGATCAGCCTCGGCTCGGCCGTGGGGGCCACCATCACCCTGGAGAAGGAGTACGTGGTCGCCAGCGACCGCGGCAGGGACTGGGAGGTGGACCACCGCCACCTCAAACCGTTCCTCTACCAGTCGCTGGTGCCCTCCAGCGCGGCGGCCGAGCTCGCGGTCCGGTTCGGCGTGAACGGTCCGGCCGCCGTCGTCTCGACCGGCTGCACCTCCGGCATCGACGCGATCGGCCGGGCCTACCGGCTCATCCAGGACGGCGAGGCGGACATGATGATCACGGGGGCGTCGGACGCGCCGATCTCCCCGATCACCGTGGCGTGCTTCGACGCCATCCGCGCCACCAGCCCGAGCAACGGCGAGCCCGAGACGGCCTCGCGGCCCTTCGACGCCGGGCGCAAGGGCTTCGTCCTCGGCGAGGGCGCGGCGGTGCTGGTGGTGGAGGAGCTGGAGCACGCCCGCAGGCGCGGCGCCCGCGTCTACTGCGAGGTCACCGGCTACGCCGCGCGGGCCAACGGTTTCCACATGACCGGGTTGCGGCCCGACGGTCTCGAACTGGGCGAGGCCATCGGCGACGCGCTCGGCCAGGCAGAGCTCAACCCCGAGGACATCGGCTACATCAGCGCCCACGGGTCGGGGACCAAGCAGAACGACCGGCACGAGACGTCCGCCTACAAGCGGAGCCTCGGCGACCACGCCCGACGGGTGCCGATCAGCTCGATCAAGTCGGTGATCGGCCACTCGCTCGGCGCGATCGGCTCGATCGAGATGGCCGCCTGCGCCCTGGTGCTGCAGCGGGGCGTGGTCCCGCCCACCGCCAACCTGACCGTTCCCGACCCCGAATGCGACCTGGACTACATTCCCCTGGTCGCACGCGAGGTGACCGCCAGGCACGCGCTCTCCGCCGGCAGCGGCTTCGGCGGCTTCCAGTCCGCGATGATCTTCTCCGAGCCGGGGGCGGGCCGATGAGCGACCGTAGAGCCGTGATCACCGGAATCGGCGTGGTCGCCCCGACGGGGATCGGCGTGGTCGAGCACTGGGAGGGATCCCTGACGGGGCGGAGCCGGATCGGCCCGGTGACGTCGTTCGACGCCACCGGGGCGCCGATCAGGCTGGCGGGGGAGGTCACCGGCTTCGACGAGCGCGAGTTCGTCGACAGCAAGCTGCTGGTGCAGACCGACCGGTGGACCTGGTTCGCCCTCGCCGCCACCGAGCTCGCCCTGGCCGACGCCGCCCTCGACCCCGCGAGGGAGGACCCGTTCGACCTGTCGGTGGTGACCGCCGGGGCCTCCGGAGGGAACGCCTTCGGGCAGCGGGAGATCCAGGCGCTGTGGAGCAAGGGGCCGCGGGCGGTGAGCGCCTACCAGTCCATCGGCTGGTTCTACGCCGCCAGCAGCGGCCAGCTGTCCATCAAGCACCAGCTCAAGGGCGCCTGCGGGGTGCTGGTCGCGGACGCGGCCGGGGCGATCGACGCGCTGGCCGAGGCGGCCCGGCTGATCCGCCGGGGCACCGAGGTCGTCGTGACCGGGGGCACCGAGGCGCCGCTGTCGCCGTACGCGCTGGCCTGCCAGGCCGGTGAGGCGACGGTCGGACGCGGGAGCGACCCGGCCGTGGCCTACCGGCCCTTCGCCCCCGACGCCGGCGGCCACGTCCCCGGCGAGGGGGGTGCGATCCTCGTCGTGGAGGACCGGCACAGCGCCCTCGGCCGGGGCACCCCCACGGTCTACGCCGAGATCGCCGGGACCGCCTCCACCCACGACGCCCACCACGTGGCCGACCCGGCACCCGGCCACCGCCAGTACGCCAGGGCCATGCGCGAGGCGATCGCCCGCGCCGGGCTCGGCCCTGACGACATCGGGGTGGTCTTCGCCGACGGCGCCGGCGATCCGGTCAGGGACGCCCAGGAGGTGGCGGCGCTGCGGGAGGTGTTCGGCGGCCGCCGCGTGCCGGTGACGGTGCCCAAGACGATGACCGGCCGCCTGTGTTCCGGCGGCGCGGCCCTCGACGTCGCGTGGGCGGCCCTGTCCCTGACCGGCGGGATGATCCCGCCGACCGTCGGCACCGCCGCCGTCGAGGGCGTGGACCTGGTCACCGAGGCCAGGATCGTGAACGGGTTGTCGGCCGCGCTGGTCGTGGCCCGCGGCTCCGGTGGCTTCAACTCCGCGGCCGTGCTGACCGCCGTCTGACGGGCCGGGCAACGGGGAGACACGCGAACGGCCACCGCCTCTCGGAGGCGGTGGCCGTCTCGCCGTCCGCGGGACCCTAGACCGGTTCCGGGACCCGGACCGGTTCGGGGTTCTCCCTCCTCAGCGGCGAGGGCTCCACCCGCAGGAGCCGCGCCGCCCAGACGGGCAGCCACCAGTTCCACCGGCCCATCATCGCGACCACCGCCGGGACCAGGATGCCGCGGATCAGGGTGGCGTCCAGGAAGATGCCCAGGGCGAGGCCGCTGGCGAACACCTTCACGTCCAGCTCGGGGGTCATGGCCAGCGCGGTGAAGGAGATGAACAGGATCAGCGCCGCCGAGGTGACCAGCCGCCCGGTGCGGCCCACGCCCTCGATCACCGCGTGCTCCGTGCTGCCCGACCTGTCGTACTCCTCGCGCATCCTGGCCAGGATGAACACCTCGTAGTCCATGCTCAGGCCGTACAGGAAGGCGAAGATGGTGAGCGGCACGAACTCGCCGATCGAGCCGGTGGGCTGGATGCCCAGCAGTTCCCTGGTCCCCCAGCCGAACTGCCACAGCACCACCATCGCGCCGATCACCGCGCCCAGCGAGAGCAGGTTCAGGACGATCGCCTTCAACGGCAGCAGCAGCGAGCGGAACGCCCGTGCCAGCATGACGAACGTGACCAGCGCGATCAGGCCGAGCATCCAGGGGAACGCCCCGTAGGTGCGCTCCTGGAAGTCCATGCTCTGCGCCGCGTTGCCGCCGACCCGCGCGCCGGCCGGTGCCGCCTCGCGCACCCGGGTGATGGTCGCCTCGCCCTCCTCGGTGCCGTTCTCCGCGGCCGGGAGCACGGTGACGACGGCGGTGCCGTCGCGGCGCCAGGACGGGCCGTCGGGGGCGAGCACGGCCGACACGCCCTCCACGCCCCGCAGCCTCTCGGCGGTCCGGGCGGGGTCGCCGGTCACCAGGACGTCGAACGGGGTGATCGAGCCGGCCGGGACGCCCGCCTGGCGCAACGCGGACAGCCCCTCGTGGCCGGGCCCTGAGGTCAGCAGGTTCCTGCTCTCCGGCAGGCCGAGGTTGACGCCCAGGGCGGTCACCGTCAGCGCCACCAGCAGCCCGCCGGTGAGCAGGGCGGCGGGCCACCGCAGCCGCACCACGCCGCGCGCCCACGCCGACCAGGCCCGCCCGGCCCGCGCCTCACGCCGGAAGGGAGGCTCGTCCCGGCCGTCGCGGGCGCGCCTGCGGTCGAGCCGCTGCCCGGTGAGGGCGAGCAGCACCGGCAGCACGGTCAGCGTCGTGGCCACGCTCACCGCCGCGATGATCATCCCGGCGAGGCCGAGGCTGCGCAGGAACGGCACCGGCAGCACCACCATGGTCACCAGGCCGATCGCGACCGCGACGCCGCTGAACAGCACCGCCCGCCCCGCGCCCGCCATGGCCCGGTGCACGGCCTCGTCGCCGCGGTGCCCGCCCGCCTGCTCCTCCCGCCAGCGGGCCACCAGCAGGAGCGAGTAGTCGACCGCGATGCCCAGACCCAGCAGGGGCATCGTGGTGAGGGCCACGTCGTGCACGGTCGTCACCAGCGTCAGCGCCAGGATCACGATGAACGACACGAAGATGGACAGGACCGCGATGAGGAGCGGTACGAAGGCCAGCGCCGAGCGGAACACCAGCAGCAGGACGAGCACCGCGGCGATCACCCCGATGCCGATCTTGGCGGGCACGTCCACGCCGCCCGCGTCCACGCTCGGCGCGAGGGTGTCCAGTCCCGTGACGTGGACGCTCGTGCCCGGCGGCAGCACCGGGGTCATCGCCTCGACGATGACCGGGCTCTCGTCCGGCGTCTCGCCGAGGCCGCCGCCCGGCGGGCTGCCGTCGGAGTAGGTGCCGGGGAAGACCAGCCCGAACGTGGTCCGGCCGTCGGTGCCGACCAGCCGGGGGTCGCCGGTGCTCGCGTACGAGACCACGCGGGCCTCGGGAAGCCTGGCGGAGACGGCGGCGAAGGCGCGGCCGAGGGTCTCCTTCTGCGCGTCGGCGCGCATTCCCTCGGGGAGCACGACCACCGGGACGAACGGCCGCTGGTAGCCGCCGTTCCCGTAAATTCTGACAATTTCCTGATTGGCATCGAAAGCGGGCATTCCCGGATGTGAGTATTCCTCGGAGAGCCGCTGAATCGCGATCGGCGTCGCGCCCATACCCACCAGGAACCCCAGCACGGCCAGCAGGGCGACCAGCCCTTTGCGTCGCAGTACGAAAACCGAGATTCTCTCCATGCCACCCAGTGCAACAAAAAGATCTTCGACGCCCGTGTGCCCGTCCTTAGAGCGGCATGTGAATCGCTCTTCACAGAGTTTTCTATGGTCTTTCCAAGATCTTCTGGGTGAGACTTGTCGGGTGAGCCGCATACTGGTCGTAGATGACGAGCCATATCTCGCCGATCTGGTCGCAACCGCCCTTCGCTACGAGGGATTCGAGACGGCGATCGCCGGAACCGGCGCCGCGGCGGTGTCGCTGGCCGAGACCTTCGATCCCGACCTGATCGTCCTGGACGTGATGTTGCCCGACGTGCTCGGCACGGAGGTCTGCCACCGGATCAGGATGACGGGTTCGGAGGTGCCGGTGGTCTTCCTGACCGCGCTCGACGCCACCGAGGACAAGATCGGCGGGCTGACCGTGGGGGGTGACGACTACGTCACCAAGCCGTTCAGCCTGGAGGAGCTGATCGCCAGGATCCGCGCCGTGCTGCGCCGGACCCAGCGGGCCGGTGCCGAGGGCGGCAGGGTGACCTTCGCCGACCTGGTCATCGAGGAGGACGCCCACGAGGTGTGGCGCGACGGCCGGCGCGTCGACCTCACCCCGACGGAGTTCAAGCTGCTGCGCTTCCTGGTGGCCAACGCGGGCAAGGTCGTCTCCAAACGGCAGATCCTGGACCACGTGTGGGAGTACGACTTCGGCGGCAACGACGGGGTGGTGCAGACCTACATCAGCTACCTGCGCCGCAAGGTCGACGCGTCACACCCGCCGCTCATCCACACCGTGCCCAGGGTGGGATACGTCGTGCGCCTGCCCAGGGAGGACTGATGTCGCTGCGGACCCGCCTCGTGCTGACCGTCGTGGGCCTGGTCGCCCTGGCTCTCGGGACGGCGGCGGGGGCGACGTTCGGCGCGCTGCAGGACTGGCGCGGCCACGGCAGCGCGCGGCTGCTCGCCCTGACCACCCCCGAGGCGCTGGTGGCCGCCTCCGACGAGCTGACCGAACGCGTCGCCCTGGTGATGATCGGCTCCTCGGTGTTCGCGCTCGCCTGCCTGACCCTGCTCGCCACCCACCTGATCCGCCGGGGACTGCGCCCGCTGGACCGCATCGTCGAGACCGCGGCGGCCATCGGCGACGGCAACCTGGAGCGCCGCATCGAGGCGGCGCCGGCCACCGGGGAGGTGGGCCGCCTGGGCCACGCGCTCAACCAGATGCTCGCCCAGATCGAGGAGGCGTTCCGCGAGCGGGAGGCGTCGGAGGACCGGCTGCGCCGCTTCGTCGCCGACGCCTCCCACGAGCTGCGCACCCCGATCGCCTCCATCCGCGGCTACGCCGAGCTGTTCAGGCGCGGCGCGGCCACCCGGCCGGAGGACCTGGCCAAGGCCATGCGCAGGATCGAGGCCGAGGCCACCCGGATGGGCTCCCTGGTCGACGAGATGCTGCTGCTGGCCCGCCTCGACCAGGGCCGTCCCCTGGAGCGCTCCCCGGTGGAGCTGACCTCGCTCGCCGCCGACGCGGTGGCCGACACCCTCGCCATCGAGCCGCTCAGGCCGCTCTCGCTGGAGTGCGAGGGACCCGTCGAGGTGCCCGGCGACGCCGCCAGGATCCGCCAGATCGTCGGCAACCTGCTGGCCAACGTGCTCAGCCACACCCCCGAGGGGACCCCGGCGGTCGTCAGGATCCGGGTGGACGGCGAGCACGCCGTGGTCGAGGTGGCCGACGAGGGACCCGGTCTCACCGAGGAGCAGGGCGCCCTGGTCTTCGAGCGTTTCCACCGGGCCGGTCCTCCCCGTGACGGCGCCCGCCAGGGGGGTGCGGGCCTCGGGCTGTCCATCGTCGCCGCGGTCGCCGCCGCGCACGGCGGTGACGCCACGGTGACCTCGCGCCCCGGAGCCGGCGCCACCTTCCGCGTACGGTTCCCGCTTGGCACGGGCGGCCCCGGCACCGCCCAGGACGCGGCGCGAGGTGACGACCTCGGCGCGGCGGGCGGCGTGATGCGGCGGTGACGAGCTCAGTTCAGCAGGTGGCGCAGCGCGGCGGTGACGACGGCCGCCGCCGCGAGGACGACCAGGAACGGGGCGCGCAGCAGCAGGGCCACGACGGCGGCGCCCATCCCCGCGGTGCGCGGCCAGTCGAGGTGCAGCGCCTGCCCGTCGCCGAAGGTCTGCACCGCGATCAGCGCCGCCAGCAGGGCCACCGGGACCAGTGTCGCGAAGCGCTGCACCCCGGGGTGGTCGAGGACCCGGCGCGGGGCCGACAGCCCGGCGAGCTTCAGCGCGTAACAGGCGGCGCAGGTGGCGACGACGGCCCACCAGATGGTCACTTGGGTCTCCTCAGGATCACCGCGAGCACGGCCACGGACGCGAGCAGCACGGGCACGCCCGGCGGGGTGAACGGGGTCGCGGCCAGCGCGACCGCCGCGCCGCAGCCCGCGATCAGGCGCAGCGCGCGGGCCTCGGCGCCGCTCCCGGTGAGCCGGGGCCACAGGATGGCGAGGAACGTCGCGGGACCGACCGCGTCCAGGCCGAACACCGCGGGGTCGGCCACCCAGGAGGTGCCCAGCGCGCCGACCAGGGTGGTGACGTTCCAGGTCAGATAGAGGCTGACGAAGGTGACCAGGAACGCCGTCCTGGCCGACTCCTCGTCCGGCTGGGCCAGGGTGACCGCCGTCGTCTCGTCGATCACCCCCTGGGCCGCCAGCGGCCGGCGCCAGCCCCGGATGTCGAGCACCCCGGCCATGCGGAGGCCGTACAGGCTGTTGCGGGCGCCCAGCAGCATCGCGCCGGCCGTGCCCGCGACCAGGTTGCCGCCGCCCGCGACGACGCCGACCAGGGCGAACTGCGAGGCGCCGGTGAAGGCGAACAGGCTCAGCACGCACGCCTGCGTCACGCTGAGCCC
Organism: Streptosporangium sp. G12; assembly: GCF_052983175.1. Taxonomy (NCBI): domain Bacteria; kingdom Bacillati; phylum Actinomycetota; class Actinomycetes; order Streptosporangiales; family Streptosporangiaceae; genus Streptosporangium; species Streptosporangium sp. G12. Next base: position 500,752 of record NZ_JBRIQO010000001.1, on the reverse strand, counting down.
CGCGGTGACGGCCGCGGCGCCGAAGGCCACCCCCGCCAGGCCGACGGCGATCCCCACGCCCAGTCCGTCCCTGATCGCGGAGGAACGAGTGGTTGTTTCCATGGCAGGTGAGCTTAAATCCGGTTTCAAGCCCCGGTCTTGTACGTTCCTGCGCGCTGGTACGCGGCCGGCGGCACGCCCACCGTCCGGGTGAAGTGCCTGCTCAGGTGGGCCTGGTCGGTGAACCCCACATCCCCGGCGACCTGCGCGGGAGGTGTGCCGGCCTGGAGCAGCCGCCGGGCCCGGATGATCCGCAGCGTGTTCAGGTAGGCGTGCGGGGGAAGCCCGGTGGCCGCCTTGAAGGCCCGGATCAGGGTGAAGGGCCTCGCGTCCACCGCCCGCGCCAGGTCCTCGATCGTGGGCGGGTCGACGAGCCGCTCGTGCAGGATCTCCCGGGCACGCCGTACCGCAGGGTCGCCGTCCCGGTGGTACGGCGTGTCCGCGGGGCGGCGGGCGGCGTGCCGGCTGAGCAGGGCGGCGAAGGCCGTGCGGGCCAGCGTCGAGGAGGCGAGGTCGTCGCCTCCCTCCGCGGCGTCGTGCGCGGCCCGCAGCAGCGCGACGGTGGGCCGGTGGTAGGTGACGGTCTCGGGGAAGCAGGGCGTGCCGTGCCCGGCCATCAGCTCGGCGGCGATCCCGGAGACGAACTCGACCGAGGGGTACAGCACCCGGTAGGACCACCCGCCGGGAACGCCCGCGTAGCCGTCGTGCGCCTCCTCGGGGTTGAGCGTGCTGAGGCTGCCGGGGCCCGCGCGGTGCAGGGTGCCCCGGTAGGCGAACTCCTCCACCCCGGACAGGACCATCGCGATCGCGTAGCCCTCGTGCGCGTGCGGCGGGAAGCGGTGGGTCACGTATCTGGCCTTGAGGAGGTCCACCCCCGGCAGGGCCGGGGTGCGCCAGAAACGCGCCCTCTCCAGGCCGCTCACGGCCGGAAGGTCCTGGTGAACGTGTCGAAGAACGATCGGTCCCACCTGGACGCCGGGCTCTCCCAGTAGATCGCGTACGGCTTGTCGGCGAGGGTACGGAAGCCCCGGTCCAGGACGCGGGTGCGGACCCCGTTCTTGAGGTAGGTGAACTCCCAGTCGGCGGCCGGCACCCCCCGGTACACCAGCGGGGTGATGCCGATCCGCCGGTAACCGGGCCAGACGTTGTCGGCCGTCCCGGCCTTCTCCACCTTCTGCCAGTGCCTGACCGGGTTCTTCTCCGGGTCGTCGGTCGACTCGATCCACAGGAAAGCGCTCGCGCCGGGGGCGCGGAACTCCACCCTGTCGCGGCCGGCGAACCGCTTGACCCGCCAGTTGCCGGGCACCGCGACGGAGAAGCCCATCGGGTCGCGGTGCAGCCGCCAGCCCGCGGGGAGGGTCCTGGCCGGACGCGGCGTCAGCGTCGGGGCCGGCTCCGGAGTGGGGGTCGTCTCCGGCGGCGAGGTGGGCGAGGTGGGGGTGGGGTCGGTGGTCGGGGGCGTGACCTCGGCCTGGCCGTCACCGGTGTCCACCGTGGCGTCCATCTCCTGGAGGAACAGCCACCCGCCGACCCCGATCGTCACCGCGAGCGCGGGCACCCCGGCCAGGAGCGCCAGCCGCCCCGCCCTCGCCCGCCGCACGGGCTCGGCCCCCGCGTCCGTGGGCTGCTCCCGCCCCGGCCGGGAACCGGGAGGCGAGGGCTCGTGACCGTAGGCCTGCTGCCCGGGACGCGTGTACGGGGACTGGTCGTGGTACGGAGGCTGCTCGTGGCGCGCGTACGGCTCGGGAGGCGTGTACGGGGGCTGCTCGTGGCGCGCGTACGGCTCGGGAGGCGTGTACGGGGACTGCTCGGGCCACGTGCGCGGGGCCGGGGGGTGGGACCCCTCGGGCTGCGTGTGCCCGGCCGCGTACGGCGACCGCCCCGGGTACGTGGGCGCGGCCGGGTGCGGCGGTCGCCCCGGACCGCTCGGGGAGTCCCCGTACCCCGGCTGCCACGCGCCGCGCGCCGGGTCCTGACGCGGGGACGGGTCGGCGCGCGGCGGGTTGGTGTGGAACCCGGGAGAGGCGGGGGAGGCGTACGCCCGCTGCCCGGGATGCGCCGTTCGCCCGGAGACCGGCCCGGTGGAGGGGGAGGAGGCGCGGCCGAGCAGTGCCTCGACCTGGTCGGGGACCATCCGGGCGGCGGGGTCCCTGGCCATCAGGCCGAGGATCGCCGTCGGCAGCGGCCCGGAATGGGCCATGGGACTGGGCTCGCCGTGCAGGACGGCCATCATGGTGGCGGCGGCCGTGGCCCGCTCGAACGGAGGGCGGCCCTCCAGCGCCGCGTACAGCGTCGCGCCGAGCGACCACAGGTCCGACTCGGGGGTGGCGGGCAGCCCGTGCAGCCGCTCGGGCGGCAGGAACGCCGGGGTGCCGACCATCGCGCCCGTACGGGTGATGCCGGTCTCCTGCGTCATGGAGGCGATGCCGAAGTCGGTCAGCACCACCCGGCCGTCGTCGGCCAGCAGCACGTTCTCCGGCTTGACGTCGCGGTGCAGCACCCCCGCGGCGTGCGCGGCCCGCAGCGCGCCCAGCACGTGCAGCCCCACCGAGGCGACCCGCTCGGGCGGGAGCGGCCCGCCCGAGCGGACGATCTCACCCAGCGACCGGGACCGGACCAGCTGCATGACGATCCAGGGACGCCCGTCCTCCTCGACCACGTCGTGCACGATGACCACGGAGGGGTGGTCGAGGCGCCCGGCGGTCCTGGCCTCGCGGATGGTGCGCCGGTTCAGGTCGGTGCGCGCGGCCTCGTCGACCCCCCGGTAACGGACCTCCTTGACGGCCACCACCCGGTCGAGGAGCTCATCGTGGGCGCGCCAGACGATGCCCATGCCGCCCTCGCCGATGTGTTCGAGCAGCCGGTAGCGGCCCGCCACCTTTCTCTCCGCCATCCCGCCCTCCCAAGCTCACTGACCGCGGGCGGTAGGGCTCCCGCTCACTTCTTCGAGGAGAAGGTCGCGGTGAACCCCTCGAAGAGGTGCATGTTCTTCTTCGCGTTCTTGGCCAGGGTATGCCAGTAAATCGCATACCCCCGGCCGCCCTTGGTGACGAATCCCCGGTTGATCACGCGGGCCTTGCCCGAGCTGGTGTTCCAGGTGAACTCCCAGTCGGCGGCCTTCTCCATGTACTTGACGTTCGCGATCCGGACCCGCTGGTAGCCGGGGAACTTGCCCCGGACGGCCCCCTCCTGGTTCTCCCAGTCCTTCTTCGGGTCGGGGCCCGCCTTGTCGACGTACTCGACGAAGACGAAGCTCGTCCGGTCGGGACCGCGGAACCACACCTGCTGGCCGGGCCGTTTCTCCACGGCCCACCCCTTGGGCAGGCCGATCGAGAAGCCGTTGCTGTCCTTGTGCATCTTCCAGCCGGAGGGGAGGGGGGACTTCTCCTCCGTCTTGGTGGGGCTCGGGCTGGACGAGGGGGACTCCGACGGGGACGCCGAGGAGGACGGCGGCGACGTCTCCGGGTCCGGCGAGCCCTCCGGGGTCGTCTCGGCGGTGCCGCTCGGGGCGTTCGACGCGCTGGACGCGCCCGGGTCACCCGGCCTGGCCTGCGGGGTCTCGTCGCCGTCGCCGCTGCGCAGGCCGAGCCAGCCGGCGATCCCGCCGACGACGAGCAGCGCGGGCAGCAGCACCAGCAGCCCCCGCCTCACCGGGGAGCCGCCCGACTCTCGCGAGGCGAGCGTGTCGTGGTTCCCGGCGTAGGCGGGCGAGGGCTCCTCCCACGGAGCGGGCTCGGCCCTGGAGGCGGGCGCCGCGGCGGGCTCCGGCCTCGGCGCGGGCTCGCGCCCCACGGGCGGGAAGGGGTTGGGGCGCGCGGCGGGCCTCTGGCGCGCGGCTTCCGGCTCCCCGGCCGGCGGGGCGTCCTCGCGGCTCGCCCGGGGTGCGGGCTTCTTCCCGGCCGTGGCGCCGGGAGCCGCGCCGGAGGGCGCGGAGGACGCCGTGCCCGGCTTCGCCTCGCGGGCCGGTACGACGCCGGCGACGGGTTCGGGCTTCGGGTCGGCGGCGGGTCTCGGCTTGGGGGCGAACCTGGGCAGGACGGGGGACGCCGGGGACGCCGGGGACGCCGGGGACGCCGGGGACGCCGGGGACGCGGCCGCAGCCCCGGGCTTGGGACCGGGTTCGGGCTCCGGGGTGGGCCCGGGCTTCGGAGTGGTGGCGGGTCTCGGCTTGGGGGCGAACCTGGACAGGATCGGCGGTGCGGCCTCGGCGGGGGCCGCCGGGGACACGGGTGTGCCCTTGCCGGCGGGGCGGCCGGCCTTCGAGCCCGCCCCCGCCTTGGAACCCGGTGAACCCGCTCCGGCATCCGGGACGGGGGAGCCGGCTTCGGCCGCGGCTTCGGAAGCCCGGCCGCCCTTCGCGCTGGGTGCGTCCTTCGCCGGTGCCGGCTCGGCCTTCTCCCCGGAAGCGGCCGCCGCGGGGGCGGACTCCTGCCGTGCGTCCGCGGCGGGCGCCTTCGCGGCGGCCTTCCGCTGCTCCTCGCGGCGCGCGGGCGGGGGAGAGGCGTCCTTCTTCGCACCCGGGCGCGCGGCGTCCAGCTTCGCGCCCGTCTCGGGGACGGCGCCGGGCTGGAAGCCGATCCCGGGGTCGGTCTCGTCCGCCGGGTTCACGGCCGGCATGACGGCGGTCCTGGCGGGCCGGTCCCGGTTGCCCTCGCCCTCGGCCACCCTGCGCAGCAGCCGCTCGGCCTCCTTGTAGGGCATGCGCAGCGCCGGGTCCTTGCGGAGCAGCCCTTCGAGGACCGGGGCCAGCGGCCCGGCGCGGAGCGGGGGTTCGGGCTCGTCGTTCAGGATGGCGTGCATGGTCGGCAGCGCCCCGCCCCGGTCGTGCGGCGGCTTGCCCTCGACGGCGGCGTACAGGGTCGCGCCGAGCGACCACAGGTCGGACTCGCGCTGCGCGCTGCCGCCCTTGATGCGTTCCGGCGGGATGAACGCGGGGGTGCCCGCGATGCCGGTCATGGTCAGCGCGGTCTCGGCCTCGAGGGTCGCGATGCCGAAGTCGGTCAGCACCACCCGGCCGTCGTCGGCCAGCAGGACGTTCTCCGGCTTGACGTCGCGGTGCAGCACTCCCTGGGCGTGGGCGGCGCGCAGCGCCTCCAGCAGCTTGAGGCCGATCTCCGCGACCCGCTGCGGCGGCAGCGGCCCGTCCTGGCGCAGCACCTTGCCGAGGGAGCGCGACTCCACCAGCTGCATGACGATCCAGGGACGCCCGTCCTCCTCGACGACGTCGTGGACGACCACCACGTTCGGGTGCGTCAGGCGCCCGGCGGCACGCGCCTCGCGCTTGGTGCGCCGGTTGAAGTCCTCCTGGTTGTCCTCGCCGAGCATGTCGGCGTAACGGACCTCCTTGATCGCGACCTCACGGTCGAGGAGCTCGTCATGGGCCCGCCACACGATGCCCATGCCACCCCGGCCGATGGCTTCGAGCAGCTGGTAGCGGGAGGCGACACGGCGCCCCTCGGGCTGTGCTTCGGCCATCAACCGGCTTACCTCCTTCTGAACCCCCGAATACTCTCATAGCCCGGTAAAGTGATCGACTCACACGCCGTAGAAAAGTCCACATCCTGAGATTTGATGTCCAGTACGTGGCGGATGTCGGGAAGATGGCCTGGGGTCGGGTGCCTGACCTGTCACTTCGCGGTAACCAGGCCGGCGCCGGGGAGCCGGTCGTGACAGTGTCGAACCGGCGACCGGCCGGAGCCGGCGCGAGGCGGAGACGCGAGGTCCCTGCCCTTCTCTCATTTCCGAAGTCCCTTTCCGCGCGATCGCCGGCTCGTGAGACGCGCCGGGCGAACACGGGGAGCCTCGTGTCGTCCCCATGTCGTCCACCGCACAGTGCACGGTACACATGAAACACGCGGCGGTACGGCGTGGCGCGCTCACGGTTGGCGCGGGACCGGCAGTGGTGGTCGGCGCGGCCCGAATGCGCGACACCGGGGATACCGGCCCGAGCCGGGACATGCCGAATGGCCGCTCGCGGCCGTGAAGCGGCGGGCGGCCGGGGGCCGGACGGTTCGGATCGGTCAGACCGGATGGTTCGGGGCCGGAAGGCTCGGGAGCGGTCGGCTCAGGAGCGGACAGGGCCGGACGAGCCGTCGGGGCCAGGTGAGCCATCGGGGAGCAGGCCGTGCTTGGCGAGCATCCGATGGCGGAGGATCTCCCGCCGGAACCTGGCCGCCAGGTAGCTGACCGGTAGGAAGAAGCCCATGTAGAAATACCACAGGCCGTTGTGGAGCCGGGGGCCCAGGAACGTTTCGGACAGGCCGGTGAGCTCGAGCAGCAGCAGGGGGGGCGCCGACCACGAGGATCGTCCACAGGAACTCGCGCTCGACGAGGAGGCGGCCGGCGAGATCGTCGCGGACTCAGCCGAGGTGTCGGGCGGGCAGTCGCACGCGGAACAGGCGGTAGAGCGCCAGTCGCCACTCCGGGGGACGCTCGCGCAGGCGTTGGAGCAGACCGCCGCGCACGACGTCGAGGGTGTCGCGGAGGGAGGGCGCGTTCCGGCCGGGCTCCGCGAGTTCCAGCAGGGTGGCGACGATCTCCTCCCCCCGGGTCTTCCGGTAGCGCGGAGGGTAGGCGCGTATCAGCCGTCGGCAGCGGCGTTCGTAGGCGTTCGTCTCGCCCTCGTTCGGGAGGTCGCTGTTCGAGAGGTCGCCGTTCATCTCGTCCCCGTTCATCTCGTCCTCGTTTGGAAGGTCTTCCTGTGGAAGGTCCTCGTTCGGAAGGTCCCGGGCCGGTGAGCCGCCGGAAGCGCCCGGGTCACGGAGCCCCCGGATCACAAGGTGCCCGGCCGGAGGTCGAGCCGGCGCCGGGCGGTGGCGGCGAGGCGGGTCAGCCGGGAGGTCTCCTCGGCCAGGACCGTGCGGCCCTGGCCCTTGAGGCCGTAGTAGCGCCGGTGGCGGCCGTCGACGACCTCCTCCTTGACCACGGCGACCAGGCCCTCTCCCGCCAGGCGATCCAGGGCGCCGTAGAGGGTGCCCGCGCCGAGCCGCACGCGGTCCTCGGACAGCTCGCGCACCGTCTTGATCACGCCGTACCCGTGCAGCGGGCCCTCGGACAGGGCCAGCAGGATCAGGTAGCTCTGCTCGCGTAGTACCATATACGATATATATCGTTATCCGTACTATGAATCAAGGGTAGGCCTCGCGCCGGGAGCGTCCCGGGCCCCGCCGGGGGAGAGGCGACCCGGAGCGCATGAGTCACTTTCGAAACTCAGATTTGGATACGCTTTCCCCGCCGACGGTGCGACTAGGGGAGGACGGGGCCGCATGTCAGACTCGTTTGTGCATCTGCACGTTCACACGGAATACTCCATGCTGGATGGAGCCGCCCGTTTGAAGCAGATGTTCAAACAGGTCGGTGACCTGGGCATGCCGGCCATCGCGATCACCGACCACGGCAACATGCACGGCGCCTACGACTTCTACAAGCAGGCGACCGGTGCCGGGATCAAGCCGATCATCGGCATCGAGGCCTACGTCGCCCCCGCCTCCCGGCACCAGAAGAAGCCGGTGCTGTGGGGCGAGCCGCACCAGAAGCGCGACGACGTCTCGGCGGGTGGCTACTACACCCACATGACCATCTGGGCGAAGAACGCCACGGGCCTGGGCAACCTGATGAAGCTCTCCTCGCGCGCCTACACCGAGGGCTTCGTCCGCAAGTGGGCCCGGATGGACGCCGAGATCCTCGCCGAGCACTCCGAGGGCCTGATGGCCACCACCGGCTGCCCGTCGGGCGAGGTGCAGACCCGCCTGCGCCTGGGCCAGTACGACGAGGCGGTCGCCGCGGCGGCCAGGTTCCAGGACCTGTTCGGCAAGGACAACTACTACCTGGAGATCATGGATCACGGGCTCGACATCGAGCGCCGGGTCCGCGACGGCCTGACCCGCATCTCGCGTGAGCTGGACATCCCGCCGCTGGTCACCAACGACTCCCACTACACCTACGAGTCGGACGCGACCTCCCACGACGCGCTCCTGTGCATCCAGACCGGCAAGCAGCTGTCCGACCCCGACCGCTTCCGCTTCGACGGCAGCGGTTACTACATCAAGAACGCCGACGAGATGCGCGCCGTCGACTCCTCCGACCTGTGGGCGGAGGGCTGCCGCAACACGCTGCTGGTCGCCGAGAAGGTCGACCCGACCGGCATGTTCGGCTTCAAGAACCTGATGCCCACCTTCCCGATCCCCGAGGGGGAGACCGAGGAGAGCTGGTTCCGCAAGGAGATCTGGCGGGGCATGGAGCGGCGCTTCCCCGAGGGCGTCGACGAGGAGCACCGCGCCCAGATCGAGTTCGAGATGAACGTCATCCTGCAGATGGGGTTCCCCTCCTACTTCCTCGTGGTCGCCGACTTCATCATGTGGGCCAAGAACAACGGCATCCGGGTCGGACCTGGCCGTGGTTCGGCGGCGGGCTCGCTGGCCGCGTACGCGCTGGGCATCACCGACCTCGACCCGCTGCCGCACGGCCTGATCTTCGAGCGGTTCCTCAACCCCGACCGCGTCTCCATGCCCGACGTCGACATCGACTTCGACGAGCGCCGGCGCGGCGACGTGATCCGCTACGTGACCGAGAAGTACGGCGCCGACAAGGTCGCCATGATCGCCACCTTCGGCACCATCAAGGCGAAGGCGGCCATCAAGGACGCGGCCCGCGTCCTCGGGCACCCGTACGCGCTGGGCGACAAGGTCTCCAAGGCGTTCCCGCCCGCGGTGATGGGCAAGGACATCCCGCTGTCGGGCATCTTCGACAAGGACCACCCGCGCTACAACGAGGCGGGCGAGCTGCGCAGGCTGTACGAGGAGGACGTCGACGTCAAGTCGGCCATCGACCTCGGCAGGGGCCTGGAGGGCCTGATCCGGCAGACCGGCGTGCACGCCGCCGGCGTGATCATGTCCTCGGAGGTGCTGACCGACTACATCCCGATCATGCGCCGCGACTCCGACGGTGTGATCATCACGCAGTTCGACTATCCGACCTGCGAGACGCTCGGCCTGCTGAAGATGGACTTCCTGGGCCTGCGCAACCTCACGATCATCGACGACTGCCTGAAGGCCATCGAGGTCAACACCGGCACCAAGATCGATCTGCTCGACCTGCCCCTGGACGACGTCAAGACCTACGAGCTGCTGGCCAGGGGTGACACGCTCGGCGTGTTCCAGGTCGACGGCGGCGGCATGCGCTCGCTGCTGCGGCTGATGCGTCCCGACAACTTCGAGGACATCTCGGCGGCGCTCGCGCTGTACCGGCCGGGTCCGATGGGCGCCAACTCCCACACCAACTACGCGATGCGCAAGAACGGCCAGCAGGAGATCACCCCGATCCACCCCGAGCTGGAGGAACCGCTCAAGGAGATCCTCGACACGACCTACGGCCTGATCGTCTACCAGGAGCAGGTCATGGCCATCGCGCAGAAGGTCGCCGGGTTCTCGCTCGGCAAGGCCGACCTGCTGCGCCGCGCGATGGGCAAGAAGAAGAAGTCGGAGCTGGACAAGCAGTACGAGTTCTTCGAGCAGGGCATGAAGGACAACGGCTACTCGGCCGCCGCGATCAAGGCCCTGTGGGACATCCTGCTGCCCTTCTCCGACTACGCCTTCAACAAGGCGCACACCGCCGCCTACGGCCTGGTCTGCTACTGGACCGGCTATCTCAAGGCCAACTACCCGGCCGAGTACATGGCCGCCCTGCTGACCTCGGTCAAGGACGACAAGGACAAGTCGGCCCTCTACCTCAACGAGTGCCGCCGCATGGGCATCAAGGTGCTCCCGCCGGACGTCAACGACTCCGACTTCGACTTCACCCCGCGCGGCACCGACGTCCGGTTCGGCCTGTCGGCGATCCGCAACGTCGGTGGCAATGTGGTCGACGGGATCATCGCCGCGCGCAAGGAGAAGACCCGCTTCGCCGACTTCAAGGACTTCCTGCGCAAGGTTCCCATGGTGGTCTGCAACAAGCGGGTCATCGAGTCGCTGGTCAAGGCCGGTGCGTTCGACTCCTTCGGGCACGTGCGCAAGGGCCTGGTGATGATCCACGAGCAGGCCGTCGACAGCATCATCGGGATCAAGAAGAACGAGGCCCAGGGACAGGACTCCCTGTTCGGCGCCGTCGAGGGCGCCGAGGACGAGACCTTCGACGTGCAGATCCCGCTGGGCGAGTGGGACAAGAACACCCTGCTGCAGTTCGAGCGGGAGATGCTCGGCCTGTACGTCTCCGACCACCCGCTCTTCGGTGTGGAGCACATCCTCGCCTCCGGCGCCGACTGCTCGATCGCCTCGCTGCAGGACGAGCACCGTACCGACGGCCAGGTCGTCACCGTCGGCGGCATCCTGAGCGGCCTGCAGCGCAAGGTCACCAAGAAGGGCGACACCTGGGTCCTGACCCAGCTGGAGGACCTGGAGGGCGCGATCGAGGTGATGATCTTCCCGTCCGCGTACCAGCTCTGCGCGACGGTGCTCGCCGAGGACGCGATCGTGTTCGTCAAGGGGCGCCTGGACAAGCGCGAGGACGTCGGGAAGATCATCGCGATGGAGGTGACGGCCCCCGACCTGACCCGCGAGGCCGGTGGCCCGCTGGCCGTCAGCCTCGCCCTGGCCCGCTGCACCCCGCCGGTGGTCGGCCGCCTCAAGGAGGTGCTGACCGCGCACCCCGGCACCACCGAGGTGCACCTTCAGGTCCACAACGGTCCGAAGACCACGATCGTGCGCCTCGACGACCGCCTGCGGGTGTCGCCGTCCCCGGCCCTGATGGGCGACCTGAAGCAGCTCCTCGGCCCCGCCTGCCTCGGGGCCTGAGAGCCGGCGGGCCCGCGTCCTCGCGCGGGGGGCGGGCAGGCGCCGGACGGCGCGGTTCCGCCCCCCGCGGCATGGTGAGCGCCGCCTGTCAGGCGGTTGATCTCAACCTGGGCATGGAGCCGCCTTTCGTCGGCCTACTTTCCGGTGGCGCTCCGGTCGAGCCAGTCGCGGTAGCGGATCCGCCCCAGGGAGGCGCCGTCATCGGGCACCAGCGTGCGCTCGCTCGGCACGCTGCCGAAGTAGTGCGCCTGCGGGTCGGTGACCACCTCGCGCGGGTCGCCCCAGGCGGCCAAGGCCTCCCGGAAGAAGTCGTCCATCCGGAACCGCTCGGGCCCGCCGACCTCCATCCTGCCGTTCAGCGGCGATCCCACCGCGACCCGGCCGACCGCCTGGGCGACGTCATCGCCCGCCATGGGCTGGAAGAGCACGGGCGCCATCCGCACCCGGTCGCCGTCCGTGGCCTCGTCGGCGATGCGCCGGACGAACTCGAAGAACTGGGTCGCGTGCACGAGCGAGAACGGGATCGACGACTCCGCGATCAGCTTCTCCTGAGCGATCTTCGCTCGGAAGTAGGCGTTGCCGGGCGGCCGTTCCGTACCCACCACCGACAGCGCGACGTGGTGGCCGACGCCGGCCTCCGCCTCCGCGGCGAGCAGGTTGCGGGTGGAGGTGGTGAAGAAATCCATCACGGCGGTTTCCTCGAAGGAGGGGGAGTTCGACACGTCGATCACCACCTGCGCGCCCTTCAGCACCTCGGCCAGCCCTTCACCGGTGAGGGTGTTGACTCCGGTGTTCGGCGCCGCCGCCACCGCCTCGTGACCGTGCTCCCTCAGCTTCGTCACGAGCTTCGACCCGATGAGACCGGTCCCGCCGACTACCACGATCTTCATGGTGAACCTTTCCGTCCGCCGGGGCGCTCGCTCGCCCTCGGTCTCCAGCTAGGACAGGACGGCCCTGCGGCCTGTGACAGATCCTGCGGAAAGTTTTCAGTGCCCACGCCGCCCACGCCGCCCACGCCGCCCACGCCGCCCACGCCGCCCACGCCGCCCACGCCGCCCACGCCGCCCACGCCGCCCACGCCGCCCACGCCGCCCACGCCGCCCACGCCGGGGTGTGGCCGGGCCGGCCCCTGCCGAAGGCGTTGCTCACCGGTGGCGGGCGGCGGGCGCAGTGTGCCGCGGCTCCCGCCGCCCGAGGGCACGGTGTGGACGACGAGCGTCAGGGACCGGCCGGGACCGATCACCGTCTGACGGCGCCACCCGCCACCACGATTGTTCGCGTACCTGTCACAGGACGATGACCTGCCCTGTCATGACTTATGACGGGCGGCGGCGCGTGTCCGGCGACAGAGGTTCGTCACGAACATCTGTGGTCCGCGGGACCGGCGTGATCGGGTCCATGCCGTGACGAAGCCCGCCGTGCAGGGCCCCGGGCGGTGGCCGCCCCACCGGACATCGCCGCCAACGGTGTGCCGCATCTGCCCCGCGACGGCTATCGGCTGGTATCTCCCACAAAATCGCATATCCCCCGCAAAATCGCTTGAAAGGAAGTCTGTGTCTTGACAGCACACTCAGGACCCCGTTTCGACCGTGGGGCTCCCCGCCAGGCTGGTGAAGGCCAGATTGCGCAGACGATCCGGATCCCCTCGGACATGGTGCGCGAGCTACAGCGCGAACTACAGAAAAAACAGCGTTTCGCGTCCGACGCCTCGCACGAGCTGCGCACGACGGTCGCGGGGCTGCGCACGGAGTTGGAGGAGGCCCGCCTGCATCCCGACGAGACCGACCTGTGCGACCTGCTCGCCAACGCGCTGAGGAACGTCGAGCGGCTGAACGCGATCATCACCGATATGCGCATCCTCGCCGAGATGGAGGCCGGCCCGCCCAACGAGCCGCAACGGCTCGATCTCGCCGAACTCGTCCATGACGAGATCGGCCGCAGGGCCGACTGCATCGCGGTCCGGCACCGGCTGGAAACCGGGGTGACCGTTGTGGCCATCCCGATCCGGATCAGCCGAGTGCTCACCAACCTGCTGGACAACGCCCAGCGGCACGCCCAGCAAATGATCGAGGTCCGGGTGAGCCGCGACGGCGACAGCGCCGAGCTGACGGTCACCGACGACGGCGAAGGAGTCGCGGAATCCGAACGAGAACGCATCTTCCAGCGCTTCACCCGTCTGCAGGCCGCGCGCCGGCTCGACCACACCGGCACCGGACTGGGTCTGGCCATCGCCCGCGACATCGCCCAGGCCCACATCGGCAGCCTGCACGTCCGGGAGGCCGAGAACGGCGGCGCGTGCTTCGTGCTGCGACTACCCCTGGCGGGTTCGGTTGCCCCGGTGGGCACACCGCTGGATCCATGAGCTCACCGAGCGTCGGAAGAGGACTCTGATGGCACACGACATCAACGTCGCCGCCCTGTTCACGGCCGTTTCCGGCCCCTGCCTGGTCATGACACTGGATATGATCATCTTGGCCGTCAACCAGACCTATCTTGACCTCTGCGGACGCCGGCGGGAGGACGTGCTGGGCCGGCATGTGTCCGACCCGTTCCCCCAGGACCGCACCGATCCCGGTCACCGGTGCGCGCTGCGGCACCTCGAAGCGTCGCTGGGCCAGGTTCGTGCGGCCGCCGAGGCGGTGACACCGCAGAAGCACGCCGCGGTGCCCTCCGGCGGCGCGCCCCGGAACCGGTACGGGAACATGATCGACTCTTCCGTCCTCGGCCCGGGCGGAGCGGTGATGCTGTTCGTCCACCGCACGCAGGAGGCGACCGGGCTCGGCCAACAACCCCCGCGTGCAGGTTCGCCTGTGCTCGGCCCGTGCTCGGGTGAGGAGGCGGCGGAGGCGGCGGAGGCGGCGGAGGCGCGGCTCTGCGCACGCTCCACGAAACTGCGGACGCTGAACGAGCAGGTCAGGGAGGCCCGAACGCACGCCGAGCAGGTACTGGACCGGCAACGTCAATTCGCCGCCGACGCCTCGCACGAGCTGCGTACGCCGCTCGCCGCGCTGCGCGTGCAAGTCGAGGCGGCGCAGCTGCACCCGGACGACGTCTGCCTGCCCGACCTGCTGGACCACGTGACGAACGACCTTGACCGGTTGGAGAGCATCGTCGACGACCTGCTCCTGCTGTCCACGATCGAGTCCGACCTCGACAGAACGCGGGAAGAAGTGGACCTGACCGCCCTGGTCGAGACGGCGGCGGCCCGGTGGACCGACGGTCATGACGTACGGCTCAACGTCGAGCCGGCGGTGACCGTGGAAGCCGCGCCCTGGCAGCTCTCCCGTTTGCTCGCCAACCTGCTGGACAACGCCCGGCGTCACGCCACCCGCAGGCTGAAGGTCGACCTGCGCCGCGCAGGCGGCCACGCGGAGCTGGCGGTGGCCGACGACGGAAAGGGAATCGCCCCGGCCGACCGCGAACGCGTGTTCCAGCGATTCGTCCGCCTGGACACCGCCCGCAGCCGCGGCTGCGGAGGCACCGGCCTGGGCCTGGCCATCGCCCGCGACATCGCCCAGGCCCACCGGGGCAGCCTGCACGTCGAGGACGTGACCGAGGGCGGCGCCTGCTTCGTGCTCCGCATCCCGCTCGTCCGCTAGAGCGTGCCGGACAGTTCGAGGTGGCGGAGCCGGAGCATCAGGGCGCCGGCGAGCCTGCCGAAGCGGGTGGCGATCGCTCGCCGCTGCTCAGTCCTGGCGCGGGAGCAGGGCGGCCCGGCTCGCCCGTCATGACATTTTGCATCGGAGCGCGCTCCCGGCCTTCGTCCTGGCGGACCAGAGACAGGTCGTCCGCGGTGAGGAGGGAGAAGCGGGCCGGAATTGCGATGATCGTCTTGTCGTATATTCCGGATCTGAGGAGCTGACAGCCGATGACTCTCGCGCGGTCTCCCCACCGCGGACGGACGATCGCCGGCCTCGGGTTGAGCGCGATACTCGTGACCTGGGCCGCCGCGCCTCCCGCGTCCGCCGGACCCGTCCCCGGGCCCGCGGTGCCGGCCGGTCAGGAGGCCGGGCTCGACCGCGAGGCGCTCCGGCGGAGCCTCGACGCGATCCACGAGGCCGGCATGTACGGCACCTACTCCGCCGTCCGGGACGGCGGCGCGCGATGGCTGGGGGCGGCGGGCGTCGCCGACGTGCGGACCCGGCGGCCCGTCCACCCCCGGATGGTCCACCGGGTGGGCAGCGTCACCAAGACCTTCACGGCCGTGGCGATCCTCCAGCAGGTCGGGCGGGGCCGCGTCGAGCTGGACGCGCCCGTCGCCCGCTATCTCCCCGGCCTGCTGCCGGACGAGCTCGGCCAGAAGATCACGGTCCGGATGCTGCTCAACCACACCAGCGGCATCGGCGACTACGTCGCGGGGGCCTTCCCCTCCCTCGTTCAGGGATCCCCGCAGAGTCTCGACGACCACCGGTTCCGCAGGATCAGCCCGCTGGAGCTGGTGAGGTTCGGGCTGGAGGCGCCGCGCACGGGCGAGCCGGGGCAGCTGTGGTCGTACTCCAACACCAACTACGTGATCGCCGGTCTGCTCCTGGAGAAGGTGACCGGCACCGGGGCGGAGGCGTACATCACCCGCCACGTGATTCGCGCGGCCGGGCTGCGCGACACGTCCTTCCCGCGTACACCGATCATCCCCGGGCCGCACTCCAAGGCGTACGAGGCGCTGTACGGCTACATCGACCCGCCGCGCGACTACAGCGTCTACGACATGTCGTGGGCGGGCACGGCGGGCGCCGTCGTCGCGACCATGGAGGACCTCAACCGCTTCTACCGGGAACTGCTGGGCGGCGGGCTGCTCGCCCCCGCGCAGCTTGCCCAGATGCGGACGACGGTGCCGGTCACCGACGCCCAGGGCAACGTCGTGATGAACTACGGTCTCGGCATCTACGCCCAGGACCTGCCCTGCGGCCGGTTCTGGGGCCACGACGGGGGAGTGTTCGGCATGGGCACGATCTCCATGTCCGGCGAGGACGGCCGGCGCCAGCTCTCCCTGGGGTTCAACCTCATGAAGTACCAGCAGCTCGACGCGAACGGTTACCCGCAGCCGCACGCGATCGACTACGCGATGGGCGACCACTTCGTCCGGGCGCTGTGCGGCCCGTCCGCGGCGGCGGCGAAGAGCGCCCGGCCTCCGGTGCTCCTCCCGACCCGGCAGGTGCTGGTCAAGCGCTGACGCGCCGGCCGGTCCATCAGGTGCTCACCGCCACCCGGGCGCCGGTTCGCCGGCCGCCCCCCGTCCCGGCGATGGGACGGGGGGCGGCCGGCGGTCAGCGCGGGCGGCCGCGGTACCGGCGGTGCGCGCCGTTGTCGCGGTATCGGCGCTCCCCCCGATACCGGCGCTCCTCCCGGTACGTGCGCTCCTCGCGGAAGCGGCGTCCGCGCTCCCCCCGGGCGCCGCGGTCCTCGCGCTCCCCCCGGGCGCCGCGACGCCTGCCGTCCTCGCCGTCCTCCTCGCGTTCCCTGGCCAGGGCCTCCTCCATGCCGGGGGTGAACCCGCCGCCGAACCGGCCCATGTCGGGGTGGTGGAAGCGGGTCTCGCGCGTACCGTCGAGAGCCGCCGACATCGACGAGACCCAGATCGGTCCCGGCAGGGAGGCCCCCTGGACCGCGCCGAAGTACTCGTCGCCGATCTCGACGTCGGTCAGCGGGTAGCGGTAGGAGCCCCGGATGTCGCCCACGCTGACCGCCGCGGCCAGGTCCGGGGTGTAGCCGGCGAACCAGGCCGACGTGTAGCCGTTGTTGGTGCCCGTCTTGCCCGCGGCCGGGCGACCGATGCTCTGGCCGGTCATGGTGCCCTTGGTGAACACCCCGGCCAGGAGGTGGTTGACCGCGTCGGCCACGTCGCGCTCGATCGCCCGCGCGCAGCTGGGCGGGATCTTGAAGCGCCTGCCGTCCCGCTCGACGATCTCGACGATGGCCATCGGGCGGCAGTAGCGGCCCCGCGCCCCGAACGCGGCGAACGCGGCCGCCACGGTCACCGGGTCCATCTCGTTCACGCCGAGGGTGAAGGTCGGCACCTCCCGCAGGGGGGTGCCGTCGGCGCGGGCGATGCCCATCGCCCTGGCGGTCGTGACGACCGGGCACAGGCCCACCCGCTGCTCCAGCATCATGTAGAAGATGTTCACCGACTTCCAGGTGCCGGTGGACAGGCTCTGCGGGCCGCCCTTGCCCTCGCCGCTCGCGTTGAAGATCTCCGCGCGAGGGTCGTTGACCTTGCGGCCCCGGCAGTCGGTGAAACCGCTGTCGGGTACGAAACTGCCGGGCGTCATGAAGCCCTGGTCGAACCGCCAGCCCTGGGCCAGCGCGGTCGCCAGGGTGAACACCTTGAACGTCGAGCCCGCCTGGAAGCCCTGGCCGCCGCCGTGCGCCATGTCGGCGACCAGGTTGTAGGTTGTGTCGGGGCCGGTGTTGCCGTTGCCGTTGTTGCTGCCGTACCTCTTGCTCGCCGCCATGGCCCGGATCCGCCCGGTGCCCGGCTGGATCATGGCCTCGGCCGCGACCTCGGTGTCCTTCCTGCCGACCCGCGCGGCGATGGCGCGTTCCGCCGCCCGCTGCGCCTTCGGCGCCAGGGTGGTGCGCAGCACGATGCCGCCCCTGGCCAGGCGGCGTTCCCGCTCCGCGCGGGTGTGGCCGAAGGCCCTGTTGGTCAGCAGCTCCCGGTGCACGTAGAGGCAGAAGTAGGGGTAGACGCTTCCCTGGCAGCCGCCGGGTTCGGGCTTGAGGCGGATGGCCAGCGGGCGCCTCTTGGCGGCCTCGGCCCGCGCCGGGGTGACGTACGACAGCTGGGCCATCCGGTCCAGGACGATGTCCCTGCGCTCGCGCAGCCGCTCCCTGCGCTTGACGTCCAGCGACGGGTCGGTGGCGTACGGCGTGCGGACCGCGCCGGCCAGCGTCGCCGCCTGGGGCAGGGTCAGCCGGGCGGCCGGGACCGAGAAGAACCGCTGGGCGGCGGCCTCCACCCCGAAGGCGCCCGCGCCGAAGTAGGCGATGTTGAGATAGCGCTCCAGGATCTCGGCCTTGCTGTACTTGCGCTCCATCGCCAGCGCGTACCGCAGCTCGTTGATCTTGCGCTGGATGCTGGGCGCGCGGGCCTGGGCCCGCTCGGTGTCGCTCTCGGAGTTCTCGACCAGGATGTTCTTCACGAGCTGCTGGGTGAGCGAGGACCCGCCCTGCCGCACCTCGCCCGCCTTGGTGTTGGTGACCAGGGCGCGCAGGGTGCCCTTGATGTCCAGGCCCGCGTGCTCGTAGAAACGCGAGTCCTCGATCGCCACGATCGCGTCACGCATGACGGGGGCGACCTGGGAGAGCGTCACCACCGTCCGGTTCTCCGTGTAGAACTGGGCGAACCGCTTGCCGTTCCTGTCCAGCAGCACGGTGCGCTGGGGGAGCGGGTTCTCCCGGGGGCTCGGGGGCAGGTCGGTGAGGGTCCTCGCGACGTTGTTGACGGTGAGCCCGGCCGTGCCGACCAGTGGCAGCGCGGCCAGGGCGGCCAGCAGCCCGCCGAACACCCCGCAGGCCACCAGCCCGCGCAGGCACGCGCCGGGACCACGTCTCACCTCTGGGCGCGATGTCACGCATAGTAACGTGCGACCAGGTGATCACCCACAAACACCCGATTGCCAATCCTTACCCGTTCTGCACCTTTTCTCGACTGATCTTCAGCCCGAGCGAGGCGAACTGCTCGAACGGCCGGTGGTAGCCCCGCTCGATGTGGTGCACCCCGCGCAGCGTGGAGGTGCCCTCGGCCGCGGCGGCGGCCAGCACGGCCGAGAACCCGGCCCGGATGTCGGGCAGCGTCACGTCGGCGCCGCTCAGCCTGGACACGCCGCGCACGACCGCCGAGTGCTTGGCGTTGGTGTCGTGGTAGCGGCAGGCGGGGCCGCCGAGGCAGACGTCGAACACCTCGATCTCGCAGCCCATCTTCTGCAGCGCGGGCACGTAGACCAGGCGGTTCTCGAACACCGTCTCGTGCAGCACCGACATGCCCTGGGCCTGCGTGAACAGCACCATCAGGGGGGTCTGCCAGTCGGTCATGAACCCCGGGTGCGTGTCGGTCTGCACCGCCGCGGCCCGCAGCCCGTGCGGCGCGGACGCCGACAGGTAGTCGTCGGTGATGTCGACCTCGGCGCCCATCCTGGCCAGGGTGGTGATCGCGGTCACCAGCCGGTCCTGCGGGCAGCCGTGCACCCGCACCTGCCCGCCGGTGATCAGACCGGCCGCCAGGTAGGAGAACGCCTCGATGCGGTCGCCGTTGAGCCAGGTGGAGGCGCCGTGCAGGCGCTCCACGCCCTCGATCACGATGCGCCGGTCGGGGCTCAGCTCGATGCGGGCGCCCATGCGCTGCAGGAACAGGGCGAGCTCCACTACCTCGGGCTCCATCGCCGCGCCCTTCAGCACGGTCTTGCCCTCGGCCAGCACCGCCGACATCAGGATCGTCTCGGTGGCTCCGACGCTGGGGTAGGGCAGCTCGATCCGGGTGCCGCGCAGCCGCTTGGCCTTGGCGTACACCCCCGTGTCGCTCACCTCGACCTCGGCGCCCATCGCGCGCAGCGCCTCGACGTGGAAGTCGACGGGCCGGCGGCCGATCGGATCGCCGCCCACCAGCGGCACGAACGCCTCGCCCGCCAGGTGCAGCAGCGGGCCGAGCATCAGGATCGGGATCCTGTTGAGACCGGTGAACGCCGCGGGGACGTGCGGGTTGATCTGCTTGCCCGGGGCGACGGAGATCTCCCCGGCGCTGATCTCCACGTCGATGCCGAGCGCCCGCAGCATCTGAGCGGTGATCCCCACCTCGCCCACGTCCGGGGCGTTCTGGATCGTGCTCTCACCGGTGCCCAGCATCGCGGCGACCATGTGCTTGGAGACGCCGTTCTTGGAGCCGCGGACCTCGACATCGCCGCGCAGCGGCCCGGAGGGTTCGATCAGCCATACCTCTTCATTCACCCCGCCAGAGTAACGGGATTCGGTCGAAGCCTCGGATGGCGCCGGGCCGAGGGCTATGTAACATCGGGCACATCTGCACAGAGGGTGAGGGAACCATGGTGCGCGGCATGCGTGACTTTGTGATCACCGTGCTGGTGCTCGCGCTGGCCGGGGTCGTCGCCGGGGTCCTGTGGTCGCTGGCGGCGCCGCGCGCCCCGTACGTCGCGACGAGCCGGGGACCGCTGCTGGCGGACCCCTCCACACAGGCGCTGATCGCCGCCGACGGCTGGTTCGCCGTGATCACCGGCGCGCTCGGGCTCGTCTGCGGAGCCGTCGGTTACAGCGTGTCGCGCGGGGGCCGGCCGCTGCCGGTGGTGATGGGCCTGGCCGCGGGCGGCCTGTGCGGCGCGTACCTGGCGCTGGTGGTCGGGGAGGCGGTCAACCTCGGGGCCGTGAGCGTCACCGCCTCGGGGACGTCCAGGCCGCTGATCGCGGGGCCGCTGGCGCTGACCGCCAAGGGGGTGCTGTTCGCGTGGCCGACGCTGGCGGCCGGTCTCTTCTTCGCCCTGGAGGGCATCGCGGGTTACCGCGACTCCCCGCTGCGCCGTCCGTTCGGCGGGAACGACCCCTACGGGCCGCTGTCGTCGTACGACATCAGCGGCCGGATCGGCGACCGGTAGGCGCCGATCCGGGGTCCGAGGGGGCCGGGGTCAGAGGGGCGGCCTGCGCGAGCTGTGGCCGGTGGCGCGCTCGAACGCGTGGGCCAGCCGCAGCACCGCCATGTCGGCGAAGGGACGCCCGATGATCTGCACGCCCACCGGCAGCCCGCCGGGGGTGAACCCGCACGGCACCGACGCCGCCGGGGTGTGCAGCACGCTGACCCAGTAGGCCGAGCGCATCCACGCCAGGTAGTCGGGCAGCGCCTCCCCGTTGATCTCCGAGACGTACGGGGCGTCCACCGGGAACGGCGGCACCTGGCTGACCGGCGCGATCAGGAAGTCGTAGGTGTCGAAGAAGGAGTTCATCCGCTGGTAGAGCCCGCTGCGCAGCCGCTCCGCGCGGGCCAGGTCGGCGCCGGTCACCTCGCGGCCCCGCTCGACGTTCCAGCGCACGTTCGCCCCCAGGCTCTCCGGCGGCAGGTCGCCGTAGGACAGCGCGTAGTACCACGCGCGGTAGATCCGGAAGGCGTCCTCGGCGGCGGACAGGTCCAGATCCACCCGCTCCACCCGCGCGCCCAGCCCCTCGAGGGCGGCCGGGGCGTCCGCGGTGACCTCGGCCGTCTCCGCGTCGACCGGCAGCCCGCCCAGGTCGGGGCTCCAGGCCACGCGCATCCCGGTCAGGTCGAGGTCCAGCGGCCCGGCGAAGGCGGAGCCGCTCCCGATGATCGACAGGGGGGAGGCGGCGTCGAACCCCGCCACCGCGCTCATCAGCAGCGCCAGGTCCTCCGCGGTACGGGCCATGGGGCCCGGCACGCCGAGGGTGAACCAGGCCGCGACGGGCGACGGGGAGGGGACCCGCCCCGGGGTGGGCCGCAGCCCCGCCACGTTGCAGAAGGAGGCCGGGTTGCGCAGCGAGCCGCCCATGTCGGAGCCGTCGGCCAGCGCCACCATGCCGGTCGCCAGCGCCGCCGCGGCCCCGCCGCTGCTGCCCCCGGCCGACCTCGACAGGTCGTAGGGGTTGCGGGTGGCGCCGAAGATCTCGTTCACGGTGTGCGAGCCGGTGCCGAACTCCGGGGTGTTGGTCTTGCCGACCGTGATCGCCCCGGCTTCGCGCATCCGCCGCACGATCGGCGCGTCGGTGTCGGGGACGTGGTCGGCGAAGATCGGGGAGCCGTACGTGGTGCGGATTCCCGCGGTGTCGGCCAGGTCCTTGTGCGCGACCGGCAGGCCGTGCAGCGGCCCCCGCCACCGGCCGCGGGCCAGGTCCCGGTCGGCCTCCTCGGCCTCCCGCCTGGCACGCTCGGCCACCAGCGTGACGATCGCGTTGACCTCCGGGTTGACCTCCTCGATCCGCCGCAGGTGCGCGTCGAGCAGCTCGACCGCACCGACCTGCCTGGTACGCAGCAGCTCGATCATCTCGGTGGCGGTCAAGTAGTGCATCTTCCCCCCGGATGTCCCTGGTCAGGTGTGTCCTGTCGTACCGAGTCTGACCGAATGTCACCGCGCGCCGCGTCGGCAACCTTCGACAGGACCTGGCGGGGGGAGCGGGTCCGTCTTGTGGGACCTCGCGAGGTGGTCAGCCGGGTTTTCCGATGGGGGCGGTGACGGCCTGGGTGAGCCGGACCAGCTCCGAGGGGGCGGTCTCGATCTGCAGCCCGCGCCGCCCGGCGGAGAAGTAGATCGTCGCGAAGCCGAGCGCGGAGGCGTCGACCACGGTCGGCAGGCGCCTGCGCTGCCCGAGGGGGCTGATGCCGCCGACCACGTAGCCGGTGACCCGCTCGACCTTGGCCGCGTCGGCCATCGTCGCCCGCTTGCTCCCCACTGCCGCCGCGAAGGCCTTGAGGTCGAGCTTGCCGGCCACCGGCACCACCGCGACGGCCAGCCCGCTCTCCACCTCGGCGACCAGGGTTTTGAAGATCTGCCCGTACGGCACTCCGAGGGCGTCGGCCGCCTCCTCGCCGTAGGCCTGCGCGTTCGCGTCGTGCTCGTAGGGGTGCAGGGTGAAATCGACCTTTGCCTGGGCCAGGGCCACCGTCGCGGGGGTTCCCTGCCCGCCCTTGCTCTTGCTCTTGCTCACCGGGGAAGCGTAGCGGCTGGTTAAAATCTACATAGTAAAGGCATCGTCCGGATGATGGACGGGACGATATCGGGTGGCGGACCTCCGTAGACTGAACGGGTGATTTCGCGTACCGACCTGCGAGGGCCTCTGCCCGAGGACCTTCGCGACGTGCTGCCCCGTGCCGACCTCGACGTCGAAGCCGCCCTGGAGAAGGTGCGGCCCATCTGCGAGGACGTGCATCATCGCGGGGTCGCCGCCGTGCGCGAGCTGACCGCCAGGTTCGAGGGGGTCGAGCTGGAGTCCACCCGGGTGTCCGCCGAGGCGATCACCGGGGCGCTGGAGAGGCTCGACCCGAAGGTCAGGGCGGCGCTGGAGGAGTCGATCCGCCGCACCCGCCTCGTCCACCGCGACCAGCGGCGCGCCGACGTCACCACCCAGGTCGTGCCCGGCGGCACCGTCACCGAGCGCTGGGTGCCCGTCGACCGCGTGGGGCTGTACGTCCCCGGCGGCCGGGCGGTCTACCCCTCCAGCGTGGTCATGAACGTCGTCCCCGCCCAGGAGGCGGGGGTGCCCTCCCTGGCGGTCTCCTCGCCCGCGCAGCGCGAGTTCGGCGGGCTGCCGCACCCGGCCATCCTGGCGGCGTGCGCGCTGCTCGGCGTGGACGAGGTCTACGCGGTCGGCGGCGCCCAGGCGGTGGCGATGTTCGCGTACGGCACCGAGGAGTGCCCGCCGGTCACCATGGTCACCGGCCCCGGCAGCATCTGGGTCGCCGCCGCCAAGCGTCTGCTCAAGGGGCGCATCGGCATCGACTCCGAGGCCGGTCCCACCGAGATCGCGATCCTCGCCGACTCCACGGCCGACCCCGTGCACGTCGCCGCCGACCTGATCAGCCAGGCCGAGCACGACACGATCGCCGCCGCCGTGCTCGTCACCGACTCGGTGGAGCTGGCCGAGGCCGTCGAGCGGGAGCTGCCCCGCCAGGTCGCCGCGACCAAGCACGCCGAGCGGATCACCGAGGCCCTGTCGGGGCGCCAGTCGGGCATCCTGCTGGTCGACGACATGGAGGCCGGGCTGCGCGTCGTCGACGCGTACGCCGCCGAGCACCTGGAGATCCACGCCGCCGGGGCGCACGCGCTCGCCGCCCGGGTGCGCAACGCCGGAGCGATCTTCGTCGGCTCCTACGCGCCGGTCTCGCTGGGCGACTACATGGCCGGCTCCAACCACGTGCTGCCCACCGGCGGCTGCGCCTGCCACTCCTCGGGACTGTCGGTGCAGACGTTCCTGCGCGGCATCCACGTCGTCGACTACAGCCGCGAGGCCCTCGCCGGTGCCGCCGCCCACGTGTGCGTGCTGGCCGACACCGAGGACCTCCCGGCGCACGGCGCGGCGATCCGCGCGCGATTCGACTGGGAGGTGCCCTCGTGAGGACCTCCCGGCCCGTGCTCACCGGGCGCGCGGCGATCCGCGCGCGATTCGACTGGGAGGTGCCCTCGTGAGGACCTCCCGGCCCGTGCTCACCGGGCGCGCGGCGATCCGCGCGCGATTCGACTGGGAGGTGCCCTCGTGAGGACCTCCCGGCCCGTGCTCACCGGGCGCGCGGCGATCCGCGCGCGATTCGACTGGGAGATTCCCTCGTGAGGCTCGAAGACCTGCCGATCCGCGACGACCTTCGGGGGCGCACGCCGTACGGTGCCCCCCAGATCGACGTCCCGGTCAGGCTCAACACCAACGAGAACCCCTACGGGCCCTCCGCGTCCCTGGTCGCCGGCCTGGCCGAGGCCGTACGCGCCCAGGCGGGCGAGCTCAACCGCTACCCCGACCGCGACGCGCTCGCCCTGCGCGGGGAGCTGGCCGCGTATCTGGGGCACGGCCTGGCCGTGGAGCGGGTCTGGGCGGCCAACGGCTCCAACGAGGTGCTCCAGCAGATCCTGCAGGCCTTCGGCGGCCACGGCCGCGTCGCGATGGGCTTCGAGCCCTCCTACTCGATGCACCCGATCATCACCACCGGCGCCTCGACCGAGTGGATCTCCGGGGCGCGCGAGGACGACTTCGGGATCGACCCGGACAAGGCCGTCGCCGCGATCGAGGAGCACCGGCCCGACGTCGTCTTCCTAACGTCGCCCAACAACCCGACCGGCACCGCCCTGGACCCGGCGGTGATCGCCAGGATCGTCGAGGCGGCGCCGGGCATGGTGGTGGTGGACGAGGCCTACTTCGAGTTCGCCCGCACCGGCACGCCGTCGGCGCTGACCCTGCTGCCGGACAACCCCCGGCTGATCGTCACGCGGACGATGTCCAAGGCGTTCGCCATGGCCGGGACCCGGCTCGGCTACCTGGCCGCCCATCCGGCGGTGATCGAGGCGCTGCTGCTGGTCCGGCTGCCGTACCACCTGTCCACGCTCACCCAGACGGCGGCGCGGGTCGCGCTCGCCCACGGCGCCGAGTTGCTCGGCGCGGTCGACGCGCTGCGGGCCGAGCGGGACGCCACGGTGGAGTGGCTGCGCGGCCGGGGGCTGACGGTCGCCGACTCGGACGCCAACTTCGTGCTGTTCGGGCTCTTCGAGGACCGGCACGCGGTGTGGCAGGGCCTGCTGGATCGCGGGGTGCTGATCCGCGAGGTGGGACCGCCCGAGTGGCTGAGAGTTTCGATCGGTACCCCCGAGGAGATGGCGGCGTTCCGCGCCGCCCTGGAGGAGATCCTGTGAGCAGCATCACCGGCGGCGCCGGTATCGAGACCGCGCCGCGTCGCGGTCGCGTCGAGCGTGTCACCAAGGAGACCTCGGTGCTGGTCGAGGTCGACCTCGACGGCACCGGGAACGTCGAGGTGTCCACCGGTGTCGGGTTCTTCGACCACATGCTGAACCAGCTCGGCAAGCACGGCCTGTTCGACCTGACGGTGAAGACCGAGGGCGACCTGCACATCGACGCCCACCACACGATCGAGGACACCTCGCTCGCGCTGGGAGCGGCGTTCCGCGAGGCTCTGGGCGACAAGTCGGGGCTGCGGAGGTTCGGCAACGCGTCCTGCCCGCTGGACGAGTCGCTCGCGGAGGTCACGGTCGACCTGTCGGGGCGCCCCTACCTGGTGCACAGCGAGCCCGAGGGCATGGCTCCCATGATCGGCCCGGAGTACGACACGACGATGACCAGGCACATCCTGGAGTCGTTCGTCGCCCAGGCCGCCATCTGCCTGCACGTGCGCGTCCCGTACGGCCGCAACGCCCACCACATCGTGGAGGCGCAGTTCAAGGCCCTGGCCAGGGCGTTGCGGGCGGCCTCGGAGCGCGACCCGCGTGCCACCGGGGTGCCCAGCACGAAGGGCGTGCTGTGACCGTTTCCCGTGCTGTGACCGTTTCCCGCGCGGGGAGGAGGACGCGCCGGTGAGTGACAACTGGACGGCCGTCGCGATGGCCTTCGTGGCCCTGTTCCTCGTCGGCGGGATCGTCTCATTCCTCAAACAGGGTCTGAGGAAGGGCGCGCTGCTGCTCGCCGCCCTCGCGGCCCTGGCGACCACGGCGGCGGTGCTCTGGTGGTGAAGAAGAAGGTAACCGTTCTCGACTACGGCTCGGGCAATCTCCGCTCGGCGGAGCGCGCGCTGGCCCGGGTCGGCGCGGAGGTCACGGTGACGGCCGACTACGAGGCCGCGATGGAGGCCGACGGCCTCGTCGTGCCGGGTGTGGGGGCGTTCGCCGCGTGCATGGCGGGGCTGCGCGCCGTGCGCGGCGAGCGGATCATCGCGCGGCGCCTGTCGGCCGGGCGGCCGGTCCTCGGCATCTGCGTCGGCATGCAGATCCTCTTCGAGACGGGCGTCGAGCACGGCGTCACGACCGAGGGCTGCGGGGAGTGGCCGGGCACGGTGGAGCGCCTGGAGGCTCCGGTCCTGCCCCACATGGGCTGGAACACGGTCAAGGCGCCCGCCGAGACCGTGTTGTTCGCCGGGCTCGACGCCGGCACGCGCTTCTACTTCGTGCACTCGTACGGCGTGCGCTCCTGGGAGCTCCAGGCGGGACCGGGTTTCGCCGATCCGCTGGTCACCTGGTCCGAGCACGGTGTGCCGTTCGTCGCGGCGGTGGAGAACGGCCCGCTGGCGGCCACCCAGTTCCACCCGGAGAAGTCGGGCGACGCCGGAGCGCAGCTGCTCACGAACTGGCTCGGGACCGTCACGTGATCTCGCGGGCCGCGGGTGGGTTTCCGGCCGGGGGTCCGGCCGGGGTCTCGTTCGGGTTTCCGGTGCGCCCGGTGGGTTCCCCATGAGCAAGGAGCGGGCCAGGCGCAGGGCCGAGCGGGAGGCCGAGCAGGCGCGCCAGGCGGCTCTGCGCGCCGAGCGGGAGGCGCGGCTGGCGCGCCGGCGCGAGCGGGTCGGCAGGGTGGTCGCGCTGCTGCCGGGCAGGCCCGTCCGCATCGTGTCCCAGGGCGGCATCATGGCCCGCCGCCGCCGGACGCAGAACGGTGTCGCGGCGGTGCTGTTCCTGATCGTCCAGGTGATCGTCTGGCTGCTGTGGTCCTCGTGGGCGGCCCGGTTCGGGGCTTTCGTTATCTCTTTGCTGTTCGTACCGCTTTTTCTCACCCTTGTCTTCGACCGGAGGTCTTGAACCGATGTCGCTTGAGCTGCTCCCCGCCGTGGACGTCGCCGACGGCCAGGCGGTCCGCCTGGTTCAGGGCGCGGCCGGCACCGAGACGTCGTACGGCGACCCCCTGTCCGCGGCACTCGCCTGGCAGGAGGCCGGTGCCGAGTGGATCCATCTGGTCGACCTCGACGCGGCCTTCGGCCGGGGCAGCAACCGCGAGCTGCTCGCCACCGTGGTCGGCGCGCTCGACGTCAACGTGGAGATGTCCGGCGGCATCCGTGACGACGCCTCCCTGGAGATCGCGCTGGCCACCGGCTGCCGCCGGGTGAACATCGGCACCGCGGCGCTGGAGAACCCCTCCTGGTGCTCCAAGATCATCGCTGAGTACGGTGACCGGATCGCGATCGGGCTGGACGTGCGGGGGACGACCCTGGCCGCCCGCGGCTGGACCCAGGAGGGCGGCGACCTGTGGGAGGTCCTCGCCCGCCTGGAGGGCGACGGCTGTCCCCGCTACGTCGTCACCGACGTCACCAAGGACGGCACGCTGCGCGGCCCCAACCTCGACCTGCTCCGCGAGGTCTGCTCCCGCACCGACAAGCCGGTGGTCGCCAGCGGCGGCGTCTCGTCCCTGGACGACCTGCGCGCCCTGGCCTCGCTGGTCCCGATCGGCGTCGAGGGGGCCATCGTGGGCAAGGCCCTGTACGCGCAGGCCTTCACCCTCGAAGACGCCCTCGCCGCCGTGAGTTCCTGAGGGGTTGCAGATGACTGTCGCGGTACGAGTGATTCCCTGCCTGGACGTGGACGCCGGGCGGGTGGTCAAGGGCGTCAACTTCGAGAACCTCCGCGACGCGGGCGACCCGGTCGAGCTGGCCCGCCGCTACGACGCGGAGGGGGCCGACGAGCTGACGTTCCTGGACATCACGGCCTCCAGCTCCGACCGGTCGACGATGTACGACGTGGTCAGCCGGACGGCCGAGCAGGTGTTCATCCCGCTGACCGTGGGCGGAGGGGTGCGCTCGGTCGAGGACGTCGACAGGCTGCTGCGGGCCGGTGCCGACAAGGTGGGCCTGAACACGGCGGCGATCACCCGGCCCGAGTTGCTGACCGAGGCGTCGCGGCGGTACGGGGCGCAGTGCATCGTGCTGTCGGTGGACGCCCGCCGGGTCGTCGACGGGCCGCCGACGCCGTCCGGTTTCGAGGTGACCACGCACGGCGGCCGCCGGGGCACCGGCATCGACGCGGTGGAGTGGGCTCGCCGGGGCGAGGAACTCGGGGTCGGCGAGATCCTGCTCAACTCCATGGACGGTGACGGCACCCGCGACGGCTACGACCTGGAGATGATCCGGGCCGTGCGTGCCGCGGTGTCGGTTCCGGTCATCGCCAGCGGCGGGGCCGGTTCCGTCGAGGACTTCCCTCCCGCGGTCGAGGCGGGGGCGGACGCGGTGCTGGCGGCGTCGGTGTTCCACTTCGGGCAGCTCAAGATCGGTGACGTCAAGGACGCGCTGCGGGGGGCGGGGCATCCGGTTCGCTGACGTCGTCGAGTGTCGCGGATGCCCTCACTCCACTTCCTCGGGTGCGAAGTAGTCGCGTAGCAGAGCGATCTTCCCGTCACGGAGGCGGAAGATCTGCACCAGCGACATGGTCGTGGGCCCGGCGCTTCCGTCGAAGGCGGTGTCGATCTCGGCGACGAACACGTCGGGGTCGGTGGTGGTGTGCAGCGCGTACCGACTCCCGGCCACGTTCAACGTGCGGTCGGTGCGCACCGGCCGCTTGTAGTACGCGGCCATCGCCTCGCGGATCTCCTCGCGCCCCTCAAGGCGCCTGGGATAGGGATGGCCGGCCGGGACGAGCGGCGCCTCGATGACGCCGTCCACGGTGAACAGCTCGGCCAGTGCCGCGGCGTTCCGGGTCATGGCTCCGGCCCGGACGTACCGCTCGAAGATCTCCTGGGGGGTTTCGGGCACAGCGTGCTCCTTCGCTCGGAGGGAAACGCGGGAATCGGCGCGATCCGGTCTGACGGCGGTGTTGCCGACCGTACCGGATCTGTACGCCTGATGATTTGCCGGCGTTACAGCGGGTTCATGGGCGACGTTCGGCGAGTGCGTTCTGCGGGTGGCTTTATGTCTCGCCCGCGACCTCGTCTGTCTCGGGGCGCCGTGTGGCGTGGTCCGCTTCCGCGTGGTCGAGCGCCTTGGCGGTACGCGATGGCCGGGCTCGGCCTGGTCGGCGTTGCGGAACCGCCGGTCGGGGCGAGGCGGGGCGGCGTATCGTGTGCTGTGCCGGAATGGTGACGGCCTCGGCCGGGTGATGTTGTCTCCGGCGATTTCTCGGACGTCCAGATTTCTCGGCTAATGATGTCAGGTGCGAGTATATATGCCTGTTCCAGCGGATTCCAGAAAGAAGAGAGGATTCGTATGGGATCGACGCTTTCTCAATATCGGGAAATGCGCGCTTGTTATTACTTTGGGCGACCTGTTCGTCAACTGGACGACCGGTGACGTCGAGTTCCGGGTCGGGTTCTTCCTCTGCGCGCTGATCCTGGCCGGAGTCCTGGCCTGGTGGCAGGAGCGGGATCGGGCCGGCCCTGAGGCGGGGGCGGGTCCGGAGGCGGGGGCGGTGGTGCCCGTGTCGTTCGGTGTGTCGCGGCAGGGCGCCGTCGTGCTCTGTGTCGCCGGGGCGGTGGCGGTCACGCTGGGGGGTGCGGTCGCCGTGTCCCGGTCGCTGTCCGCGCCCGACTTCGAGGCGCGGGGGGTCACGGTCGTCTCCCGGTTCGCGGTGGGACAGCCCATGGTCTACGGCGGCGAGTCGGTGAAGCGGGTCCGGATCGGCGAGTCACTGGCCTACAAGGAGCCGAAACCCGAACGCAGCTGGGATCTTCAGCCCGTCCGGCACGAGGGGATCCTGCACCACCGGATCGTCAACGTCGAATCGAGGCTCTGCCTGGACGTGGATGCCAGGCTCCCCCGCCAGTCCTCCTATCTCACCAACTCCCTGTGCGACGAAGCCTCTGACGGGCAACTGTGGCGTCTGATCGACGGCACCTCACAGGGCAGGATCGCCTCCTACGGCGGTGAACTCTGTATCGACATCGAGCAGGCGGTCCGCGATCCCGGGGTCGCACTGGTCCTGCGGAACTGTTCCGGCCGGGCCGGCCAGTACTGGCAGATCACCAAGGGCCTGCCGCCCGGCACGGGCAGCGCGATCGCCAGCGCCCAGAACGGGGACTGCGTCGACGTTCCCTTCACCGGCGGCCGGCTCCTGCGCTGGGACTGCCACGGCGAGTCCAACCAGGCGTTCACCTACCAGGAGGTCTCCCCGGGGCCGGGGACGTACGTGATCCGCAACGGGTCCGGCTGCGTGGTCCCCCAGGCGGGCGGCGACGCGGCGGGGGTCGTCCGGCGGCCGATCTGCCCGAGAGGGGACCCTCCGGCCGACGCGATCTGGGACTTCGGCGCGCGGGACACCAGGCGCGAGTGGCAGTACTGGGAGATCAGGCATCGCCTGACCGGCCGCTGCCTCCGGGTGGAGGGCGAGTCGCACGAGGCTGGAACGGAACTCACCCTCCGGGCCTGCGATCGCACGGACAACCACCAGCAGTGGCGCACCCCTCTATGGGCCCGCTACCCCGACGCGCCCCGCACGTGATCGGCCTGCGCGCGGCGGGAACGTGACGCACCGCCTTTCAGGCGAGGGTTCCGGGGTCGATCGTCAGGGGGACGGGGCCGGGCAGGGTGGCGGCGGTACCGGGGGCGGAGCTCGGAGCGGGTGTGGTTCGCGCTGCGGCGGGCCGGTGCTCCGGGCGGCCGTCGTGGCCGACGTCTGGTGATCTCGGCCTTCGGCCTGCTCGGGCGCACCGGTTGCGGGCTTCTTTCAAGCCGCCCGGAACACCGGCCCGCCTCCGCGCACGGCGGTTCCGTCCTGCGGGGGTGCGGGCCGTAGCCGCTTCGTTTCCGGCGGCCCAGGACGCGTTCCCGCGCTGAAGCCTTCGTGCGGGGTGGTTCGAGGGCTGGTCGCCGTAGCCGAAGCGCCCCCGGGGGAAGGAGTTCGGGGCTGAGCTCTTTGGCGTACAAAATGCCAGTGTGCGCGGATTTGACGGCATAAGGTGGCTCCGGTGAACATGATCGGCGGCTACGTGCTCAGGCGTGAGCTGGGCCAGGGCGGCATGGGCGTGGTGCACCTCGCCACGACCCCGACGGGGGGCCTGGCCGCGGTGAAGGTGATTCATCCGCAGCTGGCCCGCGACCCGGCCTTCCGGCGGCGTTTCGACCGCGAGGTCGCGGCGGCGCGCAGGGTGGCCAGGTTCTGCACCGCTCCCGTGCTCGACGCCGGGGTCGAGGACGGCGTCGCCTACCTCGTCACCGAGTACGTCAGGGGACCCGACCTGGCGCAGGCCGTACGCGAGCAGGGGCCGCTGACCGGTGCCAACCTGGAGGCGCTCGCGGTCGGGATCGCCACCGCGCTCCACGCGATCCACGGAGCGGGAGTGATCCACCGCGACCTGAAACCGTCGAACGTGCTGCTGTCGCCCCTCGGCCCGCGCGTGATCGACTTCGGCATCGCGCAACTCGTCGACACCCAGAGCCTGGCCAGCCAGACGATCCTGGGCACGCCGGCGTTCATGGCGCCCGAGCAGGTGCGCGGCGAGCCGCTGACGCCCGCGGCCGACGTCTACGCGTGGGGCGGGGTGATCGCGTTCGCCGGCACGGGACGGTTGCCGTTCGGCGGCGGCGCGCCGTCCGAGGTCCTCTACCGGATCGTCAACGAGGGACCGAACCTCGAGGGTCTCGACGAGCGCGTGCGTGCCGTCGTCGAGGGGGCCATGGCCAAGGACCCCGCGCGCCGGCCGAGCGCGCAGCGGCTGCTGGACGAGCTGGTCGGCGGCAGGCCGACCCCGGCGACGGCCAGTCAGGCCGTCGAGCGCGCCTGGACCGGCGGCGGAGACGAAGGCGGGGGCGGCAAAGAGGGCGCGCCAGGCGGACCGGCTGTGCCCGGGGAACCGGCCCCGCCCGGGGAACCGGCCCCGCCCGGGGAGCCGGGCGTGCCCGGGAGACCCGCCGGGGCCGGCGCGGCGACCGGGAGGCGGCGGTGGCCGTGGATCGCGGGTGCCGCCGCGCTCGTCGCGGTCCTGGCGGGCGGATGGACGTTCTACGCCGGTCTCGGCACGTCCGCGTCGTCCTACCGGGCCGGCTTCGCCGACTCCTGGGCCGTCGGCGCGTCCGACGGCGGCAGGGCACGGCTGGACGGCGAGACCTACCGGCTGACCGCCAACCCCGGGTGGCGGCTGTGGAAGTCGGCCCCCTTCTCCGAGGGGTCGGCCGGGGGCGTCGTGGTCAGCTCCAGAATGCGGCTGGAGGGGGGCTCGGGGGAGTTCGGCGTGTGGTGCCGCGGCGACGTGGGCACCGGCGACCGCTACGAGTTCGCGGTGACCGCCTCGGGCGAGGCCTCGATCGTCAAGCGGCGCGGCGGGCGGGGCGTCGTCCTGCACGGACCGGTGCGGATGGGGAAGGCGGCCGACAACCGTGTCGTCGCCCGGTGCGCGCAGCGGGGTGAGCGGGTCGTCCTCGGCATGTGGCTCAACGAGGAGCCGGTGGGGGAGGCCGCCGACGCGGAGGACCCCTACGGCCCGGGGGCCACCGGCGTCTACGCGGCGCCGGACGCGGCCACGCCCGTCCGGGTCGGGTTCCACACGTTCGAGGTCCGCCCGGCGGAGGGATGAACGTGCGGTTCGGCGTGCTGGGAACACTGCGGGTCGTCGAGGGGGAACGTGACCTGACGCCCGGCCCCGCCAAGCACCGCACGCTCCTGGCCGCCCTGTCGCTGAGGCCGGGACGCACGCTGACCGTCGACCGGCTGATCGCCGAGGTGTGGGGCGAGGAGCCGCCCGCCTCGGCGGAACCGGTGCTGCGGGTGTACGTCAGCGCACTGCGCAAGGTGGTCGGCGGGATCCGCACCGTGCCCGGCGGCTACCTCCTCGACGTCGATCCCGACGAGGTGGACGCGCACAGGTTCGAGCGCCTGGTGAGCGCGGGCCGGCGGGCCAGGGACGCGGGCAGGACCGCCGAGGCGGCCGACGGCCTGCGCGCCGCCCTGGCACTGTGGCGGGGGCCCGCGCTGGCCGATGTCGACTCGGCCGAACTGCGGCGGGCGTACGCCCTGCCGCTGGAGGAGCTGCGGCTGACCGCTCTCGAGGAGCGCGTCGAGCTGGACGTGGCGCTCGGCCGCGGCGCCGAGGTGACGGGGGAGCTGCGCGCGCTCGTGGCCTCGCACCCCCTGCGGGAGCGGGCGTGGGCGCAGCTCGTCCTCGCGCTCGGTCAGGCGGGGCGCAGGTCGGAGGCGTTGGGCGCCTACCGGGAGGCGCGGCGGCTGCTCGTCGGGGAGCTCGGCCTCGAGCCGGGTCCCGAGCTGCGGGAGGCGCACGAGCGCGTGCTGGCGGGGGGCGCTTCCGCGCGGGCCCTGCCGAACGAACCGGCGGGGGGCGCTCCCGCGCGGGCCGTGCCGAACGAGACACCGCCCGACGTCGCCGACTTCACCGGGCGCGAGCACGCGCTGGAGTGGATCCGCCGGTCCGTGCCCGTCGCCGGGACCGCGCCCGTCCACCTGGTGCTGCACGGTCCCGCGGGGACGGGCAAGTCCGCGCTGGCGGTTCACGCGGCCGCCGGGCTCGACTTTCCCGGCGGGCGGCTGCACGCCTCGCTCGGTGCCAGGACGCCGGGCGCGGTGCTGGAGGACCTGCTGCGCTCGCTCGGCTGCCCGGAGGGGGCGGTGCCGCCCGGCCTGGCCGAGCGGACGCGCCTCTACCGCAGCATGGTGAGCGGCCGGCGGCTGCTGGTGGTGCTGGACGACGCGGCCGACGAGGCTCAGGTGCGCCCGCTGCTGCCCGCGGGGCCCGGCTGCATGACGCTGGTGACCAGCCGCTCGCCGCTGTCCGGCCTGGAGGCGGCGCGCGCCTTCGAGCTCGGCGTGTTCGACGCGGACGAGTCCGTGGAGATGCTGGCGCGGGTGGCGGGGGAGCGGCGGGTGCGGGCCGAGCCGCGGGCGGCCGCGCGGATCGCGACGCTGTGCGGGGGGCTGCCGCTGGCGCTGAGGATCGCCGGTTCCAGGCTCGCGCGGCGGCCGAGCTGGACGCTGGAGCACCTGGCGGGACGTCTGGAGGACGAGCGCGGCCGCCTCGACGAGCTCAGCGCGGGGGACCTGGCCGTGCGCGGCAGCCTGGCGCTCGGCTACCGCGCGCTCTCGGAGCGGGAACGGCTGCTGCTGCGCCGTCTCGGCGCGCTGTCCGCGCCGCACGTCGCCCCGTGGGCGGCCACCGCCGTTCTCGGGGAGTCCGCCGGTCGTTTGCTGGAGGCGCTGGCCGAGGCGGGTCTGCTGCGGGCACGCGGGCTCGACGCGAGCGGCCAGGAGAGGTACGACTGGCATGACCTGACCAGGCTCTACGCCGCCGAGCGGCTGGCCGCGGAGGAGGGGCCGCCCGCCCGGGTCCTCGCCGCGGCCGCCGGGGAGATCCTCGACCGCGCCCGGCGCGCCAGGGCACTGCTCCTGCCCGCCGAACCGGGCTCCGGCCGGACCGTGGCCCGTACGGCGGAGCAGGCCGCGGACCTGGACACCGCGCGGCTGCGGGAGTCGGCCCGCTGGCTCGCCGCCGAACGGGGCTTCCTCGTCGCGACCGTCGCCGACCTCCAGCGGGCCGGCCTGGACGAGGCGACCTGGCGGCTGGCCTTCTACCTGACCCCGTTCCTCGAACTGGGCGCGCACCGCGAGGACTGGCACGCGGTCGTGCGGCTCGGCCTGCGGGCCGCGCGGCGCACCGGCCACCGCCACGGCGAGGCGCTGCTGCTGCGCTCCCTGGCCGACCTGCACCGTACGGAGGGCCGTCTGGAGGAGGCCGCCGACCTCCTGCGGCGTGCGCTTCCGCTGGCGGAGGCGCACGAGGTGCCCCGTACCCGCCACCGGCTCGGCCTGGTACGCCTCGCCCAGGGACGGCTCCCGGAGGCGGAGGCCTGCTTCGTGGCCTGCCTGGCCGCGTTCTCGGCGGCGGGAGACCGGCGCGGCAGGGCCGACGCGCTGCGCGCGCTCGGCGGGGCGCGGCAGGCCGAGGACCTGCTGCACGGGAGCCTCGCGGCCTACCGCGAACTGGGCGATCCGCGCGGCGAGGCGGCCGTCTCGCTCGACCTCGCCGGGCTCCACCTCGACCGGAAACGTCCCTCGGAGGCGCGCGAGCGGGCCGAACGCGGTCTCGGTCTGGCCAGGCGCCTGGGGGACCGGCTCCCCGAGGCCGCGGGACTGGTGCTCATCGCCAGGGTGGCCCTGGCCGAGGGACGGCCCGACGCCGCCCGCGGGGCCGCGGAGGAGGCGCTGGGGACGTTCCGCGAGTACGCGGACCGCCGGGGCGTCGCGCGGGCGCTGCTGACCCTGGCGGCGGCCCTGCTGGATCTCGATGAGGTGGCTGAGGCGGTTGATGCCGTATCGGACGCTGTGGGAGAGTTTGACGCTCTTGGTGACCGGCACGGCCTCACCGAGGCCGAAGAGCTCGCCCGTGAGGCGTCGCGGCGCCGTGGCCTGCGCGTATAGCGCGCTATGCGAGTCCTGAAGGTGGCCCGCGTACGGTCGGGCTCGATGCGATCCACGACGGGCGGAGAAGGACGAGATGCGAAGAGGGTTCACACCGGGGGCGGTCGCGGTGGTGCTGGCGGCCACGTTGAGCGGCTGCGGGATGCTTCCCGGGCAGCAGGGGGGCGGCGGGGAGGAGCGGGTGACGACGACGCTGGAGGTCGCGGACCCCGTTGACACCGCGAAGCCGACGGAGGCCACGGCGACGACGGGGGCCGGCGATCCCGCCGAGCCCTCCGGGCAGGCGGACGCGCCCGCCGAGAGCGAGCGGGTGATCGCCCGCAAGAAGGTCAAGGCGAGTGGCGCCGACCTGACCGTGGAGATCACCGGCATCCGGCGCCAGGGCCGGCTCTCCACGCTGACCTGGACGGTCACCAACAACGGTGACGAGCGGTGGCAGATGAACAGCGACATGGGCGACACCCCGGGCGGTCTCGGCCTGACCGTGGCCGGGGTCAGCCTGGTCGACCCGGTCAACGGCAAGCGGTACGTCGTCGCGCGCACCGGGAGGTACCCGAAGGCCAAGTGCCTGTGCTCCGAGTACGACGTGTTCACCGAGGCCGGTGAGGTGCTGTCCCTGCACGCCACGTTCGCCGCTCCTCCGCCGGACGTCACGAAGATCAATGTGGACCTCAAGGTGCTGGGTGTGTTCACCGATGTCCCGATCTCCTGAACGCCTCACGGCCCTGGCACTCGGGCTCGCCCTGGCCGCTGGCCCCGCGACGGCCGCGTGGGCGGATCCGGGAGGCGACATCACGGCCGGGGTGGAGGACGTCGTCGCCCCCGTCGAGGACGTCGTCGCCGAGGTGGAGTCGCTCGACGGCGCCGAGAGCGAGGCGCGGCAGGGCGAGCAGGTCACCGTGGCGATCGCCGGCGACGTGCTGTTCGCCCTCGACAGGGCCGTGCTGACACCGCGGGCGCGGCAGCGGCTGGGGCGGGTCGCCGCGAAGGTCCGGGCGGACTCCGCGGGCGGGACGGTCAGGATCGAGGGGCACACCGACGACCAGGGCGACGACGCCTACAACACCGCGCTGTCGCTCAGGCGGGCGCAGGCCGTGCGGCAGTCCCTCCAGGGGACGTTGACGGGGGTGGTCTTCCAGGTCGCGGGCTTCGGCGAGAGGCGGCCCCGGGTGCCCAACGTCGTCCAGGGGCGGCCGCTGGAGGAGAACCGGGCCAAGAACCGGAGAGTGGAGATCGTCTTCACCGCCAGAGGGTGATGATCCTTGGGGGTACGCCGAGCGGCTTCCGGGATGCTTCGCGGTTGAGGGTGTCTTGCCTGTTTCGCGCTTGAGCGTGTGTCGCGGTGTTTCGTGGTTGAGCGTGTCTTGCGGTGCGGTTTCTGCGTGTCAGGTCTTTTCGTGCTCGCCGCCGTGCCGGAGTTCGACCCCGTGACCGCCAACGACCCGGTGCGGCTGGGGGAGAACCGCTCACGTCCGACCTGTGCCGGTGCTCCGGGGCGGGGTTCGCGCTGCGGCGGTTCCCTCCTACGGGGATGCGGGCCGTAGTCGCTCCGTTTCCGACCGCACAGGAGACGTTCCCGCGCTGAAGCCTCTGTACGGGCTGATTCGAGGGTTGGTCGCCGTAGCTGAAGTGTCCCTACGGTAAAGGAGCGCAGGACTGGGCTCAGACGAGCATGGTTGACGGGGGACCAGGTCAGCGCCAGTTCGTCCCGTCCGTCGCCGTCGTAGTCGGCCGATGTCCGGGGAAACGCCGGGCGGTCGTCGGGGCGCAGCTTCCGGCCGGCCGGGTCCGTGGCCGGTCCGAGCCGGCGGATCGTCCTCCCGCCGCGCCGCAGCCCGTTCCCCCCGCCGCGAAGCCGTCGCCGTTGACGTCGCCGGGGGGGTCAGTGACGGCGACGGTGACGGCGCCGGTGGCGGCGGCTCGGGGAGCAGCGCCGACGGTGTCACGTACGGGACCGGGGAAGCGTCCCGCCCGTCTCCGAAGCCACATCCGCCGAGCAGGAGGACGAGTACCAGGGCCGTTCCGGTTCTGCTTTTTATCGCGCACTCCCATATATGCGGGGATGTACGGCGATATTAGGGCTTAAGGATTTAGAAGACCCGGGAGTGGTGGAACAGCTCGTAGGCGGCGTTCTGGGCGGCGAAGGACCTGGCCTCGGAGCGTTTGACGGCCAGGTAGGCGGAGGCGCGCAGGGGGCCGAGGGCGTTCATGAGGACGTCGTCGGCCTCCAGGGCGTCCAGGGCCTCGTCCAGGGAGGCCGGGAGGCGGCGGACGCGTCCGGCGGGGAGGGTGGCGGGGTCGACGTTGACGGGGTCGCCGGGGTCGAGGCCGCGGCGGATGCCGTCCAGGCCCGCGTGGATGACGGCGCCCAGCGACAGGTAGGGGTTGGCCGAGGAGTCGGAGGGCTTGAGCTCCAGGTTGGCGGACGCCGCGGCGTCGCGTCCGGTGGGGGAGCAGATCCGCACCGCCGCCTCACGGTTGTCCATGCCGTAGCAGGCGTACGCGCTCGACCACGACCTCGGTGTCAGGCGCCGGAAGCTGTTCACCGATCCGCAGGTCAGCGCGGTGAGTGCCGGGAGGTGGGCGACCAGGCCGCCGATGAAGCGATAGGCGGCGGCCGACATGCCGTAGCGGTCCGAGGGGTCGCCGAAGGCGTTGACCCGGAGTCCGGGGTCCCAGAGGGAGACGTGGAGGTGGGCGCCGTTGCCCGGCTGGCCGGCGAGGGGCTTGGGGGCGAGGGAGGCCCACATCGACATGCGCGCGGCGACGCCCCTGACCGTCTCGCGGTAGATCACGTGGTTGTCGGCGGCCTGGAGGGCGGGGGCGTGGTGGATCGACAGTTCGTGCTGGCCGTGGCCGAGTTCGGGATGGTAGTGCTCGGGCCGCAGGCCCTGGCTCTCCAGGGCGTGGAGCAGGGTCATCGTGTAGTCGTGGAGCCGGTTGAAGCCGGCGGTGGAGTAACACAGGCTGTCGTCGGCGGGGACCAGCCGGTCCAGGCCGCCCGCGGGGTCGGGTTCGCGGCGGCCCAGGGTGAACTCGGGTTCGAAGGCGGCGACGAGGGCGTGCCCCTCGGCGGCCAGGGCGGCGACGGCCTCGCGCAGGAAGGTGCGCGGGCAGACGGGCCAGGCGGAGCCGTCGACCTGGCGCAGGTCCGCCAGCATGGCCGCGGCGCCGGGAGCGTAGGGCAGGTGGACGAACGTGGCCGGATCGGGGACGAGACGGACCTCTCCCACCGGGCCGAGGCCCTCGACGTCCTGGAGTTCGTCGAGCATGTTCATCGCCATCATCGCCACGGTGTGCCCGATGCCGGTGTGGAGCCGCTCCGCCAGCCGGGAGCGGGAGGTGGCCTTGCCCCTGATCACGCCGCCGTGGTCGGCGTACAGGAAGCGGACCAGCTCGGCGCCCTCGGTGTCGGCGCGTTCGACGACGCGACGCGCCGCGGCGGTGTCGAGCGGGTGGGGGCCGGTCATGGCCTGCTGATCTTCCATGCCTCCTGCGTAACACGTCCTCGGGGGGAGGGGAAGCACCCCGGGGCGCTCGCCCCGGGAGCGGTCCGGGGCGGTCGCGAGATTCCGCCCGCGGTCATGCGGTGGTCACGTCACCGCCGGAGCCGCCGTCGGAGCAGGGCACACCGGCGAGGGAGGGAGCAGGGGAGGGCGAGCGGGCGCACTCGCAGGTGATGGTGATCGTCACCGTGCCGGTGGCGCAGCCGCCGGAGGCGACGCACGCCTCGATCGGGACCGTCCAGGTGCCGGGTACCCGGGAGGCGCCGCCGAGCAGGCCGTCGGCGTCGAGCGTGATCCCGGCGGGCAGGAGGGCGGGGTTGACCAGCCTGAAGGCGATCGTCTCGCCGGTCGGGCCGGCCAGCGTGATCCTTCCTCGCAGCGGCCGGTCGACGGGAGCGCCGAAGTGGCCGAGGGACGGGTGGGCCGAGAGGGACGAGGAGCCTCCCGCGAGGGGCCGCCCGGTCCCGCCGCCGATCGATGTCCGTACGGAGGCCTGCACCGGCGCCGGGACGGGAGCCTGGACCGGGGCCTGGACGGGTGCCGGTACCTGGACGGGTGACGGAGCCGGAGGCGGGTCCGGTACCGGGATCGCGAGGGCGACCCGTGGGGTCGCCAGCACGCCGCACACGACGGCTCCGGCGACGACGGCCCCGATTCCGGGGAAACCCCGCTTGCCACGCATGAACGATCCCCCCGTACGAGAAACGGACTTCCCCCAGGGTGCCGGAAAGATCATCAAGGGAGTGCCGTGATGTCTTCCGCGGTCATCCATGATCGGGTCAGGACGTTCGCCGTACGGGTGGTCTCCGTGTCATGTCACCTGGGTGTGGTCCGTACCGCCCTGGTTCCGTACCACTCTGTACGGCATTCCGTACCACGCTGTACGGCGGGGCCGCGCGACTTCGGGCGGCGGGGCGCGGGGGTGACCTCGTGGCTGGTTCGCGGGTACGGGGGTGTCGTGGCGGCTTCCGGTGATCGCCGCGATACGTTTCCGGGATCGGCGGGGCCGACGGCATGGCGTTCGACGCGGGTGCGCGCTCCCCTGTGGGTCAGCCGGGAACGCGGGTGACGCGGTTCGGGCGGGGGGACCCCGCCGGGCGGTTAGGTGAGCACTCGGGTGAAGAACAGAGCCAACTGGTCTGCTCCCCTGATGATCCCGTCGAAGACTCCGTTGACCGCATTCGCCGCTTCGGCGGGTTTGGTGAACAGATAGAAGACCACGAAAGCTACCGCGAGGTAGGTGAGGATCTTCTTGACCTGCATGGGGGCCTCCTGGCAGTTCCAATCCCAGCCGTATATACCCGAATTTTATCGATCTTTGGCATCTGCGGCCCGGGTGGCTCCCGGATTTTGATGATCATACCCGTCTCGCGGGGGCGAGCCGCGGTCTGGTCGCGAGTTTGGCATAGGTCACACCCGCCATCGTGCGGTCGCGAGACGCTCCTGTCCAATCTTCATTGCCAGGTATACCGGTAGGGCTAGCCCGGCGCCGGACGTACGCCGAGCGCGGGGATTGTCTTTGCTGGTCACCACCGATCCGGTGACCGGTCGTTCACGCCGGGAGTCCGGTGTTGCCGGCAGATGTCAGGAAACGCACGGCCTGCCGCCGGACGGGCCGGGGTACGCCGCCCCGGGGCCGTTCGCCGGTGACGCCGGGGGAGGGCGGCGGGTGACCGGCGCGTCCTTCCCGCCCCGCCCGGGTCGCCGCGGGGGACGGGTGGCGCGTAGGCGGCTGGTGCGGCGTTTGTGGCTTCAAAAAGGGGGGAATTGGTCGATGTATAGTAACTATACGTAATTATTCATAAGCAAGGAGTGAGGACGATGACATCACCCGTCGGAGGCCAGCCAGGTGATCGGTCGCGGAGCGCCGGCTCTCGCGGGTTGTCCGGTGAGACGAAACCGGCGTTCCAGACCACCGAGTTCATCGCCTACGTCGTCATCCTGGTCGCGATCGTGATCACGGCCTTCGTGGTCGGCGGTGACTCGCGCGGTTACGGTGACCCCTTCGGGGCGGAGCACGCCATCAAGTACATCACCGTTCTCACGGTCGGTTACATGATCGCCCGAGGTCTGGCGAAGGCCGGAAGCCGGGACCGGGGCGACGGCGTCCGCTAGCCCGCCCGGTTTCCGGCCGCCGACCGGCGGCTGATCGCCGGTCGTCCGGCGACAGGCCGTCAGCCGGCCGCCAGCCGACCGACGCGGTCGCGAACCGTCGACGCCCGGACCGAGGTGGTCCGGGCCGTCGCCCACGACCTCTTCCCGCTCCCGGGGAGCGGTCCCGCTCAGACGCCCAGGGGGGCGTCCATCAGCCGGGCCACGGTCTCCTCGTCGCCGCTCACGTCGACCTTGGCGTGGGACTGGCGGCCGAAGCAGAACAGCAGCAGTTCCCCGGCCGTGCCCGTCACCTCGACCTGCGGTCCCTGCTTGGGGCCGCCGATGGCGACGCCCCCGCCGATGCGATGCAGGACCACCCGGACGGGAGAGCGGCGCAGGAACAGCCGGGCGCCGCCGTGGACCTGCTTCCAGAACCTCTGCTCCAGCTCGGCGGGCAGCTCCCGCGGCTCCCAGACCCGCTGCGCCCGCCGCACGTCCTCGTGGTGGATGAAGAACTCCGTCGTGTTGACCGCCTCGTCCAGGCCGGGCAGGCGGTAGACCCCGGAAGGCCCGGAACGCACGAGTTCGACGAGGCCCGCGTACCCCTTCCTGGTCTTCGTGGACTCCTGCACCCTGGCGGTGTACCCGGCCAGTGGTTTGAGGAGGATGCCTCCGGCGGCGTCGGGGCGGCTCTCGCGGACGACGAGGTGGGCGGCGAGGTCGAAGGTGGTCCAGCCCTCGCAGAGCGTGGGCGCATCCGGGCCGAGCCGGGCGAACAGGTCACTGAGCGCGGATCGTTCGGCGCGGGCGTAGTTCATTTCAGGTCCTAACAAGCCGTTGTGTGAGCAACCGGAGGTGTCACCGTGACACTAACCGAAGGTGGTTCGGGAATAACCGGATGATCCACAGTGATAGGGACTTAGGTAGCAACGTTCCCCGTCGAAAGGACACCCCCCGCGTGGCGAGCAAGATGACCACCGCAGTCATGCGCAGGGGACTCGGGGTCCTCGGGGTGGCCATCCGGGCGGAGAAGGCGATCTTCTCCGCCGCGGTGCTGTCCAGTGCCCTGTACGGCGTGATGACCGTCGCCGCGGCGTGGGCACTGGGCTGGGCCACCGACCACGTCGTGCTCCCGGCCTTCAGGGACGGGCGGATCACGACGGGCACCCTCACCCTCGGCGCGCTCCTCATCCTCGGGGTCTCCCTGCTCAAGGCACTGGGCGTGGCCGGGCGGCGGTATTTCGCCGGGGTCATGCAGTACCGGATGCAGGCCCGCTCCCGCCGTGACGTCACCCGCCAGTATCTGAGGCTTCCCCTGGCCTGGCACCACAGGCACCCGACCGGGCAGCTGCTGTCCAACGCCGGGTCCGACGTGGAGGCGGCCTGGGCGCCGCTCGCCCCGCTGCCGATGGCCGTCGGCGTGGTCGTGATGCTGGTGACCGCCGCCGTCGCAATGGTGATCACCGATCCGATCCTCGCTCTCGTCGGCTTCCTGGTCTTTCCCGCGATCGCCGTGCTCAACCTGGTCTACCAGCGCAGGCTCAACCCGCTGGCCACCCGCGCCCAGCAGTTGCGCGCCGAGGTCAGCGAGATCGCCCACGAGAGCTTCGACGGCGCCCTGGTCGTCAAGACCCTCGGCCGCGAGGACGAGGAGACCGCCAGGTTCCAGGCCAAGGCGAGCGAGCTGCGCGACGCCAACATCGCCGTGGGCCGGGTCCGCGGCCTGTTCGACCCGATGCTGGAGGCGCTGCCCACCCTGGGCGTGCTCGCCGTGCTGCTGATCGGCGCGATGCGGCTGGAGAGCGGCGCGATCGGTTCGGGCGTGCTCGTCCAGGTCGCCTACCTGTTCACCCTGCTGGCCTTCCCGATCCGCGCGCTCGGCTGGGTGCTCGCCGAGCTGCCCCGGGCCGTCGTCGGCTACGAGCGGGTCCAGGCCGTGCTCGAGGCCACCGGCTCCATGGAGCACGGCGCCGTCGAGCTGCCCGGCACCGAACCCGCCAGGCTGGAGGTCCGC
Source organism: Streptosporangium sp. G12 (assembly GCF_052983175.1). Taxonomy (NCBI): domain Bacteria; kingdom Bacillati; phylum Actinomycetota; class Actinomycetes; order Streptosporangiales; family Streptosporangiaceae; genus Streptosporangium; species Streptosporangium sp. G12. Next base: position 457,539 of record NZ_JBRIQO010000001.1, on the reverse strand, counting down.
GACCTCGGTTACGCCTACGGCGACGGTGAGTTCCCCGTCCTGCGAGAGGTGAGCCTGGAGGTCGGGCCCGGCCGTACCGTCGCCCTGGTCGGACCCACCGGCTCCGGCAAGTCGACGCTCGCCCAGGCCCTCGTCCGCCTGGTCGACCCGGCGGAGGGCGTCGTGCTGGTGGACGGCACGGACCTGCGCGACGTCGCCAGAAACGGGGTCAGCGACGCGGTGGCGCTGGTGCCCCAGCAGACGTTCCTGTTCGACGACACCGTACGCGGCAACGTCACCCTCGGCCGGCCGATCGGGGACGAGGACGTCTGGGCGGCGCTGCGCCTGGCGCAGGCCGAGGGGTTCGTCAGCGCCCTGCCCTCGGGACTGGACACCCGGGTCGGCGAGCGCGGCACCACCCTGTCGGGCGGCCAGCGCCAGCGGATCGCCCTGGCCCGCGCGCTGGTGCGCCGCCCGCGGCTGCTCGTCCTGGACGACGCCACCTCCAGCGTCGACCCGCAGGTCGAGGCGAGGATCCTGTACGGACTGCGGGACGCGGCCCAGGTCTCCACCGTGGTCGTCATCGCCTACCGGATGGCCACCATCGCCCTGGCCGACGAGGTCGTCTACCTCGACCACGGCCGGGTCGTCGACCGGGGCGGCCACGCGGAGCTGCTCGCCCGCTGCGAGGGCTACCGCAACCTGGTCACCGCCTACGAACGCCAGGGCGCCGAGCGCGAGGCGCTCGCCGCCGAGCAAGAGGAAGAGGAAGAGGTCAGCGCGTGAGGAAGCACCACCGGCCGGGGGAGCACCCCGCCGGGACGACGCGGGGCGAGCGGGGCCGAGGTCCGCTGGGGCCGGAGCTGGGAGGACGGTGCCGGTGAGCTCGTTCCAGGGAGTCGAGCGCTCGGGGCTGGCCACCGTCAGGCACGGCCTGTCGCTCACGCCGGAGTTCCGCAAGGGGCTGGCCGGTACGCTCGCGCTGGCCGTGGTGGCCACGGTCGGCAAGATCATCGTGCCGATCGCCGTCCAACAGACCATCGACACGGGGCTCGCGAAGGGGGCCCCGGACGTGGCCTACGTCCGCACCGCCGTGCTGCTGTGCGCCGCCGCCGTGGTGTTCACCGCGCTGTGCGCGTACCTGATGAACGTCCGCCTCTACCGGGCCACCGAGTCCTCGCTCGCCACGCTCAGGGTGCGCGGCTTCCGGCACGTGCACGACCTGTCGGTGCTCACCCAGAACTCCGAGCGGCGCGGCGCCCTCGTCTCCCGGGTCACCGGCGACGTCGACCAGATCAGCGTGTTCATGCAGTGGGGCGGGCTGATGATCATCATCGCCCTGGGCCAGCTCCTGGTCGCCACCGGGCTGATGTTCGTCTACTCCTGGCAGCTCGCCCTGCTGGTGTGGCTGTGCTTCCTGCCGCTCATGGTCGTCCTGCCGCGCTTCCAGCGGTGGCTGTCCGGCGCCTACACGCGGGTCCGCGAGCGCACCGGCGACATGCTCTCCGCCGTCAGCGAGTCGGTCGTGGGCGCGGCCGTGATCAGGGCCCACGGCTCCGAGGCCCGTACGGCCGAGCGGCTCGACGTCGCGATCGACGCCAACATGGCGGCGCAGGCCCGCACCCAGCGGATCGTCGCGACCGTGTTCCCGCTGACCGAGATCGTCGCCGCCGTCACCCTGGCGGCCGTGGTGCTGGTCGGAGTGCGGCTCGGGCTGGCGCAGGACATCACCGAGGGGCGCCTGGTCGCCTTCCTGTTCCTCATCACGCTGTTCGTCTCGCCGATGCAGATCGCCACCGAGGTGCTCAACGAGGCGCAGAACGCCGTCGCCGGGTGGCGGCGCATCCTCGGCGTGCTCGACACCCCCGCCGACGTCGCCGACCCGGGCCCGGAGGGCGTCGAGCTGCCGCGCGGTCCCATCTCGGTCTCCTTCGAGGACGTGGAGTTCTCCTACCCCGGCGGGGTCCCGGTGCTGCACGGGGTCTCGGCGGACATCCCGCCGCGCTCGCGGATCGCCGTGGTGGGGGAGACCGGTTCCGGCAAGACGACCTTCGCCAAGCTGCTCACCCGGCTGATGGACCCGGTCTCGGGGCGGATCACGGTCGACGGTCACGACCTGCGGACCGTCCGGTTCTCCTCGTTGCGCAGCCGCATCGTCATGGTGCCGCAGGACGGCTTCCTGTTCGACGGCACGCTGGCGGAGAACATCGCCTTCGGCCGCCCCTCGGCGACCGAGGCGGAGATCCGGCTCGCCATGACCGAGCTGGGGCTCACCGACTGGCTGGAGGGACTGCCCGCCGACCTGTCGACCAGGGTCGGCCAGCGCGGCGAGTCGCTGTCGGCGGGCGAGCGCCAGCTCGTCGCGCTCGCCCGCGCCTACCTGGCCGACCCCGACCTGCTGCTGCTGGACGAGGCCACCTCCGCGGTGGACCCGGCGACGGAGGTGCGGCTGGCCCGCGCCCTGGAGGGCGTCACGCGGGGCCGCACCGCCGTCTCCATCGCCCACCGGCTCTCCACCGCCGAGGCGGCGGACGAGGTGTTCGTCTTCGACAAGGGGCGGATCGTGCAGCGCGGCCCGCACGCCGAGCTGGTACGCCGGCCCGGCGTCTACGCGGACCTGCACGCCTCCTGGGTCTCGGCCGCCCGCTCCTAGCCTCCCGGGCGGGATGTCCACCCCGAGCCCTCGATGATCTTCTCGAAGGGGTGGGGGCCGACCGTCTCGGGGTCGGCCCCCAGGTCGTAGAGCGGGGTGTATCCGGTCGACAGGTACAGTCCCGCCGCCTCGGGCTGCCGGGGGCCGGTGGTCAGGTAGATCCTGCGGTAGCCCTGCCGCGCGGCCTCCCGCTCCAGCTCCCGTACGACGGCGACGCCCAGGCCGCGCCGGCGGTGGTCCGGGTGGGTCCAGATCCGCTTGAGCTCGGCGGTCTCCTCGTCGTGCCGGAAGAACGCGCCCCCGGCGACGGTCAGCCCGTGCTCGACGAGGACGAGGAACGCGCCCCCGCGCTCGGGGGTGAACCGCTCGCCGGGATAGCGGTTGATCTCGTCGTTGGGACCGTACCGGCTGGTGTACTCGGCGTGCAGGCCCTCCAGGAGCGGTTCGACCTCGGGGTCGGGAACGGCCACGTGCCGCACCTGGAGGGGGGCGGCCGGAGCCCGCGGGGAACACCCGCCCGGTGCCGGTGCCGGTGCCGGTGCCGGTGGCGCGTGCTTCGTGTACGGGGACGGGGGCGGCGGGGGCGGGGGACGTTCGGTGCCCGGGGCGGCGGGCCTCGCGGAGTCGATCGTCACTTGGGCTGCCTCGGCAGGCCGGGCGGGTTGATCCTCGACGTGGGCAGTGCCTCGTTGTCCAGGCCCCAGCGCTTGAGCACCTCGGCGTACTTGCCGTTCTCGATGAGCGTGTTGATCGCCTCGTTGACCGGCTGGACCAGGCCGTTGCCCTTCAGGGTCATGACCGCGATGAGGCCCTCGACCGACCCGCCGCCCGAGAGCGTCCCGACGATCCTGCTGTCACCTCCCACCGCGACCTGGTAGGCGATGGGAGGGTTCGGGCCCAGGTAGGCCTGGACGCGGCCGGACTTCAGCGCGAGCAGGACGTCGCCGTACTTCTGGTAGTACTGGATGTTCGCGGCCTTGAGCCCGGCCTTCTGGTTCTGCGCGTCCCACTCCAGCAGGATCTTCTCCTGGTTGGTGCCGGATCCGACGGAGACGTTCAGGCCGGCGATGTCGGCGGCCTTCTCGATCTTGGTGATCGGGCTCTCCCCGCTCACCTGCCAGGCGAGCTGGTCCACCCGGTAGGTGGCGAAGTCGTAGATGTCCTTGCGCTCCTCCGTCACCGTGACGTTGTTGAGCACCAGGTCGTACTTGCCGGACTTGACCGCGAGGAACAGGTTCTCCCAGGAGGTGTTCTCCTCCTTCAGGGGCAGTCCCAGCACGTCGGCGATCAGGTGGGCGAGGTCGGTCTCCACGCCGACCAGGGTGGTGTCGTCGTCGGCCAGGAACACCAGGGGCGGGGCGCCCTCGCCGTTGAAACCGGCGGTGAGCGCGCCCTTGGACCGGATCGCCTCGGGGACCTTGGCGGCGATCGCCTCCACCTTGCCGGCGCGGACGCGGTTCTGCTCGGGCGAGGTGTTGATCTTCGTCCCGCCGGTTCCCGGCGGGGCCGCGGCCGGGGCGGCCTCCGCCCTGTCCGTGGTGGCGGCCGGGGTCGCGGCGCCGCCGCAGGCGGCGGCGAGGAGGAGAGGCAGGGCGGCGATGGCGGGGGCGAGCCTCGATATGAACGACATGTCGGTCCTTGCTGGGGTCGGGTGGCGGGTGGCGCCGGGAAGTTCGTGAGGGGTCTTCGTGAGGGGTCCGCGCGGGGAGTCAGAGGACCTTGCTGAGGAAGAGGCGGGTGCGCTCGTGCCGGGGGGCGTCCAGCACCTCGGCGGGAGTGCCCCGCTCGACGATCCGGCCCTCGTCCATGAAGACCACGGTGTCGGCGACCTCGCGGGCGAAGCCGACCTCGTGGGTGACGACGATCATGGTGGTGCCGCTCCCGGCGAGGCCCTTCACCACGTCGAGCACCTCGCCGACGAGCTCCGGGTCCAGCGCGGACGTCGGCTCGTCGAAGAGGATGACCTTGGGCTCCAGGGCCAGGGCGCGGGCGATGGCCACCCGCTGCTGCTGACCGCCGGAGAGCTTGCGGGGGTAGGAGTGCGCCTTGTCGGAGAGCCCGACCCGCTCCAGCAGCCGGGTCGCCAGCGCGTCCACCTCCGCCCTCGGCCTGCGCTGGGCCGACAGGGGCGCCTCGGTGACGTTCTGGTGCACGGTCAGGTGCGGGAAGAGGTTGAAGTTCTGGAAGACGAAACCGATCTTGGTCCGTTGCCGGAGGATCTCGCGCTCGGGCAGCTCGTACAGCCTGTCGCCGGACCTGCGGTAGCCGACCAGCTCGCCGTCGACGCTGACCGACCCGCTGTCCACCTTCTCCAGGTGGTTGACGGTACGGAGGAGCGTGGACTTCCCCGATCCCGACGGGCCCAGGATCACCGTGACCTCGCCCGGGGCGACCCGCAGGTCCACCCCGCGCAGCACCTCCAGCGACCCGAAGCTCTTGCGCACGCCCCGCAGCTCGACCATCGCGGAGCTCATGCGCGGCCCTTGCCGTAGTGCCGCTCGACGTAGTGCTGCGCGACGGATATCACGGAGGTCATCACGAGATACCAGATGGTCGCCACCAGCAGCAGGGCGATGACCCTGCCGTTGCGGTTGTAGATCACCTGTACCTGGTAGAAGAGCTCGGGCAGGGCCATGATGTAGACGACCGAGGTGCCCTTGACCAGGCCGATGATCTCGTTGCCGGCGGTCGGCACGATCGACCGCATGGCCTGCGGCAGGACGATCCGGAACAGCTGCCTGGCCCTGGGGATGCCCAGCGCCGCGGCCGCCTCCCGCTGGCCGTGGTCCACCGAGAGCAGCCCGGCCCGGACGATCTCCGCGGCGTAGGCGGCCTGGTGCAGGGCCAGGCCCAGCGCGGCGGCGGTGACCGGGCCGATCAGGTCCATCGTCCCGATGTCGAAGAACGCCGGGCCGAACGGCACGCCGAAGGAGATCCTCGGATACAGCAGGGCCAGGTTGTACCAGAACAGCAGCTGCAGGATCAGCGGTACCGACCGGAACAGGGCGATGTAGCCCCAGGCGACCGAGTTGAGCAGCGGATTCCCCGACAGCCGCATGAGCGCCAGGACCGTGCCGAGCAGGAAGCCGAAGACGATTCCCAGCGCGGTCAGCTCCAGCGTGAACACGACCGCCCGCAGGACGGAGGGCGCGAACAGGTACTCCCCGACCACCTCCCACTCCCAGGCCGGGTTGGTGACCAGCGCGCTGGCCGCCATGGCCAGCAGCACCGCGACGCCCAGGGCCGCCACCCACCGCCCGGGATGGCGGGTGGTGACCACCTTCGGCGGGGGCTCACCGGCCGCCGCGTCTCCCGGGCCGCCGGGGGGCTCGCTCACCGGGGGAGTGGCGGCCAGGATCACGCGGGGCCCGGCGGATCCGCCGGGCCCGCCGGGGGCGGACGCGGAGACGAGCCGGGCCCGGCTCCACGTGTACCCGCGGTGCGCGCGCTCCCGGCCACCCGTCACCGGGGGCGGTGCCTTCGCGGGAGCCGCGAGGGCCGCGGGATCGCGTGTGTCACCGCCGTCGGCGCCTGAGAATTCGACGGGCATGGTTGAGGCCTTTCTGGCTGGTCGTACCGGACGGGGGCGGTGCGGGGCGCGCTCCGCGGGCGGAGCGCGGGAAGGTCGGCGGCGACGCGGGTCAGCGGCGACAGGGGAGGGGTCGGGCGTGGCGCGGGGCGACGTGCTCGCCCGCCACCGGCGGGAACTCTGGGCGCACGGCATCACTTCAACACACGTTCCTAATCCCGTCAAGACCTACTGGTTTAGTAGGTTTTTTGCCGGGACGGATCGCCCGGCGAAGAGGGGACGGATCACCCGCGAAGAAAGGGATGCCCGGGAAGGATTAGCCTGTTCAGAGGGTGGTAGTGGCAGGACGGAGGCGGGCCCCACGCCCGCCCGAGGGAAGGGACCGATGGCAGAGTTGGTTGGCGGGGAGCCGTCGGACGGCCAGTTCCCCGTGGTGGACGTCCACGCGGCGATAGACCGCAGCGATCTGCTCGACGAGCTGACCGACCTGCGGGTCAACGACGATGACGACGACGATCCCGTTCTGATCCGCAAGGACGGCAGCCCGGTCGACACCTGGCGGGAGAGGTACCCCTACGGCGAGCGGATGGGGCGGGCGGAGTACGACCGGATCAAGCGGCTGCTCCAGATCGAGCTGCTCAAGCTCCAGTACTGGATCAAGGACACCGGGGGACGCATGGTCGTCCTCTTCGAGGGGCGCGACGCCGCGGGCAAGGGCGGCACGATCAAGCGGTTCATGGAGCACCTCAACCCCCGGGGCGCGAACGTGGTGGCGCTGGAGAAGCCGAGCGAGCGCGAGAGCACCCAGTGGTACTTCCAGCGCTACATCTCCCACCTGCCCGCCGCCGGCGAGATGGTCTTCTTCGACCGCTCCTGGTACAACCGCGCCGGGGTCGAGCGGGTGATGCGCTTCTGCACCCCCGAGGAGTACCTGGAGTTCCTGGAGCAGGCCCCCGAGTTCGAGCGGATGCTCGTCCGCGACGGCATCCACCTGGTGAAGTTCTGGTTCTCGGTCTCGCGGTCCGAGCAGCGCACCCGGTTCGTGATCCGCCAGGTCGACCCCGTGCGGCAGTGGAAGCTGTCGCCGATGGACCTGGAGTCGCTCGACAAGTGGGAGGACTACACCGCCGCCAAGGAGGACATGTTCGTCAACACCGACACGGAGGAGGCCCCGTGGACGGTGATCAAGAGCAATGACAAGAAGCGGGCCCGGATCGAGGCCATGCGGCACGTCCTGAGCCTGTTCGAGTACGAGAACAAGGACCACGAGGTCGTCGGCGCCCCCGACCCCAAGATCGTCGTCCACGCCGCCGACGTGCTCGACGACGACCGCGGCTACTGAGCCGAAGGCCGGCCGCGAGACCGGGCCGGACGCGACCCCTCCTCCCGGTTGCGGCACAATTGCCGCATGTCCCTTGACCTCGCCATCGCGGCCCGGCTGAAGCGCACCGCCGACGGGCTGGTTCCCGCCGTCGTCCAGCAGTACGACACCGGCGAGGTGCTCATGCTCGCCTGGATGGACGACGAGGCGCTGCACCGCACGCTCACCACGGGAAGGGCCACCTACTGGTCGCGCAGCCGCGGAGCCTACTGGGTGAAGGGTGACACCTCCGGCCACGTCCAGCACGTCAAGTCCGCCGCGCTCGACTGCGACGGCGACACCATCCTGCTTAGGGTCGACCAGGTGGGCGCCGCCTGCCACACCGGCGACCGGACCTGCTTCGACGCCGGCGAGCTGACGGTGACCCGGGCGTGACGGGCAGGCGGGAGCTGTGGACCTGGCTGGCGGCGTGCGTGGCGGGCGCCGCGCTCGTGCTCCTCGCCGCCGGGCGCGACTGGTTCACCGTGACGTACGACACCCGCGAGGTGGCGGTCTCCGCCGCCGAACTGGTGCCCGCGCTCGGCCCCGCCGCCTGGGCGGGGCTCGCCGCGGTGGTCGCGGTCCTCGCCACGGGAGGCGTGTGGCGCGGGCTCGTCGGAGCGGTGATGGCGCTCGGCGGGGCCGGGATGATCGCCGGTTCCTGGTGGGGGAGCGGCGCGAGCGCCGCGCTGCGGATCTCCGCCGAGCAGGCGCCGATCTCCGCCGGCACCACCCCGCAGGTCGCGTCGGCCGTCGTCTGGCCGATCCTCGCCTCCGCCGGAGGGCTCCTGCTGCTGGCCGGAGGAGTGGCGGTGATCCTGCGCGGCGGGCGCTGGCCGGGCATGTCCGGCCGCTACGACCGGCAGGGGGCCGGTCCCGGGGGTGCCGCGAACCGTCCCGCTCCCGCCGAGAGCGCCCTCGGCGAGCGGGCGCTGTGGGACGCCCTCGACGAGGGCACCGACCCCACGGCCGACCCGGACCCCCGCGAGCGCTGACCTACGGCGAGCGCTGATCCTCGGCCTGCGCCTTCGGCCACGACTTGCTCACAACGGGCTCACGAGCGCGAACGGATCCTCTCCTTCCGGGAGCATTTTCGCTAGGATTTCGCCCGCAACTCGGATAATTGGGGGTCATTCATGAGCTATGGCAATCACTCGGATGGCTATGGCCAGACCCCAGGGGGCGGCGGTTACGGCCCCCCGGGCGGCTACGACTCGTCCGGCGGTTACGGCACCGGAGGGCACGGCGGTTACGGCCAGCCCGGTGGCGGTTACGGCCAGCCCGGCGGCTACGACCCCTACGGGGGGTACGGCAAGCCGCCCAAGGGCAACAACGGCATGGCCATCGCCGCGCTGATCATGGGCATCGTGGGGTTGTTCAGCTGCGGGCTCCCCTCGATCGTTGGTGCGGTGCTCGGCCACATCTCGCTGGGACAGATCAACCGGACGGGCGAGGAGGGCCGGGGCATGGCCGTCGCGGGCCTGGTCCTGTCCTACTTCGGCATCCTGTGCTGGCTGGGCGTGGTGTTGCTGTTCTGGCTGATCGGGGCCGGCGCCCTCATCGGCAGCGGTGTGAGCTACTGACGCGGGGCCGGGCATCCGGCGCCGATCCCGCCGGGACCCGCGACCGGTCCCGGTTCCCGCGGGGGTTCGCGCCCGGCGGCGCGGTGGCGGCGTGAGTAGGGTGACCGGTGAGGGCCGGTGGGGAACGGCCACCGGCGAAGGATGCTGACGGGCCAGGCGACGGCATGGTGACGGCGTGGTGACGGGGAAGATCGAGGGTCCGCGCGGGGCGCGTGCGGCGGCCGTGCTGGCGCCGCTCGGCGTCGCGCTGGCGGCGGGCGCGGCGGTGGCGTTCGTGGGGGCGGTGGATCCCGGCGAGCCGGGCCACTACCCGACCTGCCCCTTCCTCATGCTCACCGGCCTCTACTGCCCCGGCTGCGGCGGCCTGCGAACGGTGTACGCGCTCGTCCACGGGGATCCCGCGGCGGCTCTGGGGCTCAATCCGCTCGTCGCGCTCATGATCCCGGTGCTGGTCGTGCTCTGGGGCCGTTGGACGCTGCGTGCCTGGTCGGGCGGTGTGCCCGCCGGGAAATCCATTCACCCGGCGTACGTGTGGTCATTGCTCGCTTTGATGGTCGTGTTTTGGGTAGTGCGAAATCTTCCTTTTGGGGAATTCCTGGCCCCATAGTCACCGATAGGTCTCACCCCGTGGCGGAGCGACCCCGGCAGGGCCGATAGCATCGGCGGAACAAGGGCAGTCGATTCGGGAGGGGCCTTACTCGTGAGCGAGCGGAGCGAGCGAACCACGGATACGGCAGCGTTCGCGAACCTGGCCCCGGAGCTTCGCGAGGAGGGCAAGTGAGCGTGCTCGAGGAGATCCTCGAAGGAGTCCGCGCCGATCTGGCCGAGCGGCAGGAGAAGGTGACGCTGGCCGAGCTCAAGGAGCGGGCCGGGCGGGCACCGGCCCCCCGTGACGCGTACGCGGCGCTGGGCGGCGACCAGGTGGCGGTCATCGCCGAGGTCAAGCGCTCCAGCCCGTCCAAGGGCGCCCTGGCCGCGATCGCCGACCCCGCCGCGCTGGCGGGTGACTACGAGTCGGGCGGCGCCCACGTCATCAGCGTGCTCACCGAGCGGCGTCGCTTCGGCGGCAGCCTCGACGACCTGGCCGCCGTGCGCGCCGTCGTCGACATCCCGGTGCTGCGCAAGGACTTCATCGTCACCTCGTACCAGCTCTGGGAGGCCCGTGCCTACGGCGCCGACCTGGCGCTGCTGATCGTCGCGGCGCTCGACCAGAACGCGCTGGTCTCGCTGATCGAGCGGGCCGAGTCGATCGGGCTGGCCCCGCTGGTCGAGGTGCACACCGAGGAGGAGCTCGACCGGGCGCTCGCCGCCGGAGCGAAGATCATCGGTGTCAACGCGCGGAACCTCAAAACCCTCGAGGTCGACCGCGAGGTGTTCGCCAAGCTGGCTCCCAAGATCCCCGACGGCGTCATCAAGATCGCCGAGTCGGGCGTGCGCGGCCCCCACGACCTGCTCGCCTACGCCAGGGCGGGAGCCGACGCCGTCCTGGTCGGCGAGAGCCTGGTGACCGGCAAGGACCCGCGGGCCGCCGTGGTCGACCTGGTCACCGCCGGTGCCCATCCCGCATCCCGACCCGAGGGGCAGTAAGCAGTGACAACGCACGACGGAACCGTCATCACCACCGCCGACCTCGCGGGCAACGCCGCGCACGGCAACGACCCCGACATCAACGGCAAGTTCGGCGTCTTCGGCGGGCGCTACGTGCCCGAGGCGCTCATCCCGGCGCTGGACGAGGTCGCGGCGGAGTACGACAAGGCGAAGAACGACGAGGCGTTCCTCCGGGAGTTCGACCACCTGCTGCGCACCTACGCCGGGCGGCCGACCACGCTGACCGAGATCCCGCGCTTCGCCGAGCAGGCGGGCGGCGCCCGGATCATCCTCAAGCGCGAGGACCTGACCCACACCGGCGCCCACAAGATCAACAATGTGCTCGGCCAGGCCCTGCTGACCAAGCGCCTGGGCAAGACGCGGGTGATCGCCGAGACCGGCGCCGGCCAGCACGGCGTCGCCACCGCGACCGCCGCCGCCCTGATGGGCCTGGAGTGCGTCATCTACATGGGTGCCGTCGACTGCGAGCGCCAGGCGCTCAACGTCGCCCGGATGAAGCTGCTCGGCGCCACCGTCGTCCCGGTCACCAACGGCAGCCAGACCCTCAAGGACGCCATCAACGAGGCGTTCCGCGACTGGGTCGCCAACGTCGACCGTACCCACTACCTCTTCGGCACCATCGCGGGCCCGCACCCGTTCCCGGAGATCGTCCGCGACTTCGCCCGCATCATCGGCGTCGAGGCCCGCCGCCAGATGCTGGAGCTCACCGGCGGGCTGCCCGACGCGGTCGCCGCCGCCGTCGGCGGGGGATCGAACGCCATCGGCATCTTCCACGCCTTCCTCGACGACCGGGACGTCCAGCTGCACGGCTACGAGGCGGGCGGCCGGGGCCTGGAGAGCGGCGAGCACGCCCTCACCCTCACCGCGGGCTCCGTCGGCGTGCTGCACGGCTCGCGCACCTACGTGCTGCAGGACGACGAGGGCCAGACGATCGAGTCGCACTCGATCTCGGCCGGGCTCGACTACCCCGGCGTCGGCCCCGAGCACGCCTGGCTCAAGGACAGCGGCCGCGCCACCTACCACGGCATCACCGACGCCGAGGCGATGGACGCCTTCGCGCTGCTCGCCCGCACCGAGGGCATCATCCCCGCGATCGAGTCCTCGCACGCGCTCGCCGGAGCCCTCAAGCTCGGTCGCGAGATGGGTCCCGAGGCGACGATCCTGGTCAACCTCTCGGGCCGGGGCGACAAGGACATGAGCACCGCGATGAAGTACTTCAACCTCTGACCCTCTGACGACCGACTTGCTTCCCCTCCGGCGGCCCGGAGGGGACGAACCGCAACGGAAGTAACGATGACGACTCTCCAGACGGTGTTCGCCAAGGCGAAGGCGGACGACCGCGCCGCCCTCATCGGATACCTGCCCGCCGGGTTCCCCAGCAAGGACGGTGCGATCGCCGTCGCCACCGCCATGGTGGAGGCGGGCTGTGACGTGATCGAGATCGGCCTGCCCTACTCGGACCCCCTCATGGACGGTCCGACGATCCAGGACGCCGTCCACCGGGCGCTGACCAACGGCACCCGCATCGCCGACGTGCTGCGCACGGTCGAGGGCGTGGCCGCCACCGGCGCCGCCACCCTGGTCATGACGTACTGGAACCCGATCGACCGCTACGGCGCCGACCGCTTCGCCCGGGACCTGGCGAACGCGGGCGGGGTGGGCACCATCACGCCCGACCTGACCCCCGAGGAGGCCGGTCCCTGGCGCGAGGCCAGCGCCGCGGCCGGGATCGACACGGTCTTCCTGGTCGCGCCGAGTTCCACCGAGGCCCGCATCAAGGCCGTCGTCGACAGCTGCACCGGCTTCGTCTACGCGGCGTCGCTGATGGGCGTCACCGGTGCCCGCGAGTCGGTCGGCGAGGCCGCGCAGGGCCTGGTCGAGCGCACCCGCCCGCACACCTCCCTGCCGGTGTGCGTCGGCCTGGGCGTCGGCACCGGGCGGCAGGCCGCCGAGGTCGCCGGCTACGCCGACGGCGTCATCGTGGGGTCGGCGTTCATCCGCCGCGTCCTGGACGCTCCCGACGAGGCCTCGGGCCTGGCGGCGGTCCGCGAGCTGGGCGCCGAGCTGGCGGCGGGCGTCCGAGGCTGAGGACTCACCGGGGCGCGGTTCCCTCGCGACGGGGCCGCACTCTGGTCTTTTGCCTGTCAGGCAGGCTTATTCAACGCTTATCCAGCCCGTGATGAGGTTTCCTTCGGATACCTTGCGTTCGCCGGAGACGTCCGTGCCCGGGGCCTGGAATAGGAGAATGGTGCTCGTGACCTCTGATAACCCCGCGCCCAATAGGTCGCGTATCGTGATTTCGGCGCTACCCTGGGTAACGACCGTCTCGCGGCTGGTGCTGGCGGGCGTGCTGATCGTCGCGGGTTGGGGCAAGATCGGCACCCCGGTGCTCTCGGTTCAGGCGGTCGAGGCATATGAACTGCTCCCTGAATCGCTCGCCACGGCGGTCGGCTACGGCCTGCCGATCCTGGAGATCGTCGTGGGGGTGTTGCTGGTCGTCGGGCTGCTCACCCGGGCGGCGGGTGTCATCTCGGCACTGCTCATGCTGGCGTTCGTCATCGGGATCGCCTCGGCGTGGGCGCGCGGGCTGCGCATCGACTGCGGCTGCTTCGGCGGCGGCGGTCAGCTGGCGGCCGGGGTGGAGCCCGACTACCTCATCGACATCCTGCGTGACTTCGGTCTCTTCGGGCTCGGCGTGCTCGTCGCCTGGTTTCCTCCGGGCCGCTTCGCGCTGGACTCCGCCCTGGGACTCACCCCGGGACGGGAGCCGTACGACGACCCTGACGGCGACGACGAGGAGGAGCACCAGGAAAAGGAGACTGACTGATGGGCAAGGCCGCGCGGGAGCAGTCGGCGCGTGATCGGATCAAGGCACAGCGCGAAGAGCAGATGGTGAAGGAGAGGCGCAAGCGCATGGCGACCATCGGAACGGCCGCCGTCGTCGCGATCGCCGCCGTCGGGGCAGGCTGGTGGTTCGCCGCCCAGAGCAGCAAGTCCGAGCAGGTCGGCGCCGCGCTCGCGCCGGTCACCGTCGCCGCGGACGGCTCGGTGGTCATGGCCAAGGCGGGCGTGGAGAAGCCGGTCCTGGACGTCTTCGAGGACTTCCAGTGCCCCGCCTGCGAGGCGCTGGAGAGGACCAGCGGCGCCACGATCAAGAACCTGGCGGCCGAGGGCAGGGCCAAGGTGGTCTACCACCCGATCACGATCTTCTCGGAGCAGACCAACAAGGGCATCACCCGGGGCAACTCCGTGCGCGCCGGGGCCGCCTCCCGCTGCATCGCCGGAGGCGCGCCCTGGAGCAGGTTCCACGACAGGTTGTTCGAGGAACAGCCGTCGGAGAGCGTGGAGGGCTTCACGATCCCCGACCTGATCGCCTGGGGCAAGGACGCCGGGGTGACCGACGCCGGCTTCGAGAAGTGCGTGACCAGCCAGGAGAAGGCGTCCGCGCACCTCGCCTACAGCGCCGAGGTTCTGAAGAGCCAGAAGCTCACGGGCACCCCGACGCTGAAGCTCAACGGCACCGAGGTGGACACCGCGGTGGCTTTCAAGCCGGCCGAGCTACGCCAGGCCGTTCTTGATGCCGCCAAGTAGCGCGCGACACGGTAACGTCACCTGACATGCCCCTCGCCTCGATTCCCAGCCCCTCCCAGGGGGTCTGGCACCTTTTCGGCGTGGTCCCCATCCGGGCCTACGCACTGTGCATCGTGCTCGGCGTCGTCGTCGCGGTCGTCATCGGCGAGCGCCGCTGGCGCGCCCGCGGCGGTGTCCCCGGAACGATCGTGGATCTCGCCGTCTGGGCCGTGCCGTTCGGCCTGGTCGGTGGCCGCCTCTACCACGTCATCACCGACTGGCAGCTCTACTTCGGGCCGGACGCGCCCAACGAGCCGATCGAGGCGCTGTTCATCTGGAACGGCGGCCTGGGCATCTGGGGCGCCGTCGCGCTCGGCGGCGTGGGCGTCTGGCTGGGCTGCCGCGGCCGGGGCATCTCCCTGACCGCGGTGGCCGACACCGTGGCTCCCGGGATCGCGGTGGCCCAGGCCATCGGCCGCTGGGGCAACTACTTCAACCAGGAGCTGTTCGGCAGCCCCACCAACCTGCCGTGGGGCCTGGAGATCGACCCCGACCGGCCCGGCACGGTGCCCGGTGAGGACACCTACCACCCCGCGTTCCTGTACGAGTCGATCTGGGACCTGGGCCTGGCGCTGGTCCTCATCTGGCTCGGCCGCAAGTTCGTGCTCCGGCACGGCCGCCTGTTCGCGCTCTACGTCGCCGGTTACACCGTGGGCCGCTTCTGGATCGAGGGCCTGCGGGTCGACACCGCCCACCACATCCTCGGACTGCGGCTCAACCAGTGGACCTCGATCATCCTGTTCGTCGGGGCGATGGCCTACTTCTGGTACGCCAGGAACAAGACCGACGAGGAGCGGGTCATCCCGGCGACCGATCCCGACGGCCTCGAGGGCGGGGCCGTCGTTCCGGGCGAGGACGAGAGCGCGGATCCGGCGAAGGGCGAGGACAAGGACGGAGACGCCGCCGCACCGGCCGGCGCCCTGGCCGCGTCGGACGTGGGAGACGGCACGGGAGGTCCCGTCGACCCGGCCCACCCGTCCGACCAGGCCGACCCGGCCGAGAACGACGGCGAGAGCGGGCAGGGCGCCGGGGCGCGGCCCGCCTCGGCGACGCTCGCGACCGGAGACCCGGGCACGGCCGGAGGCGCGGTCGATCCCGCCCACCCGTCGGACCAGGCCGAGCCGGTGGAGAGCGACCGGGACGGGAGCGACCCGGTCGACGACGAGCCGGGCAGAACGGTTCGGGCCGCCGCCTCGGACAAGATCACCCCGGACAGCACCACCCCGGACAGCGCCGCCTCGGACGACACCACCCCGGACAGCACCGCCCCGGACGGGGCCGCTTCCGACACGGAGAGAGACGATCCGCGCGGGGAGGCCGCGACGAAGGGTGTTCCCGAAGGCGAGAAAGAACGACGTTGACATCCTCCCCACGGTCGAGGCCCCGGGGCCCCGGACGCGCCGCCGGATCGTCCGGCACACCGGCGTATCCCCTCTCCGGGGCCGAGACCGGCGGCCCGCCGCCTCCCCCGCGCGCCGAGTCCCCGGGGCCGTCTCTCGAAGGACCGGAGTGAGCCCGGACGCCTTCGGGGGGCGCGCCGAGATGCACCACCGGCATCGCGACGTCAACGGCGGCTGGCTGCGGCCGTCGGTGTTCGGCGCGATGGACGGCCTCGTCTCCAACTTCGCCCTGATCGCCGGTGTCGCCGGCGGCGCCGCCGGCACCAGGGTCATCCTGCTGGCCGGCATCGCCGGACTGGCCGCGGGCGCGTTCTCCATGGCCGGTGGCGAGTACGTCTCGGTGGCCAGCCAGCGGGAACTCGCCCTGGCCGAGATCGACGTCGAGCGGCGCGAGCTCGAGCGCCACCCCGAGGCCGAGCTGGAGGAGCTCGCCAAGCTCTACGAGGAGCGGGGTGTCGATCCCGAGGTGGCGGCCGAGGTGGCCAAACAGATCTCGATGGACCCGGAAAGGGCCCTGGAGGTGCACACCGAGGCCGAGCTCGGCGTCACCCTCCGTGACCTGCCCTCGCCCAGGATCGCCGCGGTCTCCTCCTTCCTGTCGTTCGGCGTGGGCGCGCTCCTGCCCCTCCTGCCGTACCTGTTCGGGGTCACCAGCCTGGTGACCTCGGCGGTGATCTCCTGCCTGGCGCTGTTCGGCGCGGGCGCGCTGGTCTCCCGGGTCACCGCGCGCAGCTGGTGGTACAGCGGGCTGCGCCAGCTCGTCGTCGGCGCGGTCGCCGCCGGCCTGACCTTCGCCCTGGGCACCTTCCTGGGAGGAACCGCACTGTGACCCCTCCACCTCCGACCCCCACCCCGACCCCCGGGCGCAAGCGTCGCCGTACCTCCGGCAAGGCGCAGACCTGGAGCGTCCCCCTGCTGGAGGAGTGGGGGCTGACCCGGACCCAGCAGCGGCTGGTGCTGGTGTTCGGATCGCTGGCGGGCGTGCTGGTCGCCGCGCTCGCCCTCACCCTGGCGATCTCCGCGATCGGCAACGACTTCGTGCCCGAGCGGGCCACCGCCTCGGTCATCGGCACCGAACCCCGGCCGGACGTCTACCGGGGATGGCCCTCCTCCAAGGTGTTCGCGCCGATCGCGGAGAGCAGGGCCGACCCCAAGCCGCTGACGGTCAAGGATCTCTTCGCCAAGACCCTCAAGGAGGGCAGGACCACACTGAGACTGGCGGGCAGCCCCAAGCTGGAGACCGACTGCGTGGCGGCGACCTGGGGCCAGGGGCTCGCCGACCTGCTCACCCAGGGAGGGTGCACCCAGGTGGCGAGGGGCCTGTACGCCAGCGCCGACGGCCGTTACGTCGCCCAGTACACCATGTTCAACCTGCGCGACACCGCCTCCGCCGACGCGCTGGCGAAGACGCTGACCACCCTGCACCGGGGCGGCTGGGTCCGGCCGCTCCAGACGCTCAAGGTCGCCTTCCCCGCCGGTGGCCACACCGAGGCCAGCGGTCACGCCATGGGGCACTACGCGGGCCTGGTCTGGATCGGCAGGACCGACGGAGCGGAGCCGGGTCCGAGGGACGACTTCGTCTCGCTGTCCCTGACGGTCCGCGCCACGGAGAAGGCGATCTTCCGTCGCATCGTCGCCGCCTCCCCGGCGCCCGCCCCGGCCGAGTAGTTCCCGTACGCCGGGTCGTTCCCCGGATTTTCCGGCCGGGCGCCGCCGAACCGGCCGAGCCGGCCGAGCCGGCGGGGTCCGGCCGCCCCGGAGGCCGCCCCGGAGGCCGGGGCGGCGGCGCGGGGAGCCCGCCGGCCGCCGGGCGGGGTCACCGACCGTGAGCCGCTGATTCCGGTCGGGAATCCCGGTTCTTCGAGGACCGGGGAGATCTCGAAGTAAGCTTTTTCCCCATGCGCAAGTGGATCATCATTGTCGTGCTGGCCGGGGTCGCCGGGGTGGGAGCCTTCCTGTGGCTGGGCAACGAGCCCGCCCCGCGCGCCGCGGTCCTGCGCGCGGAGTCCGGTACGGCCCACTACGCGCCCATAGCGACCCGTGCCCTCGACCCCAGGCCGCTCACCGTCGCCGAGATGTTCCCCGGCCCCTCGGTGTCGGCGGGCACGACCAGGCTCGCGCTCAAGAGCACCGAGGCCCTCGCCGACTGCGCAGAAGCGGTCTGGGGGAGCGCCGAGGACGCGCTCGGCGGGTGCACGCAGGTGCTGCGGGCCCGTTACGAGACCGAGGACGGGACGGTCTCCGGCCAGTTCCTGATCTTCAATCTCGCCGACTCCGCCGCCGCCGACAGGCTCGTGGCGGCGCTCAAGGCCGGGGGCTTCGTCCGGCCCGCCCCCGACACCCCCGACGGCTTCGACGGCTCGCGCAGCTGGGCCCAGGTCCGCGGCCTCGGGCACTACGTCACGGTGAGCTGGGTCGCCCCCGTCGTGCCGGGGAGCAAGGTGGATCTCACCTATCCGCAGGTCGCGATGGACGGCCTCGGCCTGGTCATCCAGCGTCGGCTGGTGCCCTGAGGGAGCCCTCCACCGCGGCGCGCAGCTCCAGCAGCCGGTGGGCGGGCAGTTCGAGGACGGTGACGTCGCCCGCCCACGGGGCCACGGCGGTGACGACCGCCCTGGCCTGCCTCTTCGTCAGGTCACCCCTGACCCTGATCAGGGCCTCGCGCCAGGTGTTGGCGAGCTTGCCGTGCGCGTTGTCCAGGACGCGGCGCAGGATCCTGGCCGCGTCGTCGCCGGTCTCGCCGGTCCCTGTGTTCCCTGCGGGTGGCGCCACCCGTACGGCGCGGACGGACGCGCCCTCGACGGTGAGCTCGTAGACGGGGGCGAGCAGGTCGGCGGGAAGGTCCTTCGGGGCCGTGGCCAGCGTGACCCGGACCTCCGCGGCGCGGGTGGCGAGCAGCAGGCGGGGCAGCGCGGCCTCCAGACCGGCGGGTACGGAGATCGCCACCCTGGCCGGGTCGCTGGCGTAGGGCTTGGACAGCCAGGTCGCCAGGCGCGCTCTGGGCGCCCTGGGCAGCACGTCACGGGGCCATTCGCCCACCAGCACCTCCGGGACGAACCCGTCGCCGGAGTCCGCGGCCGGGGCGGCGGAGGGGGGCGCCGACTCCACGGACTGCGGGCCCTGCGTGTAGATGGCGGTGCCGGAGGCCTCGGTCCTGGCGGCCGCGGCGGGCCAGGTTCTCGTCGTGGGACGCAGGACGTACAGGTCGGCGGCCGAACCGATGGCCTCGGCGCCGAGGTAGCGGTTGAAGTCGGGATAGATCGCCTCGTTGACGAGGTTGAGCTGCGACAGGGCCTGCTGCACCTTGAGGGCGAGCGCGGGGGTGCGCTCACTGGCGCCGTACGCCAGCATGATCCGGCCCTGCTCGCGGTCGCGCAGCCCCTCCGCGCAGCGGGCGACGAACAGCCCGACGCCCTCGGGGGTGTAGGGAGGGTCGGTGATCGCCAGATCGGCCCAGGACTGCGCGGAGGCGGGCAGTCCCAGGCGCAGGTCGGCCCACCGGGTTCGCACGGCCAGGCCGAGCCGGTCGGCCTGCCCGGCGATGTAGGCGAGGATGCGCTCGTCGACGTCGACGACGGTCACCTCGACGCCCGGGTGCAGCATCGCGGTGGCCAGCGAGGTCAAATCGTGGTCGCCCACGCACAGCAGCCTGGCTCCGTCCAGCCAGAACCGGGCGTCCAGCAGCAGCGCCCGCCTGACCACGGTCTCGCCGGTCGCGGCGACGTGGTCCAGCGTGTGGCGGCCCCTGGGCGCCTTGGCGATCAGCTCGTCCATGCGCGCGACCAGGTCCGCGTGGCCGGGAAGCAGGTGGGCCACGGGATCCGCCGGTCCCAGGGCGCTCCCTCCCGGTCCGGCGGGCGGGAAGGCGCTCTCCCGCCGGGCCGGGCCCGGCTGGTCCCGGCCCACCGGAACAGACCCCGGCCGGGCGGGCTCCAGCCAGGCCGGCGGGGCCGGGAGCCTGAAGCGGTCGCCGGACCGCTCCAGCTCCCCGTCCACCTCGCGCAGCAGCGCCTCGATGGTCCGTCGCGACGTCGCGGTCTCCCTGACCAGGTCGGCGAGCGTCCACCAGCGGCCGTCGCCCAGGGCGGCGAGCGCGTTCCGCAGCCGCCTTCCGTCGACGCCCGCCCGCGCGACGAGCGCCTCGGCCCCGGTCCCGGCTCCGGCCTCGCTCACGGCTCCGGTCCCCGCCCCGGCCCGGGACCCGACTCCCGCGCCGGCTCCGGCCAGGTCGCCGGTTTCGCCGGTTTCGCCGGGGGTGCCGGGGGAGTCCGGTGCGCCGGACCGCCTCGACACGCCCGGGATGTTCGGAGTGCTGGTGTCTGTCAGATCGGTGGGGCCACCCGGGCCGACGGGGTCGCTCGGTTCCATTGGGCCACCATAGAGCCCGGACCTGGAATGTTGCGCCACCGTTACGTGTTAAACGAACCGGGCGAACCGGCACTAATTCGGCGCGATCTCACCGGGTAGGTAGGTATCCGGCAGGGTACGGTAATCTCTACCCACCACGCAGCAGGGCCAACGTCGTCCCTTGCTTGTTCGAAAGAAGCAAGACGACGGGAGGGATTCAATGCCTGCTGCCCACCTCGGCTTTCCCGAGCCTCAGGGCCTGTACCACCCCTCGCACGAGCACGACGCCTGCGGTGTCGCCATGGTCGCGGACGTCGCCGGCCGCCGGAGCCACGACATCGTCGCGAAGGCATTGACCGCGCTGTGCAATCTCGACCATCGGGGAGCCCAGGGTAGCGAACCGGACACCGGCGACGGGGCCGGGATCCTGACGCAGATCCCCGACATCTTCTTCCGCGTGGTGGCGGACTTCCCCCTGCCCGCGGCCGGTTCCTACGCCGCCGGCATGGCCTTCCTGCCCGTCGAGGCCCAGGCCCGCGAGACCGCCGTGCGGCTGATCGAGGAGATCGCCGCGGAGGAGGGCCTGACGGTCCTCGGCTGGCGCGACGTTCCGACCACCCCCGACCTTCCCGGGCCGAGCGCCCGCGCGGTGATGCCGTTCTTCGGCCAGCTGTTCGTGGCGTCCCCGGACGGCGAGACCGGCCTGGAGCTGGACCGGCTGGCCTTCTGCCTGCGCAAGCGGGCCGAGCACGAGGCGAACGTCTACTTCCCCTCGCTGAGCTCCCGGACCATCGTCTACAAGGGCATGCTCACCCCGCTGCAGGTCGAGCAGTTCTTCCCCGACCTGAGCGACGAGCGCTACGAGACCGCGATCGCGCTGGTCCACTCGCGTTTCTCCACCAACACCTTCCCCTCGTGGCCGCTGGCGCACCCGTACCGCTACGTCGCCCACAACGGTGAGATCAACACGGTCAAGGGCAACCGCAACTGGATGCGCGCCCGCGAGGCCATGCTGAAGACGGCGAACCTGCCGGGCGACCTGTCGAGGCTCTTCCCGATCTGCGACCCGGCCGGTTCCGACACCGCCTCCTTCGACGAGACGCTGGAGCTCATCCACCTCGCGGGACGCAGCCTGCCGCACGCGGTGCTGATGATGATCCCCGAGGCGTGGGAGAGCCACACCGAGATGGACCCCGCGCGGCGGGCGTTCTACGAGTTCCACTCCACGATGATGGAGGCCTGGGACGGCCCGGCCTCGATCACCTTCTCCGACGGCACCCTCGTCGGCGCGGTGCTCGACCGCAACGGCCTGCGGCCTGGCCGGTTCTGGGTGACCGCGGACGGCCTGGTCGTGCTGGCCTCCGAGGCGGGCGTGCTGGACATCGCCCCCGAGGACGTGGTCCGCAAGGGCCGCCTGCAGCCCGGCAAGATGTTCCTGATCGACACCGAGCTCGGCAAGATCATCGAAGACGACGAGATCAAGGCGGAGCTGGCGGCCGAGCTGCCGTACGCGGACTGGCTGCACGCCGGGCTGGTCCGTTTCGAGGAGCTGCCCGCACGCTCGCACGAGGTCCCCTCGCACGAGGCGCTGATCAAGCGGCAGCAGACCTTCGGCTACACCGAGGAGGAGCTGCGGATCATCCTGGCGCCGATGGCCAGGGCGGGCATCGAGCCGATCGGCTCGATGGGCACCGACACCCCGGTCGCGGTGCTCAGCGAGAAGCCCCGGCTGCTGTTCGACTACTTCAGCCAGCTGTTCGCGCAGGTCACGAACCCGCCGCTGGACGCGATCCGCGAGGAGCTCGTCACCTCCCTGGCCAGCACCATCGGCCCCGAGGGCAACCTGCTCGACCCGGGACCGGCCTCCTGCCGCCAGCTCGTGCTGCCCTACCCGGTGCTCGACAACGACGAGCTCGCGAAGATCATCCACATCAACGACGAGGGCGCGCTGCCGGGCTTCCACCCGCACGTGGTCTCCGGCCTGTACGAGGTCGCGGGCGGCGGCGAGGCGCTGCTGCGCCGCATCGAGGAGATCCGCGCCGAGGTCTCCTCGGTGATCGAGGGCGGGGCGCGGATCATCGTGCTGTCCGACCGCGGCTCCTCCGCCGCCCTGGCGCCGATCCCCTCGCTGCTGCTCACCGGCGCCGTCCACCACCACCTGATCGCCGAGAAGACCCGCACCAAGATCGGTCTGGTCGTCGAGACCGGCGAGGCGCGCGAGGCGCACCACATGGCGCTCCTGGTCGGCTACGGGGCGGGCGCGGTCAACCCGTACCTCGCCATCGAGACCGTCGAGGACATGGTCGACTCCGGCGTCCTGAAGGTCGACCGGCACAAGGCCGTGCGCAACCTCATCAAGGCGTACGGCAAGGGCGTGCTGAAGGTCATGTCCAAGATGGGGGTGTCCACGGTCGCCTCCTACACCGGGGCGCAGATCTTCGAGGCGCTCGGCCTGAGCCAGGAGGTCGTGGACGCCTGCTTCACCGGGACCACGTCCCGTCTGGGCGGCGTCGGCTTCGACGTCCTGGCCGAGGAGGCGGCGCAGCGTCACCTGCGCGCCTACCCCCGGGCCGAGAACGCCCACCGCCGCCTGGAGGTCGGCGGCGAGTACCAGTGGCGCCGCGAGGGCGAGCCGCACCTGTTCAACCCCGAGACCGTCTTCAAGCTGCAGCACGCCACCCGCTCGCGCCGCTACGAGATCTTCAAGGAGTACACCGGCCTGGTGGACTCCCAGGCGGAGAAGCTGATGACGCTGCGCGGCATGTTCAAGCTGCGGGAGGGCGTCCGCGAGCCGGTGCCGATCGACGAGGTCGAGCCGGTCAGCGAGATCGTCAAGCGCTTCTCGACCGGCGCGATGTCGTACGGCTCCATCTCGATGGAGGCGCACGAGACGCTCGCCATCGCGATGAACCGGCTGGGCGGCAAGTCCAACACCGGTGAGGGCGGCGAGGACCCCGAGCGGCTGCACGACCCGGCCCGCCGCTCGGCCATCAAGCAGGTGGCCTCCGGCCGGTTCGGTGTGACCTCGGAGTATCTGGTCAACGCCGACGACGTGCAGATCAAGATGGCCCAGGGCGCCAAGCCCGGTGAGGGCGGCCAGCTGCCCGGCCACAAGGTCTACCCGTGGATCGCGAAGACCCGGCACTCCACCCCGGGCGTCGGCCTCATCTCGCCGCCGCCGCACCACGACATCTACTCGATCGAGGACCTCGCCCAGCTCATCCACGACCTGAAGAACGCGAACCCGGCCGCCCGGGTGCACGTCAAGCTCGTGGCCGAGGTCGGGGTCGGCACGGTCGCGGCGGGCGTGTCCAAGGCCCACGCGGACGTCGTGCTCATCTCCGGCCACGACGGCGGCACCGGCGCGTCCCCGCTGACCTCGCTCAAGCACGCGGGCTCCCCCTGGGAGCTCGGCCTGGCCGAGACCCAGCAGACGCTGCTGCTCAACGGCCTGCGCGACCGGATCGTCGTGCAGGTGGACGGCCAGCTCAAGACCGGCCGCGACGTGGTCATCGCCGCGCTGCTCGGTGCCGAGGAGTACGGCTTCGCCACGGCCCCGCTGGTCGTCTCCGGCTGCGTGATGATGCGCGTCTGCCACCTGGACACCTGCCCGGTCGGCGTCGCCACCCAGAACCCCGAGCTGCGCAGGCGGTTCACCGGCAAGCCCGAGTTCGTGGTCAACTTCTTCGAGTTCGTCGCCGAGGAGATCCGCGAGTACCTCGCCGCGCTGGGCTTCCGCAGCATCGAGGAGGCCGTCGGCCACGCCGAGCTGCTGGACACCACCCCGGCCGAGAACCACTGGAAGGCCTCGGGGCTGGACCTGGCGCCGATCCTGCACCAGCCCGAGCTGCCCGCGGGCGCCTCGCTGCGCCGTACCGTGGAGCAGGACCACGGGCTGGACAGGGCGCTGGACAACACGCTGATCCAGCTCGCCGAGGGCGCGCTCAAGGGCGGTTCCAGGGTCACGCTCGACCTGCCCATCCGCAACGTCAACCGCACGGTCGGCACCATGCTCGGCCACGAGGTGACCAAGCGGTACGGCGGGGCGGGCCTGCCCGACAACACCATCGACGTGCGCTTCACCGGCTCCGCGGGCAACTCCTTCGGCGCCTTCCTGCCCAGGGGGATCACCCTGCGGCTGACCGGCGACGCCAACGACTACGTGGGCAAGGGCCTGTCCGGCGGCCGGATCACGGTCCAGCCGCACGACGCGGCCCCGCTCGACGGGCACATCATCGCCGGAAACGTCGGCCTGTACGGCGCGACCTCCGGTGAGGCCTTCATCCGCGGCGTCGTGGGGGAGCGGTTCTGCGTCCGCAACTCCGGCGCCACCGCGGTGGTCGAGGGCGTCGGCGACCACGGCTGCGAGTACATGACCGGCGGCAAGGTGGTCGTGCTCGGCCCGACCGGCCGCAACTTCGCGGCGGGCATGTCGGGCGGCGTCGCCTACCTGCTCGACCTCGACGCCGAGCGGGTCAACCGGGAGATGGTCGAGATCGAGGAGCTGGACGAGGCCGAGTCCGAGGCGCTGCGCGAGATCGTCGAGGCCCACCTGACCGAGACCGGCTCCACGGTGGCCAAGGCGATCCTCGCCGACTGGGACCCGTCCCGGTTCGGCAAGATCATGCCGACGGACTACAAGCGGGTCCTGCGGGCCGCCGAGTCCGCCCGGCTGGAGGGCCGCGACATCGACGAGGCCGTCATGACCGCCGCGGTCCAGGGGTGAGGCCGATGTCCGTTCCGATGGCGAAGACCGTTCATGTCGCCCATGTTTCCCGGCTGTTCCGGGGTTCCCGGGCTCTCCAGGCTTTTCACGGATTTCACGGATAAGGGAGGTACGACCGATGGCTGACCCCAAGGGTTTCCTCGCTCACGGACGCGAGCTGCCGGCGCGCCGCCCGGTGGACGTGCGCATCCGCGACTGGCGGGAGGTCTACGAGGACTTCCCCAAGCCCGCGCTGACCAAGCAGGCCGCGCGGTGCATGGACTGCGGCATCCCGTTCTGTCACAACGGCTGCCCGCTGGGCAACCTGATCCCCGAGTGGAACGACCTGGTCTACCGGGACGACTGGCGGGAGGCCATCGAGCGCCTGCACGCCACCAACAACTTCCCGGAGTTCACCGGCCGGCTGTGCCCGGCTCCGTGTGAGGCCGCGTGCGTGCTCGGCATCAACTCCGACCCGGTCGCGATCAAGCGGGTCGAGGTCGAGATCATCGACCGCGCCTTCGACGAGGGCTGGGTCACCCCCCAGATCCCCGCCTCGAAGACCGGTAAGCGGGTCGCGGTCGTCGGCTCGGGTCCGGCGGGCCTGGCCGCCGCGCAGCAGCTCACCAGGGCCGGGCACGACGTGGTCGTGTTCGAGCGGGCCGACCGGATCGGCGGCCTGCTCCGCTACGGCATCCCCGAGTTCAAGATGGAGAAGCGGCACATCGACCGCCGGCTCGACCAGATGCGGGCCGAGGGCACCGAGTTCCGTACCGGCGTCAACGTCGGCGTGGACATCACGGCGGCGCGGCTGCGCGAGGAGTTCGACGCGATCGTCCTGGCCGGCGGCGCGACCCAGTGGCGGGACCTGCCCGTCGCCGGACGCGACCTGGCGGGCGTCCACCAGGCGATGGAGTACCTGCCGCCCTCCAACAAGGTCCAGGAGGGCGACTTCCCGGTCTCGCCGATCAGCGCCGAGGGCAAGCACGTCGTCGTGATCGGCGGTGGTGACACCGGCGCCGACTGCATCGGCACCGCGATCCGCCAGGGAGCCGCCTCGGTCACCCAGCTGGAGATCATGCCCCAGCCCCCGGCGGACCGCCCCGGCAGCCAGCCGTGGCCCACGTTCCCCATCCTGTTCAAGATGGAGAGCGCCCACGAGGAGCTGGCCGAGGGCGGCGGCGACCGGGTCTACGCGGTCTCCACCACCGAGTTCGTCGGCGACGCCGACGGCAACGTCCGGGCGCTGCGCCTGGTCGAGGTGGAGGGTCCCGCGGCCGGGTTCAAGCCGGTGCCCGGCTCCGAGCGGGAGATCCCGGCCGAGCTGGTCACACTGTCGATGGGCTTCGTGGGCCCGGAGAAGAAGGGCCTGCTGGAGGAGCTCGCCGAGGTCGCCGGAGGCGAGTTCTTCGACGCCAGGGGCAACGTCGCCAGGGACAGGGGCTACATGTCCTCGGTCGACGGCGTCTTCGTCGCCGGGGACATGGGCCGCGGCCAGTCGCTGATCGTGTGGGCGATCGCCGAGGGCCGCTCGGCCGCCTCGGCCGCCGACCGCTACCTCACGGGCCAGACGGCCCTGCCGGTGGCGATCCCGCCGACGGCGCGGCCACTGGTCTGAGCGGTCGCCGGTCCTGGACGGTCGCCGGTCTTGAACGGCGACTGGTCCAAGCGGTCGCCGGCTGACATGTCATGGCCGGTCCGGGTGTGTCATGGTTGGTCAATGCACTCCCGGACCGGTTCATGCATGTCATGGCCGGTTCGTGGATGTCATGGCCGGCCCGGTCAGACCGGGCCGGTCCGGCGGGAACACGGCGGGAACACGGCGGGTTCGGGCACGTCACGGGTCACCCGGGGGCGGCGTCGCCCGCCACGTCCGGGAACCGTCCGGCGTGGCAGATGTCTTACCGGCGGCTTCAGGTAAAAATGCGCAGAGCGGGTGTTCAGATTGCTTTGTCGTACATATGCCTGAAAGATATTTCTTCTTGATCAGGCCAGGTGCGGAGGATCGATGAATCGCGGGATCAGAAGCCTGACGGGCACGGCGGCGGTGCTCGCCCTGGCGGCGACCCTCACGGCGGGAGCCCTGGGCGGCGGGGCCACGACAGACGCGGGTCAGAACCGCGAGTACCTGGTCTTCTACGCGGACGGAGCCCGCGACCGGGCGATCGAGGCGATCGCCGCGAGCGGCGGTACCGCCCTGTCGACCGACACCAGGATCGGCTACGTCCTCGCCGACGGTCCCGGTCCCCGCTTCGTGGAGAGCCTGGCCGGCAGCGACGCCGTCGAGGGGGTCTCCTCCGACCGCAGGATCGGCTCCGCCACCGCGGTCGCCCCCGCGACCGCCGCCTCCACGGCCGGGACGCCCGCCACCGCCCCCGCGGCCGGGGTTCCCGGCGCCGGGACCGCCTCCCGGGCCGGGACCCCGCTCGCCTTCCCCTCCGCGGACGCTCTCGGGCGGGCGGGCACCCCCAGCGCCCCCACGCCCTCCACCGGCACGCCCGAGCCGCTGGCCGGACGGCAGTGGGACATGAAGATGATCGGCGCCACCGTGGACGGCTCCTACGCCACCGAGCCCGGTGACAAGCGGGTGCTGGTCGGCGTCATCGACACCGGGGTCGACGGCAAGCACCCCGACATCGCCCCCAACTTCAACCGAACCCTGAGCCGCAACTTCGTGACCGACCGGCCCAAGGACCCCAACGGCAAGACCCTCGACGGGCCCTGCGAGTTCAAGAGCTGCAAGGACCCGGTCGACTGGGACGACGACGGCCACGGCACCCACGTGGCCAGCACCATCGCCTCGCCGCTCAACGGCGTGGGCATCGCCGGGGTCGCCCCCCAGGTGTCCCTGGTGAACCTGCGCGCGGGCCAGGACTCCGGCCTGTTCTTCCTCAAGCCCAGCATCGAGGCGCTCACCTACGCCGCCGACGCCGGGATCGACGTGGTCAACATGAGCTTCTACGTCGACCCGTGGCTGTTCAACTGCAAGGCCAACCCCGCCGACTCCAAGGCCGAGCAACTGGAGCAGCGCGGCATCATCACCGGCATGCAGCGCGCCCTCGACTACGCCCGCAAGCGCGGCGTCACCCTCATCAGCGCCATCGGCAACGGCGCCACCGACCTCGGCAGGCCCAGCAAGGACGCGACCAGCCCCGACTACCCCAAGGACACCGAGCGCACCCGCAAGGTCGACAACTCCTGCCTGAACGTCCCGGCCGAGTCCAAGGGCGTCATCTCGGTCACCTCGGTGGGCCAGAGCGGGCGCAAGGCCTACTACTCCGACTACGGCGTCGAGCAGGCCGACCTGGCGGCCCCCGGCGGGGACGAGTTCGACGGCGGCGGCACGTACGACCCCACCCGGGGCATCCTGGCCGCCGCGCCGGAGAACGCGCTCAAGGCCAAGGGGCAGCTCGCCGCCGACGGCGCGCCGAAGTCCCCGTCGATCGTGCGGGAGTGCGAGGGCGGCACCTGCGCCTACTACCAGTACCTCGTCGGCACCTCCATGGCCGCCCCGCACGCCACCGGTGTCGCCGCCATCCTGATCAGCCGCTTCGGCAAGCCGGGCAAGGGCGGCCTCGCGCTGCCCGCCGCGGACGTCCAGCGCCTGATGTACTCCACCGCCACGGAGAAGGCCTGCCCCTCGCCGCGCGAGTACGCCTACAAGATCGACCTCGTGGTGGACGAGGTCCACAAGTGCGAGGGTCCCAAGGCGCACAACGGCTTCTACGGCCGCGGCGTCATCAGCGCCGCCAACGCCGCCAAGGCCACCCCCTCCACTCCCTGATCCGATCCCGCCCGTTGCGACATGTGGTCTCAAAGTCTGAGAAAAAGGGCGATTCGCAACCTGCCGTTCATCCGGGGTAGCTTTGTGTCACCGATTTTTTCATCGGCGCTCTGACCAACGTCACGACCAAGTGGTCTGTACCAATTAGGGTGGGATCCGTGACTCGTCGCGCGAAAATCGTCTGCACTCTCGGCCCTGCCACCTCTTCTCCCGAACGCCTCCGCGAACTGATCGCGGCCGGGATGGACGTGGCCCGTTTCAACCTCAGCCATGGCAGCCACGAGCTGCACAAGGAGGTTTACGACAGGGTGAGGGAGGCCGCCGCCGAGCTCGGGCGTGGCGTGGGTCTGCTGGCTGACCTCCAAGGCCCCAAGATCCGGGTCGGCAAGTTCGGTGAGGGCCCCGTCCGCCTCGGCTTCGGTGATGTCTTCACGATCACCACTGAGGAGGTTCCCGGCGACCGTGACCAGGTCTCCACGTCCTATCTGGGGCTTCCCAAGGACGTCAGTCCCGGGGACAACATCCTGGTCGACGACGGCCGCGTCCGGCTGGAGGTGACCCGGGTCGACGGCCAGCGCGTCACCACCCGGGTGATCATCGGTGGCATGATCTCCGACAACAAGGGCCTCAACCTGCCCGGCGTCAACGTCAGCGCCCCCGTCCTGACCGACAAGGACGAGACCGACCTTCGCTGGGCCCTGCGCACCGGCTTCGACCTGGTCGCCCTCTCCTTCGTCAGGCGTCCCTCCGACGCCGACGTGGTGCGCAACATCATGGAGCAGGAGGGCATCCGCCTCCCGCTGCTCGCCAAGATCGAGAAGCCGCAGGCCGTGGAGCGGCTTCCGGAGATCATCGAGGCCTTCGACGGCATCATGGTCGCCCGCGGCGACCTCGGGGTCGAGCTGCCGCTGGAGGAGGTGCCCATCGTGCAGAAGCGCGCCATCGAGCTCTGCCGCGAGAAGGCCCGCCCGGTCATCGTCGCCACCCAGATGCTGGAGTCGATGATCACCTCCCCGCGGCCCACCCGCGCCGAGGCCTCCGACGTCGCCTACGCCGTCATGGACGGCGCCGACGCGGTCATGCTCTCCGGCGAGACGTCGGTCGGCAACTACCCCGTCGAGGTCGTCGAGACGATGAGCCGCATCGCCACGACCGCGGAGAAGAGCTCCCTGCAGGCCACGCACAGCCTCGACCGGCTGCCGGAGACCACCGGCGGCGCCATCGCCCGCGCCGCGGCGGAGGTCGGCGCCATCGTCGGCGCCAAGGCGCTGGTGGCGTTCACCATGTCCGGTGAGACGGCCCGCCGCCTGGCCCGCTACCGCTCGCCGATCCCGCTGCTGGCGTTCACCTCCGCCAGCCACGTCCGCAACCAGCTCGCGCTGACCTGGGGCGTGGAGACCTTCGAGGTGCCGTTCGTCCACCACACCGACGACATGGTCCGCCAGGTGGAGGCCTCGCTGCTCGCCAACTCCCGCCTGGAGAAGGGCGACAAGGTCGTCATCGTCGCCGGTTCGCCTCCCGGCACCGCGGGTTCCACCAACGCCCTGCGCGTGCACACCATCGGCGCGGCGGTCTCCAACCCCGGCTGATCTGCGCGATCGCGTACGGCCACCGCTGCGGCGGTGGCCGTTCGCGTTTCCGGGGCTTTTTCACGCGGCTGCGGATTCAAAAATGCCGAAAAATACGCTCTTGTCGTGTCCGAATAGGTGTCAGAGGATCGGTGCATGGCGTGCCCGGACGGGGCCCGTCTGATGAACCGGACAAACTCAACGAAAGGCGCCGGATGATCCAGGGCAGTCGGCCGGTGGGAGCGGAGCGGCAACGCGAGGAGGCCGAGGGGCGGCCTCCGGGTCCACCGGGGCCGCGCGTCTCGGCCGCCGACACGGTCGCGGAGATGATCGAGGCCCGCCTGGGCCGGGCGGTCGACCCCGACGAGAACTTCTTCGAGGCCGGGCTCAACTCGATGGCACTGGTCGAGCTGCACGCGGACATCACGGGGGTGCTCGGCATCGACATCCCGGTCACCTCGATGTTCACCCGGCCGAACGTGCGGGCGCTCAGCCGCCTCGTCGAGGGCGCGCGGGAACCCGTCAGGAGCGAACCCGCGCGCCTGCGCCCCGTCGGGGGCAGCCGCAGGGACGTGCGCGCCCGTATCCGCCGGGACGGCGGGGCGCCTCGGTGACCGATACCGCGTCGATCGCCGTGATCGGCATGGGCCCGCGTGCCCCGCTCCCCCCTCCCGGTGTCGTCCTGCGGGAGACCGAGGAGGGCGCGCTGGAGAACGCCGGATACGACCCCGCGCGCTCCCCGGGAGTGTTCGCCGGCTACGAGCCGGCCGAGGAGGCCTGCCTGGCCCTCGCGGTCGGTGACTGCGACCTCGTGGTCTCGGTCTCGGGACCGAGCCTCGACGCTCTCGCGGAACCGGGCACCACGATCGTGCTCAAGCGCCTGGACGACGCTCTCCTCGACGGCGACCTCGTGAGCGCCGTGATCGAGGCGGTGATCGAATCCCCGCCCGGCCTCGCTCCCGCCCGCATCGTTTCCACCAGGACCGTTCCCGCCCGCACCGTTCCCACCCGCAGTGGGCGCGGTGGTTGGCGCGGAGGCGGCTCGGCCGCACGCCTGCGGGAACCGCTGAGGGTGAAGGAGGGCTTCCCCCCGGTCCACCTCCCGGGGGACTCCCGGCCCCGCGTCGTCGCCTGGTCGGGACGCACGCCGGCGGAGGCCGACGCCGTGAGGAAGAGCCTGGCGGGGTTCTTCGCCACCCTCGGCGCCGACCGGTTCGCCGACGCCGTGGCCGTCCTCCAGCTGGGCCGCCCCCAGCGTCCCGTCCGGGGCGCGGTCGTGGCCGCCACCCCCGCCGAGGCGTCCGCGGCCCTCGCCACGGCCGTCGCCGTGACTCCCGAGGCCTCACCAGAAGGAACGACGCTCAGGTATGTGCCGCTTTTCAAGGGTGCGGCCGGCGAGGTGAGGTTCGTCTTCCCCGCCGGGGGCGCCGGGCGGCTGGGGGCCTCGCTGTACGGGGCCGAGCGGCTGTTCAGCGAGGCGATGGACGTCTGCCTGGAAGGTTTCGAGCGGCACGGCGTCGATCTCTACGACGCCTGGCTCGCCGGGGAGCGTGACGACGACCCGGTGACGTTCGCGGTGACCTACTCCCTGGCGGCGACCCTGACCGGCTGGGGCGTCACACCCGTGGGATGCGCGGGAGAGGGTGTCGGCGAGCTCACCGCCGCCGCCTTCTCGGGAACGCTGGAACTGGACGAGGCGATCGCCCGGGTCGCCGCCTCCGTCGCGGTGCCTGAGCAGGTGCCTGAGCAGGGACCGGGACAGGCGCCGGAGCGGATGGCCGAGCGGGCGCCCGGACAGGTGCCCGAACCGGTGGCGGACGACGCGATGGCGGTGTCCGAGCCGGTTCCGGACGGCCTGACGGTGCCCGAGTCGGTACCGGCCGACATCGCGGCGCCCGAGCCGCTGCCGGGGCATGAAACGTTCCACGAACCGGAGACTCCTCACGAGGCGGTCCCTGCGCGGGAGTCCTCGCCCCGGGTGAAGGCCGGACCGGAGTCCACCGGTGCGGAAGGCACGCTGTCCCTCCTGATCGGGACGGCGGGGGCGCCCTCGGACGAGGGGACGATCGACTGCGGGGACGACCGCCGGGGCCTGCTCGCGGCGCTCGC
This sequence comes from Streptosporangium sp. G12, assembly GCF_052983175.1. Lineage (NCBI taxonomy): Bacteria > Bacillati > Actinomycetota > Actinomycetes > Streptosporangiales > Streptosporangiaceae > Streptosporangium > Streptosporangium sp. G12. Next base: position 425,284 of record NZ_JBRIQO010000001.1, on the reverse strand, counting down.
CCGGCTGTGGACACTCGGCTGCCCGGTGGACTGGGCCGCCCTCGACCCCGACCACCCCCTGCAGCGCCTGCCCGTCCCGGGAGGGCACCGCTACGCCCCGGCGTCGGTCGTTCCCGTTCCCCCGCCGGGCGTCCCCCCGCTGGCTTCCGCGCCGCGGGAGCGCGAGGGCGCGTCGCGGGTCCCCGAGGGCCTGCCCGAGCCCGCCGAGCCGCTCCGCAAACCCGGGGCGGTCCCGTACTCGTTCTGGGTGCTGGAGCAGCTCGCCGGGTCGAGCGGGGTGTCCAATCTGGCGGTGGCGTTCAGGACCCGCGAGCCGCTGCGCAGATTCCCGCTGCAGATCGCGGTGAACCGGCTGCTCAAGCGGCATCCGGCCTTGCGCCTGCGGTTCCCCGTGGTGGACGGCGCGCCCGTGCGGCACCTCACCGCCCCGCAGGACGCGCAGATCAAGCTGGTGAACGGGGAGACCACCGAGGAGACGCTCGTCTCCGACCTCCAGGGGTTCCTCGACGAGCCCTTCGACCTGGGCCGCGACCTGCTCTTCCGGGCCGGGCACTTCGCGCTGCCCGACGGCGGGGGGAGCGTGGTCTGCCTGGTGGCCCACCACATCGTCATCGACGCCACCTCGATGCAGTTCCTCGTCGAGGAACTGGGCGGCTTCTACGACGCGCAGACGAGCCAGGAGCCGCTCCCCGCCGCGCTCTCCGGCGTCGCGCCCATGCTGGAGCCGGGGGAGGCGTCCCGGGAGTCGCTGGACTACTGGCTCGACCGGCTCAGGGACGTCGATCCGGCCGCGATGGTGCTCCCCGGCAGCAGGCCGTCGCCCGCCCGGCCCACCTTCGCCGGGCACACCTGCTCCTGGGAGGTGGACGCCGACACGCGGCGGGCGCTCGACACGCTGCGGACCGGCCTGCGCACCACCGACAACATCGTGCTGGCCGCCGCGTTCATGCTCACCCTGCGCGCCCACGGCGCGGGTCCCGAGCTGGTGGCCGCGATGCCGGTCACCACCAGGACGGCCGCGATGCGCGGCCACGTCGGCTACGGCGTCAGCACCCTGCCGATGCGGGTGCGCGCCGACCCGGACGAGGGTTTCGCCGCCCTGGTCAGGCGGGTCGAGGACGTCTTCTTCGAGGGGGTCGAGCACGCGGACGCCTCGGTGGAGGCGGTGCTGGTCGAGCGCGGGCACGGCACCGGCGACTGGAGGGTGCCGCTGTTCCGGCACATGTTCAACTACCGGCCGTGGACCGACGACCAGGTCAGCATCCTGGGCTCCGTCCCCGAGTACGTCGAGGACCTGTTCGACCGCAGCCGCCTGGACCTGCAGTGCATCGCGGTGCAGGAGCCCGGCAGGCTCACGCTCAGGGTCTGGCACAGCACGGAGGTCCACGACGAGGCCGAGATCGCCGCGTTCGTCGCGCGGATGACCGCCCTGCTGCGGCGGGCCGCCGAGGACGCGCGGCGCCCGCAGCGGGAGCTGGACTCCCTCTCCGCGGCCGACCGGCGGCTGCTCGACCGGCTCAACGACACCGCGCGGACCTGGGAAGGACCGGCCACGCTGCTGGAGCGGATCGTCGCCCGCACCGGAGGCGTCCACGAGCCCGGTGGCGGCACGGGGATCCGTGAGGGCGACCGGGAGGCGACCCGCGAGGCCCGCACCGGTACGGCGATCCGCGACGGCGACCGGGAGGTCACCTACGACGAGCTGCTCACCTGGGCGGCCGCCGTCAGGGACACCCTCGTCTCGCACGGCGCGGGCTCCGGCGACATCGTGGCGCTCGGCCTGGGCCGTTCGGCGGAGACGGTCGCCGCGGTGCTCGGCGTCTGGGCGGCCGGGGCCGCCTACCTGCCACTGGACCCGCGCCAGCCCGAGCTGCGCCTGGCCTACCAGGTGGAGGACTGCGGGGCCCGCCTGGTCATCGCCGACTCCGAGGCTTCCTGGGCGGGGGAGGTCCCCGTACTCTCCATGCCGCAGGCCCCCGGAGCCGGGGCGGCGGATCAGGCGGACCGCGACGGCGCGCCCGCGCGACGGCTGGATCCGGCAGAGATCGCCGCGGCGGTCACCGGGGAGTCGATCGCCTACGTGATCTACACCTCGGGATCCACCGGGAGGCCCAAGGGGGTGGCCGTCACCCACGGCAACCTGGCCAACCTCGTCCTCGACTTCGCGGACAGGCTCGGGGCGGGCGCGGGCGACGCGGTGCTGTGGTCCACCACGACCTCCTTCGACATCTCGGCACTGGAGCTGATGCTCCCGCTCACCGCCGGCGGCACCCTGGTCGTCGCCTCCGACGACGACCAGCTCCAGCCGCGCAGGTTCCTGGAACTCATCGCGGCACGGGACGTACGCGTCGTGCAGGCCACCCCGACGGCCTGGCGGCTCATCGCCCCCGAGGCGCGCGACGAGCTGGCCGGTCGCATCGTGCTCTGCGGCGGGGAGCCCATGCCCGCCGCGCTCGCCACGGACCTGCTGGGCCTCGGCTGCCGGTTGTTCAACGTCTACGGGCCGACCGAGACGACCATCTGGTCCACCGCCGCCGAGATCCTCGCTCCTCCGGCCGACCCGGTGCCGATCGGGGTGCCGCTCGCCAACACCCGGATCTTCGTCAGGGACGCCGACGGGCGCGAGGCCCCGCCGGGCGTACCCGGCGAGCTGTGCGTGGCGGGCGACGGGGTGAGCGCCGGGTACGTCAACCGGCCGGAGCTGACCGCCGAGCGGTTCGGCGAGCACCCCCGCCACGGGCGCTTCTACCGGACCGGGGACATGGCCAGGCTCAGGCACGACGCGACCCTGGAGCTGCTGGGCCGCGACGACCGCCAGATCAAGCTGCGCGGGCACCGCATCGAGCTGGGCGAGATCGAGGCGGTGCTGCACCACCACGACGCCGTCAAGGTCGCGGCCGTCATCGTCCACGACGACAGGCTGGTGGCGTTCGTGCAACCCACGGACCTGCCCGACGGGGAGACCGGGGCCGCGCTGCGCGAGGAGCTGTGGCGGTACGCGGGGACGCGGCTGCCGGACTACGCGGTCCCCTCGGGGATCGTCCTGGCCGACGAGTTCCCGACGACCGCCAACGGCAAGATCGACTATCGAGGGCTGACCGTCCCCGAGGACGAGCCGCCGTCCGCCTCCCGCGCCCCGGCGAGCTCGGAGCTCGCCGAGGGGGTGCTGCGGCTCTGGCGGGAGGCACTGCGCCGCCCGGGGCTCGGCGAGCACGACAACTTCTTCCTCAACGGGGGGCACTCGGTGCTCGCCGTACGGCTGATCGCCCCGCTGGAGGAACTCGCGGGCCGGGCGATCAACGTCCGCGCGGTCTTCGACCATCCCACCCCGGCCGAGCTGGCCGCGTTCATCCAGGAAGGGGCGGGCTCTTGATCGTCTTCCCGAGGCCGGGAGCCCCGGAGCCCGCACCCGACGTCCCCACGATGGAAGGACCCAGATGACCGCGCCGTGGTTCGTACCGGTGGGGGAGCGGCCGGGGGGCCGGATCCGCCTGTACACCTTCCCCAACGCGGGCAGCGGCCCCGCCTCGCTCACCGACCTGGCCGAGCGGTTCCCCGACGAGGTCGGCGTGTGGTCGGTGAACCTCCCCGGCCGCCAGGCCAGGCTGGCCGAGCCGCCGGTCGAGGACCTCGACAAGCTGGTCGACGACCTGGCCCGCGACCTGCTGGCGAACGCCCGCGAGCCGTACGCGCTGTTCGGCTACTGCAGCGGTGCGCTCCTGGCCTACCTGGTCTGCCGCCGCCTGGTCGAACTCGCCCCGGACGGGTCCGGACTTCCGGCCGGGTCAGCGGGGCGTTGGCCGGAACGGCTGCTCGTGGGGTCCTTCGCCGCGCCGGACGTCACGCTCCTGCTGCGCAGGCTGCCGTCCCTGCCGTCGTGGCTGTTCTGGGACCAGCTGATCGAGCTGGGCGGCGTACCGGCGGAGGTGGCCGAGCGCGAGGTGCTCAGGCCGATCCTCGAACCCGCCCTCCGCGCCGACTTCGGGATGCTCGCCCGGTACCGGCACCGGCAGGGGCCGCCGCTGCCCGTGCCCGTCACCGTCCTGTACGGCAGCCGCGACGGCTCCATGTCGCGCGGCGGGCTGCTCGGCTGGCGCAGGCAGAGCGTCGCGCGGCCGTCGATGCGCGAGCTCGACGCATCGCACTGGCTGGCCGAGGAGACCCCTGACCTGCTCGCCACCGTCATCGCAGAGGAGATCGGATGCGTCTCGGTTACAGCATGAGCTACTGGGGCGGGGCCGGGCTCGGTCCCGCCGACCACCTCGCCCTGGTCCGCGAGGCCGAGCGGCTGGGCTACGAGTCGGTGTGGGCCGCCGAGACGTACGGCACCGACCCGGCGAGCCTGATGGCGTGGATCGCGGGCCAGACCGAGCGGATCGCGCTGGGCACCGGCGTGCTGCAGATGTCGGGCCGCAAGCCCGTGGTGGCGGCGATGACGGCCGCCACCATCGACCAGGTCTCCGGCGGCCGGGCCCGGCTGGGCGTGGGCGTGTCGGGGCCGCAGGTCGTGGAGGGCTGGCACGGGGAGCGCTTCGACCGGCCGGTGGCCCGAGCCCGCGACTACCTGTCGGTGCTGCGGCTGGCCCTGGAAGGCCGCCCGGTGAGCTACTCGGGCGAGACTATGACGCTGCCGCTCCCCGGCGGGCAGGGCAAGGAGCTGTCCCTGGGCGTCTCCCCAGTCCAGAAGCACCTTCCCGTCTATCTCGGCGCGATGGGCCCGGAGACGACCGCGCTCGCCGGGGAGCTGGCCGACGGCTGGCTCGCGATCCACTTCCCGCCCGAGCACCTGGCCGAGCGCACGGCCCACCTGCGCGCGGGCGCGGCACGGGCCGGCCGCAGCCTGGACGGCTTCGACGTCGCGCCGATGATCCTCACCCTCGTCGACGACGACGAGGAGCTGGCCTACGACATGATGCGGCCCATGCTCGCCCTCTACCTGGGCGGCATGGGCTCGCGCCGTACCAACTTCTACAACCGCCTGGCCCGCTCCCTGGGCTTCGAGAAGGAGGCGGAGGCGATCCAGGAGGCGTTCCTGGGCGGGCGCCAGGGCGAGGCGATGTCGCTGCTCCCGGACGGCCTGGTCGACGCGATGACCATGTGCGGGCCGCCCGGCAAACTCCGCGAACGGGTCGCCGCCTACCGCGAGGCGGGTGCGACCTCCCTCGTCGTCGGCCTGGTCACCCCGACGCTCAGGCTCCGCCTGGAACAACTGGAACTGGTCGCGGACCTGGTCACCTGACGGTACCTGTGGGGATCGTGCGGGTTGTGGCCCATGCGATCCCGGCAGACCACCCCGGGGAATTACGCGTCGTTCTTCAGCTGTGTGACGAAGGTCGACCAGGTGTCGCGGGTGAAGACGAGTTTGGGGCCGCCGGGGTTCTTGGAGTCGCGGACGGCCACGACGTCGCCCAGGTCCGCGACCTCCACGCAGTCTCCGTTGGCTCCGCTGAGCGAACTTTTACGCCACGCGGCGTTGGCCAGGTCTACCGGGTCGGACATCGCGCGCCCCTTCGACTGGACACTCACGCCAGGTTGTCCGGCTCGTTCATCAGCGTAGCCGCACCGCGATGAGGCGGTTGGAACTTCGTGGTCGGCACAGGGGCGTCCCGCTGGAAGGCCGCGAGGAGAAAGTCGCCGCATGGTCGGTCCGGACCCTGCGACCTTCCGATCGAGATTTCAGCCTGGCGGGGTTATGCCCCATTTATCTTGCTCTCGCATGCGGCGATTGCTTTCGTCTATCTCGATGATGCTCGCCACCACGTACCCGCTGTAATCCCGCCCACGGACGATCAGGAGGTTATCCAGGTTCAGGCGAGGCCCAAGCTGGGCGGCCACGGAGCGAATCGACTTCGAGTCGGGTTTCCCGATCGTAAGGCCATCCATCGACACGGGCAGGCTGACTGCCAGGACACCCCCGAAAGCGATGTCGATCCGTGTTGTGCCGGATGTTTCCAGGCCACTGCGCAGCAGAAGCTTGGAATGCGAAGGAACGTAAATCCACAGACGGAATCTCCGCCCCGGGTAATCCATGTCGAGTTCCACGCCTGCCCGTACCTCCCTGTCCGCCCCCTTGCTCTTCGCGAGATGAGAGCAGGGCATCAGACCGCCGCGATTCAGCGGAACGGATTATTCGCCTTCCTTCCGTTCATGGTGCCGCCGCGGGCACACTCAGGGTAATCGTCGGTGAACAGCGCCCACGGGAAATTCCGAACCGTGGTCACGGCCCGCTCGTTGAGCTCGGGACAACGTGCCGACGTGCCCCTGCCCCGGCGTTCGGGAGTATGACGAGGTCACGCCGCGCGGTCCCGCGTGGCCGGGGGAGATCGGCGGTTAGGCGGATGTAACAGCCGAGCGCTGACATCTGTGACATCTACGTAACGCCTGTTTCTTATGTTTCCGTCGTTGGATCCGCCCGATGCGGCTTTGGCGTTCCCGCTGTCCGGCGGAGGGCGTCAGGGGCCCCTGCTCAGGGAGAAGGGACTCTATGGCGGCGTCAGAGAGAGTGAAGACGGTCTGCTCGTACTGCGGTGTCGGCTGCGGGATCGTCCTGGAGGTGGACGGGCGGCGCCGGGTCGTCAAGGCCTCCGGCGACAAGAGCCACCCGGCCAACGCCGGCCGGCTGTGCACCAAGGGAGCCACCACCGCGGACATGCTCGCCGCCCCCGGCCGCCTCGAGAGCGGGCTGGTCAGGCCGGAGCGGGGCGCCGAATTCGCCCCGACCGGCGTGGACGCGGCGATCAGCGAGACCGCCCGGCGTCTGCGGCGGATCCTGGACGAGCACGGGCCGGACGCGCTGTCGTTCTACGTGTCCGGCCAGATGACGCTGGAGGCGCAGTACCTGGCCAACAAGCTCGCCAAGGGCTTCGTCGGCACCAACCAGATCGAGTCCAACTCCCGGCTGTGCATGGCCAGCGCGGGCAGCGGCTACAAGCTGTCGCTCGGGTCGGACGGCCCGCCCGGCTCGTACCGGGACTTCGACCACGCCGACCTGTTCTTCGTGATCGGCGCGAACATGGCCGACTGCCACCCGATCCTGTTCCTGCGGATGATGGAGCGGGTCAAGGCCGGGGCCAAGCTCATCGTGGTCGATCCGCGCCGTACCGCCACCGCCGACAAGGCCGACCTGTTCCTGCAGATCAGGCCCGGCACCGACCTGGCCCTGCTCAACGGGCTGCTGCACCTGCTGGTCGAGGGCGGCCACGTCGACCACGAGTTCGTCGAGCGCCACACCGACGGCTGGGAGGCGATGCCGGACTTCCTGCGGGACTACCCGCCCGAGACGGTCGCCGCCCTCACCGGCATCCCCGAGGACGACCTGCGGCAGGCGGCCGAGTGGATCGGCGCGGCGGGGGAGTGGATGAGCTGCTGGACGATGGGGCTCAACCAGAGCACGCACGGCACCTGGAACACCAACGCGCTGTGCAACCTGCACCTGGCCACCGGCGCGATCTGCCGCCCCGGCAGCGGCCCGTTCTCCCTGACCGGCCAGCCCAACGCCATGGGCGGGCGCGAGATGGGCTACATGGGTCCCGGACTGCCCGGCCAGCGTTCGGTGCTGGTGGAGGAGGACCGCCTCTTCACCGAGGAGCTGTGGAACCTGCCGCCCGGCACCCTGCGCACCGACGTCGGCCAGGGGACCGTCGAGATGTTCTCGCGCATGGCCGAGGGCGAGATCAAGGCGTGCTGGATCATCTGCACCAACCCGGTCGCCAGCGTCGCCAACCGCAGGACCGTCATCGCCGGCCTGGAGGCCGCCGAGTTCGTCGTCACCCAGGACGTCTTCGCCGCCACCGAGACCAACGCCTACGCCGACGTGGTCCTGCCCGCGGCCATGTGGGCCGAGACCGAGGGCGTGATGGTCAACTCCGAGCGGAACCTCACCCTGCTCCGGCAGGCCGTGGAACCGCCGGGACAGGCGCTGCCCGACTGGCAGATCATCGCCCGTGTCGCCTGCGAGATGGGCTTCGAGGACGCCTTCTCGTACACCTGCGCGGAGGAGGTGTTCGAGGAGATCAAGCGGACGTGGAATCCCAAGACCGGCTACGACCTGCGGGGCGTCACCTACGAGCGGCTGCGCGAGACCCCCGTCCAGTGGCCGAGCCCGCCGGGCGGCGGTGACCGCAATCCCGTCCGTTATCTCAACGACGGCACCAGCCAGGCACCGCTCATCCGGCCCGACGGCAGCCGCCCGCGCCTCGCCTTCGCCACCCCGAACGGCCGGGCCGCCTTCTTCCCCCGCCCGCACCTGCCCGCCGCCGAGCTGCCCGACGACGCCTACCCTTTCGTCCTCAACACCGGCCGGCTGCAGCACCAGTGGCACACCCTGACCAAGACGGGAAGGGTCGCCAAGCTCAACAAGCTCAACCCCGGGCCCTTCGTCGAGATCCACCCCAGCGACGCGGCCGGGCAGGGGATCGGCGAGGGCGACCTGGTGGAGATCGCCTCCCGGCGCGGCAGGGCCGTGCTGCCCGCCCGGCTGAGCGACCGCGTCATGCCGGGCAACTGCTTCGCGCCGTTCCACTGGAACGACCTGTTCGGCGAGTACCTCAGCGTCAACGCGGTCACCAGCGACGCCGTCGATCCCATCTCCTTCCAGCCCGAGTTCAAGGCGTGCGCGGTCTCCCTCACCAGGGTCGCCTCCGAGGCGTCCCCGGCATCCCCGATGGCCTCGAACCCCGCCGGGACGGCGGGGTTCCCCGCGATCTCCGAGCAGGCCCGGACGATCGCCTTCCCCATGGGGCCGGAGTACGCGGTTCCGGAGGCCGCCGGAACGGCGCCGGAGGCCGCTCGGCCCGCCCGGATCGCCGCGCTGGCCGACCTGCTCGGGGTGACCGACCTGACACCGCCGTCGCTCGCCGACCACGAGCGCCGCTACATGGCCGGTTTCCTGTCCGCCCTCGACAGCACGGCATCCGTTCCCGACAGCACGGCATCCGTTCCCGACGGCGCGGCATCCGCCCCCGGTGGCATGGGGTCCGCCGGTACGGTCGTGCCGGTCCTGCCGGAGCACGCGCCCGTCGAGCCCGCCCACGCCCTGTGGATCAACGGGGTGCTGGCCGGCATGTTCTCCCGCACTCTCGCGCCGCCGCCCCAGCGAGTGACCGGCGACCCGGTGTTGCCGGCGCGCGACATCGTCGTCCTGTGGGCCTCCCAGACCGGGAACGCCGAGGAGTTCGCCGCCGCCAGCGCCGACCGGCTCACCGGCGCGGGGCGAGCCCCCCGGCTGATCAGCATGGCCGACTGCGCCCCGGACAGCATTCCCCATGGTGCGGACCTTCTCGTCATCTCCAGCACCTTCGGCGACGGCGAGGCACCCGACAACGGCGTCGGGTTCTGGGAGGCCCTCATCGGGTCCGGCGCCCCCCGGCTCGACGGCGTGCGCTATGCCGTCCTCGCCTTCGGCGACTCCAGCTACGACGACTTCTGCGGCCACGGGCGGCGGCTCGACCAGCGCCTCGAGGAGTTGGGCGCCCAGCGTCTGGCACCCCGCGTGGACTGCGAGCCCGACGACCACTCGCGGGCCCTGGGCTGGCTCGAGCAACTGCTCACGACCCTCGCCGAGCCTTCCCCGCCTTCCGCGCCGTCCCCGGCGAGCTCGGAGCCCGGACCGACGCGGGCGGATCCCGGATCGACGCCGGACCCCGGGCCGGTGTTCCCGGGCCGCACGGACCCTGGGGCGACACCGGGCCCCGAGCCGGCGCCTTCGGACCCCGGATCGGCGTCCCCGGGTCCCGAACGGCCCCTCCCGGGCATCGGGCCGACGTCCCCGGAGCCCGAGTCGTCGACGGGATTCGGCAGGGCCGCGCCGTTCAGCGCCCCCCTGACCGGCAACCGGCTGCTCAGCCTGCCGGGCTCGGCCAAGGAGGTACGGCAGTTCACCTTCGACACCGGCGGCGAGCTGGCCTACCAGGCCGGTGACGCGCTCGGGGTGATGCCGGTCAACAGCGCCGGCCTCGTCGCCGAGTGGCTGACCGTGACCGGTCTCGACCCCGCCGACACCGTCGAGATCCCCGGCCTCGGCCCCGTCCCGTTCGGCGAGGCCCTGCGAAACCACCTGGAGATCACCAGGATCACCTCCGGCCTGCTCAGGTTCGTCGCCGAACGTACCCGCGACCGCGATCTCACCCGGTTCCTGCGTTCGGGCAACGGGGGAGAGCTGGCCAAGTGGACCTGGGGCCGCCAGGCCGTCGACGTGGCCGGCGAACTCCGCGTCCGGGCCACGGCCCAGGAGTGGGCGGACGTCCTCAAACGCCTGAAGCCGCGCCTGTACTCCATCTCCTCCAGCCCGCTGGTCGATCCGCACCGGGTGCGTCTGACGGTCTCGGTCGTCCGCTTCGACAACCCGCGCGGTACGGCGCGCAAGGGGGTGTGCTCGTCCTTCCTCGCGGACAGCCCCGGGCACGCCTCCGTACCCGTCTTCGTCCAGCGCAACAGGCACTTCCGCCCCCCGGCCGATCCGGCCGTCCCGATGATAATGATCGGCCCGGGTACGGGCGTCGCGCCCTTCCTCGGTTTCCTGGACGAGCGCCGGGCCCTGGGCCACTCCGGCCGCAACTGGCTCTTCTTCGGTGAGCAGCGGCGCTCCAGTGACTTCTACTACCGCGACGAGCTCAACGATTTCTACCAGGACGGGCTGCTGACCCGGCTGGACCTCGCCTTCTCCCGCGACCAGCGTGCCAAGGTCTACGTCCAGGACCGGATGCGCGAGCACGGCGGCCGGCTCTGGTCCTGGCTCCAGGACGGCGCCCACCTGTACGTCTGCGGCGACGCCAGCCGGATGGCCAAGGACGTCGACCAGACCCTGCGCGAGATCGCCACCGTCCACGGCGGCCTCGGCGACGACGAGGCCGCCGTGTACGTCAAGCACCTGGCCGCCAGCAGGCGCTACGTACGCGACGTGTACTGATCCTTGTCGTTCGCGCGGCCGGGCCGCGGCTGCCCGCGGGCGGCGCGGCGGGAGGGCGCCGCCCGCGGGCACGGGCCGGGCGGTCGTCAGAAACCGGGGAACACCCGGCGGAGGTCGTCCAGGGTGACGCCGTCGCCGGTGACGGTCACCGACGGCGGGGTGTGCTCGGGTGCCAGCCTGCCGCCGAGCAGGCGCGTCCAGGCCTCGCTGGGAAGCGCCAGGGTGACGTCGGCCGGCTCCGGGGCCTCGCTGAAGCCGACGGTCTCCCCGAGGGTGAGTCCCTGGAGGTTCCCGGGGTCGGTCGTCTCGACCCGGAGGGTGGTGGCCAGGCGCGGGTCCAGGCCGTCCGGCCTGCCGATGAAGCCGATCAGGAAGTCGAGCGGCCCGGCGTACAGGTCGGTCAGCACCCCGGCGGCGTCCCGCCCGACGGTCGCCTCGGGATCGAAGGCGACCTTGACGTCCCAGGCGTGCAGGGCGGCCTCGTTCAGGCGCATCCCGGCCACCAGCGCGACGCTGCCCGGCATGGGGAGGAATCCCAGCTTGATCTGCAGCCGCTCGCGGGCGCCGGCGTCGAGGCTCTCGAACGCCGAGACGATGTCGGCGTCGGCGGCGAGGAAGTCCTCGGCCTGCTCCTTGGGCTCCTTCGCGTTCCAGCGGTCCCACACCGGGTGGTTGAAGTCCTGGCCCGGGGCCTCCTTGCCGTCCTGCGCCGCGCGCAGCGTCGCCAGAGCGATCTCGGCGCCGCTGCCGAGGTGGCTGAGCACCTGGGCGACGCTCCACTCCGAGCAGCCGGAGGGCCGGGTGAGGTCGGCGTCGTCCAGCCCCCGGACGAGGGCCGCCAGCTCGTCGTGGGTGGTACGCAGAGCCGCGATGGTCCTGTCGGCGAGTGTGGTCATGGTTCTCCTACCGGGTGGAAGCGGGATGTGAAGGACGATGGCACCGTAGGTCGCGCGATCGAGCCGGGCGGCCGCCCGGGGTCCCCTCGGCCGTGCCCGCCGCCTGGCCTACCATCATCCTCTCCCGTACCGGCGCCCGTCCCCGGTGGGGTCCGGGGACGGGCGCCGTCGCGCGGGCGGTCAGGTGCCGGGGATCTCCTTCACCTTGGGGATCGGGGAGAAGACCAGCAGCAGGATCGGCAGGATGGCTCCGGCGATCACCGCGAGCAGGATGGCCGGGCGCAGGCCGAGGGTCTCGCCGAGCAGGCCCGCGCCCAGGGCGCCGAGCGGGGCCGGGATCAGCCCGAGGGAGTAGATCGTGCCGATCACCCTGGCCTGGAGGTGCGGCGGGGTGATCGACTGCACCAGCGTCATGTTGCTGACGAAGAAGACCTGGTTGCTCGCCCAGACGACGAACTGGGAGAGTCCGAGCATCCCGGCGGCCAGCCAGACCGGCCCCGACGCGAACGGCACCAGCAGCAGCGCGCAGTTGCCGATGATCGTGCTCCACAGCAGCGTCGGGCCGATCCCCATACGGCGCATGGTCCGCACCGACAGGGTCGCGCCGAGGATGGCGCCGACGCCGCCGGTCGCCATGACGATCCCCACCCATTCCACCGGCAGGTCGGGGCCGCCCCGCAGCAGGAACAGCACGTAGATCGACTGCATGGCGCCCATGACGAAGAACGAGTACAGCCCGCTGGCGATGGCCAGCGGCCGGATCATCGGCTGGTCCATCACCCACCGGAAGCCCGCCCAGATCGCCCGGTGCACGCTCACGGCCGTCTCGTCGTCCGGGGTGGGCACCTCCTCGCGCTTGCGGATGAGGAGGATGGCGATCGCGGAGAACAGGTAGGAGAGCACATCGATCATGATCAGCAGTGGCGCGGCCACCACCTTGATCAGCGCCGCCGCCGCGCCGGGCCCGGCGGTCTGCGCCAGCGACTCGCTCAGCTGCAGCTTGCCGTTGCCGTCGCCCAGGTGCCGCAGCGGCACCAGCGACGGGAAGTAGGAGCGGTACGCGACCTGGAACAGCACCGACAGCAGGCTCAGGACGAACACGACCGCGTACAGCACCCCGAGCGTGAGGCTGTCCATCACGTACAGCAGCGGCACCAGGGCGAGCACCGCGGCCCGGCCCAGGTCCGACCAGATCAGCACGGGCCGCTTGCGCATCCGGTCGACGTAGACGCCGAACAGCAGGAATCCGAGCATCGGCAGCCGGATCAGCGCCCCGAGGACGCCCATCTCGGTCGCGCTCGCGCCCAGGGTGACGACGGCGATCAGCGGGATCGCCACGTACGAGATCTGCGAGCCGAACTGGGAGAGGGTCTGGCCGGTCCACAGCCGCAGGAAGTCCTGGTTGCGCCAGAGACCGTCGCCGCCGGTCCCCTCGGGCCGTTTCTCGCCCCCGGGGGCGCCGTGGTCCCCGGAATCCTCGGGTCCTCCGGGTCCTCCCGATCCTTCGGAGGTCGCGGGACCGGCGGCTTCGGGAGGAGCCTCAGGGGCTCCGGCGCTCTTGGGGCTCTCAGTGTCCGGTGACACCATGGTCGATCCAACTCCTCAGCTTGGCGGCCGCCTCGGCGACCAGGGGTTCGAACAGGATGACCACGCGCTCGCCGGGAATCGCCTCGATCGCGAGATTCCCCTTCACCACGCCGCTCCAGCCCAGATCGGGCCGGTCACCGGCGGGGGCGAACAGCGCCACGTCACCGTCGTACGGCTCGTGCCGGTAGCGGCCGACCGCGTGGGCGTTGGCCCGGAACACCCGCAGGAAACGCCGGGCCTGCTCGACGTCGGCGGTGTCGGGCGCCAGCCGCCGCTCCCGCCCGGCGGCGGCGATGACCGCCATCAGCATCTCCTCGGGGTCGAGGCAGGCGAACTCCGCGGTGTCCGTCTCCAGCGGTCCTCCCGCCAGCGCGTGGGTCATGAGCGAGGCGTCGTCCTCCAGCGAGCTGGTGATCACCGGCTCGTCCGCGTCGGAGTAGAACAGCACCAGCAGCGGGACCTCCTCGCCGAGGTCACGCAGCCGCCTGGCCATCTCCAGCGCGATGTTCCCGCCGATGCAGAACCCGCCCAGCACGTACGGCCCGCTGGGACGGACGGCGCGCAGCCGGTCGACGTAGTCCTCGACCATGTCGGCCATCGTGGTGTGCGGTTCCTCGCCGGGCGCCAGGCCGCTGGCCGCGATCGCGTAGACGGGCTGGTCGGGGCCGAGCCTGCGGGCCATCGGGTGGTAGCGGAAGACCTGCCCGCCCAGGGCGTGCACCAGGACGATCGGGACGCGGTCGCCGTCCGCGTTGAGCGTCACCACCCGCTGCTCGCCCAGGTCCTCCGGGCGGCGCAGCACGTCCGCCAGGCCCGCCACGGTCGGCGAGGCGAGCACGGTCGCCACGGGCAGTTCCCTGCCGAACTCCTGCCTGATCCGCACGGCCAGCCGGAGCGCCAGCAGCGAGTGCCCGCCCAGGTCGAAGAAGTCGTCGAACACCCCGACCATGGGGACGTCGAACAGCTCCTCCCAGATCGCCGCGACCCGCCCCTCGACCGGGTCCCTCGGCGGCACCCGGAATCCGTCCGCGCCCGCCGCCGGGTCCGGCGCGGGCAGGGCCTTCCTGTCCAGCTTGCCGTTGGAGGTGAGGGGGAGCTCCTCCAGCGTCACCCAGGCCGACGGGATCATGTGGTCGGGCAGCCTGGCCCGCAGCCTGGCCCGCCAGTCGACCGCCGGCCCCGCCTCGCCGGTCACCACGTAGCCGATCAGGCGGTCGCCGTCGGCGACGACGGCCGCCGCGCGGACCTCGGGCTCGGAGAGCAGCGCGGCCTCGATCTCGCCGGGTTCGACGCGCATGCCGCGGATCTTTACCTGGGTGTCGAGGCGGCCGAGGTATTCGAGCTCGCCGTCGGGCCGCCATCGGGCCCGGTCCCCGGTGGCGTACAGGCGGGAACCCGGCGGTCCGTGGGGATCGGGGACGAAGCGCTCGGCGGTGAGGCCCGGCCGGCCCAGATAGCCGCGGGCCAGCTGGACCCCGCCGATGAACAGCTGCCCCGGGGTGCCCACGGGCGCCCGTCCGAACCGCTCGTCGAGCACCTCCAGGCGGGTGTTGTCGACCGGACGGCCGATCGGCACCGCCTGCTCGGCGGGGTCGCACCGGTGCCAGGAGACGTCGACCGCGGCCTCGGTCGGGCCGTAGAGGTTGTGCAGCTCCACCCCGGGAAGCCGTTCGGCGAAGCGCCGCACCAGGTCGGCGGGGAGCGCCTCGCCCGAGCACACCACCCTGCGCAGCCCGCCCGCGCCCGGCCCGTCCACAGCCGGCCCGCTCACGTCCGGCCCGTCCACCCGGTCCATGACCGGGGTGTCCGCGTTCGGGACGCCCAGGGCCTCCAGGCCGGGAGTGTCGAGGAACGGGTCCAGCATGGACGGCACGAAGTGCGCCGTGCTGACCCCCTCGCGGGCGATCAGCTCGGTGAGGTAGCCGGGCTCGTAGTGCCCGCCGGGCCTCGCCACCACCAGCCCCGCGCCGGTGACCAGCGGCCAGAACAGCTCCCACACCGACACGTCGAACGAGACCGGCGTCTTGTGCAGGACCCGGTCGGCAGGGGTGAGCCCGTACGTCGCCTGCATCCAGCGCAGCCGGTTCACGATCGCCCGGTGCGACACCCCGACGCCCTTGGGCCTCCCGGTCGACCCCGACGTGAAGATCACGTACGCGAGCGAGTCCGGCGGATCCTCCCGCGAGGAGATCTCGGAGGGAGCCTCCGGGGAAGCCGCCGAGACGGTGGGCAGCAGGACGACCCGCGTACCCTCAGGAGCCTCGCCCGCCAGGTCGGCGGAGGTCAGCAGTATCGAGGCGCCCGCGTCGTCGAGCATGCCCCGCGTCCGACCGGCCGGGTGGCCGGGCTCCAGCGGCAGGTAGGCGCCCCCGGCGGCGAGGACGCCCAGCAGCGCGGCGGGCAGGTCCGCGCTCCGTTCGAGCAGCACCCCCACCGGCTGATCGCGTGACACCCCGGCGCGGCGCAGTTCCCCGGCGATCGCCAGGGCCCGACCGGCCAGCTCGCGGTAGGTGGTCCACGAGCCCTCGAAACCCACGGCCGGAGCATCGGGCGTCCGCCCCGCCTGGGCGAACACCAGGCCGTGCAGCGTGCCGCCCGGGTGCTCGCGCCCGGTGGCGTTCCAGCGGTCGATCGCGTCGTTCTCCGCCTCGCCCACGCCCGGCTCGCCGGTCAGGGCGTCGATCACCCGCCCGGCCAGGGACTCCATCTGCTCCGCCGGGAACTGGGAGGCGTCGTAGGAGACCGTGAGGGTGAGGCCGCCGCCGGGCACCCGGACGAAGGCCACCGTGCACGGCATGTCGGTCTGTTCGAAGAACTCCTGCCCGGTGATCGCCACGCCGTCACCGGACAGCCCTCCGTACACGTGGAAGTCCCGGAAGTCGAACAGCGTGTCCAGCAGCGGCGAGCGGCCCGCGATCCGCTGGATCTCGAACAGCGGGTAGCGCCGGTACGGCACCGCGGCCACCTCGGCCTCGAAGACCCGCCTGACCAGCCCGGCCCGGTCGGCCCGGTCGTCGGCGTCGAGGCGGACCCGCAGCGGCAGCGTGTTGAGGAACAGCCCCAGCACCTCGCCGCCCCCCTCGGTCTCCGGCCTGCCGTGGCTGAGCACGCCGGTCATGACCTCCCGCTCGCCGGTGACCAGGCCCAGCGCCGTCACGTACGCGGCCAGCAGGGTGGTGCGCAGCGGGACCCGCAGCTCGCGGCTCTGCCGCTCCAGCGCCGCCACCGTCTCGTGCGGCACCGGTACGGCGACCACCTCGGCGGCGCGCGGCCTGCCGGCCGGGAACCCGGGCAGCCTGGGCAGGCGGCTCTCCGGGGCGTCCTCGGCCCGATCCCGCCAGAACTCCCGCGCCGCCGCCGAGCCCACCGCGGCCCGCTCGGCCGCCACGAGATCCCTGAACAGGGCCCGGGGCGGGGCGGGTTCGCGCGAGCCGCGGGCGGCGTAGCGGCCCAGCAGCTCGGTGACGAGCGCCGCGACGCTCCAGCCGTCGAGGACGGCGTGGTGGAAGCTGAGGCTCAGCGCGAACTCGTCGTCGTCCAGCACGTGCGCGTACGCCCGCAGCAGAGGCGGCGACGACCAGTCGAACCCGGTGTGCTTCTCGGCCTCCCGCCACGCGGCCAGCCGCTCCCGGGGGCCGTCCCCGTCCGGACCGTCCCCGTCCGATCGCAGGTCGGCGACCTCCAGCGGGATGGTGGCGGTGTCGTGGACGAGCTGCAGCGGCTCGCTGAACCCGGTCAGGTCGAACGAGGTGCGCAGCACCGGGTGCCCGGCCGCGACCCCGGCCAGCGCCCCGGTCAGCGCCGGGACGTCCAGGGCGCCGCGCAGAGTGACGGTCATCAGGTCGTGGTAGGTGGGACTGTCCGGTTCGAGCTCGCTGTGGTAGAGCATCCCCGCCTGCAGCGCGGCCAGCGGGTACGCGTCCTCGATCATCGCTCGCCCTTCCTGAGCTTGGCCAGATCCGCGGCGCCGAGCATGCCGAACGCCTCGGTCGCCCCGGTCGCGGCCTCCGGCTCCGGGGTCGCCGTCGCGGCGGGCCCGGTGTCCGGTGTGTCCAGTACGGAGGCCAGTTCGGCCACGGTCTGGTGGGTGAACAGCTGCTGCAGGTCGAGCCCGTAGCCCAGGTCCCGCAGCCTGGCCACCACCGAGAGGCTGCGGATCGAGTCGCCACCGACGCCGAAGAACCCGTCGTGACGGCCGACCTTGTCCAGGCCGAGCACGTCCTGCCACACCTGGGCGACGGCGCGTTCCGCGTCGGTGCGCGGCGGCTCCCAGGGGAGGTCGCCCCGGCCGGGCGGTGGCGGCAGGGCGGCCCGGTCGAGCTTGCCGTTGGGGGTGAGCGGGAGGGCCTCCAGCGTCACCCACGCGGTGGGGATCATGTGCTCGGGCAGCTCGCCCCTGAGCCACTCGCGGGGATCGGCGTCCCCAGCGTCCGCTGTATCCGCTGTGTCCCGCGTCCCCTCGCGCCGCACCCCGTACCCGACCAGCCGGGCTCCGGCGCCGTCGTGCCACACGCCGACGGCCACGGCGCTCAGGTCCGGGTGCCCGCCGAGCACGGCCTCGATCTCGCCGGGCTCGACGCGCATGCCGCGGATCTTGACCTGGGCGTCGAGGCGGCCGAGGTACTCGATCTCGCCGTCACGCCGCCATCGCGCCCGGTCCCCGGTGGCGTACAGGCGGGAGCCCGGCGGGCCGTAGGGGTCGGGGACGAACCGTTCGGCGGTGAGACCCGGCCGCCCCAGGTAGCCGCGGGCCAGCTGGACCCCGCCGATGAACAGCTCGCCCGGCGTCCCGGCCGGTACCGGGCGCAACGCCCCGTCCAGCACGTACAGGCGGGTGTTGGCCACCGGGCGGCCGATCGGGACGACCTTCTCGCCCGGCGTGTAGCGGTGCCGGGAGACGTCGACCGCGGCCTCGGTCGGCCCGTAGAGGTTGTGCAGCTCCACCCCGGGCAACCGCGCGGTCAGCCGCTCCGCCGCCCCGGCCGTCAGCTCCTCGCCGCTGCAGATCACCCGGCGCAGCGAGCCGCACTCCTCGATCCGCTCCTCCGCGGTGAAGGCGGCGAGCATCGAGGGGACGAAGTGCACCGTCGTGATTCCCCGCTCGACGACGAGGTCGCGCAGGTAGGCGGTGTCCCGGTGGCCGTCGGGGCGGGCGAGCACCAGGCGGGCCCCGCTGATCAGCGGCCAGAAGAACTCCCACACCGACACGTCGAACCCGGCGGGGGTCTTCTGGAGCACGGCGTCGCCCGCGTCCAGGCCGTACGTGTCCTGCATCCAGCGCAGCCGGTTGACGATCGCCCGGTGCGGCACCCCGACGCCCTTGGGCCTCCCCGTGGACCCCGAGGTGAAGATCACGTACGCGAGCGAGCCGGGCGGATCCCCCGCCCGGCCGCCCGCGTCCGCCGGTTCCGCCGAGGCGTCGAGGGCGGCGGTGAGTTCCACGGCCCTGGCGTCGGCGAGCATGGCCTCGACACGGCGCTCGGGCAGCCCCGGATCGAGGGGAAGGTAGGCGGCCCCGGCCTTGAGCACGGCGAGCAGCCGTACGGGCAGGTCGATCGAGCGCTCCGCCCGCACGGCGAACACCCGCTCCGCCTTCTTGCCGGCACCGGCGCGCAGCCGCGCGGCGAGCAGGTCGGCGCGGTCGTTCAGCTCCGCGTAGGTCAGCGTCTCGCCCTCGAAGACCACGGCCGGGGCGCCGGGAGTCCGCGCGGCCTGCGCCTCGACGAGACCGTGCAGCGTCTCCTCGGGCGGGTACGCGGTCTCGGTGGCGTTCCAGCCCGTCAGCACCAGGTCCCGCTCCCCGGGGGAGAGCATCTCCAGGTCGCCCACGCGGGTCCCCGGAGCGGCGACGGCCGCGCGCAGGAACGTCTCGAAGGACGCGGCGAGCCGCTCGACGGTCTCCGGCAGGAACAGGTCGCGGTTGTAGACGAACCTCGCCGCGAGGCCGGCACCGGTCTCCGAGGCGTACAGCTCCAGGTCGAACCGGGTCGAGGTGGTGTCCGGCACGAACGGCTCGGCCACCGGCCCTCCCGCCCGCTCGGCCGTGGACCCGGTCGTCCGCCCGGCCGCCGCCGCCGCGGCCCCGGTCCCCTCCCCAGGGGTGGACACCACGGGCCCGGCCACCGGTACGGGCCGTCCTGCCGGGACCGTGCCGCCCAGGTAGCTCTGCAGGGCGAAGAGCACCTGCACCACGGGCGGGCGGGTGGCGTCCCTGGCCAGGTCCAGTTCGGCGACCAGCTTCTCGAACGGCAACTCCTGGTGGCCGTAGACCTCCAGGGCCGCGTCGCGGGTGCGGCCGAGCAACTCGGTGAACGTGGGATCGCCCGCCAGGCGGGCCCGGAGCGGCAGCAGGTTCACGAACAACCCGACCACGTCCTCGAACTCCGTCAGGTCGCGACCGGCGACCGGCGAGCCCACCGCGAAATCGTGCTGTCCCGACCAGCGGGACAGCACGGCCTGGAACCCGGACAGCAGCGCCATGTAGAGGGTCGCGCCGCGTTCCCGCGCCAGGTCGCCGAGCGCCCCTGTGAGCCCGGCGTCCAGCCGCAGGTCGTGCCAGGCGCCCCGGTGCCCCTGCCGGACCGGCCGGGGCCGGTCGAGCGGAAGGTCGAGCGGGGGCAGCGCGGCCAGCTCCTCCCGCCAGAACTCCAGGTGCCGTTCCAGGCGCGGTCCGGCCAGGCGCTCGCGCTGCCAGAGCGCGTAGTCGCCGTACCCGACGCGCGGCTCCGGCCGGCCGGCGCGCTCGTCGCGGCCGTCGTGCCCGGAGAGCAGCTCGTCCAGCAGGAGCTCCGCCGACCAGCCGTCGGCCACGATGTGGTGGACGGCGACCAGCAGCACGTGGTCCGCCGAGGCGAGCCTGACCAGGGTCACCCGGAGCAGCGGGCCGTCGCCGAGGTCGAAGGGGCGTGCCGCGTCGGCGCTGACGACCCGCCGTGCCTCCGCCTCCGCCTCCGCCGCCTCCGTCCCGGAGCCGGCCGTCGCGGCCGGTCCCGTCGAAGCGGTCCCCGCCTCGACGACACGGATCGCGATTCGTGCCTCCGGGTCCCCGGCCGGGACGACCCGCACCTCGGGCCTTCCGTCGGAGGAGGCGGGGAAACGCATCCGCAGGCTCTCGTGCCGCGTCACGGCGGCGTCCAGCCGCGCGTCCAGCGCCGCGAGGTCCAGCGGCCCGCGCAGCCGTGCCGCGGCGGGCAGCACGTAGGCGCCGGTCCCCGGGCTGAACTGCTCCATGAACCAGAGCCGTTCCTGCGCGAACGACAGCGGCGGCGCCGTGCCCTCGGGCCGCCGTACCGGTCCGGGCCCCGCTTCGGGACCCGCGCCGGGCCCGGCCTCCGCCAGCGCGTCCAGCGCCTGCGCCAGCCTCCGTACGGACGGGTGACTGAAGGCCAGCTTCAACGGCACGTCCAGCCCGGTCGCCGCGGAGAGCCTGGCGATCGTCCTGGTCGCCAGCAGAGAGTGGCCGCCGAGCTGGAAGAAGTCGTCGAGCGCCCCCACCCGCTCCACTCCCAGCACCTCGGCCCACACCGAGCACACCAGCTCCTGCGTGGCGGTCTCCGGGGGCAGGTACCCCTCGTCCGAGCGGTGCTCGGGGGCGGGCAGCGCGCCCTGGTCGACCTTCCCGCTCGGGGTGAGCGGGATGCGCGCGACCTCCACCACGGCACTCGGCACCAGGTGCGGCGGCAGTTCCGCCGCGAGGTACTCCCGCAGCTCCCCGCCGTCGGGCCGGTGCCCGGACCGCTCGCGGGCACCTTCCGCCCGCTCATCGGCCGCCCGCTCATCGGCCACCCGCTCATCGGCCACCCGCTCATCGGCCACCCGCTCATCGGCCGCCTGCCCGCCGGCGGTCCGGTCGTGCCGTACGACGTAGGCGACCAGGCGGCGGTCGCCGGGGGTGTCCTCCCTGACCGTCACGGTCGCCCGGCCCACCCACGGGTGGGCCAGCAGGCGGGCCTCGATCTCGCCGGGTTCCACGCGGTAGCCCCGGATCTTCACCTGGCGGTCGAGGCGGCCGAGGATCTCCAGGCGCCCGTCGGGCCGGAACCTGGCCCGGTCGCCGGTGCGGTACAGGCGCGAACCTGCCGGGCCGTAGGGGTCGGGCACGAAGCGTTCCGCCGTCAGGGCGGGCGAGCCCAGGTAGCCGCGGGAGAGCCCGTCGCCGCCGACGCACAGCTCGCCGGGCGCGCCGGCGGGCACCCGGGCGCCGTGCTCGTCCAGCACGTGGACGCGGGTGGCGGACAGCGGGTGACCCACGGTCGGCCGCCTGGACGCCTCGGCAGGGTCGAGCTCCCCGGCGGTGGCGATGATCGTCGTCTCGGTCGGCCCGTAGCTGTTGACCAGGGTGACGCGCTCGCCGTGCGCCTCGTACCAGGCGGCGAGCGCCGGTCCCGGCAGCGGGTCGGCGCCCAGGATCAGCAGGCGCAGCGCGGGCGGCCAGGAGGTACGGGCGGCGACCAGCTCCTGCCAGTAGGAGGTGGGCAGGTCCATCACCGTCAGCGACGCGCCCCGCGGGGTCCGCAGGAAGTCGGGAAGCGGCTCGTCGGGGGCGAGCACCAGCTCGGCCCCCGAGGTGAGCGCCGGGTAGATCTCCTCGGCGTGCGTGTCGAAGCCCACGGAGGCGAACTGGAGCACCCGGTCGTCCGGCCGGATGCCGTACTCGGCGCGCATCCACGCCACCCGCGCGTCCAGCGCCCGCCGCTCGACCTGCACGCCCTTGGGGGTGCCGGTCGAACCGGAGGTGTAGATCACGTACGCCAGGTTCCCCGGCCCGCCGGGCCTCGTCACCCGGCCCTCCCCGGCGGACGTCGGGGCGCCGGGCTCGCCCGGCCCGTGAAGGCGCGCGCCGGACGGTGAGCCGTCCGCGGCCTTCGGATCCTCTGCGGCCTTCCGGTCCTCCCCGGCGGCGGGGCCGTCCGCGACGCCGTCGAGCGGGATCGTCGGCAGGTCGCACTCCGGCGGGCCGCCCTGGGACAGCAGCAGCGCGGCCCCGCTGTCGCGCAGCATCCAGCGCAGCCGCTCGGCCGGGTAGGCGGGGTCGAGCGGGAGGTAGGCGCCTCCCGCCATGGCCGTCGCCAGCAGCGCCACGACCAGCTCGGGACCGCGCCGGGCGCACACCGCGACCACGGTCTCGGGGCCGGCCCCCTCAGCGGCCAGCCGCGCCGCCAGCCGCGCGGCGCGCTCGCGCAGCTCGGCGTAGCTCAGCCGCCGGTCGCCGTGGCTGACGGCGACCGCGTCCGGCGCCAGCCGCACCCGCTCCTCGAACAGCTCGACCACCCCGGCCGGACCGGCGGGATCGAGGGGTGAGGGAAGGGCGGTGGACAGGGACGCGGTGACCGCGGGCAGGCGGTCCTCGGGGAGCAGCATCGCGGCCCGCAGCCGGGACAGCGGGATGTCGGGATCGTCGGCGACGGCCTCCAGCACGCGCTCGTACCTGCGCAGCATCCTGGCCACCGTGTCCGGCTCGAACAGGTCGGCGTTGTAGGACAGCAGCGCGTACAGCGAGTCCGAGCGAGGCGTCACGTCGAGCATCAGGTCGAACTTGGCCTGCCGCGCTCCCGGATCGAACACGTCGGTCTCGATGCCGGGCATGACCAGCTCGGACGCCTCCTTGTCCTGCATCACGAACATCGCCTGGAACAGCGGCGTGGTGCTCAGGTCGCGTTCGACGCGCAGCTCGTTGAGCAGCCGCTCGAACGGGATGTCCTGGTGGGCGAAGGCGTCGAGCACCGTCGCCCGGACGCGGCCCAGCAGCTCCCTGAAGCCGGGATCGCCCGACAGGTCGCCGCGGAGCGCGAGCGTGTTGGGGAAGAACCCGACGATCTGCTCCAGCTCGGGGCGTTCCCGTCCGGCGATCACCGACCCCACGCACACGTCGTCCTGCCCGGAGTGGGCGCCGAGCAGCGTCTGGAAGGCGGCGAGCAGCACCATGAACTGGGTGCACCGCTCGTCCCTGGCCAGCCGATCCAGCCGGGCGGTCAGCTCCCGCCCGATCCGCCGCGCCGCGTAGTCGCCGTTGGACGACTTCACCGGCGGCCTGGGCCGGTCGGCGGGGACGTCCAGCGCGGGCACCCCGGCCAGCTGCCCGCTCCAGTAGTCGAGCTGGCGCCGCACCCGCTCCTCGTCCAGCAGCCCGCGCTGCCAGGCCGCGTAGTCGGCGTACTCCAGCACCGGCGCCGGCAGGTCCGCCTCGCGTCCCTCCAGGTGCGCGCCGTAGCAGGCGGCGAGCTCGCCCAGCAGGATCTTCAGCGACCAGCCGTCGGCCACGATGTGGTGCAGCACCACGCACAGCACGTGGTCGGTCCCCGACATGGTGATCAGGTGGACCCGCAGCAGCGGCCCGGCCGCCAGGTCGAACGGGCGGTTGGTGAGGTCGGCGACCAGCTCGGTCGCGCGGGCCTCCCGCTCGGCGACGGGCAGCCGGGTGAGGTCGATCAGGTCGGGCTCGACCGGCAGGGGCGGCCCGATCTCCTGCACCGGGCTGCCCTCGTGCGAGGTGAAGCGGGCGCGCAGGGTCTCGTGCCGCTCCACCAGCCGGCCGAGCGCGTACCGGAGCGCCCCGATCGAGACGTGCCCGCGCAGCCGCTGCACCATGAACATGTTGTACGAGGCGTCGGAGGGGTCCAGCTGCTGCAGGAACCACAGGCGCTCCTGGCCGAACGACAGGGGAGGCGGCCCCCCGCCGTCCGCGCGCCGGGGGATGCCCGACGGCCGCTGCCGCGGCGGCGGCTGCCGCCGCAGCCTCTCCTCCAGCGCGGCCCGCTGTTCCGGGCTGAGCCGCGCCAGTTTCGCCCTCAGGTCACTCATCGGCGAGGCCCTCCAGCGCGGTGAACAGAGCCGCCGGTTCCTCTTTCGCCCTCAGGTCACTCATCCGCAGGGCCCTCCAGCGTGGCGAGCAGAGCCGCCGGTTCCTCTTTCGCCCTCAGGTCACTCATCGGCGAGGCCCTCCAGCGTGGCGAGCAGAGCCGCCGGTTCCTCTTTCGCCCTCAGGTCACTCATCCGCGGGGTCCTCCAGCGTGGCGAGCAGCGCCGCCAGCTCCTCGTCGTCGTCCCCGAGCTGCAGCTCCAGCACGGCGAGGGCGTGCTCGGTCACCGTGGTGATCTCGAAGCACCGCCGCAGCGGCATCTCCACGCCGTACGTCTCCCGGTAGCGGGTGACCAGCAGCACCGCCAGCAGCGAGTGGCCGCCGAGCTGGAAGAAGTCGTCCTCGACGCCGATGCGCTCGCGGCCGAGCAGCTCGCTCCACAGCGCGCACAGCTCGGTCTCCAGCGGGGTGCGCGGCTCCGTGTACGGCGTTCCGAGGTCGGCCCGGCCCGAACCGGTCGGCGCGGGCAGCGCGCCCCGGTCGAGCTTGCCGCTGGGGCCGAGCGGGATGTGGTCGATCCCGACGAACGCCTGCGGGATGAGCGCGGCGGGCAGCTTCTTGGCGAGCGTCCTGCGCAGCTCCGCGGTGAGCGCCGAGGCGTCTCCCGACCAGTCGACGTATCCGACCAGCCCGCGCCCGCCGGGGGCGTCGTCGCGCAGCGCCACGACCGCCCGGCGCACCTTGGGATGCTCGGCGATCACGGCCTCGATCTCGCCGAGCTCGACTCGCCAGCCGTGCACCTTCACCTGGTCGTCCAGCCGCCCCAGGAACTCGATGTCCCCGTCGGCGCGGACCCTGGCCAGGTCGCCGGTCGCGTACAGCCGCGAGCCGGGCGGCCCGTACGGGTCGGGCACGAACCGCTCGGCCGTCAGGCCGGGGCGGCCCGCGTAGCCGCGCGCCACCTGGACCCCGCCGATGTGCAGGTGCCCGGGCACGCCGACCGGCGCCGGCCGGAGCAGGTCGTCCAGGACGTGCAGGCGGTTGCCCGGCATCGGCGGGCCGATGGGCAGCGTGTGCAGCGCGTCCACCCCCTCGGGCTCGACCCGCCAGGCGGTCACGTCGACCGCCGCCTCCGTCGGCCCGTACAGGTTGTGCAGCTCCACCCCGGGCAGCCGCTCGAAGAAGCGGGCGGCCAGGCGCGGCGGCAGCTCCTCGCCGCTGCAGATCACCCGCTTCAGCGAGTGGCACGACTCGATGCCGGTCTCCTCCAGGAACAGGGCCAGCATCGAGGGGACGAAGTGCGCGGTGCTCACCGAGTGCGCCTTGATCAGGTCGCGCTGGTGGTTGGGGTCGCGGTGCCCGCCCGGCCGGACCGGTACCAGGGACGCCCCGGTGACCAGCGGCCAGAAGAACTCCCAGACCGACACGTCGAAGCTCGTCGGCGTCTTCTGCAGGACCGCCTCGGCCGGGGTGAGGCCGAACCGGTCCTGCATCCAGGCGAGCCGGTTGACGATGCCCCGGTGGGTGTTGACGACGCCCTTGGGACGCCCGGTCGAACCCGAGGTGTAGATCACGTACGCGGCGTCGTCCGGGCCGGTCGCCGGAAGCGGCGTTCCCGGGGGCTGCGGTCCCCAGGTGTCGGGCGCGTCCAGCAGCACCGGTTTGACGGCGCCCTCGGGGAGCAGGTCGCGCAGGTGACGCTGGGTCAGCATCACCCGGGCCCCGCTGTCGGCCAGCATGAACGCCAGCCGCGACGGCGGGTACTCCGGGTCGAGGGGGACGTACGCCCCGCCCGCCTTGAGCACCGCGAGCAGGCCGACGACCAGCTCGGCCGACCGCTCTGCGCACACCGCCACCGGGCTGCCCCGCCGCACCCCGATCCCGCGCAGCCAGCGGGCCAGCTCGGTGGCGCGCCCGTCCAATTCCGCGTACGTCAGCGTGGCGTCGCCGGTGACCACGGCCGGCGCGTCCGGTGTCCTGGCCACCTGAGCCTCGATCAGAGAGGTCAGCGTCGTACCGGCCGCAGAGGTCCCGGAGGTCCCGGAGGTCCCGGAGGTCCCGGAGGTCACGGAGGTCACGGAGGTCACGGCGTCCCGCGCGCCCGCCAGGAGGTCCACGACGCGCCCGGGGTCCTCGCCGACGCCGAGCGCGACGACGTGGTCCCGCTGGGCGGGGGTCAGCAGCGGCAGCCGGGAGATCGGCGTCCCCGGGGCGGCGACCGCGGCCTCGACCAGCGTCTCCAGGCAGGCGCCGAACCGCTCGATCGTGGACCGGTCGAACAGGTCGGTGCTGTACTCCAGCCGGGTGTGCAGCCGCCCCTCGCGCATGTTGAGGTCCAGCTGCAGGTCCACCTTGGCGGTGCCGTTGGCGATCTGGCCCTCGTTGGTGTCGGCGGCCAGGTTGAACATCACCTGGTAGATCGGCGGCACGCTCAGGTCCCTGGTCGGCTGCAGCGCCTCCACCAGCCGCTCGAACGGCAGCTCCTGGTGGTCCAGGGCCTCGGCGACCGTGGTGCGCACCCGCCCGGCCGCCTCGGCGAACGTCGGGTCGCCGGTCAGGTCGGCGCGCAGCGCCACGGCGTTGACGAACATGCCGATGACGGGTTCGGTCTCCGGCAGCAGCCGCCCCGCGATGGGGGTGCCCACCACCACGTCGTACTGCCCCGACCAGCGGGCCAGCACGGTCGCGAACGCGGTGAGCATGACCGTGAACAGCGTCGAGTTCAGGTCCTTGGCCAGGCGCTCGATCCCGGCCGACACCTCAGGGGAGAACGCGCCCAGCTGCATCTCGCCCCGGTAGGAGCGGCTGCGCGGGCGCGGCCGGTCGGCGGGCAGGGCGAGGTCGGCCGGGATCCCGGCCAGCCGCTCCCGCCAGTGCGCCAGCTCCTCCTCGACGAACCGCCCGGTCAGCCGGTTCCGCTGCCAGACGGCGAAGTCGGCGAACTGGATGGGCAGCTCCGCCAGCTTGGGCTCGCGCCCCTCGCCGATGGCGTCGTAGCACTCCTCCAGCTCGTTGACGAAGACGTGGCTGGAGACGCCGTCGAACACGGTGTGGTCGAACACGCAGATCAGCCGCAGGTCGTCGTCGCCCATCCGCACCTGCCGCAGCCGCCACAGCGGCGCCTGGTCCAGCACGAACGGCGTGACCGAGTCCGATTTGGCCAGCCTGGCGAGCTCGGCCTCACGCTCGCCGGCGGGCAGGTGGGTGAGGTCGGTCTCGGTGATCCGCACCGGGGGGACGGCGCCGCTGACGATCTGCACCACCTGGCCGTCCCTGAACTCGAAGACGGTGCGCAGCACCTCGTGGCGGCGTACCACGTGGGCGACGGCGGCCTCCAGCCGGCGCGGATCGACCGGCTGGCGGGCGCTCATCGGCATGAGCATGCCGATGTTGTAGACGGCGAGCTCGGGTTCGAAGCGGGCGAGGAACCACATCCGCTCCTGCCCGGAGGAGGACGGGAAGACGTCCACCACCTGTTCTGTCATCCCGCGTCTCCCGCTTTCATCGCCTCGCGCAGGCTGCGCGGACGCATGTCGGTCCAGACCTGCTCGATGTGGGCCAGGCACTCGTCCCTGGTGCCGGTGAAGCCCGCGTCGTGCCAGCCGTCCGGGTTGTCGCGACCCGAGGGCCAGATGGAGTACTGCTCCTCGTCGTTGAGGACGACCTTGGTGTCGGGAAGGGGTTCGCTCACTGCTGCTCACTCCTGCGGGGGAGACGGGGGATCATGGTCTGGTTCGCGGCCGGGGCGGTCTCCGCCGCCGGCGCGGTGGCGCGTGCCTGCTCGATCAGCGCGGTGACGCCGGCCACCGTGGGCTCCTCGAAGAGGCTGCGCATCGGCAGCCGCACGCCCAGCTCCTTGCGGATCAGGGCGATGAGCTGTACGGCGATCAGCGAGTTGCCGCCGAGCTCGAAGAAGTCGTCGTCGACGCCGATGCGCTCGCCGCCGAGCACCTCGCTCCACAGCCGGGCGATGGCGGTCTCGACGTCGCCGCGCGGCGCCACGTAGTCGTCGGAAGCCGCGCCGCCGGGACGGGGGCGGTCCGACACGGCGGCCGGGTCCAGCTCCGTCTCGACCGTTTCCTGGGTGACCGATCCGACACCGGCCAGGTAGGCGGCCACCGGGGTCGCGGCGATCACCACCTGCGCGCCGAGAGGGGTGGCCAGCAGGCGGTGGAACGCCTCGGCGCCCTCGGCGGGGCGGATGCCGACCGCGTCGGGGCCTCCGGCGGTCGTCGCGACCTGGCCGCCCTGGTCGGGGACGGTGACCGTGCCCGCCCGCTGGGCTCCGGCGTCGGCCGTCACCCCGGCCACCACGGCGTCGGTGTTGATGCGGCGCAGCACGTAGTCGGAGATCTCGGTGACGATCCTGCCGCCTGCGTCGATGAGCGTCACGTCGACCGCCAGCACCTCGTCGGTGCCGCTGTCGCGGAAGCGCATGTGGCTCCAGAACCTGCCGGGCAGCCGGTCCCTGACGGTGATGCGGCCGTAGCCGAGCGGCAGGTAGTGGCCGACGACGTCGATCCAGGTGAAGGAGGTGGCGCTGTCCAGCAGCGCCGGGTGCAGGCCCCAGCCGTCCAGGTCCTCCGACAGCTCCGCGGGCAGCTCGAACAGGCCCAGGGCCTCGTTCTGGCCGATGTACCACTTGCTCATGTGGCCCCAGTGGGGGCCGAGCGTGAGCAGCCCGGACAGCGGCACGCCGCCCTGCTCCTCGGACGCCGGGGTGCAGCGCTCGATGATCGCCGTCACGTCGGCGTGCCCGGCCGGCCCGGCGTCGACCTTGGCCGCGGTGCCGCGCGCGTGGGTGCGCTGCTCGCCGCCGATGACGCTGCGCACCTGGAAGTCCGCGCCGTCGGCCTCGGTGCTGAACGTCACCCGTATCTCCGCGGAGGACCCGTCGGCCACCGACAGCGGCTCGACGAACACCACGTCGCGCAGCTCGACGACGCCGGGGCCGGGCAGCACCACCTCGCCGGCGCAGCGGGCCAGCTCCAGGTGGCCGGTGCCCGGCAGCACCGGCACCCCGGAGATGCGGTGCCCGTCGAGCGCCCAGTGGGTCTCGGGGGAGAGGCTGCCCCCGGCCCAGCCGAGCTCCTCACCGTCGGCCTCGTGCCAGGCGGAGATCACGGGGTGGTCGACGGCCCTGATCCGGTCGCCGCGCTGCAGCGCCACGAACCCGGCGGGCGCGGCGACCTCGGCCGCCATGCCGACCTCCAGCCACTTGCCCCAGTTGGCGGAGACGACCGTGGCCGAGCCCCAGCCGTGCTCACCCCTGGCGTGCGCGTCGAGGAAGTTGTTGGCCGCGCAGTAGTCGACCTGGCCGAAGCCGCCCGCGACCGCGGTGATCGACGAGCAGAGCACCACGGCCTCCAGGTCGAGGTCGGCGAAGGCCTCGCGCAGCGCGAGCGTGCCGACCACCTTGGGCGCCAGCACCTCCTCGGCGGCGGCCCGCTCCTTGATCTCGGCCATGCCGCCGCCGGGCAGTCCCGCGGCGTGCACGATCACGTCCACCCGGCCGAACCCGGCGATCGTCTCCTCCCGCACCCTGCGCATGTCGGCGGGAGAGGTGACGTCGGCGGCGAGCACCAGGACCTCGGCCCCGGCCTCCTCCATCCTGCGGATCGCCGCGATCGCCCGGCCCGCGCGGCCGGCCTCGTGCGCGTCCCACTCCGCCCGGTCGGGCAGCCCGGACCTGGACAGCAGGACCAGCCGTACCCGGGCCCGCGCGGCGAGGTCCTCGGCGAGCGAGATGCCGATGCCGCCCAGGCCGCCGGTGATCAGGTAGACCTGCCCGTCCCGGGGGCCCGCCTGCCCGCCGACCGCCTCGGCCGTCTCCGGCGCGGACGCCCCGGCCGCGGGCACCTCCAGCTGCTCGTAGTGCTGCAGCCAGCGGCGGCCGCCCCTGATGCTCACGGTGGGCAGCAGCCCCGCCTCGTCCGGCTCGGGCCTCCTGCCCAGCTCCGCGGCGGCGTGCCTGGCCCAGTCGCGTCCCTCGACGTCGACGTGGCGCACCCGCAGCCACGGGGTCTCCAGCGGCACCACCCGGGGGAACCCGGCGAGGGTCGCGTGCTCAGGGCGGAGCAGGTCGCCGCCGGTGACGTCCTGGGCCCCCGAGGTGAGCAGCGTCAGCTCCACCCCGTCGGCGGCGTCGGCGGGCTGCGCCGCGGTCAGCGCCTGCACCAGGGCCAGCACGCTGAAGAAGCCGCGGTCCTGAGCCTTCCAGGTCCCCTCGGTCCCGGCGGCGGGCTCACCGCCGACGGTCCACGCGTGGACCACCCGTCCCGGCACCTCGCCCACGGCCGACAGCAGCGCGTCGTAGTCGGCCCGCTCGGCGGGACGCACGGTGTGGACGCCTTCCGGGTTCTCCGAGGAGAACCCGTCGCCGGGCCGCACCTCGATCACCTCGGTCCCCGTCGCGCGCAGCGCGTCCACCAGCCCGGCCGAGCCGTCGTCGGCGAACACCAGGGCCCGGGTGACCGGCGACAGCGGCGCCGGTCCCGGCGGGACCTGCCGCCACACCGGCACGCTGAACCAGCGGTCCAGCGGCAGGTCGTCCTCGACCGGCGCGGGGTTGGCCACGCCGCCGACGAACGCGCCCTGCGGGTCGGGGTCGATCCAGGCGCGCTGGCGCTCCCACGGGTAGGTCGGCAGCGAGACCCGGTTGCCCTCCTCGCCGAACGCCTCCAGCGCGACGCCGTTCACCCACAGGGTGCCGTACGCGGCCGACAGCACGGCAGTGTCTCCGGTGTCGCCACCGGCGTCCTTGGGGCCGGGCAGGGAGGGCAGCGGCGCGACCGCGCCCGGCGGGGTCTGCGCCCTGGCCAGCCCGGACAGCTGCCTGCCGGGGCCGCACTCGATCATGATCCAGTCGCCGTCGGCGAGCAGGGCCGCCACGCAGTCGCCGAACAGCACCGGCTCGCGCATGTGCCGGGCCCAGTACGACGGGTCCGTCGCCTCGTCCGCGGTGATCCAGGTGCCGGTCACGTTCGACAGGAACGGCAGGCTCGGCGCCGACCGCTCGACCCCGGCGACCAGCGCGTGGAACTCGCCCAGGATCGGGTCCATCATCGAGGAGTGGAAGGCGTGCGAGGTGCGCAGCTCCATCCTGCCGACGCCCTCCTCCTCCAGCAGGGCCGACAGCTCGGCGATCGAGGCCGGGGGACCGGCCACCACGCACGTGCCGGGCCCGTTGACGGTCGCCACCGACACGCCGTCGGGCAGCAGCGGCCCGATCTCGTCCGGCGCGAGCTGCACGGCGAGCATCGCCCCGGCGGGCATGCCCTGCACCAGGCGGCCCCTGGCGGCCACCAGCCGCAGCGCGTCCGGCAGGCTGAAGACCCCGGCCACGGTCGCCGCGACGTACTCGCCGATGCTGTGGCCGATCATCCCGGCGGGCTCGACGCCCAGCGAGCGCCAGAGCGCGGCCAGGGCGTACTCCACGGTGAACAGGGCGGGCTGGGTCAGCGCGGTCTGCCGCAGCCGCTCGTCGGCGTCCTCGCCGGTGGCGAAGATCAGCTCGCGCAGGTCCTCGCCCAGCACGGGCCGCAGGATCTCGGCGCACTCGTCGACCGCGTCCCTGAAGACCTCCTCGGTGCGGTACAGCTCGGCGCCCATGCCCGCGTACTGCGAGCCCTGCCCGGAGAACAGGAACGCCGGGCGCGGGGTGCGCCGTGAGGCGGCACCGGAGACCGTGCGCTTGGGGTCGCGGAGCGCGGCGACCGCGTCGGCGACGTCGGAGGCCACCACCGCGCTCCTGCGCGACAGCTCCCTGCGCCCCACCCGCAGGGTGTGGGCGACGTCGGCCAGGTCGGCGTCGGGGTGGGCCTCCAGGTGCGAGGCCAGGCGCTCGGCGGCTGCGGCCAGCGCGGTGTCGGTCCTGCCCGACAGCCGCAGCAGGTGCGCCGGGCGGGGCTCGCGCCCCTCGCGCTCCTGGCGGGAGGGCGCCGGCGCCTCCTCCAGCACGATGTGCGCGTTGGTGCCGCCGATGCCGAACGAGCTGACGCCCGCCCGCCGGGGGAAGCCGTTGCGCTCCCACTTGGTCGGCGCGCCCGTCACGTAGAACGGGCTCCGCGCGAAGTCGATCTTCGGGTTGGGGCTCTCGTAGTGCAGCGTCGGCGGGATCAGCCCGTTCTCCAGGGCCAGCACCGCCTTGATGATGCTGGCGATGCCCGCCGACTGGCCCAGGTGGCCGATGTTGCTCTTGACCGAGCCGATGCCGCACCACTGGGTGTCGTCGGTGTCCTGGCCGAACACGCTGCTCAGCGCCGCGACCTCGATCGGGTCGCCCAGCGCGGTGCCCGTGCCGTGCGCCTCGACGTAGGTGACGGTGCGCGGGTCGACCCCGCCCACCCCGAGCGCCTGGGCGATCACCGCGGCCTGGCCGTCCATGCTGGGCGCGGAGAACCCGACCTTGCTCGCGCCGTCGTTGTTGATCGCGTTGCCCAGGATGACCGCCCGGACGTTGTCGCCGTCCTCGATCGCCTCCGACAGCCGCTTCAGCACGATCACGCCGCCGCCGCTGCCCCAGATCGTCCCGGCCGCCTTGGCGTCGAAGGCCCGGCAGTGGCCGTCGGGGGAGACGATCCCGTCCTCGTCGTACACGTAGCCCTGGCCCTGCGGCAGGTCGAGCATCGCGCTGCCCGCCAGGGCCATGTCGCACTCGCCGTTGCGCAGGGCCTCGGCGGCGACGTGGATCGCGACCAGCGAGGTCGAGCACGCGGTGTGCAGGGTGTAGCTCGGGCCGCGCAGGTCCAGCTTGTACGACGACAGCGTGGCGCAGTAGTCGACGTGGTTGCCGACCATGACGGCGAGCCAGCCCGCGTTCGCGTGGGCCTGCGCGTTGCTCCTGATGTTGATCCACTGGTAGAAGTCCCCGCCGGAACCGGCGTAGACGCCGATCTCGCCCGGATACCTGAACGGGTCGTAACCCGCGTCCTCCAGGGCCGTGTGCGACAGTTCGAGGAAGAGCCGGTGCTGCGGGTCCCGGATCTCCGCCTCCCTGATCGACATGCCGAAGAACGCGGCGTCGAACCCCTGGTGGTCGTCGAGCATCATCGCGGCCGGTACGAAGTCCGGGTCGTCGAGGATGTGGTCGGGCACGCCGAGCGCCCGCTGTTCCTCGCGGGTGAAGTGCGTCAGCGACTCGACTCCGTCGGCGAGGTTGCGCCAGAACTGCCTGGCGTCCCCGGCTCCCGGCACCCGGCACGAGAGGCCGATGATCGCGATCGGTTCGACGGTGGGCTCCTCGGCCATGCGGGGGTCCCTTTCTTCCATGCCTGGCGCGGTCGGCGCCGGTGCGGGGGGGTGGACGGGGATCGGTGCGGTTTCCGGTGCGCGAGGTCGTGCGGGTGGCGACGGGATCGCCGGCTCGGTCGTCGGGTGGGTCACCGGCCGGGTTCGCGCTCCGGGAGGTCGTGCGGTAGCCGGTTCGGTCTCGGATGTGAGGGGGTGGACGGGTGTAGGTCCGGCCTCGGGGGCCGAAGGGGGTGCGGATGTCGGTTCGGGTGCGGGCCCGGATTCGGCTGCGGGGCCGCGTCCGGGCTCGGATTCGGGTGCGGGTGATTGCGCGGTTGTCAGCTCGGCTTCCTTGAGCGGTCCTTGAGGCGGTCCCGCCGCACGGCGAGCCGCCGTGCGGCGCGGTCGAGGCCCGGAGTGGGGCCTCCACCGTCGAGATGCGCGGCGAGCGCGCGGATGGTCGGGTGGCGGAACAGGTCCACGATCGGGATCTCCCGGCCGAGGGCCGAGCCCAGGCGGGCCTGGACGGCGGCGATCGCCAGCGAGTGGCCGCCGATCTCGAAGAAGTTGTCGGCCGCGCCCACCCGCGGCACGCCGAGCACGGCCCGCCACACCTCGGCCACGGCCCGCTCGGTCGGGCCTGACACCTCCCCGCCCGCCTCGCCTCCCGGCCGGGACGCGGGGCGGCGCAGCGCGGCGCGGTCGACCTTGCCGTTGGGGGTGAGCGGCAGCGTGGGGACCACGATCACCTCGGCGGGCACCGCGTGCTCGGGCAGCACCGCGCGCAGGTGGTCGAGCAGCCGCGGCGCGGCCAGCCCGGGCCTGCGGGGTACCGCGTAGGCGTGCAGCACCGTCTCGCGCCGCTCGTCCCGGTCGGCCACCGCGGCGGCGGCCCGGACCTCGGGGTGCGCGGACAGCGCCGCCTCGACCTCGCCGAGTTCCACCCGGAAGCCGCGGATCTTCACCTGGTCGTCGCGCCGTCCGGCGATCGTCACCGTGCCGTCGGGGTTGAGGCGGCCGAGATCGCCGGTGACGAAGGCGTCCCCGGTGAAGCGGAGCCGGGTGAGCCCGGCGTCGAGATAGCCGGTCGCCAGGTTGGCGCTGCGCACGACCACCTCGCCCAGCTCGCCCACCCCGGCCCGGCCGCCGTGCCCGGCGACCACGACCAGCTCGCTGCCTTCGACACCGCGCCCCGCGGGGACGGGTTCCGCGCTCTCGCGCACCCCGGCGGGGATCTCGTACCAGGCGTGGGCCTGCGGGGTCTCGGTGGTGCCGTAGAAGGCCACCAGGCGGGCGGCCGGGACCAGGCGGCGCAGCCGCGCGGCGTCGGCGTGGGTGAGCCGGTCGCCGCCGGTCGCGACCAGCCGGACCTCGGGCAGCGCCGCGCCGGTCCCGCAGAGCATCCTGGCCAGCTGCGGTGTCAGGTGCAGGACGGTGACGCGGTGCTCGCGCAGCCACGCGACCAGCCGGACGGGGTCGCGGAGCAGTTCCCGCTCCGGCACGCACAGCCGGGCGCCGGTGGCGAGCGGCACGAACACGTCGCGCAGCGCGGGGTCGTGCGCCAGGCCCGACAGCAGGGCGAAGCGGTCGGCCGGGGTCACCGCGAAGGTCGCCGCGTACCAGGCGACGAAGTGCGCGAGCGGCCCCTCACCGGTCACCACCGGCTTGGGGTCGCCGGTGGTCCCCGAGGTGAGCGACAGGTAGCCCCGCTCGGGGTGCGGGTCCCGCGGCGCCTCGCCCGTCCCCGGCGTCCGCGTGCCGGACGGCCCGGTTCCGGACGGCCCGGTCTCCGGGAGCGTGATCTCCGGGAGGCCCTCCAGGGAGGGCGCGCCCGGGCAGCGCAGTGCCGCCACGGCCCCGGCGGCGGCGGCCTGGCGGGCCAGCACCGGCGCCGGGTGCGCCGGGTCGAGGATCACCCAGCGGGCCCCGCCGGCCAGCACCCCCAGCAGCAGCCCGGGAAGCTCGGGGACCCGCGCGGCGAGCACCGCGACGGCCTGGCCCGGCTCCACCCCGGCCGCACGCAGCGCCGAGGTCGTCCGATGGCGCAGCGCGGTGAGCTCGGCGTGCCCCAGGACCCGCCCCGCGCCCTCCACCACGACGTCGCCGTGCAGGGTGTCCAGCGGCCCGGGACCGTCCCAGACCGGCAGCGCGGCGGGCGGTTCCTGCGGGGCCAGCCGGGCCTCGCGCGCGGCCCCGCCCGGGTCGGCGAGCAGGTCGCCCAGCAGGTGCGCGTAACCGGCCAGCAGGGCGTCCATCCTGGCGGCGGAGAACAGGTCGGGGTTGTAGACGAGCTGCAGGGCATATCCGTCGCCGCGCTCGCTGACGTACATCGTCAGGTCGAACAGCGCGCCCGGCAGGCCGGCCGGCAGCGGCTCGGTCACGCACCCGGGCAGGTCCAGCTTGGGCTCGGCGAAGTTGTACATGTTGAACAGCACCTGCGTCACCGGGTTGCGCCCCAGGTCGCGCGGCACGCGCAGCGCCTCCACGACGCGCTCCAGCGGCACGTCGCCGTGGGAGACGACCTCGGCGAGCTCGTCGCGGCAGCGGACCACGTGCTCCTCGAACGAGGCCTCGGGGTCCTGGCGCAGCCGCAGCGGCAGCATCCGCACGCACATGCCGATCAGCGACTCGAACGCGACGTGCCCCCGGTCGGCGTACGGGGTGCCGACGAGCAGGTCCCGCTGCCCCGACAGCCTGGCGAGCAGCTGCGCGAACGCCGCCAGCAGCACCGGGTACGGGGTGACCCCCAGCCGGACCGCCAGCTTCCTGACACGGTCCCCGATCTCGGCGTCAATCTCCGCTGTTCGGAGCGCTCCAAAAAAAGTTTGCACAGGTGGGCGGGGGGTGTCCCTGGGCAGGTCGAGCACCATGGGGGCGTCCCTGAGGTGCTCGCGCCACCAGTCGACCCCGTCGCCGTCCGAGCGCTCCCTCGACCAGCGCGCGTAGTCGGCGAACGAC
Source organism: Streptosporangium sp. G12 (assembly GCF_052983175.1). Taxonomy (NCBI): domain Bacteria; kingdom Bacillati; phylum Actinomycetota; class Actinomycetes; order Streptosporangiales; family Streptosporangiaceae; genus Streptosporangium; species Streptosporangium sp. G12. The sequence continues at coordinate 388,907 of NZ_JBRIQO010000001.1, read as the reverse complement.
GCGCCCGCCGGCACCCGGGGCTCGCCACGGTAGGCGGCGCTCAGGTCCCGGTAGAAGACGTCCTGGGACCAGCCGTCGAAGACGATGTGGTGCGCGGTCACCGCGAGCACGTGGTCGTCCTCGGCCAGCCGGATCAGCCTGGCCCGCACCAGCGGGTCGCGCGCCAGGTCGAACCGTGTCCGCGCCTCCTTCTCCAGCGCCGCCTCCAGCGCGGCCTCGGGGCGGGGGAGCGCGGAGAGGTCGTCGAGCGGGAGCGGCACCTCGCCGGGCGGGACGACCGTCACGTGGGGCACGCCGTCGCGGGAGGTGATCCGCCAGCGCAGCGTCTCGTGCCCGGCCACCACGGACTCCAGGGCCTCTCGCAGCGCGCGGTGGTCCAGCGGGCCGCGCACGCGCTCTGCCATCGCGATGTTGTGGGCGGGGGTGTCGGGGGCGAGCCGCTCCACGAACCACATGCGCCGTTGCGCGGGCGACAGCGACGGAGGCTCGCCCGAGAAGGAGGACCCCTCGGCGTCCCGCGAGGGGGCGTTCTCGACATCGGACGAGAGGGCGCCGTAGGTGCGGGCCGCGTAGACGTCCTCGACCGAGATGTCCCGGCCGAGCTCCGCCCTGATGGCCGACACCAGGCGCATCGCCCGCAGCGAGTGCCCGCCGCGCTCGAAGAAGTCGTCGTCGGGGCCGGGGGCGGGGGCGTCGAGCACCCGCGCCCAGATCCCCGCCAGTCCCGAGGCCCCGGCCGCGTTCCCGGCCGTGTTCCCGGTGATGTTTCCGGCCGTGTTTCCGGCGGCGTTCCCGTTCGTGCCCCCGGAAACCCCGGAGGCGTTCCCGGCGAGGCCGCGCAGGGCGGCGAGGTCGACCTTGCCGGAGGCGTTCAGCGGCAGGGAGGGAACGTGCACCACGCGGGTGGGCAGCATGTAGACCGGCAGCCGCCCGGCGCAGTGCACCCGCAGGGCGGCCAGCCCCGGCGCGTCCAGCGGCGCGACGTAGGCGACCAGCTCGCCGGGGGCGTCGACCACCGCCTGCGTCACCCCGGGGTGCGCCCGCACCACCGACTCGACCTCGCCGATCTCGACCCGCTGCCCCTGGATCTTCACCTGCCGGTCCAGCCGGCCCATGAACGCGATCCGGCCGTCCTCCTGCCAGGCGACGTGGTCGCCGGTGCGGTAGAGCCGCGCCCCGGGCACGCCGCCGAACGGGTCGGGCACGAACCTCTCGGCCGTCATGCCGGGCAGGCCCAGGTAGCCGCGGCTCACCTGGGGCCCGCCGATGTACAGCTCGCCGGGAACGCCGACGGGACACTCGCGCATGTCCTCGTCCAGGATGTGCGCCCGGCAGCCGCGCAGGGGGTACCCGATCGGCAGCGACCGCTTCCAGGTCCCCGACAGCTCTGTGCCGACCACGCAGACGGTGGTCTCCGTGGGGCCGTACCAGTTGTGGAAGCGGGTGTGCGCCGACCAGCGGGCCACCTGCTCGGGACCCGGCGGCTCGCCGGCCGTGACCAGGTCGCGCAGGTGCGGCAGCCGGGCCGGGTCGACCAGCGGCAGCAGGGCGGGCGGGACGAACCCCCAGGTGACGTCGTGCGCCTCCAGGAACCGCTGCAGGCGGGCCGGGTCGGTCCTGTCCTCGTCCGGCACCAGCTGCACGCAGCCGCCCACGGTGAGCGGCGCGAGCATGTCGAGCACCGAGACGTCGAACCCGAGCGCGGAGAACGCGATCGACCGGCAGGTGCCGTCCAGGCCGAAGTGGGCCGCCGCGGCCGAGGCGAACGCGACCACGGAGGCGTGGCTCACGACCACGCCCTTGGGCCGCCCGGTCGATCCGGACGTGTACAGAACGTAGGCGGCGTTCCCCGGCAGCGCCGGGCCGCCGCCGACGATCTCGGCGGCGCGCTCCGCCGCGATTTCGGTCAGGTTTCCGGCCGGGGTTCCGGCGGCGATTCCGGAGCTGGTTTCGGACACGGTTCCGGTCGCGGCGCGCGTTTCCGGCTCGATCAGGGGACGCCCGCATCCGTCCAGCAGCATGCGGCCGTGGCCGTCGGCCACGACGACCGCGACGCCCGCGTCGTCGAGCACCTCCTCGAGCCGCCGGCGTGGATGCGCCGGGTCGAGGGGGACGTACGCGCCGCCCGCCATCATGATGCCGAGGACGGCGACGGTCATCAGCGGTGTGCGCCTGGCACAGAGCCCGACCCGGTCCTCGGGACGGACCCCGAGGACGCGTAGCCGCAGCGCAAGCGCGGTGGCGGCGCCGATCAGCTCGCGGTAGGTGAGGCTGGTCTCCCACTGGCGGATCGCCGGCGCGGAGGGCGTCCGCGCCGCCTGGGCGGCGACGAGGTCGCACAGCAGCGCGTCCGGGGCGATGTGGGATGGTCCGGCCGTCCAGGCGGCGGGAGCGGGAGCCGTCGGCGGCACCGGTGGAGTGGACGACGGACCGTGCAACGAGGCGGACGACGAGTCCCCCCGCATCGCTTCGAGCATTCACCCCCCATAGCCCTAAACAGGGTTTTTGCCCTGTCAAGTATTCACAAGCGATAAGCCAGATCATTCCTATTATTTGCGCCATCGGCAGTCAAGGATTGAAAATTAAACGTGTGTCGGAATGCCGGTTTCGGCCGCACGGGAAGATCGTTGGCCGTTCTCACGCTCCGATATCGCCGCAGTTCACGGCGATATCGGGAACGGAAGGTGACCTGCCGCTTCCCTGCGTCGTGAGCCGTCTCACTCTGTGGACACCGAATGTGGCGGGAGGCTACCAAGAGCAAGTGTCCAAAATGCCAATTTCGGCCTTAGTTCACCGAGCTGTCATTTCGGTCGTACTCTTCGGCGATCCGCTCGGCCTCCTCGTCCGTGAGATCGTCGATCTCCGCGGCCAGGCACTCCTCCACCACCAGCGCCAGCCCGCGGACCGAACGCGTGGTGAACAGGGCGTTGAGCGGCAGGTCGATGCCGACCGCCGAGCAGATCCTGGCGACGACCTTGGTGCCGAGCAGCGAGTGCCCGCCGACGTCGAAGAAGTCGTCGTCGATCCCGATGCCGTTCCTGCCCAGCACCTCGCACCAGATCTCGTGCACCAGCTCCTCACTCGCCGTGACCGGTCCGGCGGGCGCCGCCGACGCCTCCTCCGCGACGGGGGAGGGCAGCGAGGCACGGTCGAGCTTGCCGTTGGGCAGCCGGGGGAAGTCCCGCACCGGCACGAAGAGGCTCGGCACCATCGTGGCGGGCAGCCGCGACGCCAGGAACGCCCGAAGCTCCCCGGCCGTCACCTCCGCGCCCGTTCCCGTTCCCGCGCCCGTTCCCGTTCCCGCGTCCGTGCTCGCGCCCGTTCCGGCGCCCAGGTCCGCACCGGCACCCGCGCCCGCGCCCGTGTCCACGTACGCAACCAGTGCCCGCCCGCCGGGGGCGTCCTCCCTGACCGCGGCGACCGCCCGCCGCACGCCCGGGTGCGCCGCCAGCGCCGCCTCCACCTCGCCCAGCTCGATCCGCACCCCCCGCACCTTCACCTGGTCGTCCGCGCGCCCGAGGAACTCCAGGGTCCCGTCCGGCAGCCGCCGGACCAGGTCGCCGGTCCGGTAGAGGCGCCCGCCCCGGCCGAACGGGTCGGGGAGGAACCGCTCGGCGGTCAGTCCCGGCCGTCCCCGGTAGCCGCGGGCGACCCCGTCACCGCCCAGGAACAGCTCCCCGGCCACCCCCGCGGGCACCGGCTCCATCGCCTCGTCCAGCACGTACGCGGTGGTACCCGCGACCGGCATGCCGATCGACATCGACTCCGCGCCCTCCGGCACCCGGTGCGCCAGCGACCAGATCGTCGTCTCCGTCGGCCCGTAGAGGTTCCACAGCTCACCGGCCACCCGGTGGATCCGCCCGGCCAGCGACACCGGGAGCGGCTCCCCGCCGCTGAACACGCGCGGCAGCCCGGCGGGCAGCCGCTCCAGGATCTCCTCCAGCACCGACGGCGGCGCCTGCACCGTCGTCACCCCCGCCTCCGCCACCAGCTCGCCCAGCCCGCCGTTGCCGTACGGGGGAGCCAGGACCACCGCGCCGCCCGCCGTCAGCGGGCCGAAGATCTCCAGCGCCGCGATGTCGAACGACAGCGAGGTCAGCAGCAGCATCCGCTCCCGCTCGGTGAACCCGAGCCCGGTGACCAGGTTCACCACCCCGCGATGCGGCACCACCACCCCCTTGGGCACTCCCGTCGACCCCGAGGTGTAGATCACGTAGGCGGGCGAGTCGGGAGAGACCGGGCCGGGGACGAAATCGGACGCCCCGTTCATCGGCAGCGCGTCCAGCAGGATCGCCGGGGGATGGTCGGCCGGCAGCCGTTCCACCAGCGTCGAGCGGGTCAGCAGCAGCGGGCTGCCCGAGTCGGCCAGCATGAACCCCAGCCGCTCCGCCGGGTAGTCCGGATCCAGCGGCACGTAGCAGCCGCCCGTCTTCAGCACCGCCAGCAGCGCCACGATCAGCTCGGGGCTCCTCGGCAGGCACACCGCGACCGGCGTCTCCGCCCCCACCCCCCGCTCGCGCAGCCGCCGGGCCAGCGCGCCCGCCCGCTCCTCCAGCCGCCCGTAGGTGAGGATCCCCTCGGAGGAGACGACCGCCGGGGCGTCCGGCGTCCGCTCCGCCCGCTCGGCGATCAGCTCGTGCAGGCAGCGCTCGGGGTAGGAGGCCTCCGGGCCGTGCCAGGAGGCCAGCAGCCCGGCCCGCTCCCGCCCGTCCATCAGCGGCAGCCGGGAGATCGGCAGCTCCGGGTCGTCGACGGCCGCGCCGAGCAGCGTCAGGAACGCCGACACCAGGCGGTGGATCGTGTCCTCGTCGAACAGGTCCGTGCTGTACTCGACCCAGCCCTCCATCCGCCCGTCCGGGTTGTGCAGCTCCATGGTGAGGTCGGCCTTGGAGGTGCCGTTGTTGTACCGGCCGCGCCCGTCCGCCGCGACCTGGTTGAAACCCACCTGGAACAGCGGCGTCCTGCCGGGGTCGCGGGGCGGGCTCAGCACCTCCACCAGCTTCGCGAACGGCACGTTCTGGTGGTCGAACGCCTCGAGCACGGTCGTGCGGACCCGGTCCAGCGCCTCGCCGAACGTCGGGTCGCCGCCCAGGTCGGTGCGGAGCGGCAGGGTGTTGACGAACATGCCGATCAGCCCGTCCAGCTCCGGCAGCTCCCGCCCGGCGACGGGGGAGCCCACCACGACGTCGGTCCGCCCGCTCCAGCGCGCCAGCAGCACCGAGAACGCCGTCAGCAGCACCGTGAACGGCGTGGTGCCCCGCCGCCTGGCCAGCGCGCCCACCCGCTCGGTCAGTTCCTCGGGCACGGCGAAGTCCAGCGCCGAGCCCACGTACCTCATCTCCGCAGGGCGCGGCCGGTCGGACGGCAGCTCCAGCGGGACGCTCCCGCGCAGCCGCTCCCGCCAGTAGGCCAGGTCGCCGTCCAGCTCGCCGCCGCCCAGCCGGTCGCGCTGCCAGACCGCGTAGTCGGCGTACTGGATCGCCAGCTCGGGCAGCTTGGGCTCGCGGCCCTCGCGCAGCGCCCGGTAGACCTCGGTCAGCTCCCGCCACAGGACGCCGGCCGACCAGGCGTCGAAGATCGTGTGGTGCAGGACGAGCAGCAGCCGGCACTCCCCGCCGCCCAGCGTCACCAGCCGCACCCGCCAGAGCGGGGCACTGTCCATCCGGAACGGCGCGCGCGCCTCCTCCGCGGCGACCCGCTCGAACTCCTTCGCCGCCGCCTCGGGGGGCAGCTCGGACAGGTCGGTCCTGGCCACCGAGACCGGCACCCGGTCCGCGATCGTCTGCACGACCCGCTCGTCGCGCAGCTCGAACGCCGTCCGCATCGACTCGTGCCTGCCCGCGAGCACCGCCAGCGCCCGCTCCAGGAGGTCGGGGTCCACCGGCCGCAGGTCGGCCGCCTCCGAGCGGATCGCGGTGTTGTAGACGGCCAGGTCGGGCAGGAGCTCGTGCAGGAACCAGATCCGCTCCTGGGCGAACGAGGCGGGAAAGACGTCCATTCAGACTTTCTCCTTCAGGCACTCGCGAAGCTGTTCCGCGATCACGGGCAGGGCGGCCGTCTCGCCCAGGGTGGCCAGCCAGTGCCACTGCTCCAGGGCGTGGCAGAGCCGGTAGAAGGCGAGCCGCTCCTGCCAGTCGCCCTGCAGGTCGCCGTACCCCTCCAGCAGGTACCGCCGCCGCTCCTCGTCGCCCCTGACCGCGAAGTAGTCGGTCCGCGCCAGGTCCATCAGCGGGTCGCCGCCCAGCGCGTTCTCCATGTCGATCACCCCGGTCATCCGCAGCGGGCCCCCCGGCCCGCCCTCCTCGGCGACCATGACGTTGCGCTCGTGGAAGTCGTTGTGGCACAGCACGGGGGATTCGCAGCGCGCCGCCAGGTGGCGGTGGCGCGCGACGTACGCGGAGAGCTCCGCGTGCAGCTCCGGATCCCCGCCGAACTCGGTGAACTGCGACAGCCTCAGGTCCAGCTGCCCGCCCACGTACGCCTCGTTGGAGCTCTCCTGCGGCCCGTCGATCGGCCCGAACCCCTCCACCCGCACGCCGTGCACCGCCCGCAGCGTCCGGCCCATCTCCCGGTACAGGCCCGCGACCTCCCCGGCCGCGAGCCCGCCGGAGACCTCCGACAGCGGCCGGCCCGGCACCTTCGTCATCACCGCGTACGCGTGCGGCAGGTCACGCCGCGAGACGTCCCAGTGCACCATCTCGGGGCAGGAGGCGCCGCTGCCGCGCAGCAGCTCGTAGACGCGCGCCTCCTTGTGCAGCCGCGCCGCCAGCACGTCCGGGTAGATCTTCACGATGAGCTCGCGGTCGGCGCACCTGACCTCGTACACCGCGCTGATCTCCCCGCCGGTCCGCAGCACCACCTCCCGCACCTCCGCGTCCGGGTACGGGGTGCGCAGCACCGCCTTCGCGCGCTCCAGCGGCAGCGGCATCGTGATGGCCTTGGCGAACGCCGGGGCGGTCCAGGACACGCTCACCCGGTTGCCCACCCGCTCCCGCAGGATCTGGGCCCCGACCAGGTCGTCCGCCGGGGCGTCGGGCATCTCGTCGTCGAACCGCGACAGCACCCGCGTGCGCATCGAGATCAGCACGTGCACCGCGATGCCCAGGCCCAGCACGATGTACATGAACGCCACGCCACGGCCCGGGCCGACACCGATCACCGCGCCCACCGTCGGCGCCAGCGCGCCGCCGGGCACCAGCAGCGGGTTGAGCAGCCGCTCGCCCAGCGGCGCCACCACCGCCATGCCGATCGGCAGCGTCGACCACGACACCATCTGGTTGAGCGACTGCACGCGGCCGTGGAAGCGCTGCGGCACCTTCGTGTGGATGATCGTCAGGAAGGTGCCGTTCACGATCGACAGGCAGCCCCACAGGCCGAACGCCCCGATCCCCACCACCCACGCGACGGGCTGCGACCCGGTGATCACCGCGAACACCGACAGTCCCAGCGTCGCCAGCATCACCCCGCGCATCCGCCGCCGCCTCGGCCCGCCCCACAGCGCGATCACCATGCCGCCCAGCGCCCCGCCCAGGCCGCCGACGAAGGAGATCTGCCCGGCGACGGTCAGCGTGGAGAACGACAGCACCAGCGGCGTGATCGACAGCAGCAGCGCCGAGAGCATCACGTTGAGCGTCGCGAAGTAGATCATCGCCGCCCGCAGGTGCCGGTTGCCGATCGACATCCGCAGTCCCTGCGCGATCTCCTTCGACAGGGGCTCCCTGGGGGAGTGCGCCATCGTGTCCGGGAAGCGGATCAGCAGCAGCGCGCCCAGCACCAGCGCGAAGCTCGCCACGTCGACCACGAGGATGCCGCCCAGGCCGATGGTGGACAGCAGCGCGACGGCCACCAGCGGCGCCGCGAACTGCGCGGTGCCGATCACCATCTGCACCACCCCGGCCGCGTGTCCCATGTACTCCTTGGGGACGAGCTGGGGGAGCGCGGTGGTGAAGCCCAGCCGCTGGAAGATCAGCGCGATCGACAGGCACGCGGTCAGCGGGTAGATGTGCCAGATCTGCAGGGTGTCCGTCCAGAACAGGGCACCCAGGACGAGCTGCGTGCCACCGGCCATGCAGTTGCCGAGGATCATCATCGAACGGCGGCTCGACCGGTCCACGATCGCCCCGGCCAGCGGCGCGATCACCACCCCCGGCATGATCGACAACGCCACGAACAGGGCGAAGTCCACCAGCGACCCGGTGGTCAGGTAGATCCACACCGGGATCGCGAAGTCCGTGATCGCGGTGCCCACCATCGACACCAGCTGGAACGCCGCCACCACCAGGAACCGCCGCAGGCTGGGCGGCGGCGCCTTGACCCTCGCCCTTGCCTTCGCCCTGGTCTCGTCGGTCCCGGCCGGTCTCTCCCGTACGGCGGGCCGCTCGGGAGCGGGGGCCTCCTCCGCGGGGTCCGTGGCGGGGGAGCCGGCGAGATCTGTGGCGGGGGAGTCGACGGAGACCGCCTCGACCCACCAGCCCGCCCCGGGACCCCGCGAGGACCGGTCGAGCGTGTCCGCCGCGCCGTACCCCATGGCGATGTGCGTGTTGGTGAGGATCTCCGACAGCTCGGCAGCCCGATATTTCAGGAAATAGTGACCTGCCTCGTCCAGGATCACCAGCGCCGTCGTGTCACTCAGGAAGTGCCACTCCCGGTAGCGCTCCTGGTAGTAGTCGGTCGTCGGATCCTGCTCGCCCACCACCGAGATGACCGGCGCCCGCAGCCGCTCCACGCGCTCGGCCAGCACCCGCGTGAAGATCTCCTCCGCGATCAGGGTGTCACGCCGCTGGTTGCGCACCATGAACCGGATCTGCTCGTCGTCCAGCCCCGAGATGTCGGTGCCCATCGACTTCATCCGGTTCTCGTACACCCGGTCGCCGCGCAACCGGTCGTAGCGCGTCAGCCGCGCCAGCGGCCCGGCGATCCGGCCCCGCGGCCTGGCGAACGGGAAGATCGCCCCGATGTACACCGCCTCCAGCGCGCGGCCCCGCTCCTCCAGCCGGCGCGCCACCTCCACCACCAGCGCGCCGCCGATGCCGCAGTGCCCGTACAGGGCCAGGGGACCCTCGACGTTCTCCAGGATCTCGGTCACGCACAGGTCCGCGACCTCGTCGATCGGCCTGGTCTCCTCGTCCGGCAACCCGGGGTCGTGCCCGGGGAAGGCCAGCGCGTGCAGCGAGCACCCGTCGGGCAGCGCGTCGGCCAGCGGCTGGAAGATCAGCGGGCTGCCGCCGCCGTACGGCACGCACACGTACGTCATCAGCGCGGGCCCCGGCCTGGTCAGCTCGTACAGCAGGCTCCGCGGCCCCGCGGGACCGGCGGGCCGCTCCACCAGGGCCGCCAGCTCGCGCACCGTGGGGTGCTTGAACAGGTCCATCACCCCGACCGCGCGCCCGCCGACCACCGGCAGCGCCTTGCGCATCCGCGCCACCGCCTGGATCGCGACCAGCGAGTGACCGCCCAGCTCGAAGAAGTCACCGTCGGCGCCGACCGACTCCACCTCCAGCAGTTCCCGCCAGATGTCGGCGATCGCCTGCTCCACCGGCGTCCGCGGCTCGGCCCCCGGCCCCGCCGCCTCGGCACCCCGCCGCTCCGGCGCGGGCAGCGCCCCGCGGTCCAGCTTGCCGTTCGGGCTCAGCGGCAGCGCGTCCAGCACCACGAACGCCGACGGCACCATGTGGTCGGGCAGCGTCACCTTCAACGCCCGCCGCAGCTCCGCCCCGTCGAGTCCCGCCCCGGCCGCGCTCCCGCCCGCGCCCGCGGGCACCACGTACGCGACCAGCCGCCTGTCGCCCGGCGCGCCGTCCTCCCGCACCGTCACCACCGCCTCGCGCACCCCCGCGAGCCCGCGCAGCACCGCCTCGATCTCGCCCGGTTCGATCCGCTGCCCACGGATCTTCACCTGGTGGTCGATCCGCCCCAGGAACTCGATCGCGCCGTCGCGGCGCAGCCGCACCAGGTCGCCCGTCCGGTACAGGCGCGCCCCCGCCGTCCCGAACGGGTCGGGCACGAACCGCTCCGCCGTCAGGCCCGGCCGGGCGTGGTAGCCCATCGCCACCTGCGCCCCGCCGATGTGCAGCTCGCCGGGGACCCCGAAGGGCACCGGCCGCAGGTGCCGGTCCAGCACGTACAGGGAGGTGTTCTCCACCGGGTGCCCGATCGGCACCGTCGCGTCACCCGGGCGGCACCGCCACAGGCTCACGTCGATCGCCGCCTCCGTCGGCCCGTACAGGTTGTACAGCCCCGTCCCCGGCAACCGCCCGAAGAACCGCTCGGCCACGTGCGCGGTCAGCTCCTCGCCGCTGCACACCACCCGGCGCAGCGATCCGCACGCCTCGACGCCCTCCTCCTCCAGGAACGCCGCCAGCATCGACGGGACGAAATGCGCGGTCGTCACCCCCCGGTCCACGATCAGGTCACGCAGGTACGCCGCGTCCCGGTGCCCGCCGGGACGGGCCAGCACCAGCCGCGCGCCCGTCACCAGCGGCCAGAAGAACTCCCACACCGACACGTCGAAACCCGCCGGGGTCTTCTGCACCACCACGTCGTCGCCGGTCAGCCCGTAGACGGCCTGCATCCAGCCCAGCCGGTTGCGGATGCCCCCGTGCGTGTTGGGCACCCCCTTGGGCCGTCCCGTCGACCCCGAGGTGTAGATCATGTACGCCGCGTCCGCCGACGTCGCCGACGGCTCCACGGGCGTGTCCGGCCCGTCCATCGGGTCGTCCAGCACGACCGTCACCACCCCGCCGCCCCGGGGCGCCTCCCCCGCCGAGCCCGCGCCCGCGTCCGGCACCCCGGAGGCGGCGTGCGGAGCCGCGCCCCGCAGGTCCCCGGGGAGCACGTCGAGCACCGCCCGCTGCGCCAGCAGCACCGGCACCGCCGCGTCGGCCAGCATGAACGCCAGCCGCTCCGGCGGATACTCCGGATCCAGCGGCACGTAGGCACCCCCGGCCTTCACCACCCCCAGCAGCGCCACCACCAGCTCGACCGACCGCTCCGCGCACACCGCCACCAGGGTGCCCGGACCCACCCCCAGCGCCCGCAACCGGTGCGCCAGCCGGTTGGCCCGCGCCTCCAGCTCCGCGTACGTCAGGCGCTCGTCCTCGAACTCCACCGCCACCGCGCGAGGCGTCCGGGCCACCTGGGCCTCGAACATCCCGCCCAGCGTCGCCCCGTCCGCGTACGGCTCGCCGGGGCCCGTCGCGCACGCCAGCACCCGCTCCCGCTCCTCGGCGGGAAGGACGTCCAGCTCCGAGATCCGCGCCGACGGAGCCGCCACCACCGCCCTCAGCAGCGTCTCCAGCTGCGCGGCCATCCCCTCGACCGTGGCCGTGTCGAACAGGTCGCGGTTGTAGACGAACAACCCGCCCATCCCGTCCGGCTGCTCGGTCAGGAACAGCTCCAGGTCGAAACGCGTCGCCCTGGCCTCGAACACGAACGGCTCCACCGACAGGCCGGGCCAGCGCGTCCCCTCCCTGCGCCCGTAGCTCTGCAGCGCGAAGACCGCCTGGAACACCGGCGACCTGCTCACGTCCCGCTCGATGCCCAGCTCCCCGACCAGCTGCTCGAACGGCAGCTCCTGGTGCGCGTACGCCTCCGTCGTGGTCCGCCTGACCCTCTCCAGCAGCTCCAGGAACCCCGGGTCGCCCGACAGGTCCGCGCGCATCGCCAGCACGTTCACGAACATGCCGATCGCGCCCTCCAGCTCCCGCCGGGGACGCCCGCCCACCGGGGAGCCGACCGCGAAGTCGTCCTGGCGCGCGTACCGGCCCAGCAGCACCTGGTACGCCGCCAGCAACACCATGTACAGGGTCGTGCCGGACCCGCGTGCCAGCCGCGTCAGCCCCTCCACCAGCTCCCGGTCCATGTTGAAGCCGTGCGAGGCCCCCGCGAACGTCTGCTCGCCCCGCCGCCGCCCGTCCACGGGGAGCTCCAGCGGTACCACCCCGGCCAGCTGCGACCGCCAGTACGACAGGCCGGCCTCGGAGACGGGCCGGTCCCGCTGCCACAGCGCGTAGTCGCCGTACTGCAACGGCGGCTCGGGAAGCTCCGTCCCCGAGTAACAGGCCCGCAGCTCCTCGGCGAGGATGTCGGTGGACCAGCCGTCACCGCAGATGTGGTGCAGCGCCACCAGCAGCACGTGATCCTCAGCGCCCTCGCCGCCCTCGCCGCCCTCGCCGTCCCCGGCGCCCACCCGCACCAGCAGCGTCCGCAGCAGCGGTCCCCGCGCCAGGTCGAACGGCAGCGCCGCCGCGTCGCTCACCAGCCGTATCGCCGTCCGCTCGCCGTCCGCCTCCGCCCTCTCCAGCGGAATCTCGACCCGCTCCTCCACGACCGCCGTCGGACGCCCGTCCTCGTCGGCGGGAAAACGCGTCCGCAGGCTCTCGTGCCTGGCCACCACCGTCCCGATCGCCCGCTCCAGCGCCGCGACGTCCAGCGGCCCCGTCAACCGCAACGTCATCGGAATCGTGTACGCGGCGGTGCCGGGAGCGAACTGGTCCATGAACCACAGCCGCTCCTGCCCGAACGACAGCGGCGCGTCCTGTCCCGGCGGCCGCCGGGGGATCGTGAACACCGGATCCGGCACGCGACGGCGCAGCCGTTTCTCCAGCAGTGCTCGCTTGGCGTCGGAAAGCTGTGTGCTGCTCAGGGACCGGCCAGGCGAGGACGTCACACGTGGCTCACTTTCCGCAGGGGGCTGAGACGCGCTCCGCGGACGGGAAACGCGTCAGGTCTCTCCTAAACCGCTTACCTTTCCTCAGGATTAATGACATTCATACATATCTGTCTGACCGAGTCGAGATCAACAACACAACCCGATTACCCGCGAGGATCGGCCTCCTCGTACTCCCACGTCCGCAACACCAGCGACCGGCCCTTCTCCTCGGAGGGGACGGGCGGCGCGTCCGTCAGGCGGTATCCCGCCGCGCGGGCCACCGCCACGCTCGCCGCGTTGCCGGCCTCGATCTCCAGCAGCAGCCGGGACACCCCCACCGTCTTGCGGGCGAACTCCGTCATCACCCGCACCGCCCCCGACGCCAGCCCCCGTCCCCGGTAGGCGGCCCCCAGGCCGTAACCGATCTCCGCGACGTCCAGGCCCAGCCCGCTCAGCATCAGCAGCACCTCGCCCGCCGGCTCGCCCCCGTCCACGGTGATCGCCAGCTGAACCCGCTCCCCGGCCGCCCGCCGCCGCCGGGCCCGCTCCAGGTAGGCCCGCGCCGCCTCCGGGTCGAACGGCGAGGCCAGCGGCGTCCAGTAGGCCACCTCGGGGTCGTCGAACAGCTCCACCATGGCCGCCAGGTCGCCGTCCTCCCATTCGCGCAGCACCACCCCGTGCCCGCTCAGCCTCACCCGCTCGGGAAGGCACACCCGCCCGACACCGAGATCGCCCCGCTCCGTCCGGCCGTCCCCCGCAGCTCCCACGCCGCCACCTTCCGTCACACCGCTTCACACCGCTTCACGTCGCTTCACGCCGCTCCCGAGCAACCTACTCCGCCCGCGGAGCCGTCATTCGTGTCCGATGTCGGACGTCGCCGGTGCGCCGTTCCCGGACCGCTCGCGCGGGGGCACCGCAAGGTCCGGCCACCGTCGGTCCACGAGGCCGGGCGCCGAGCAGTGATCGTCGAGCAGCGATCGTCGAGGGACGGAGAGCACGGTCGACGGTTTCGCGGGAGTGCGCGGGGCCGCGATGCCAGGCGCCGGCGACGGTTCTCCGGCCGCCACGTGCCGTGCGGGAGATGTCCGGGCCAGCCGGTTCCGGATCGGCCGAATCGGACGGTGGTGCCCCGAGTGGGATTCGAACCCACACTGAATGGATTTTGAGTCCATCGACTCTGCCGATTGGTCTATCGGGGCATTTTTCGTTATTTGTCCGGATCTTGCGCGCCAGCTAAGAGCTTACCTAGAAGTAGATCACTCTCGGGCACCGGCGTGGTCCCAATCTAGCGGACGTCGGTACTCTCTTGCTCGTGAGTACGCAGCGGCGAGTGGTGATCGCGGAAGACGAGGCACTGATCCGCCTCGACCTCAAGGAGATGCTGGAGGAGGAGGGGTATGCGGTCGTCGCGGAGGCCGGGGACGGGGAGTCCGCGGTCAAGCTGGCGATGGAGCAGCGGCCGGATCTGGTGATCCTGGACGTGAAGATGCCCATCCTGGACGGGATCTCGGCGGCCGAGCAGATCGTGTCGCAGCGGATCGCGCCGTGTCTCATCCTCACGGCCTTCTCGCAGCGCGATCTGGTCGAGCGGGCGAGGGACGCCGGCGCGATGGCGTACCTGGTGAAGCCGTTCACGAAGTCGGACCTGGTCCCGGCGATCGAGATGGCGGTCAGCAGGCACGAGGAGATCGCCGCGCTGGAGCGGGAGGTCGGGACGCTCTCGGAGCGGCTGGAGACGCGCAAGCTGGTGGAGCGGGCCAAGGGCCTGCTGATGGAGCGGCACGGGTGGAGCGAGCCGCAGGCGTTCCGGTGGATCCAGAAGGCCTCGATGGACCGCCGGCTGAGCATGCGGCAGGTGGCGCAGATCGTGGTGGCGGACGGGGCGGAGCCCGAGGTGGAGACCCCGGAGGCCTGATCGGGGCTTTCGTCCCCTTTGGGGGGTCGCGCCCGCCAGGCGCCCGCAGGGCGCGTTCCAGGGTGCGGCGCGGCCCTCCAGGCGGTCGGATCGATCCCCGTGGAGACCGTAAGGTTGCCAGTGACCACGGCTTTTGCATCTGATAGCCGAAAAGGATCGGTGTTATAACGAAGCGGCAACGGTGGGCCGTCCTGTATCGACCCGTGACATCCGCTAGTTGTACTAACCGACACAACCCCTGGCCACCCGCCAGGGAAGGGCATCTGTGAACTCGGTCTCGACGAGGGACCGGGCGAAAGGAAGGCAACCTTGCGGCCTAAGACTGCACGCCTCGGTGGAGTGCTTGCCGCCGGTGTGGCGCTCACCCTCGGTCTCGCTGCCTGCAGCAGCGGTGGCACGGAGGCCACGCCGGCTGAGGACGGCTCCAGTGCTGCCGCCCCCAGCACCGTCAAGCTTGGCTTCATGGGAGACCTGACCGGAGCCAACGCCGGTATCGTCATTCCCCCCCGGAACGGTGCGAAGCTCGTCATCGACGAGTACAACAAGACCAACCCGGCCGTGAAGATCGAGCTTGTCGAGTACGACAGCCAGGCGGACCCGTCCAAGGCGGTCGCCCTGGCCCAGCAGGCCATCAAGACCGACAAGATCGTCGGTATGATCGGCCCCGCTTTCTCCGGTGAGTCCGCCCAGGTGGCGCCGGTGCTGGAGGAGGCGAAGCTGCCGAGCATCTCGGCCTCCGCCACCAACGCCGCACTGGCGACGAACGGCTGGAAGTACTGGCACCGCGTGCTGCCCAGCGACAGCATCCAGGGCCCCGGCATCGGTGACTTCATCGCGACCGGCGTCGGCGCGAAGAAGGTCTTCGTCATCGACGACAAGTCCGAGTACGGCAAGCCGCTGTCCGACGCGGTCAAGGCCGCGCTCGAGGCCAAGGGCGTGAAGCCGGAGACCGACTCGCTCGACCCGGCCGAGAGCGACTTCTCCTCCGTGGTGAACAAGGTCGCGGCGGCCAAGCCCGAAGCGATCTTCTTCGGCGGTTACTACGCCGCGGGCGGCAACCTGCTCAAGCAGCTCCGTGACAAGGGCGTGACCGCGAAGTTCCTGTCCGGCGACGGTTCGCTGGACAAGGGCCTGATCGACGGCGCCGGTGCCGAGAACGCCGAGGGCGCCCTGGTCGGCTGCCCCTGCTACATCGCCACCCCGGACGTCACCGACGCCAAGGTGAAGGCCTTCGCCGACGCCTACAAGGCCGCCTACAGCGCCGACCCGGCCATCTACGCGGCCGAGGGCTACGACGCCGCGACGGTCTTCGTCGACGCCATCAAGGCGGGCAACACCACCCCTGACAAGATCAACGAGTTCATCGCCACGGTGGACCTCGCGGGTGTCTCGAAGCAGGTCAAGTTCGAGGCCAACGGTGAGGTCGCGGCGAAGGACATCTACATCTACCAGGTCAAGGATGGCGCGATCGGCCTCCTGGGCAAGGCCACCGAGGCCAAGCTGGGTTAGTCCGGCGCTGAAGGAGATTAGGTAGTCGACGCGCGGGGAGCGGGAACGCCGCGAATGCGTTCCCGCTCCTCGCGTACTTCCAGAGAGTCCACGAGGTTCTGCTGGAGGCGGTGTGCTACCCGGACGTGCAGGCGACCCCCGCTAGAAGTGGTAATCCCTAGTGCTCAATGACTTCATCAATCAGTTCTGGCCGGCGACGATCGACGGCCTGGCCTTCGGCTCGATCTACGCCCTGATCGCGCTCGGTTACACCATGGTGTACGGCGTGCTGCGGCTGATCAACTTTGCGCATTCCGAAGTTTTCATGATCGGCACCTTCGGTGCGATGTTCGTACCGTTCGTGTTCGGCATCAACTCGCCCCTCACGGGCATCGCGCTGGTCGGCCTCATCCTGGCGATGATCCTGGCCGGCATGCTCGCCTCGGCGGGCACCGCGGTGGCGCTGGAGCGAATCGCCTACCGGCCGCTGCGCCAGCGCGGCGCGTCCCGGCTGGCGGCGCTGATCTCGGCGATCGGCGCCTCGATCTTCCTGCAGGAGCTGTTCGCGCTCCTGGTGATCCCGAACGTCTTCAACCGTCCCGAGCAGGGCAGGATCCAGATGGGTCTGCCCCGCATCATGGAGCGGACCGAGCTTTTCTCGATCTTCGGCCATTCGGTCCGGGTCGACCAGATCTTCGTCATCGTCGCCGCGATCGGCATGATGATCGCGCTGGACGCCCTGGTGAACCGGACGAAGATCGGCCGGGGTATCCGCGCCACCGCGCAGAACCCCGAGGCGGCCGTCCTGATGGGCGTCGACATCAACAGGATCGTCCGGATGACCTTCCTCATCGGCGGCAGCATGGCCGGTGTGGCGGGAGCGCTCTACCTGATCTCGTACGAGAACACGAACTACTACATCGGATTCCTCTTCGGTATCAAGGCGTTCACCGCGGCGGTCCTGGGTGGCATCGGTAACCTGCGCGGCGCCCTGGTCGGCGGAATCACGCTCGGGCTGGTGGAGAACTACGGAGCCATCTTCTTCGGCTCCGACTGGAAGCACGTGATCTCCTTCACCATCCTCGTCTTGGTCCTGATGTTCCGCCCCACCGGCATCCTCGGTGAATCACTCCAGCAGGCGCGCGCATGAACCAGAAGAATCCCCTGGCAGGCTTCCGCAACGGCCTCGGCCGCTTCGGTGACGTCATGCACGATCGCTGGCAGACCACTCCGGGCTGGCAGCGCTGGATCCTCTATGTGGTCCTGATCGTCGCGGCGCTGCTGTTGCCGTCGGAGAGCCTCGCCCCCTTCATGTCGCCCTACACCGACTGGGCGAGCATCCTGTTCTTCCCGATCGGGACGTACGTCGTCCTGGCGATCGGCCTGAACGTGGTGGTCGGCCAGGCCGGCCTGCTCGACCTGGGCTTCGTCGCGTTCTACGCGGTCGGCGGCTACGCGATGGCGCTGATCGGCACCCGGCTGGGCTGGAACTTCTGGCTCATCCTGCTGGTCGGCATCGGGATCTGCGCCCTGTCGGGCATCACGCTGGGCGCTCCGACGCTGCGGTTGCGCGGTGACTATCTGGCCATCGTCACGCTGGGCTTCGGTGAGATCATCCGCATCACCGCCCGCAACACCGACGAGATCGGCGGCCCGAACGGCATCCGCGGCATCCCGCACCCGCCGAGCTACGAGGACCTGCACCTGTTCGGGATCAGCATCCCCAACGTGTTCGGGGTCGATCCGTTCAAGTACGGCGTGCTGGATCCGCGACCCTACTACTACCTGCTGGTCGCGCTGGCCGTCATCGTGATCATCCTGGTGAAGCGCTGGGAGAAGAGCCGGGTCGGGCGCGCCTGGGCGGCGATCCGCGAGGACGAGGACGCGGCCGAGGTCATGGGCGTGCCGACGTTCCGCTTCAAGATGCTCGCCTTCGCCATCGGCGCCTCCATCGGTGGCGCGATGGGCGTGCTGTGGGCGGCGAAGGCCATCTCGATCAACCCGAACGACTTCCAGTTCCTGCTGTCGGCGACGATCCTGGCCGCGGTGGTCATGGGCGGCGCGGGCAACCTGCCGGGTGTCATGCTCGGCGCCTTCGTGGTGGCGTGGCTGCCCGAGCGGTTCCGCGGCCTGCAGGAGTACCGCATGCTGATCTTCGGCGCGGTGCTCGTGGCGCTGATGATCTTCCGTCCGGAGGGTCTGCTGCCATCGCGTCAACGCAAGGCGGAGCTGAAAGAGGGGTCAGGCGGGATGGGTACGCTCGGAGCCGAGGTTCCCGGGCCCGAGTCGCACGGTGAGGAGGTGGCTTCCAAGTGAGCGCCGAAGTGAACCCGGCCGAGGTGACCCCGGCCGGTACGAACCCCAAGGCGGTCCAGGCGGAGCGCGGCGGCCGCGTCATGCTGGAGCTGAAGAACCTCGTCATGCGGTTCGGCGGTGTCACGGCACTGCGCGAGGTCAACCTGACCATCAACGAGGGAGAGATCTTCGCTCTCATCGGCCCGAACGGCGCCGGAAAGACCACGGTCTTCAACGTGGTGACCGGCGTCTACCAGCCGACCGAGGGCGAGGTCCGCTTTCTGGACGAGAAGATCAGCGGCGTCAAACGCTTCAAGATCACCAAGCGGGGCATCGCCCGCACGTTCCAGAACATCCGGCTGTTCCACAACATGACGGCCATCGAGAACGTCATGGTGGGCGCGGACGCGCACCACAAATCGGGCATGGTCAGCGTGGCGCTGGGGCTTCCCTGGCACCGCCGGGCCGAGAAGGACGGGCGCAGGCTCGCGATGGAGCTGCTCGACTTCGTCGGCATCGCGCACCGCGCCAACGAGCACGCCAAGAACCTGCCCTACGGTGACCAGCGCCGTCTGGAGATCGCCCGCGCGCTGGCGACCAACCCGAAGTTGCTGCTGCTGGACGAGCCCGCCGCCGGTATGAACCCGGCGGAGAAGGTGGCGCTGCAGCAGCTGATCCGGGACATCCGCGACGCGGGCCGGACGATTCTGATCATCGAGCACGACATGAGCCTCATCATGGGCATCAGTGACCGCATCGCGGTGCTGGACTTCGGCCAGAAGATCGCCGATGGCCTGCCGGACGAGGTGCGGACCGACCCCCGGGTCATCGAGGCGTATTTGGGAGCTCCCGCCGATGCTTCTTGAGGTCAAGGACATCCGTGTCCACTACGGCAAGATCGAGGCGCTCAAGGGCATCTCGGTCGAGGTGAACGAGGGCGAGATCGTCACGCTCATCGGGGCGAACGGGGCGGGCAAGACCACGACCCTGAAGACGATCTCGGGCCTGCGCGGCCTGTCGTCGGGGAGCATCACCTTCGACGGCAAGGACATCAGCAAGATGCCCGGCCACAAGCGGGTCCTCGCGGGCCTGGGGCAGGCGCCCGAGGGCCGGGGCGTGTTCCCCGGCATGACGGTGCACGACAACCTGCTCATGGGGGCGTACACCCGCTCGGGTGACTTCAGCGCCGACCTGGCCGAGGTCTACGAGCTGTTCCCCCGCCTGGCGGAGCGCAGGACCCAGATGGGCGGCACGATGTCCGGCGGCGAGCAGCAGATGCTCGCCATCGGCCGCGCGCTGATGGCCAAGCCCAAGGTGCTGCTGCTGGACGAGCCGTCGATGGGCCTGGCGCCGCTGCTGGTGCAGCAGATCTTCGAGATCATCGAGGAGATCAACCGCCGCGGCACCACGGTGCTGCTGGTGGAGCAGAACGCCCAGCAGGCGCTCAAGCTGGCCCACCGCGCCTACGTCCTGGAGACCGGGAAGGTGGTCAAGAGCGCGCCCGCGGACGAGCTGCTCAACGACCCCGCCGTGCAGGCCGCCTACCTGGGCGGCGGCGCGGAGCTCGACCTGGAGGCGGAGGCGGCGCAGGCCGCGCCCGCTCCGGCGGCCCCGCCTCCCGCCGCCACTCCGCCGGAGAAGCAGGGCTCCACGAAACCGGAAGAGCTGCCCTGACCCGGTGATTCCCCGCCTCCGCGGGGATCCCATGGGGTCTCTACGGGGTCTCCGCAGGGCCTTCGCCGGCCCGACGGCAGGTGACGGGCCCGTCGCGCGCTCGTGCGGCGGGCCCGTCCACGCCGATGCGGGATCTCCCGCCGGCGTCACAGGTCTCAGTGTCGTCCCGGGCCGCCCCGAGCGGCACCCGGGGCGAAAGCGGCTCAGGGCAGAGGCACCTGCACGCCTTCGGTGCCGCCGGTCACGCCGAGGGGCGGATCGCCGAACAGCCGGATCGCGGAGACCTCCGCCTCCTTGGGGATGTCGTACCAGAGGTCCAGCTCGACCCTGACCTGGGCGCCGAGCGGGAGCTCGTCGGGCTGCCGCTTGATGGCCTGCGCGAACTTGTCGATCGCGTACGTGCTGCCGTCGGAGGCGATGAGTTTCTGGCGTTTGGCGTCGAAACGGGCGTTGGTGCGGCCGGGGTTCTCCACCAGGATCCGCACGACCACGTACTGCCCCTTGGCCTGCCACTCGGCGTGGCTGCCGAAGAAGCCGCTCAGGCCCTTCTGCAGGCCGATCACCTGGAACCGGGTGTCGCCGTCGGCGACCGGCGCGGACCTGACGGGGCTCTCGCCCGGCCGTACCGGGCGCGGCGGGAGCTCGTAGGTCGGGGTGGGCGTGACCGGGGGAGAGGCGGGAGCGTCCGGCTCCGCTCCGGCGCAGCCGGACAGGAGGGTGGCGGCGAGGGCGGCACCGGTGAGCAGGATCAGGGGGTCACGCACATCCGGCAACGTAACCGAGGTAGATCCTGAAGTTCAACGGCTCCTCCCGACGGGGGTCGTCGATCCGGCAAGTGCCGGCGCCCGGATCCGCGTGGCGGCAGGGTATTGAACAGAAAACTCCGGACGCGGTTGTTGTCCGAATTGTGTCGTACTGGTGATCTGCATGATTATGCAGGTGATGAAGCATGACCTGCACTGAGGTATCCATACAAGAAGCGACATTGACCGTAAGGAGGCCTTCGTGGGCCTGAGTTTTGTTTCCCGTCGTGCGATGGCGGTGGGCGCCATGGTCGTCGCCGGTGCGCTCGGCCTTTCGGCCTGCGGCGGTGGCGAGTCCACCTCCGCCAGCCCGAGCGATGGTGCCTCGGCAAGCGCCCCCGCGGCCGCGGGCGGCCCCAAGCTCGTCACCCCCGGCAAGCTGACCACCTGCACCAACCTCCCGTACGAGCCCTTCCAGTTCAAGGAGGGCGACAAGGTCGTCGGTTTCGACGTCGACATCGTCGACTTGGCCGCCAAGAAGCTCGGCCTGACGCAGGAGATCGTCGACATCGACTTCGCCGTCATCAAGAGCGGCGCGGCGATGGCCACCAACAAGTGTGACGTCGCCGCCGCCGGCATGACGATCACCGAGGAGCGCAAGGCCAACATCGACTTCTCCGAGCCCTACTTCGACGCCACGCAGGCTCTGCTGGCCAAGAAGGGCACCGGCGTCAAGACCCTCGACGACGTGAAGGCGAAGGGCCTCAAGCTCGGCGCCCAGGCCTCCACCACGGGCCTCGACTACGTCAAGGAGAAGGGCCTCGACCCGAAGGAGTTCGCCGACTCCTCCAAGGAGCTGCTGGGCCTGCAGTCCGGCCAGGCCGACGTGATCGTCCAGGACCTCCCGGTCGTCCTGACCTGGCTGAAGAAGCCCGAGATCGCCGACAAGTTCGAGCTGGTCGCCAGCCTCGACACCGGCGAGCAGTACGGCATCGGCCTGAAGAAGGGCTCCGACCCGGTCCTGCTCAAGGCGATCAACGACTCGATCGCCGAGGCCAAGTCCGACGGCACCTACGAGCAGATCTTCGTCAAGTGGTTCGGCAAGAAGCCCGGGGAGCTCGGTTAATCGATGACCGACCAGCCAACGACGACCGAGCCCACTCCCGCCGGGGGCGCCCCCGGCGGGAGCGGGCTCAGTCCCCGCAAGAGGCAGCAGATCAGCAGGGGCGTCCAGTACGCCGTTCTGGTGGCCGTGGTCGTCTTCCTCGTCCTGCGCATCGAGTGGGGCAAGCTCGGGGAGAACTTCACCAAGCTCGACGTCGCGGAACAGACGCTTCCCGACCTGTTCACGATCGCGCTGAAGAACACGATCATCTACTCGGTCGGCGGTTTCGTCTTCGCCTTCCTGCTCGGCCTGCTGTTCGCGCTGATGCGGCTGTCGTCGGTGCGGCCCTACCGGTGGATCGCGGTCGCCTACATCGAGATCTTCCGTGGCCTGCCCGCCCTGCTGATCTTCCTGCTCATCCTGTTCCTGCCGCTGGCCATCACCGGCTTCGAGGTGCCCGGCGGCACGTACGGCCAGGGCATCCTGGGCCTGACGATCGTCGGCTCGGCCTACATGGCCGAGACGCTCCGCGCCGGGCTCCAGGCGGTGCCCAAGGGGCAGATGGAGGCGGCGCGCTCGCTGGGCATGTCGTACTCGCGGGCCATGGTCACCATCGTCATCCCGCAGGCCGTGCGCATCGTCATCCCGCCGACGACCAACCAGTTCGTGTCCCTTCTCAAGGACTCCTCGCTGGTGCTGTTCCTCGGCGTCTCCGGTGACTACGTCGAGCTCACCAAGTTCGGCAACGACATGGCCTCGACCTATGCCAACGCCACGCCCATCCTGGTCGTAGGCGTGACGTATCTACTGGTCACCATCCCGCTGGGTTACCTCGCGTCCCGGCTGGAGAAGCGCCAGGCGAGGGGACGGTGACAGTGAATCCAGCGAATCCAGCGAATCCGGCGTCCCCGGACGCCCAGGCGACCCACGCGGTCGAGATCCGTGACCTGCACAAGTACTTCGGGAAGAACGAGGTCCTGCGGGGCATCGACTTCGCCGTCGACCCCGGCCAGGTGGTCTGCGTCATCGGCCCCTCGGGGTCGGGCAAGTCCACGCTGCTGCGCTGCGTGAACCTGCTGGAGCAGCCCACGTCGGGCAAGGTCGTCGTCAACGGCGTGGAGCTGACCCACCGCGACGTCGACATCGACGCCGCCCGCCGCGGTGTCGGCATGGTCTTCCAGCAGTTCAACCTGTTCCCGCACATGACCGTCCTGCAGAACGTGATGATCTCGCAGCGCCGGGTGCTGAAGCGGGGCAAGGCGGAGGCCGAGCGGATCGCCAGGGAGAACCTGGACAAGGTCGGCATCGGGGAGAAGTGCGACGCCTTCCCCGCCCAGCTCTCCGGCGGGCAGCAGCAGCGCGTGGCCATCGCCAGGGCACTGGCCATGAGCCCGGGGCTGATGCTCTTCGACGAGCCCACCTCGGCGCTCGACCCCGAGCTCGTCGGAGACGTGCTCACGGTCATGCGCAAGCTCGCCGAGGAGGGGATGACCATGCTCGTGGTCACCCACGAGATGGCGTTCGCCCGCGACGTGGCCGACCGGGTCGTGTTCATGGACGGCGGTGTGATCGTGGAGGACGGCACCCCGGATCAGGTGATCAGCGCTCCGCAGCACGAGCGCACCAAGACCTTCCTGCGCCGCGTGCTCGACCCGACGCACACCGACATCTGAGTCTCGCCGCGTACGGCCCGCGCCCGCCCGGCGCGGGCCGTACGCGTGCCGGGGTGCGCGTGCCGGGGTACGTGTGCCGCGAGGATCCGCGTGGGGGGCGGCAGGGGAAAGGCCGGTGGAACGGCGAGGGGCGGGAACGGATCCCGGCCGGCCCGCGGGTTCGCGGGCCCGGCGAAGCGTGGCGAGCCCGGGGGAGACCTTTGGCGCCATACGGAGCTTCCCCGACCCCGTACGTTTTCTACTCGGCCTCCCCGCGGGCATCGCCGTCACCCACCGTAGCGGACTCGTTGCTTCAGGTGGGCAAAAAGGCGGTCCGAATATGATCGAGGACGAGATGTGATCAGACGATCGGCGGACGTGATCAGGGGTGCTCAGGCGTCGCGCAGCATGCACGTCAGGCGCGAGGTGCACACCCGGCGGCCCTGCTCGTCGACGATCTCGATGTCGTAGGTGGCGAGCGTACGGCCGCCGTGGATCCGGGTGGCCACCCCGGTGACCAGCCCGGACGTGGCCGAGCGGTGGTGGGTGGCGTTGATCTCGACGCCCATGGCGATCCGCCCGGGGCCCGCGTGGATCGCCGCGCCCGTCGAGCCCAGGGTCTCCGCCAGCACGCACGAGGCGCCGCCGTGCAGCAGGCCGTACGGCTGGATGTTGCCCTCGACCGGCATCGTGCCGACCACCCGTTCGGCGGTGGCCTCGGTGATCTCGATGCCCATCCGGTCCGCCAGCGTGTTCCTGTGCGATGTGCCGAGCGCCTCTTCGATGCGCCGGGCGGCTTCTTCGCGGTCTGTCACGGTCAAGGGGGCGTCTCCTGTCGTACGGGGCCAGGTTTTCTGTCGCACCAGGAGACTAGGCTTTCGGTGTGCCGAAGAGCGAAGCGACCCCCACTCGTCCGTGTCTCCTGCTGCTGGATGGGCATTCATTGGCCTATCGGGCGTTCTATGCCCTGCCGGAGGAGAATTTCTCCACCACCACGGGGCAGACGACCAACGCGGTCTACGGGTTCACCTCGATGCTGGTCAACGTGCTCCGCGACGAGCGGCCGACCCACGTGGCGGTCTGCTTCGACCGCTCCGAGCCGACGTTCCGCCACGAGGAGTACGCCGACTACAAGGCGAACCGGAGCGCGAGCCCCGACAGTTTCCGCAGCCAGATGAGCCTGATCCACGAGGTGCTCGACGCGTTGCGCGTGCCGCACCTGTCGCTGGCCGGATACGAGGCCGACGACCTGATAGCCACCCTCGCCACCCGCGCCGCCGAGCAGGACATGAACGTGCTGGTCGTCACCGGCGACCGCGACGCGCTGCAGCTCGTCGACGAGCGGGTCACCGTGCTGATGACCCGGGTCGGCATCAGCAACATGACCCGGTTCACCCCCGAGGCCGTGCTGGAGAAGTACGAGCTCACCCCGGCCCAGTATCCCGACTTCGCGGCCATCCGCGGCGACTCCAGCGACAACCTGAAGAACATCCCCGGCGTGGGCGAGAAGACCGCCGCCAAGTGGATCCGCGAGTTCGGCTCGCTGGAGGAGCTGGTCAACCGGGTCGACGAGGTCAAGGGCAAGGTCGGCGACAAGCTCCGCGACCACCTCGACCAGGTGCTGATGAACCGGCGGCTGACCCAGCTGATCCGCGACGTGCCGCTGGAGCGCGAGGTCGCCGCCCTGCAGATCGGCGCCGCCGACCGCGAGGAGATCAACAAGATCCTCGACACGCTGGAGTTCCGCGGCGAGATCCGCGACCGGCTGTTCAAGACGATCGGCTCGGCCGAGGCGGAGGCGGAGGAGGGCTTCGAGGTCGAGGTCGTCACCCTGGGCCCCGACGAGGTGGGCCCCTGGCTGCGCGCGCTGCCCGAGGGCCGCGCGGGCCTCGCCTTCAAGGGCGCGTACGGCAGCGGCACCGGCCGCGTCGACAGCATCGCCATCGCGGCGGCCGGGGCGGGAGCCGGCGCGGAGGCGGGGCGGGCGGCGAAGGGCGGGCCCGGCGCCGCGTTCGTCGACCCGACCACGCTCACCGAGGCCGACGAGGCGGCCCTGCGCGAGTGGCTGGCCGACGCCTCGAAGCCCAAGGCCGTGCACGACGCCAAGGGCCCGATGCTCGCGCTGTGGGCGCAGGGCATGGAGCTGCGCGGCCTCACCTGCGACACCGCGCTCGCCGCCTACCTGGCGATGCCGGGGCAGCGCTCGTTCCCGCTGGAGGACCTCGTGCGGGTCTACCTGCGGCGCGAGCTGCGCAGCGAGGCCGACAACGGCGGCCAGGCCAGCCTCTTCGACGACCAGGACGACGACGGCGCCCGCGACCTCGCCCTGCGGGCGCTGGCGGTCGGCGAGCTCGCCGACGCGCTGGAGGCGTTCCTGGAGCCGCTGGGCGGCATCCACCTCATGCGCGACGTGGAGCTGCCGCTCGTCACCGTGCTGGCCGAGCTGGAGCGGGCCGGCATCGCCGCCGACCGGGAGCATCTCGGCGCCCTGGAGGCCGAGTTCGGCGCCGCGGTGAAGCAGGCCGTCGAGGCGGCGCACGCCTCCGTGGGCGGCGAGCAGTTCAACCTGGGCTCGCCCAAGCAGCTCCAGGAGATCCTGTTCGTCAAGCTCAACCTGCCCAAGACGAAGAAGACCAAGACGGGCTACACCACCGACGCCTCCGCGCTGGCCTGGCTCGCCGCCCAGACCGAGCACGAGCTGCCGACGATCATGTTGCGCCACCGCGACCAGGCCAAGCTGAAGGTCACGGTCGAAGGCCTGATCAAGGAGATCGCCGACGACGGCCGCATCCACACCACGTTCAACCAGATCGTGGCGGTCACCGGGCGGCTCAGCTCGGAGAAGCCCAACCTGCAGAACATCCCGATCCGCACCGCCGAGGGCCGCCGCATCCGGCAGGGCTTCGTGGTCGGCAAGGGCTTCGAGACCCTGCTGACCGCCGACTACAGCCAGATCGAGCTGCGCGTCATGGCCCACCTGTCCGGGGACGAGGCGCTCATCGCCTCCTTCGAGTCCGGGCACGACTTCCACATGGCCACCGCGGCCCGGGTCTTCGACGTCGAGCCGGAGAAGGTCACCGGGGAGATGCGGGCCAAGATCAAGGCGATGAACTACGGCCTCGCCTACGGGCTGTCCGACTTCGGGCTGTCGGAGCAGCTCAACATCGCGGTCTCCGAGGCGCGGGCGCTCAAGGAGGAGTACTTCGAGGAGTTCGGCGGCGTCCGCGACTTCCTCAACGCGATCGTCGCGCAGGCCAGGAACGACGGCTACACCGAGACCATCCTCGGCCGCCGCCGCTACCTGCCCGACCTCAACAGCGACAACCGCCAGCG
Source organism: Streptosporangium sp. G12 (assembly GCF_052983175.1). Classification (NCBI taxonomy): domain Bacteria; kingdom Bacillati; phylum Actinomycetota; class Actinomycetes; order Streptosporangiales; family Streptosporangiaceae; genus Streptosporangium; species Streptosporangium sp. G12. The sequence continues at coordinate 362,053 of NZ_JBRIQO010000001.1, read as the reverse complement.
CCGCGAGATCGCCGAGCGGATGGCGCTCAACGCGCCCATCCAGGGGTCCGCGGCCGACATCATCAAGGTCGCCATGCTCAACGTGCAGAGCGCGCTGAAGGAGGCGTCGCTCGGCTCCCGGATGCTGCTGCAGGTCCACGACGAGCTCGTGTTCGAGGTGGCGCCCGGCGAGCTGGAGACCCTGCGGGAGCTGGTCACCGACCGGATGAACGCCGCGTACTCCCTGCGCGTCCCGCTGGCCGTCTCGGTGGGCGTCGGCCGCACCTGGGAGGACGCCGGGCACTGACGATCCCCTCCAGGAGGGGTTCCCGGGAGGGCTGCGACCGGTTCCGGGATGCCGGACTTCGCTGATTGGCCGGGCCTGTCCGAGTCTGTTCTAGGCTGGTGATCCAAGCCGAGAAGCTCGACGGGCACGGGAGTTCTGTGCGGAGTCCAATCCCCCTGACGAAGATTATTTTACTGGCCAACGTGCTGGTCGTCGTGGTGGCGGTGGTGGTGCTCCTGGTGCTCCCGCCGTCCTCCCCGCCACCCGGCGCCGCCCGGCCGGGCACGGCGGCGAGCAGCCCGGCGTCGTCACAACCGCCCTCGCCGGCACCCGACCTGCCCTCGGCCGAGCTGCCGCCGCCGATCACGGCGTCGGAGGAGTTCGCCCGGCAGGTGAAGGCCAACGAGGCCGGAGCGGTCCCGATCCTGATGTACCACCGGATCACCCGCAAGAGGCTGGCCTCCATCGACCGCACCCCCGCCCAGCTGCGCAAGGAGCTGGAGCGGCTCGCCAAGGGCGGTTACGTGCCGGTCACCGCGCGGGAGTTCGCCACCGGGAGGATGGACATCCCGGCGGGCAGGCACCCGGTCGTGCTGACCTTCGACGACGGCCACCCCAGCCACTTCGCCCTCGACGCGAACGGGGCCCCGGCCAAGGACACCGCGGTCGGCATCATCTACCAGGTGGCGGTGAAGCATCCCGGATTCCGGCCCGTCGCCACCTTCTGGGTCAACCGGGACCCGTTCGGCCTGCGCGAGCGGAAGGACCAGGAGCGGGCCGTGCGGTGGCTGGCCTCGCGGGGCTTCGAGGTGGCCAACCACACCTGGGGCCACCCCCACCTGCCGCGCCTGTCCAAGAAGAAGGTCGTCGAGCAGGTGGCCAGGGTCGAACGGCTGCTGAAAGGACTCGGCGTTCCTCCCTCCGAGACGATGGCGCTGCCGTTCGGCGCGATGCCCCGCAAAAGATCTACCGTGCAGACGGGAAAATGGCACGGAGTGTCCTACCGGTTCAAGGGCGTCTTCCTGGCCGGCGCCGAGCCGTCGGTCTCGCCGTTCGTCGAGGACTACGACTGGCGCGCGATCCAGCGGATCCAGAGCAACGGCAGGAAGGGGGAGTGCCGCAAGTGGTGCTCCGAGTACTGGCTCGGATGGCTGGACAAGCATCCCCGTGAGCGCTATACGGCTGACGGCGATCCCGATCGGATCTCCATCCCTCGCGGGCTTCGAGGTAACATCAGGGCGGACCGGAGGCAGAAGATCAACGCCTATTGAGCGAGATCGTTATCCTTTCGGCACGCGGGCGCGTAGAGTCGTTGGATTGACCATACCCGTCTGGTCTCATATGCTGATCGCTGCGTTGTGGGCTCGCGCGCGTCTCGGACGGAGTGGGCTCGCGCTCGATCACGCCGATGAATTCTTCGGCTGACGGTAAGAGGCCTGCCGCGCGTTCGCCACATCGACATCTGTCCGCGTTCGGAGCAACTCCACACATGACGAGCAGCACTGAGGCCACCTCGAGCACCCCGCAGGTAGCGGTCAACGACATCGGCTCTGAGGAAGAGTTCCTCGCAGCGATCGACCTGACCATCAAGTACTTCAACGACGGCGACATCGTCGAGGGCACCGTCGTCAAGGTCGATCGAGACGAAGTTTTGCTCGACATCGGCTACAAGACCGAGGGTGTCATCCCCTCGCGCGAGCTCTCGATCAAGCACGATGTCGACCCGGCGGATGTCGTCGAGGTTGGCGAGCACGTCGAGGCCCTCGTCCTCCAGAAGGAGGACAAGGAAGGCCGCCTGATCCTGTCCAAGAAGCGCGCTCAGTACGAGCGGGCCTGGGGCACGATCGAGAAGATCAAGGACGAGGACGGCATCGTCACCGGCACGGTCATCGAGGTCGTCAAGGGTGGACTCATCCTCGACATCGGCCTGCGCGGCTTCCTGCCGGCGTCCCTGGTCGAGATGCGGCGCGTCCGCGACCTCCAGCCGTACGTGGGCCGCGAGCTCGAAGCGAAGATCATCGAGCTCGACAAGAACCGCAACAACGTGGTTCTGTCCCGCCGCGCCTGGCTCGAGCAGACCCAGTCCGAGGTTCGCCAGACGTTCCTCAACACCCTGCAGAAGGGTCAGGTCCGCAAGGGCGTCGTCTCCTCGATCGTCAACTTCGGTGCGTTCGTCGACCTCGGCGGCGTCGACGGTCTGGTCCACGTCTCCGAGCTCTCCTGGAAGCACATCGACCACCCCTCCGAGGTCGTCGAGGTCGGCCAGGAGGTCACCGTCGAGGTGCTCGACGTCGACATGGAGCGCGAGCGCGTCTCCCTGTCGCTCAAGGCGACGCAGGAAGACCCCTGGCAGCAGTTCGCCCGCACCCACCAGATCGGTCAGGTCGTCCCGGGCCGCGTCACCAAGCTGGTGCCGTTCGGTGCGTTCGTCCGCGTCGAGGAGGGCATCGAGGGCCTGGTCCACATCTCCGAGCTGGCCGAGCGCCACGTCGAGATCCCCGAGCAGGTCGTTCAGGTCGGCGACGAGATCTTCGTGAAGATCATCGACATCGACCTCGAGCGCCGCCGGATCTCGCTGTCGCTCAAGCAGGCGAACGAGGGTGCGATCGGCGCCGACGTCGAGTTCGACCCCACGCTGTACGGCATGGCGGCGACCTACGACGACTCGGGCAACTACATCTACCCCGAGGGTTTCGACTCCGAGACCGGCGAGTGGCTCGAAGGCTTCGACAAGCAGCGCGAGGAGTGGGAGCGGCAGTACGCCGAGGCTCAGACCCGCTTCGAGGCTCACAAGAAGCAGGTCGAGGAGGCCCGCAAGGCCGAGGCCGAGGCGGGCGAGGCTGCCCCCACGTCCTACTCCGGCGAGACCCCGTCCTCGGGTTCCACCGGCGCCTCCAGCAGCAGCGGCTCCTCCGCTCCGGCGGCGGGCGCGCTGGCCTCCGACGAGGCTCTCGCGGCTCTGCGCGAGAAGCTCGCGGGCGGCCAGAACTGACGGTGCCGACGGCGCCGAGCTGACAACGCGGTAGAAGATTGACGGAAGGGCCCCGCTCCGGCGGGGCCCTTTCCGCGTTCCCGGGGCACTCCTCCATGGACTCCGGGCCCGGAATCCGCGGAGTTCCCGGGACCTCTGAGACGGTTTCCGGGATGGAATCCGCGGGACCTCCAAGACGGCTCCCGGTGGGACCACCCGCCCCGGCCACCCGCCCGGCCGCTAGGGTGACGCAGTGATCGTGATCGAGGTGGCGGAGCCCGAGGACGCGGGCGAGATCCTGACCGTGCAGCGCGCCGCCTACGTGGGCGAGGCCCAGCTCTACGGTGACCCGTTCATCCCGCCGCTCGTGGAGTCGGCCGCCCAGGTCAGAAAGGCCGTCGAGACGGCCACCGTGCTCGTCGCCCGCGACGGGGCGAGGATCGTGGGGTCGGTCCGCGGCCGGATGTCCGGCACGACCTGCCTGGTCGGCCGCCTGGTGGTCGCCCCCGACCGGCAGGGCGAGGGCATCGGCGGATCCCTGCTGGCGGCCCTGCACGACGAGGCCGCCACGGCACTCGCCTTCGACCTGTTCACCGGCCACCTGTCGGAGGGCAACCTGCGCCTCTACCGCCGTCACGGTTATCGCGAGACCCGCAGGGAGCCGATGAGCGACCATCTCACCCTGGTGCACCTGCGCAGGGAGCTGTAGGAGCCTCAGGCGCGTTCCCGCACGTCGTCCGGTGCCGAGTGAAGGCCGCGGCCCGAGGGGCGGCAGCGTGGCCTCCGGCGCCGCGGGGGCGGCTTCTACCGGCCTGCCGGAATGCGCCGCCTGGCGAGCCCGGCGCCGACCGCCCCGGAGCACGGCCCGTACGGCGTATGCTGCGGATCATGTTGAAGGTGGGGCTTACCGGCGGCATCGGGTCGGGCAAGAGCGAGGTCTCCCGTCGGCTGGGCGCCCGTGGCGCCGTGGTCATCGACGCCGACAAGATCGCCAGAGAGGTGGTCGAGCCGGGAACCCCCGGGCTGGCGCGCGTGACCGGCGTCTTCGGCACGGGTGTCCTGCACGAGGACGGTTCGCTCGACCGGGAGAAACTCGGCTCGATCGTCTTCGCCGACTCCGAGAAACTCGCCTCCCTCAACGCCATCGTCCACCCCCTCGTCGGCGCGAGGGTCGGCGAGCTGCAGGAGCAGGCGCCTCCCGGCAGCATTGTGATCTACGACGTGCCGCTGCTGGCGGAGAACAAGCTCGCCCCCATGTACGAGGTGGTGATCGTCGTCGACGCCTCCGACGAGGTGCGTCTCGCCCGGCTGATCGAACTGCGCGGCATGAGCGAGCAGGATGCCAGGGCCAGGCTCGCCGCCCAGGCGACCCGCGAGGAGCGGCTGGAGATCGCCGACATCGTCGTCCCGAACGAGGGGACCCTGGAGGAGCTGGAGGCCCGGATGGACGACATCTGGGCCGACCTGACGGCCCGCGCCGGCGTCTGAGCGGGACGGCGGATCACGCCGTGGCGATCACGTCGCGCGGGCCGCCGTTTCGCGCATCCGTCCGGCGATCTCCCCCGCCTCGGGAACTCCCATGGGGGAAAGGATCTCGAAGGCGGTTTTCCAATGGGACATGGCCTCATCGGTCCTGCCGAGCGCTTGCAGCGCATGGGCGAGGTTGCTGTGGGCCAGACCGAGTAAATACGGGTTCTTGACGGTGAGGGCTATGTCCAGGGCGGCCTGCTGGTTCTCGGCCGCGGCCCGCCCATCTCCGGTTGCCAGCAGGGTCGTCCCCAGGTCCATCAGGATCTCGCATTCGGCGTACTGGTCTTTCATCTCCCTTATGCGGGTGAGGGCGTCCCGGTGGTGTTCGAGAGCCTCGGCATGGCGTTTCTGCCACCGGCGTATTCTTCCGATGCCGTTGACGGAGTTCACCTCGAGTCGATGGTTGCCCACGCTCCTGTTCAGCTGGATTGACTGTTGATACAGGTCGAGGGCGGTTGTCAGATCTCCCAGACTCTCGTGGACGTCACCCAGGACATTGAGTGTGTAGGCCTCGTCGTTGCGGTTGCCCGCCTTGCGCTCGAAAGCCAGACAGCGGTCGACGCAACGGAGAGCGTCCAGCGAACGACCCATTCTGAGATAGGCGATCCCCAGGGCGAAGATCACCGTCGCCTCGCCGTGCTCGTCATCGAACCGGTTGAACAGTTCGATCGCCTTCACGCAGTTCCGTATCGCCTGACGGAAGTCCCCCGCCCAGAGCAGGCTGTATCCGAGTCGGCCCAGGGCGTAGGCCTCCTCCTTCCGGTCCCCGACCGCCCGGCTGAGGTCCAGGGCCTGCCGCTGGTACTCAAGACACCTGTCGATTTTCCCGGAGAACATGTTCGCCGCGCCCAGCGCGTTCAGGACCCGCCCTTCCCCATGCCGGTCACCGGTCTGGCGCACGGCCGAGAGGGCGGTCTGGTGGACCGTCACCCAGTCGTCGACGCGGTCCCTGAGGTAGAAGAAGTAATCCAAGGTGTAGGCGATCTGCCACGCGTAGCCGAACCACTCGTGTTCGGCGGCGTGGTTGACGGCCGACATGAGTGCCGGATACTCCGCGTCGAGCCATTCCGTGGCGGAATCATGATCGTCGAAGACCGGAATCCCGTGCGAGGGGGGCTCGGAGACGAGCGTGATCCCGCTGTAGTCGGTGTTCACGTGCTCCATGGCCGCCCTGGCCGCGTGCAGATACCAGTCGAACAGCTGGACCAGCGCGCCACGGCGAGCCGGTTCGCTGTCGTCGGACTCGGCGCGCTCGCGGGCGAACAGGCTCACCAGGTCGTGCATGACGAAACGCCCACCGGTGCCGTGCTGGACGAGATGGGCGCCGATGAGCGTGTCGAGGGCCGCGCGGACGTCGTCGACGGACGAGCGAGCCAGGGCGACGACCTCGTCGACGCCGATGTCCGGGCCGGGATGAAGGCCCAGCAGCCTGAAGGTCCGCCGGGCGGGCTCGGGAAGGCTCCCGTAGGACGTCTCGAAGGCGGCCCGTACGCCTATGTGCGGGTCCTCCTCGATGTCCAGCGCCGTCAGCCGGTTCTCCCGGAGAAGCCTGGTCACGAAGCCGGCGACGGACAGCGTGGGCCGGCTGCTCAGGTGCGCGGCCGCCAGTCGCAGCGCGAGCGGGAGGTGACCGCAGAGGCGAACGAGTTCGAGCACGGCCTCGTCCTCGTCGCGGATCCGATCCTCGCCCAGGACGGCGCCGAGCAGCGTCCTCGCCTCGCCGGGCGAGAGCAGGTCGAGAGTGAGGGTGTGGACGTCGTGTGTCACCGAGAGTCCCCTGAGGGAGTCCCGGCTGGTGATGACCACCTTGCACAGCGACGAGCCGGGCAGCAGGGGACGCACTTGCTCCGCTTTCGCCGCGTTGTCGAGCACCACGAGCATTCGCCTGCCGGCCAGGATCGACCGGTACATCGACGCCCGCTCGTCGGCCTCGTGGGGAATCTCGTCCGTGGCGACCCCGAGCCCTCTGAGGAACTGGTAGAGCGCCTGCGCGCCTGTGACCGGTTGCCCCTGTGAGTAACCGTGGAGGTTCACGTACAGCTGCCCGTCGGGAAACCGGTCCGCCACGCGGTGTCCCCACCGGGTGGCGAGCGCGGTCTTGCCGATCCCGGGAGTACCGGTGATGGCGGTGATCACCACGGCCGACGCGCCGCCCGGATCCGCGGACAGCAGGAGATCGAGGCGGCGCAGGCTCTCCTCGCGGCCGGTGAAGCGAGCGATGTCGGCCGGTAACTGCCTGGGCACGGTCGCGGGCGGTGAGGTGAGAGCGCGTTCTGCCGGAATGTCTCCGGCAGCGGGCTCTCCCGCGAGAATCGACTGGTGCAGCCGGACGAGTTCCTCTCCCGGGTCCAGCCCGAGTTCCTCTCGGAAGTGCCGCCGGGCGGCCCTGAATACCTCCAGCGCCTCCGCCGTACGGCCGATTCGGTGAAACGCGCGCATCAACTGGCCGTGAAAACCCTCGTTCAGGGGGTGTTCCGCCACCAGCAGGCGCAATTCCCCGAGCAACTCCGCGTGGCGGCCCAGAACGAGGTCCGCTTCAATGCGATCGAGAAGCGCGGCGACGCGTAATTCTTCGAGTGCCGCCCCTTCGACGGCCTGGAAATCGGGTTGTGTGCCGTCCAGCGCGGGACCGCGCCACAGTGCCAGCGCCGCGCCGAGTCGCTCGGAGGCTTTCGCGGCATCTCCCGCGGCCATGGCGGAGCGGCCCGTCGCCGTCTCGGAAAGGAAGACGTCAAGGTCGGAGTCACCGGGACGCAACCGCAGGGAGTAGCCGGTAGGCGTGCCCACCAGCGTGTTCGCGTCGTCGAGCAGGCGCCGTACGGACCACAGGTAGTTGTGGAGCAGTCGCCTGCTGGTCGCCGGAGGCTTCCCCGCCCACAGGGCCGTCAGCAGCCGGTCGTGGGGGACCACCCGATTCGCCCGCACGACGAGAAGGGCGAGAAGTGTCCGCTGCTTGGGGCCCAGGACGCTGATCGAGCGCTCGTCACGCCATATGTCGACCGGGCCGAGGACGCGAAGCCGTGTTCCGGATTTCTTCTCGTTCATCGCCAGGCGAGGCGGTGCGCGTTCGGCCGGCGCGCTTTTCCTGTCCCGAACTGCCTCATACGCCACTCGTTCCCGTGAATACGCGAAGTGCGGACAGAAGACAAGGTTAGGACACTCCATACGACAAGATCAACAGCACTGTCCGGGATGCTTGGCGCGATCATCTTTGGCCGGGCTCTCCCATTCCGATGCCCGGCCGTCAGTCTCCCTTTCGCAATGGAGGAACCGGTGGGGATTCCCTTACCGAACCGTCCCCTCGCGCCGCCTTCACGGCGCGGACCGAACAGGCGAACGGCGACCACGGTCGTGGCCGTCCTGACCCTGGCCGCGTCGCTCCTGGTGTCGGGCGGCGCCGAAGCGCAGGTGGCCCCCACGCCCACGGCCGCCCCCACGGCGCCCGTCCAGACGCCGTTCCCCCGCCCTGAGGACCCCGACGCCCCGCTGCGCGCGGCGGTCGCGGAGGCCAGGAAGCAGAACAAGGCGGTCGAGGTCACCGGTACGTTCACCGAGACCTCGCGCACCTGGGCCTTTCCGGACGGCAGCCTGAAGACGGAGTCGTACTCGGGTCCCGCCCAGGTCAAGCGGCAGGACGGTTCGTGGGCCTGGATCGACACCACGCTGGTGGAGAAGGACGGCGTCCTCAAGCCCAAGGTGGCCAAGGCGGACCTCGCCTTCTCCCTCGGCGGGAACGACGTCCCGTTCGCCGTGATGAAGCGTGACGCGAAGCAGAGCCTCAGCCTCTCCTGGGACGGGAAGCTGCCCCGTCCTGTGGTGAAGGGCAACGTCGCCACCTACCCGGACGCCGCCGGACCCGCGGCCGACCTGGTCGTCACCGCCCTGCCCACCGGTTTCCGGCACGACGTGGTGCTGCGGGAGCGCCCCACGGGGCCGCTGGAGATCCGGATCCCGGTGGAGTCGGCCGGGCTGACCCTTGAGAAGTCCGCACAGGGCGGGCTGCAGCTCACCGATCGCAGGAACAAGGTCGTCGCCCAGGCGCCGAAGCCGGTGATGTGGGACAGCACCGGCGCCGGCGCGCGGGACCCCAAGACCACCACCGCGCCGCGCACCGCGCCGATCGCCACCTCCGTCGTCGAGGACGGCGGCGAACGGACACTGGTTCTCAAACCCGACGCCCGGTGGCTGGCCGATCCCGCCACCACCTTCCCCGTCGTCGTCGACCCCACCTCCACCCTCACCGTCAAGACCGACACGCTGCTCTCCAGCGGCGCCGACTGCAACACCTACGACCAGCCGGGGGCCACGCTGCTGAAGATCGGCGCGGCCTACTACAGCTGCAGGGGGGTGGACGCCATGAACTACTGGCGCTCATACCTGAAGTTCGACGTCACCGGTCTGGCCGGCAAGCCCATCGTCTCGTCCACCATGCAGCTGTGGCGTACCGAGTCGCCCGGCTGCCACCTGCGCGGCAACGGCAAGATCTATGCCACCCGGGTCGGCGCCGACTGGACTCCGGGCCGGATGACCTGGGCCGACAAACCCGCCACCGCCGAGTTCGTGTCCACCCCCTGTCCCACCACGGGCGTTTTCACTCCCGGCGTGATGACCTGGCCCATCACCAACTGGGTCAAGGCCTGGACCGGAGGTCAGTCCAACCACGGCGTCGAGCTCAGCGGGCCCACCGAGAGCGTCGACCGCTACAACGCCTACTCCGCGGTCTTCCACTCGGCGGAGACGACCGGCACCGGAGCCACCCCGCCCAAGCTGATCACCCAGTACATCCTGCCGCCCGAGATCCCCACGGTCACCGCGGAGTCGGTCGACTCGATGGACGGCGAGCACGCCATCGTGCGCGAGAGCTCGGCCAGGGTCGGCTACAAGAGCACCTCGGTCGACGGCAGGAACATCGACTACTACGTCTCCGTCGTCGACTCCACCGCTCCTCTTCCGGCCTGGACCACGGGTGGTGGCGAGGTCGGCAAGTGGAGCTTCACCGAGGGCACGGAGGGCACCGACTCCAGCGGCAAGGGCAACCCGCTGAGCTTCGTCAGCGGCCGCTACTCGATGGTCGACGGCAAGGACGGCAAGGCCCTCTTCCTCAACGGAGCCACCGGCATCCCCTCCTTCGCCGCCACCCAGAGGCCGGTGCTGCGCACCGACAGGAGCTTCTCCGTGGCCGGTTGGGTCCGCCTGGACTCCGGGACCGAATCCGCCGCGCTGATCAGCCAGGGCGGCCCCGGCACCAGCGCCTTCGTCGTGGGGTACGACTCCGTCAGCCGCAAATGGAACATGCTGATGTACCACACCGACACCACCACCAGCGCGGTGACGGAGATCGAGTCCTCCGCCGTGGCGCAGATCGGCACCTGGACCCACCTGACCGGTGTCTACGACGCCGTCGCCAAGAAGATCCGCCTGTACGTCAACGGCGTCCAGGCCGCCGAGGCCGACTACACCGTCACCCCCTGGCAGGCCGAGCAGCCTTTCTGGCTCGGCGCCGCCAGCCACGGCGGTTACAGCTTCCCCTGGGTCAAGGCCGGCTACGACGAGATCCGCGCCTACGACCGAGCCCTGAGCTCCGGTGAGGTCCAGTGGATGCTCAACCTCACCCCGCCCACCAACGCGAACCTGCCCTCGGGCCAGAGCGCGTCCGTCACTTACAACGTCGGCAACGTCGACAGCTTCAAGATCTCCGTCAGAGCCTGCATCAACGGGGCCACTCCCATCACCTGCAGCGAGAGCCCGTACTACCGCATCACCACCGACGCCCCCTACCTGCCTACCGACACCGAGACCGGCCTGGCCGACCCGGCCAGGCCGATCCTGTCCGGCATGGTCAACCGACCGTCGGGCGGACCGATCACCGCCAAGTACTTCCTCTACGACGGCACGGGCGCGCCGGTCGGCTCCAGCCCGCTCGGCGAGCGTACGGTCAACGGCGGGGAGCGCGCGTCCTTCCAGGTGCCGGAAAACACCGTTCAACTCGGCGGGACCTACACCTGGCAGATGCAGGCGTGCGCCCTGGAGATTTGCACGGCCAAGACCGCCCCGGTCAGTATCACCATCCCCGGCACCCCACCGGAGCCGCCAACTGAAACCGTCAACCACCTGACCCTGCTCAAGGACAACTTCGTCATCAAGACCGCGAAGGTCGACCCGACGGCCTGTGACGGTTCGCCCTGCACGGTGACCGACTCGACCGTCATGCGGATCGGCGGCAGCGGTGTCGACAAGATCGCAGCGGTGATCGGGTTCAGGCTCGACGAGCTTCCCGAGGGCGCGGGTATGTCGGAGAGCATCCTCAAACTCGGTACTCCGACCTGTCCGGCCGGGACCTGCCCGGCGGACACGGTCATCACCGCCACCCCGTTGAAGAGCCAGGTCACCGGCGAGACCAGGGGCTCGGACCTGGCAGGCGATGCCAACACGGACACCACGCCCTACTCCTTGCCGCTGAGCGGTCCGCAGGCGGACATCGCCGGGAGTGAGTATCAGTGGCTGATGCTCACCTCTAACAAAAACGAGGTCATGACCTTTGGAGATGTGGAAGCAACCGAGCAGCCGTCGTTGGCGCTCACCTATCTTCCTGCCGGACCGCCCAGCAAGGTGCTCAATCTGACCGCTAAAGGCGGCGACGCGAGCGCGACCGCCAGCTGGGGCGTGCCGGAGAACAACGGCAGCATCGCGATGCTCGACGGCTACGACGTCCAGATCATCGATGACAGCGGCGCAGTCGTTAAAACAATCGAGGTGGAAGACTCTTATGCCCTCATCAGTGGCCTAAGTAATGGCGTCACCTACACCGTGAAGGTGCGTGCCAAGACCGCTTTCGGCATCGGTGAATGGGAATCCACCACCACGACGACGGCAGCCATCCCACCACCCAGCTCTGACACCGGCGGAGGTGCGACCTGCAGGCTTGAATACCCCTCCGCGCTCGCCACGGCCACAGCTGTGACCAGGTCTGGTGCCTCAGCCTATCTCGACCGTGTCGAGCACTACTACCGGACGCAGGACGCGGTGCTCGAAGGCCGGGCCCACACCATCTGGGACGCTCCTGGCGTATCCGCGAATGCGTCGAATACAGCTAAGCTGTCGCTTCTCAATACGCTCCTGCTTCAGCAGCGAGATTCTTTACGGTTGATGGAGGTGACGCGGAGCCAATCAGCTGTGCAGCTATTGGAGCCTGTAACTCAGTTGATGCCGGACGGCACCGTTCACATTACCGTCTATGTTAAACGCACATGGAAGGAGGAGCTCGCGGCAGGCGCGGCCAAGTCTGTTGTTACTTCCAGTGCGCCGGGCAACGTTGAACCAAGTGAATTCACCATATCGGTGTTCGTCTTCGACCGCTGCGGGGACATGAGCATCATCGAAGTCCCGATCCAAGTTCATGAGGATTCAACCGATCACTCCGATCCCTGCTCCGGTTTCGTTAACCCTGACGGAACGGTTGAAGAGGTGTGCGGTGTCTCGACTAGTGATGGTGGCACAGGACCTTCGTACGATGTGTGTACAAAAGTTATCGAGGCTAAGAATTCGTGCTCGTGGTATCGGGCTCAGCCGCAGGTCCCTCAAAACCCGGTGACCAAGATCCCTTATAAGGGCATGACGATTCAAGCTTCAGGAATGCATGGCTGGAAACCCAGTCCTGCCTGGAGGCTGAAGGAACTAAAAGTCGCTAAGCATCGCGTCTGGGCACAGGCTTATTTCACTAAGGGCTTTCTTAAGAAGTACGAAAGCTATCAATTTGTGAAAAATATGACCATCACGGTCACTGACAAGGTGTGTGCACGGACGCTTTCGGGGACTCTGAACATCACCATCCCGCCCGGATATGAGCCGATGACCAGCGAGGAGTGCGAGAAAAAAACTGTACGAGGAGTCAAGGGGGACCGGGTCCTTCATTACCCGACTCAGGGTGACGACAACCTAGAGATCACATGCACAGGATCCTTGCCGGGCCTCTGTGATGTCCAAGAGTTCCAGACCGGATTCATTGTTGACGTCCATCTGCCCTTCAAGAATCCGGACTATCCGGATGGCCGGATCAAGATGACGGCTTCTTCGTGTTGGGATCTACCGAACCGATACGATCCGCCGATAGCGCTCGGCCATTCATGTCCAAAGTATGTGTATACCCTTCCCCCTGAACTGTAATTTCAAGCCGATTTAACCGCGCGGGGATCCTGCAGCTGTGCGGATCCCCGCCTTTTAAATCAGGCGATCGAATGGACGTCGGGTGGCCGATAAACTTACTGGTTGCGCAAACTTGATGCTCTCGTGAACGAGGAGACCGTCAAGATGATCCAGGCCTACCTGATCGATACGGTCGATCCTGTCGGATGTCGTCGAGCAGCAGTCGGAAGCATCCGTGGTCGGTGGGCAAACGGATCGCACGGAAGTATTTACGATTCAGTTCGAAGGCGGCGTTGGTCCGGAACTCGGCCGCCAAAGCCGCGTTCATCGTGTCGGTCAGGCCGATATTCGGCGTCTGGCCTGTGTTTCGCAGATGTGTACCCAGGGCCCCGGCAAGTTGATGTTTTGAACGGGTTCGTTCCGTAGCGGTCCATCGGCATCAGCAGGGCAGGTAAGGAAACACCAAGCCCACAACGACCAAAAGGCGCGGTTCCCGAAGATCAGAGGTGTCTAAAGCCGCCTGATCGAACGAGGAAACCGTGCCTATCGCGCCATCATCGCTGATCAACGCTGTCGGCCGCGAGCAGATCGGGCAAACGAACACCGATTCTTCCGCCCGGTTGGACCTCATCAACCGGTTCGCCCTGATTTCCGACCCGCGCTCAACGCGAGGACAGCGCCACTCACCGGCCTCGATCCTGGCGATCGTGGCATGCGCCACCGTAGCGGTAGGCGGCGACTGCCTGACCGCGATCGAACAGTGGGCCGACAACGCCCCCCAGCAGATCCTGGCCGACCTGCACATCTGGCGCGACCCGTTCACCGGCCTGCACCGGCCGCCCAGCGAACGCACCATCCGCCGCGTCCTGGCCGCCTTGGACGGCGACGAACTCGACGCCTGCCTGACAACCTTCCTCAACCGGCCACCCGTGTTGCCCACCGCCGAAACACACGACCGCCTCCCGGCACCGGCGAGCCGGCGAACCGAGCGCGAAGCCCGCCGCGCCGCCCACCGATCTCCCACCCCGACACCGGGCCTGCTGCGGGCCTACGCCGTCGACGGCAAACGCCTCAAAGGCGCCCGCCACCCCGACGGCGGCCGCGTTCACCTGATCAGCCTGGCCGCCCACCTCGACGCCACCGTCCACGCCCAACGCCAGATCCCGGCCAAAAGCAGCGAGATCGGCGCCCTGGACGCACTGCTGCGCCAAGCCGGCGGCACCGACCTGGCCGGCGGTCATCACCGCCGACGCCCTGCACACCCAGCGCGCCTCGGCACGACTGCTGATCGAGGAGCATCACGCGCACTACGTCATGATCCTCAAAGCCAACCAGCCCACCCTGCACGCCGCCGCCATCACCGCGCTGACCGGCACCGACACCAACTTCGCCGCCGCCACCCACCGTGAGACCGACCGCGGGCACGGCCGCACCGAGCACCGCATCCTTCGCACAGCCTCGGCCAACGACATCGACTTCCCCCATGCCGCTCAGGTCTTCCGTGTCCTGCGCCACCGCGGCGGCCTGGACGGCATACGCCACAGCAAGGAGGTCTGCTACGGCATCACCGACCTGACCGCGCGACAAGCTGGACCGGCCCACCTCGCCGCCTACGTTCGCGGCCACTGGAAAGCCACCGAAAACGGCGTTCATCACGTCCGCGACGTCACCTTCGCCGAGGACGCCTGCCAAGCACGGACCGCCACCTTGCCCCGCGCCCTGGCCGCTTTCCGCAACCTCACCACCGGCGCCCTACGCCGAGCGGGCCATGTCAACATCGCCTACGCCCGCCGCGAGCACGGCTACGACCACCAGCGCGTCCTCGACCTGTTCAACCTCGGACCGAAGTGATCACACCGACCAAATCACAAACTTGCCGGGGCCCTGGACCGCTGGACAGTGAGGTCTACGATTTCCAGCCACGAACGAGGCTCAGTCCGAGTATTCCGAACCGAGGTTCCAAGAGTGATCTTTCTGGTCAGTAGAAATGACCCGATTTCACGGCGATGAGGAAAGCACCCCATTCATCTGGGGTGAAGACAAGGGCCGGGCCGGTGGGGTTTTTGCTGTCGCGGACGGCGACGGCTCCGGGGAGGTTTCCGGCGACCTCGACGCAGTTTCCGCCGCTGTCGCCGCTGAGGGAGCTCTTCTTCCAGGCGGCTCCGGAGAGGTCAAGGCCGGTGGTCACATCTGCTGCTTCCATTGGTCCCTCGCTTCTTTGATCATTTCTAGCGACTGCCCGGGACGGTGCGCCTCTGCGCGGATCCTGTCATATCTATCCCAGATGAACGCCGCCAAATCGTGTTCCGCTGACACTTCGCCTGCTCCGGATGACTCTATGGAGACGGTGGTGGGGGCGTCCGATAGCTCGGCAAGCACGAACCCGGACATCAGGCCCGACGTGCAGGGGGTGTCATAGGGAACGAGTTGCACCTTCACGTTCTGCCGACTGGCAACCGCCGCGAGGTGGTCGAGTTGTTCGTACATGACCTCCGGGCCCCCGATGGGGCGGCGAAGCACCCATTCGTCTATGAGGGCCCACAGTACGAGCGGGCTGTCCTTCGTAAGGATCAGTTGGCGCCGCATGCGAGCGCTTACCTGCTCCTCGATCTCTTGCTCCGAAGTGGCCAGACCGCCACGGAAGACGGCTCGCGCGTAGTTCTCCGTCTGGAGCAGGCCGGAGACCAAGAGCGGGTCCCAGCTTCTCAGCACGCGGGCCCGGGGCTCGATCTCGTCGGACCATCTGAGGAACCAGGCCGGCCCGGTGGGGGCGGTGATGTTCCGGCAGAGGTGGGTGAAGAGGTCGTCCGTCTTGAAGAACCTGTCGCAGTCGGCCGCCAGCTTGGTGCCGGGCCTCCGGTTGCCGGTCTCGATGTGCCCGATGAACGACGACGAGACGCCCAGGTGATCACCCAGCCGTGCCTGCGACAGACCCGCCTCCCTGCGGACCCGCCCCAGCTCGCGGCCGAAGCGCTGAGCCGGTGTCAGGCGTGGGTCGAGATCGTTTCCCATGTTCGCCTCTCAATCGTCGCGATGACGTCGGCCGTCGAATGAACGACAAACGCCTACAGCCTGTGTGGCTTTTTGTCGTCAATTCGTCGGCCGATCTGTTCTGCAACGGCAGCATAACTGTGTGCACTCTATAGGCCAAGACTTTATCCGGGCGATGCAAGGGCACTAAATGGACAATTCGCCTGGTTAATGGAGCCATTGGGGCAGGCGAATTGTCGACGTCTGCGACCTCACAGGAATGGCGGTGATCCGATGGGTGCCGAAACGGTTCCCGTGCTCGGTCTGCTGGGCCGGGTGGATCTGTGCGGGGTGGCCGAGTCGGTTTCCACGGCCCGGCGATACGTGCGAAGCGCGTTGGAAGACTCGGGTCAGCCGGATACGTACGACGCCGAGCTTCTGGTCAGCGAGCTGGTCTCGAACGCGGTCAGGTACTCGGAGTCGGGACGCGCCGGAGGCCGGGTGACGGTCGTGGTGGCGAACCTCGGCGACGTCATCCGGGTAGCGGTGATCGACGAGGGGTCCTCCACCTGCGTGCCCAGACTCCCGGCCGAGCCGGACGAGCCCGACGAGGAGGCCGAGGGCGGTCGTGGGCTCCGGCTGGTCAGTGAGATGGCTCTGTCTTGGGGCTGGTACGAGGGTGCGGCAGGGCGCAGGCGCGCCGTCTGGTTCCAGTTGGCCCGGCGATGACCGGCGTACCGGGCGACGCGAAACCCGGGACGATAGCCATCCTCATCGCCCGGTACGGCAGGCACTGGCTCATCTCCGAGGCGGCCGGGGGCGGCTATTACGCCGTACGCCGCCAAAGCCTCTCCGAGGAGGTTCTCGACGGGAGGAACCTGTCCAACGTGATGTGTGCCGTCACCCTCGGGGAGATGGCGCGCCGCCTGGCGGCCGAGAATGAGCGTGAGGGACAATGATCCGGGAAGCGGAGAGGAAAGGCTATTTTTTGAATTCGGTCGCGGTTCTTCGTGACGGATGGCGCGGCAGGCGAGCCGAATTGTGATCCTCGGCCGTTCGAATGCCCGCTGAATCTTCTGAATGCGCCGATGTTCGCCTGACGGATCCAAGCCGTTTCCCGGAAAGTCCAAACCCTGAAATTTCAGGTTTTGACCGGCTTGGGCCCCAGTAAGCGGGAACCAGGCCGGTGGACGGGGCGGCGGGGCGGGGGAGTCCGGGAGCGGGTTACGAGACCTTGGAGGAGGGAGCCACCCAGGTCTTGCAGGAGCGAGGGTCTGAGGTGGAGTAGCCCCGCTTGGTCCAGTAGACGAGGTTGGCGCTCTTGCCGAAGTAACGGAACTCGCCCTTGGCGTCGGCCTCGGCCTTGGCCAGGTCCAGCAGGCGCCCGGCGTTCTTGGCGGGGTAGCCGAGGGCGGACCACAGGCTCTTCGCGGTCATCCCGCCCAGGCACTTCGCCTGCAGGTTGAAACGGCGCAGCTGCTCCAGGATCTCGTCGCTGTCGTCGGCGTGCAGGGCGTTGTAGCCCTCGGTGACGTCGACCAGGCTCAGCACGTGCTCGGCGTAGGCGGAGCTCAGCTCCGCGAGGATCGGGACGTCGTCGGATGCTTTGATCCAGTCGGGACGGACGCGTACGGAGAGGTTGGTCCCGAAGCAGTGGACGGCCTCCGACTTGGCGGGGTTCATCTTGGCCCCGAAGCAGTAGCGCTCGTACCCTTTCTCCAGGGGGGTCCCGTGCACCTCCACCCTGGGCGGCACGAACTGGAGGTTGGCCTTCTTCATGTAAGGGCCCCAGGTGTCGTTCATGCAGGTGATGAGCGCGTTGACGTGTTTCTTGACCGAGCTCAGACTTTTGCCCTTGGCGGGTTTCCTCGCGCACCCCGCGGCGGGGAGTTTGCCGGCGGAGTAGAGGGGGTTGCCGGTCAGGAGCGGGGCGTCCTCGACCGGATATGCGAAGGCGGTGGCCGTACCGGGGAAGAGCAGGACGGAGGCGGCGGCCGTCGCCATGATCACGCGGATTTTCATGGTCATGGACATTAGGGCATATGTCTGCTGTTCGTCCGGTCGTCTAATTCGTTTGCCCGTGGACCGGGGGTGAAGACAGGATCGAGCATGGCGATGACACCGGAACTGCTCGCCTACTACGAGCAGGACAAGGAAGACGGCAGGCTCCGCGCGGGACGCGGGCGGCTGGAGTTCTGGCGGACGCAGGACGTGCTGCGCAGGGCGCTGCCTCCGGCTCCGGCCAGGGTGCTGGACGTGGGCGGCGGCACCGGGGTGCACGCGGAGTGGCTGGCCGCCGACGGATACCGGGTCGAGCTCATCGACCTCATGCCGTCGCACGTGGAGCGGGCGGCGCGGCTGCCCGGGGTCACCGCGCGGCAGGGCGACGCCAGGCGACTGCCGCTGCCCGACGAGAGCGTGGACGCGGTGCTGCTCCTCGGCCCGCTCTACCACCTCGCCGACCGCGCCGACCGGGTCCGCGCGCTGGCCGAGGCGGTACGGGTGGTGCGGCCCGGCGGCCTGGTGGCCGCCGCGACCATCAACCGCTACGCGGCCGTGCACGACATGGTCTACCAGGGGCTGTACCTGCGGGAAGAACCGAGGGAGACGGTGAACGCGGCCCTGGTGGACGGGGTCCTGTCCGGCCCGGGTATCGGCTTCAACGCCTACATGCACGACCCCGGCGCCGTCCCGGCCGAGTTCGCCGACGCGGGACTTCCCGACGTCGCCCGCTACGGCCTGGAGGGAGCCTTCTGGCTGTACGGCGACGTCGACGACTGGCTCGACGACCCCGAGCGCCGCGCTCTCATGCTCGACGCCCAGCGTCGCCTGGAATTGGTTCCCTCCCTGCTGGGCGTCAGCGGCCACATGCTCACCCTCGCCCGCAAGGCATCCTGATCCCGACCGGTGAGGGCCGTGCCGCTGAAGACCTGGAGTCACGACGGCAGGGAGGGAAGCGAGGGGACGGGGTCGAGGCCGAGATGGCGGCCCGCGGCGGCCAGAGCCTTGTGGACATCGTCGAAGATCTGCTGGGTGACGGATTCTCCGAGGCCCTCGTAGGAATGGCCGAAGTCGATCCACACCTCGGCCGTGGTGCGGCCACGAGAGATCCGCTCCGTGTACGCGCCTGGCGTGAGCTGCCCGAAAACAGTGAGTTCCTGCAGTTCGGCGGGACGCCACCACGCGAGCCAGGCCGGTGCCTCGTTGACGGCCAGGACGAGGTGTTCCGCCACTTCCGCGTAGGCGGTGTCGTCCGGCAGGCCCCGGTCGTCGGTACTCCAGTACGCCCACAGCCACTGCTTCTTCTGGTGGGAGAAGTCCGGGACGAACGGGACGGGCGGGTCCTGCGGCTCACCGTGGAGAGCCTTACGGTAGGGCTCCAGGTGCTCCAGGAACACCTGCCGATCTCCGGCCCGTACCTCGCCGAGCCAGTTGTCCCGCGAACGCGTGGCCAGGGCGAACGCGGCGACGGCCAGCCGGCGCAGGTCGTCGGAGACGGTGAAGGGAGTGCGGTCCAGCCAGTGATGCGCGGCCTCGTCGGGGGCGATGCCGGAGATCCGGGCGGCGATCAGGCACGCGAACGCCAACGCCTCATCCACGGCTCCCTCTTCGGCGTACTCCTCGTTCTCGCGTACGAACGTGTCAAGCGACTCGGCCATCGTCACGGCGACGTCGTCTTTCCCCTCCAGTTCCGCGATGGCGTCAGAGGCCTCATCACTGTCGAAGGGGCCTTCGAAGAAGGAGGAGTCGTCCACGCCGTAGGTCCTTTCCGGAAGCTTCAATCAGGATGGCGTTGTATGTGTCACCACGTGGAGCGTGTGAATTCTTTTGGAGGAAACCTGGGAAATCGTCGGTAAGGTGAGGAGTCGGTGCTCGTCTGGGTGCTCGTCGGCATGTTCCTGGGCTGATCGCCGGGCGACGCGGTGTCGTTGGCAGCCAGGTGAGAAGTCGTCGCGATGGCGGAGGCGCGGTGCTTGCCGGTTGGAAGCGGCGGGATGGCTTTGGCGTCCTCGGCGGCGAGCCGGGCCCTGAGCATACCCACATCTTGCGAGGTGAAGAGGGTGTCATCGGGGTCAAAGGCATAGGCGCGCCAGTAGAAGCTCTCGATTTGCTGGACCTGAACGGGGTCGAAGGGAGCGTGACGGTCGGAAGTACGGACGTGGCGTGCCTGATGGGCGATCCTCATCGCGACGGGGGCGGCACCGGTGAAGAGCCCGGCGCGGAAAGCCCATTCGGCTGCCTTGATGGGGTAGCCGGCGTTCTCGTAAGCAGTGCTGACGCGGACGAAGATATCTTTGACAATCTTTCCGTACAGTCGATCTCCTGCCCGGAAGGGCTCGAAATCCAAGGTGAGTTTGCTGTCCAGGCGCGCTGCCATGCGCAGGAACTCGCCGCCCTCGTGGACGGACCCGCTGTTGATCAACAGAATCGCCAGTTCGAAGGCGTGCAGAGCGTTGCCGGCTTCGGCTCCCTCGAGCAGTTCGACCCCACGGTATCCAAAGCTTTTCGCCATCCGAGTGGCCGACTCCTGGCCGTTGGGGGTGCGGCTGAGTATGGCGAAAGTGGCCTCCTTCTCCACCGGTTGCGCGGGATCCTCGCCAAAAACGGCCTGCCACAGGCTGAGCTGCCTGGCCTCAACCGACTGCCGGGTAGGAGTGGCGCTCCACGACTCGGAGTAATCGGGCCAGGTGTCGATGTCCTGCCCGGTGTAGGAGGACAGCAGGAGTTCCGCGTAGGGATCCTCAATCGGATAGTCGCAGAGATCAGGAGGGGGCGGATATGTGGGCTCGGTGTAGGACCACGCCAAGAAATCGCTGGGGCTTCCGCCGACGGGTGACTGGGGCGGTGTGGAGTATGCCGATGCGGAGTACTGGGGGTAGCGGGGCTGGATGAGGTCGGCGTAGCTGCTGGCGACAGGTGCGGGGCGAGCCTCGCGGTGGACGGGTGGCGATGAGGGCCGCTGCGGTGCGGGGGGTGACAGTAGCGGGTGTGTCAGAAGCGGGTGCGCTGGGCGCGCCTGACCGGCTGGTGCTGTGCCTGACCACTGAGCCGCGTCGTCAGACGCTGGCGATGGCGAGACCGACGTCTGTCCCGAGTCGGTAGGAGCATTCTCCTGGACGGTGACGGGCATGGCCGCAGCGTTGACGGCCAAGCATGCCAGGTAGCGTTCGCGCCAACTGTCCATGCTGCCCAGCACCGCATCGGGATCCATGCCGTCGTTTTTGAGGGACTCCTTCAGAGCCAGCAGGAAGCTGACGACCTTGTCCCAGCGTGGCGGTCCGACACGACCTTTGCCGGTCAACAGCGCTGACAGCGTGGCCTTGCTCAGCGGCACCTTGTAGTTCTTCGAGATGATCCGCAACTTGTCGTATGACGGATTGACGGCTTTTCTCCGCGCGTCTTGTAGCTCGGCGCGGAACTCCGCCCAGGGAGCTCCGGGGAGAGGACCAGTCATGGAACCGGGCCACCGCCAATCAGAAAGTCATTGCTTATGGAGGCTCAAGATTCTTCCGTACCCGACCGACATGTGAGACGCCCACGCGATCGGTTGAGACAACGGAAGGGAAACGGAACAGCCTGGAACGCTTGCGATCGGAACCTCTCCGGAGTCGGGCGTGGCTGCGGGGACGTTCCGTCTCTGTTCCGCCTCCGTTCCGGACCTGTTCAGCGAAGGTGTTGAGCTGGCGTAGCGCATGTGAAACGAAAACGGGAGCGTGCGGAACGCCACCGTCTGAAGCATCGTCGAGCGCCTCGTTGGTTCCGGTACCGTTCCGGGCTGTCCCGAGATCGGTCCACCACGATCTTTACGGAGCGGGTCATCTTTGGCGTTGGTAGGCATAAGGCAGCAAATTCCACGGCCCCGGCGAATCGTCGTCCGGGGCTCTTTGCGATACGGAGGTTTGATGTCTGTGTCCGAATCGGTGATCCGAGGGATCATCGTCACTACGATCTCTCTGATTCTGGGAGGAGTCGCGGTGGTGCTTGCGCTGCGTTCTGGCAAATCGACGCCCGCCGCACTGCTGATGGGGATGACCATC
Organism: Streptosporangium sp. G12; assembly: GCF_052983175.1. NCBI lineage: Bacteria > Bacillati > Actinomycetota > Actinomycetes > Streptosporangiales > Streptosporangiaceae > Streptosporangium > Streptosporangium sp. G12. Next base: position 340,137 of record NZ_JBRIQO010000001.1, on the reverse strand, counting down.
GCCATTGGCGCGCTGGGCGGGCTGGCCGCGCTGCTGTAGTTGAGCTTCCCCCGACGCAGGTGGAGGGGAGGCCATCGTCCCTTTCGGGAACATGGCCTTCTGCCTGTGGGAGGCGCCGGCCGTTGTCGGCTACGACCGGCGCCTTGAGGTTTTGAACGGTTGACCATCTCAACGCTCTGGGCCAGGACGCGCGGCAGGCGTGACGCCGGTTGGCGCAGGACCCCTGTCAGCCCGGGTTTCGGACACTGACGGGCGGGTGGCCGTCGCCCGTGAGTTCGAGCATGCGAGCCGGAGACGGCTCAGCCGGCGACGCGGAACCGGATGCTCGTCGCGTGCGGCACGTGGTTCAGGGCGATGCGTTCCAGCCTGACGTTGGTCCCGCCCGGGTGGTCGAACAGCCGGACGCCGTCGCCCAGCATGACGGGCGCGACGAACACGAGGATCTCGTCGAGCACACCCGCCTCGAGGCACTGCCGGGCGACGTCGGCGCCGAGGATGTTGACGTACCTGTCACCCGCGGCGGCCTTGGCCGCGGCGACGCCGCTGCCGAGGTCGTCGACGAAGGTGATGCCCGGCATCGGCGTGTCCGGGATCTGGTGGATGAGCACGAACTGCGGCCCGGTCCACGCTCCGCCGAACGGCTTCTCCTCCTTGTCGGTGCCTCGGTGGGGGTCGTCGCCACGGAAGGTGCGATTGCCGATGAGAAGCGCGCCGATCTCGCCGATGAGCTCGTCCACCGCCGGGTCGGGGCCGAGGTGCTCGGTCAGCCAGGACATGTCACCACCCGGACCGGCGATGAAACCGTCCAGTGACATGGTGACCGAATACAGCATCTTGCCCATGGGGTGCCTCCGTCAGGATCAATTGTGGTTGACCCGTTCTGAGACGGCGGATCGCGCGAAAACTCATCGGCCTCCGGGAGACAACGTCGTGGGCAGGGCGAACGCCGCGAACAGGCCGAGATCGTGGAAGGCCGTCATCTCCGCGATCCGGTCGTCCTCGATCCGTAGCACGCCGATCCCGAAGGCGCTGTAGACGGGCTCGCCGAGGCGCCGTACGTAAACTGCCGCGCCCGGCTGCCGGTTGGCCCGGACGGGCAGCATGCGGAACCGGCCCACGTAGTCGGGCGAGGCGGTGTCCCAGCTCGCCGCCAGCGTCGCCACGACCGCGTCGCGGCCCCGGAACCACATGGGCCACGGCGGCATCTCCGCCCGTACGTCCTCGGCCAGCAGGTCGGCGACCGCGGCGAGGTCGGCGCGTTCCATCGCGTCCATGTAGCGCCGCAGCACCGCCCGCTCCCGCTCGGTCGGCTCCGCCGGCGGCGCCCAGTCCAGGCGGCGCTGCGGCAGGTGCTCTTTCATCGTCGCCCTGGCCCGCTGCAACGCGCTGTTCACCGACGCCACGCTGCCCTCCAGCAGCGCCGCGGTCTGCTTGGCGGGCCAGCCGAGCACGTCGCGCAGGATCAGCGCCGCCCGCTGCCGGGCCGGCAGGTGCTGGAGCGCGGCCAGGAACGCCAGCTCGATCGTCTCCCTGGTGACGGCCACGGAATCCGGCTCGGTCTCGCTCGGCGCGACCGGCTCCCACAGCCGGTCGGGGAACGGCTGCAGCCACGCGATGTCCGCAGGGGGCGACAGCGAGGCACTCGGATCCGACGGCCCTGACAGGTGGCGGGGGAGCACCCGGTGCGCCCGCCCGTCGAGGGCGTCGAGGCACGCGTTCGTCGCGATCCGGTACAGCCAGGCCCGGAACGACGAGCGCCCCTCGAAACCGCCGAGGTGCTTCCACGCGCGCAGGAACGTCTCCTGCGTCAGGTCCTCCGCCTCGTCGAACGAGCCCAGCATCCGGTAGCAGTGCACCCGCAGCTCGCCCCGATGACGCTCGACGAGCGCCGCGAACGCGGGCTCGTCGCCCGCCCGCGCGGCGGCCACCACCGCGTCGCCGTCACCCGCGCCCACTCGACCGCCCTTCGCCCGTACTCCGGCCACCGGCCGGTCTTTGTCGGGAACCCTACGACAGACATGACGGAGGCGCGGCCCGGCGCTCCTCACGCGCCGGTGAACAGCGAAACGGGTGTGCCCCGGCGACCAGGGCACACCCGTCACTCACGAGAGGAAGGCTAGAACCAGCCGCGCTTCTGGGCCATGGACTGCAGGCCGCCGCGCAGCGACTGCTCCACCTGGCCCGGGTGGTCGTCGTAGCGGACGGTGAAGCGGCTGTAGGTGTCGTTGCTGGAGCCGAAGCTGCCGCGCTTGTCGGCCTCCAGGATGATGTCCATGGCCTGGGGGCCGGCGATGAAGGTGAGCTCCAGCTCGTTGAAGTGGCGGCGGTACTCGTGGCCCGCGTAGTACTCGATCTCCTGGAAGAACGGCATCCGCGAGCCGTGCAGGGTGCCCCGCTCCAGGTCGGCCTTCTTGAAGCGGAAACCGAGGTTGTCCAGCGCGCCGAGGACGTGGTCCTGGGCGGGCAGCGGGTTGACGAACAGCGGGTCGAGGTCGCCCTTGTCGAGCGCGCCCGCGAGGGCGAGCTCGGTGGAGACGCCGAGCTGCATGCCGCGCAGCGGGTGTCCGCCGATGGCGCTGATCGGGGTCTCCCAGGGGACCTGGATCTCGAAGGGGGCCGACTGCGGGGCGCCCGCGGCGAGGTGGAAGGGGCCGGTGATCTGCTGGCGCAGGAAGCTGTACGTCGACTTGTACTCGTTGTCGCCGCTCTCGACCTCGACGACGGCGGTGAAGTCGATGAAGATGCCCTCCACCTTGTAGTCGGAGCCGCCGCCGCGGAAGTTGACCTGTCCGCGCAGGACCTCGCCGGGCCGCACCTGCGAGTTCTGCAGCACGGTGTCGACCTCGACACCGGCGCCGAACGCGGCCATCAACTTACGGAACACCATCTAGGACTCCCAGGGGTTGGAGATTGTTCTCATCAAGGGCTTGTCAGGGGGCTTGGTGCTGCGGCCTGGCCTGGCCGTTGCCGCCGTTGCCGCCGCCGTTCAGCTGGGGCAGGATCTGGGCCATCAGCAGGGTGGACAGGGCGGAGGTGTCGCCGGAGGCGCCGGAGGTGCGGACGACGACGGGGCGCGGGGCGCTCTCGGCGAGCCTGGCGCCCACGTCGAGCCTGCGGCGGGCCAGCTCGTACTGGAGCACCGCGCGGTTGTCGCGGTAGGAGTCGGCCAGCCTGCGCAGCCCCTTCGCCTCGTTCTCGGCGGAGGTGAGCTCGGCCCGGCCCTTCGCCTCGATCTCCCAGCGCACCCGCTGCGCCTCGGTCTCGTGCTCCTCCAGCATGCGGGCGACGTCCTTACGGGCGGTGTTGGCGGCGGCTCTCACCTCGACGATACGCGCGTCGCGCGTCTTTTTGGAACGTTCGATCTCCATCAGCAGGGTGTCGATCCTGCGCTTGCGGGTGAGCTCCCACTCGCGCTCGAAGGCCGACAGCTCCTTGGCGACCTTCTCGCGGGTGGCCAGATGCTGCTGGTACTGGTCGGGCAGCTGCACGTCGGGGATATTGGCGCCGGTGATGCGCACGCCGTACCGGCCGAGCTGGCGGGTGAGGAGCTCCTGCATGTCGCCGACGTCGGACCCGCGCAGGTCGTAGGCGCGCTCGGTGTTCACCAGGCGGCTGCGCTGGCGGATGGCGTCCTGTACGGCACTGCTGAGCACCAGGTCGAAGTTACCGGCGCCGATCGTACGGACGAAGGCCACCGGGTCGACGATGCGGAACTTCAGGAAGAACTCGATCGACTTGAGCGGGACGTTCTCCGCCGTCGGGCAGGCCACGATCGGCGCGGAGTAGGGGATCTCGGTGGAGGTGTCGACCACCGCGTCCACCCGGTCCCACGGCAGCCACAGGTAGTGGCGCCCCGGGGGCAGCGTGCCGACGATGGCGCCCCACCGGCTGCGCACGCCCGTGGTGCCCTCCTCGATCTCGATGATCGCCCGGCGCCACAGCCACACCAGCGCCGCGACCAGGGAGAACAACGCTCCGACCGCGGACAGGAAGGACAGCGCCCCACCGGCGAACACCGCCGTGCCGGCCAGGTAGAGGGCGAGGAAGAGCAGTGCCACCCAGGCGAAGCCGCGACGGTCCTTGGGGATCACCACCGGGACCAGCTGGCCCGACTCGCCGCCGCGCAGCAGCTGGCGGATCTCCGACCAGGAGGCCAGGGATTCCTTGATCTTGGAGAACTCTCTGCCGCTCATCGGACCTCTTCCTGGACTTCCTGGGCGACCTGGCCCGCGACGGGGGAGGGGACGGGGACGACGGTGTCGGCGGGGGTGTTGAGCAGAGCGCTGATCTCCGCCCCGCGCTCCTCGACGCGGCCGCCGATCTCGCTCATCCGCGCCCTGATCGCGGCCATGTCCGCCTGGGAGAACAGCTGGGCCTCGGGGTTGCCGACCAGCTGCCTGGCCAGGGCGAGCAGGTCGATGTCGACGGCGTCGCCGACCTGCACCAGGCGCGGCAGGTGAGAGGCGACGGACTCCAGCTTGTCGAGCAGGTCCTGCTGGAAGCGGTAGTCGAGGATCTCCGGCGCCTCGGCGGCGCTCAGCGAGCGGATGTCCAGCGCCTGCGCCTCCAGCAACGCCGCGTTGGCCTTGGCGGTGGACTCCGCCTCCACCAGCCGCTGACCGCCCTGGGCCTTGGCCTGGTGGGAGGCGCGCTCCAGCGCGGTGTCGATCCTGGCCTGGTGCCCGGCGATCTCGGCGTGGATGGCCGACAGCTGCTCCTGCAGCCCGGCCAGCTCCTTGATCAGGTCGCCCTCGTTCTGCTCCTTGCGCAGCTGGAGCTCGTACTCGTAGGTGTACGCCTCCTTGGCGACCCTGATCATCTCGGGGGGCGGCCAGGTCCATCCGGTACTCCTGGCTGGACGGCTCGGCGTGCGTGATGTTGACGTCGGTGAGCCGTACGGCGGGCAGGAACTGCTGGTTGAGGTTGTCCAGCATGCCCATGGTGCTCTCGCCGACCAGGTCGTAGATCTCCTCGGCGCGCTGGGCGTAGATGAGGGAGCGGGTGACCTCGCTGATGGCGTTCTGCAGCTTGGCCTGGAAGCCGCTCACCGAGCCGAGCACGAAGATGAACTCGGCCGGGTCCTCGATCCGGAACTGCAGGAACAGGTCGACGCTGGCCTTGACGCCCTGCTGGGTGGGGGCCTCGCGGATGGGCGCGTTGAAGGGGTACTCGCGGGTGGTGTTGACGATGTAGCTGACCCGCTTCCACGGGTTGAACAGCGTCACCCGGCCGGGCTCGGCGATCTGCACGAGCTTGCCGAACTTCGTGATCAGGGCCTTGCAGCCCTCGGGCACCATGACCACGCTCCTGCGCCACCACAGGAACGCCGCGGCCAGCACGAGCACGGCCCAGTAGTGCGGGCCGAACAGCACCCGGGCCCCCTCGGGCAGGCCGGTGGCGACGAGCCCGACCAGGCCGAGCCCGGCCAGCACGACCAGCGGGACGACCACCCTGGCGGTGGTGCCCTTGGGGATCACCACGGGGGAGATGACGTGGACCGGCTCGCCGTTCGGGCCGTTGCCGCTGAAACTCCGGTTGACGATCTCCCCGGCCTCGTTGAGCGGGGCGCTGCGGGCCTCGATCACCGTGCCCAGGGACGAGCCCTGGTCGCGGGCGGCCATGAAGTCGGAGGGGTTGAGCGCGAAGCCTTTCTCGCCGGCGGAACCGCCTGAGCCGCCGGAGCCGGTGTTCCCGGCCACCTGGCCCATGAACTGCTCGGCCACCTGCCCGGCGTACTGTCCCGCCGACTGGCCGGCGTACTGCCCCACGGCCTGCCCGACGACCTGGCGCACGTCGCCGCCCTGTCCTATGGCCTGGGCTGCGGCCCTCGCGTACTGCGCGGCTTCTCTTGGCCGGGACATCACACCTCCGGGATGGTGATAGATCGATAGCCCGATATATCACGCTTTGTGATCATTGGCACGCAAGACAGTCAAGGGGATCCCGCTTGCGGATCGCTTGCCACGCGGTTGACGCCGGTCCACCCGTGCGCGGACCTATGAAGAAGGATTGTCGGTCACGCCGCCTACAGTGGGACAGGTGAGGCCGGTAACAGATTTGCAGCGCAGGGTGGCGCCCTTCGAAGTCGTCACCGACATGACCCCATCGGGCGACCAGCCCGCCGCGATCGCCGAGCTCGAACGGCGCGTCAAGGCCGGCGACAGGGACAACGTCCTGCTGGGCGCCACGGGCACGGGCAAGACCGCCACGGTCGCCTGGCTGATCGAGCGCCTCCAGCGGCCGACCCTGGTCATCCAGCCCAACAAGACGCTCGCCGCCCAGTTCGCCAACGAGCTGCGCGAGATGATGCCCAACAACGCGGTCGAATACTTCGTCTCCTACTACGACTACTACCAGCCCGAGGCGTACGTCCCGCAGAGCGACACCTACATCGAGAAGGACTCCTCGATCAACGAGGAGGTCGAGCGGCTGCGCCACTCGGCGACCAACTCGCTGCTGACCCGCCGCGACACGATCGTGGTGGCCTCCGTGTCGTGCATCTACGGCCTGGGCACCCCGCAGGAGTACGTCGACCGCATGGTCAGGCTCAAGGTCGGCCAGGAGATCGACCGCGACACCCTGCTGCGCCGCCTGGTCGACATGCAGTACACCCGCAACGACATGGCCTTCACCCGGGGCACCTTCCGGGTGCGCGGCGACACCGTCGAGATCATCCCCAAGTACGAAGAGCTCGCCGTGCGGATCGAGATGTTCGGCGACGAGATCGAGAAGCTCGCGACGATGCACCCGCTCACCGGCGAGGTGATCACCGAGGACGAGGAGCTCTACATCTTCCCCGCCTCCCACTACGTCGCGGGCGCCGAGCGGATGGAGAGCGCCGTCCGGGGCATCGAGGCCGAGCTGGCCGAGACCCTGGAGACCATGGAGCGCCAGGGCAAGCTCCTGGAGGCCCAGCGGCTGCGCATGCGCACCACCTACGACCTGGAGATGATGCGCCAGATCGGCACCTGCTCCGGCATCGAGAACTACTCGCGCCACATGGACGGCCGCACCCCGGGCAGCGCGCCCAACACCCTGCTCGACTACTTCCCCGAGGACTTCCTGCTGGTCCTGGACGAGTCCCACCAGACCGTCCCGCAGATCGGCGCGATGTACGAGGGGGACGCCTCCCGTAAGCGCACCCTCGTCGACCACGGCTTCCGCCTGCCCTCCGCGATGGACAACCGCCCGCTGAAGTGGGAGGAGTTCCTGGAGCGGATCGGTCAGACGATCTACCTGTCGGCCACCCCCGGCTCCTACGAGCTGGGCCGCTCCAAGGGCGACGTGGTCGAGCAGGTCATCCGGCCGACCGGCCTGATCGACCCCGAGGTGATCGTCAAGCCGACCAAGTCGCAGATCGACGACCTGGTCCACGAGATCCGCACCCGCACGGAGAAGGACGAGCGGGTCCTGGTCACCACGCTGACCAAGAAGATGTCCGAGGACCTCACCGACTACCTGCTGGAGCTCGGCATCCGGGTCCGCTACCTGCACAGCGAGGTCGACACCCTGCGCCGCATCGAGCTGCTGCGCGAGCTGCGGATGGGCGAGTTCGACGTGCTGGTCGGCATCAACCTGCTCCGCGAGGGTCTCGACCTGCCCGAGGTGTCGCTGGTGGCCATCCTCGACGCCGACAAGGAGGGCTTCCTGCGCTCGGAGACCTCCCTGATCCAGACCATCGGCCGCGCGGCCAGGAACGTCTCCGGCCAGGTGCACATGTACGCCGACCGGGTCACCCCCTCCATGGAGCGGGCGATCGACGAGACCAACCGCCGCCGGGCCAAGCAGATCGCCTACAACGAGGCCAACGGCATCGACCCGCAGCCGCTCCGCAAGAAGATCGCCGACATCCTCGACTCGCTCAACCGCGAGGACGCCGACACCGCCCAGCTCCTCGGCGGCAGCGGCCGCCAGCAGTCGCGCGGCAAGGCCCCCGTCCCCGGCTTCGCGATCAAGCAGGCGGGCCAGCACGCCAGGACGATCGCCGGAGAGATGCCCAGGGCACAGCTGGAGGCGCTGATGGAGTCGCTCACCGAGCAGATGCACCAGGCCGCCACCGATCTCCAGTTCGAGGTCGCCGCCCGGCTCCGCGACGAGATCAAGGAGCTCAAGCGGGAGGTACGCGACATGCGCGAGGCCGGGGTCTCCTGACCCGGCCGCCTTCCGGATGGTCCGATACGCCGCGGGCGCGACCGGTCGCCGAAGACGACGGGAGGACCGGGGGCCGCGCGGGGGAGCGAAGCGTCCGGGAGGCGCAGCCGGGCCGGGGGGAAACGGCTCGTCCGTCGCGGGCGCGGCCGGATACGGTCGTCGTATGCGACGGTGTGACGGCTGCGGCTGCTGGGAGTACGGCGGAGCGCCCGGCTGTGCCCGGTGCGCGGCGCTGGTCGACCGGATCGTCGAGGACGGCTGGCGGGGGTTCCTGCGAGAGCGGTTCGGCGCGGCCGGGCCGTCCGCCGGACATGGCGGGGCAGGGCCGTCCGCCGGGTCCGGTGCGGCAGGACCGTCCGCCGGGTCCGGCGGGGTGGGACTCTCCGCCGAGGAGGAGTCGGCGATCGCCGAGATGGTCGCCGACGAGCCCGACCGGCACGACTGGCGGGTCGTCGACGGCGCCCTCGACCGGCTGGTCTGCCCCGGCTGCGGGATCCGGCTGGGCAGGGGTCCTCTGGGCTGCCCGCCCTGCGACCTCGCCGACGGCTTCCGCTACTCGGCCGTCGAGACCGACCGCCCGGGCGTCCCGCCCGGCAACGAGCACGCGATCAGGGTCGGCGTCTCGGTGATCCGCGCCGGGCACCGGCAGTCGCCGAGCGCCCTGCTCGGCTGGCGCCTCGGCCTGCCCGCCCTGCTCGACGGTTTCCTGCCCACCACCGCCCAAGCCCAGGCCATGCGCGCCCGCATCAACGCCGGAGCCGGCTACGACGATCTCGCCGGGATGTGGGACTCGTCGAACGCCTCCGGCGCGGAGGCCCCCGGCCCCGGCCGCCGGGAGGATGTCAGGAACCGATGAATTCACCGAGATCGAGATCGATGTCGACCTCGAAGCCCACATCCGCCTCACCGTGTGCGGCTCGCGGGTCGTTCGGGACGCGACGACCACGAGAGGTCGCCGGCGGGTTTCGCCGGTGAGCCGGCCCGGCGGCCGTCCCCCCGCGGCGGGAGCCGCCGTGAGGGGACGGTCAGCGGGAGTCGTCGGGGTGGGTGCGGTTGATCATCGTGCGGTTGTACAGCTCGTCGATCTGGTCCAGCGGGTCGGGGGCGCGGCGGCGTGCCTCGATCTCCAGGTCGGTGCGCCCCTGGATCTCCTCGATGCTCCCGGCCGAGTGCGCCATCTGGTCGTTGCGCAGGTCGGCCCTGATCCTGGCGCAGGACGTGGTCAGCTTGGCGTGGTGTTCGCGCAGGCGGCCCAGCGCCGTGTGGTCGATGTAGGGCGAGACCCGGCGCTCCTGGGCGTAGTGGGCGAGCTGGGCGTCGAGCTGGTCGGCGTGCACCGAGATCTCCGCCACGAGGTGGGGCAGGTCGCCCAGACCCCAGCCGTCGCGCAGCGCGTGGTCCACGGCCTGGCGGGTCAGGGAGACCTCGCGCCGCAGGTCGATGCGCATCCGCTCGGTCTCCGCGGCGTCGCCGGTGCCCATCGCCGCCACGTGGGTCGCGACCCTGGTGGAGACGGCTCTGGCCTTCTTCGTGGCCTTCCTGCCGACCTTGACCAGAAGGTAGATCCCGACTCCTCCCAGGAGGAGGAAGAAGAACATGATCACCAGCAGGACGATGAGGAAATCGCCGATCGGAGCCACCTCCCGACAGGGGCTGGACAGGGTGTTTCGAGCATAGCCCGCGCCGCGGTCCCCGCGCGGGCGTCAGGCCTCGCGGGGTCGGCCGGTGCGGAGAGGGATGCCGCGCCCCCGGCGGGGTGCGCGGCACCGGTCATGACGGGCACCGCGGTGTGGTTCGCGACAGGGACCACACCGGGGCCTGTGACGGTGTCGCGCGGGTGCGGTCTCATCGCAGGCTCGGGGCGGCCTCTCGCCGCCGTCGCCGTATCCTGCGGGTCGCCCACCAGGCGAACAGCGCCAGCCCCGCCACCACCACGACGACCAGGACCGGCAGGAAGATCGCCACCAGGCTGATGCCCAGTGCCCCGGCGTCCTCGACCGTGCTGACCACGGGCGCTCCCACCCCGGCCGTGGTGGCGTTGACCACGGGCCTGGTGGTCGCCTTCATGGTGTGCACGGCGAGGGCGATCGCGATGCCCAGCACCCAGCTGAGCCAGGGGTTGTGGGCCATCCAGGTCGAGCCGTCCAGCCGGGCGGCGGCCTCGGTGGCGCTGAAGACCACGCCTCCGGAGGCGGGGCGGACGACGGTCTGGATCATGTCGTTGACGCTGTCGACCACCGGGACCTTGTCGAGCACGAACTCCGCCAGGAGCAGCACGCCGATGATCCCGAGCACCCAGCCGTTGGACAGCCAGGCGAACTCCTGCGGCAGCCGTACGTGGTCGGTGAAGTTGGCGAGCAGGCCGACCACCAGCAGCGGGATGTAGGCGTTGAGCCCGGCCGCGGTGGAGAGTCCAAGGCCTGTCAGTGCCGCGAGCATCGCACCTCCGTAGTGTCTCTCTCCTCCTTCAACGGTTCCCGGCCGTCGATCGATCCCGATCCGTCCCCTATCGCGATATCACTCCGGTCTCGGTGTCCACAGTGTCCCTGGCGTCCCTGGCGTCCCTGGCGTCCCTGGCGTCCCTGGCGTCCCTGGCGTCCCTGGCGTTCCCGGCCTCCGCGACCTCCAGGTGGGGTGGCAGCCACCCCTGGCCCGGTACGTAGTGGCGCACCACCTTGGCGGGGATGCCCGCGATCACGCTGTGGTCGGGGAACTCCCCGCGCACCACCGCCCCGCCCGCCACCACGCACTGCCTGCCGATCCGGGTGCCCGGCAGGATGATCGCGCCGGTGCCCAGCCACGAGCCCGACCCGATCGACACCGGGTTGTTGCGCGGCCACTGGCGGCCGATCGGCGCCTCGGGGTCGTCGTAGACGTGGTTCTGGTCGGTGATGTAGACGTACGGGCCGGTGAAGACGTCGTCGCCGATGTCGATCGACTGGTGGCCCACGATGTGACTGCCCCTGCCGATGGAGCAGCCCCCGCCGATCCGCACGATCGAGTCCGGGCCCAGGTCCACCCCGGGGCCCATGCCCGTGGAGATGGAGACCCGCTCGCCGATCAGGGTGTGGTCGCCGATCTCGATCCAGGCCTCGCCGAAGACGGCTCCGAGCGGGAACGACAGGCAGGTGCCCTCGCCGAGGCGCCGGAAGCGGTATCCGGCGGGGCTGGCGGGGGTGACGGCGCCGGCCGTGCGGACCGCCTCCCAGATCCGGTGGACGAGGCTGCCCAGGGCACGCCGTACCGCACCATGAAGTGACATAACGGATCAAATTACCGCTTGGTTGTGTTTGAGGAGAATGTGGGTGGGGGGTTGTCCGGGCACTTCGCCTGCACCGTTTGATATTCTGAGAGCCCGTGGACCTGTAGGCCATTCATCAGGGTGCGCCGACGATCTGTAACGACCACGGGAGCCTTCTTGCGCAGCGCCGCACACACCAAGCATCTGTTCGTCACCGGCGGCGTCGCCTCCAGTCTTGGGAAGGGACTGACGGCCTCCAGCCTCGGGCGCCTCCTCAAGCTGCGCGGCCTGCGGGTCACCATGCAGAAACTCGACCCCTATCTCAACGTCGACCCCGGCACGATGAACCCGTTCCAGCACGGTGAGGTGTTCGTCACCGACGACGGCGCCGAGACCGACCTCGACGTCGGCCACTACGAGCGGTTCCTCGACACCGAGCTGCACGGCTCGGCCAACGTGACCACCGGCCAGGTCTACTCCAACGTCATCGCCAAGGAGCGCCGCGGCGAGTATCTCGGTGACACCGTGCAGGTCATCCCGCACATCACCAACGAGATCAAGGACCGCATCCGGTCGATGGCCGGACCCGACGTGGACGTGGTCATCACCGAGGTCGGCGGCACCGTGGGCGACATCGAGTCGCTGCCCTTCCTGGAGGCCGTCCGCCAGGTCCGCCACGAGGTCGGGCGCGACAACGTGTTCTTCCTGCACGTCTCGCTGCTGCCGTACATCGGGCCGAGCGGTGAGCTGAAGACCAAGCCGACCCAGCACTCGGTCGCCGCGCTGCGCAGCATCGGCATCCAGCCCGACGCGATCGTCCTGCGCTCCGACCGCCCGGTCACGAACGCGCTCAAGCGCAAGATCAGCCTGATGTGCGACGTGGACGAGGACGCGGTCGTCTCCGCCATCGACGCCGCCAGCATCTACGACATCCCCAAGGTCCTGCACTCCGAGGGCCTGGACGCCTACGTGGTGCGCCGCCTGGGCCTGCCCTTCAGGGACGTCGACTGGAAGGAGTGGGAGCAGCTCCTGCGCCGGGTGCACCGCCCGGCCAACGAGGTCACGATCGCGCTCGTCGGCAAGTACATCGACCTGCCCGACGCCTACCTGTCGGTGACCGAGGCGCTGCGCGCGGGCGGCTTCGCCAACGACGCCCGCGTCAACATCCGCTGGGTCAAGAGCGACGACTGCGAGACTCCCGAGGGCGCGGCCCGCGAGCTCGACGGCGTCGACGGGGTCCTGGTCCCCGGCGGCTTCGGCGTGCGCGGCATCGAGGGCAAGGTCGGCGCGATCCGTCACGTCAGGGAGAACAAGATCCCGCTGCTCGGCATCTGCCTGGGCATGCAGTGCATGGTCATCGACGCCGCCCGCAACCTCGCGGGCATCGAGGACGCCGGCAGCACCGAGTTCGACGCCGAGACCACCCACCCGGTCATCTCCACCATGGCCGACCAGGAGGACGTCGTCTCCGGCGAGCGCGACATGGGCGGCACCATGAGGCTGGGCCTCTACCCGGCCAGGCTCGGCGAGGGCACGCTCGCCCGCCAGCTGTACGGCATGGCGAAGGTGGACGAGCGCCACCGCCACCGCTACGAGGTCAACAACTCCTACCGCGAGCAGCTGGAGAAGGTCGGCATGGTCTTCTCCGGCCTCTCGCCCGACGGCCGCCTGGTGGAGTACGCCGAGCTGCCCGCCGACGTCCACCCCTTCTTCATCGGCACCCAGGCGCACCCCGAGTTCCGCTCCCGGCCGACCCGGGCGCATCCGCTGTTCAAGGGCCTGATCGGCGCCTCCCTGACGTACGCCGACATCCGCGGCACCGCCGCCAAGGCGGGGCGGGGAAAGTGAGCGGCTCGCGAGCGGAGGCGGGCACGGGGGAAACCCAGGAGGGCCAGGACGGCCGGGACGGCCAGGACGTCGTGGACGTTCCCGAGGAGTGGAAGGTCGCCTCCTCCACCGAGCACTTCCGCGCCCGCGTCATCGCCGGGGTCACCGACGCGGTCGTGATGCCGGACGGCGAGGTCGTCGACCGCGACTACGTGACCCACCCGGGCTCCGTGGCCGTCGTCGCCCTCGACGAGCGGGGGCGGATCCTGCTGATCCGCCAGTACCGTCACCCGGCACGGCGGCTGCTGTGGGAGCTGCCCGCGGGGCTGCGCGACGTCGAGGGCGAGGCCCTGCAGGCCGGGGCGGCCCGCGAGCTCGCCGAGGAGGCGGGCTACCGGGCGGGCACCTGGCACACCCTGATCGACGCCTTCACCTCGCCCGGGATGAGCGACGAGCGCACCCGCATCTTCCTCGCCAGGGACGTCAGTCCCATCCCGGAGGGGGAGCTGGACTTCGTCCACCGGCACGAGGAGGCCGACATGCCGGCGGTCTGGATTCCCCTGTCCGACGCGGTTCGGCGTGCCATGGCGGGAATGATCCACAATTCCCAAGCCGTGGCCGGTATTCTCGCCGCATACGCCGCTTCGGCGGACGGATTCGCCTCACTGCGGCCCGCCGACGCACCGGAGGCATGACAGGAGGACACCCTGAGCGAGACGGAGGCCGTCCTGTCCAGTTACCTCGCCCACCTGGCCGTGGAGCGGGGCCTGGCCGCCAACACCCTGGCCTCCTACCGCCGTGACCTCCTGCGGTACGTGGAGCATCTCAAGCAGCGCGGCCGCGTCACCTTCGGCGAGGTCGCCGAGGGTGACGTCACCGCCTTCGTGGCGGCGCTCAGGGAGGGCGACGGGGGACACCAGGCCCTCGTCGCCGCCTCGGCGGCGCGGGCCGTCTCCGCGGTGCGCGGCCTGCACCGCTTCGCGCTGAGCCAGGGCGTCTGCCGCCACGACCCGGCCCACGAGGTGCGCTCGCCGCGCCAGCTCAGGCGGCTTCCCAAGGCGATCAGCGTCCGCGACGTGGAGCGGCTGATCGCCGCCTCGGGGCCCGACGGAGCCCCGCTCACGCTGCGTAACCGGGCGCTGCTCGAGCTGCTGTACGGCACCGGGGCGCGCATCTCCGAGGCCGTGGGGCTCACCGTCGACGACGTCGACCTGGGGGCCGAGGCCCAGCGGGTGCGCCTGCGCGGCAAGGGCGGACGGACCCGACTGGTGCCCCTGGGGGGTTTCGCGGGGGAGGCGCTGCGCGCCTACCTCACCCGCGCGCGCCCGCGCATCGCCTCACACGGCCGGGGCACCTCGGGACTCTTCCTCAACGCCAGGGGCGGGCGGCTCACCCGCCAGGGCGCCTGGGAGGTCCTCCAGGCCGCCGCCGAGCGTGGCGGGCTCGAAGGAGTGTCGCCACATATGTTGCGACATTCGTTCGCAACCCACCTCCTTGACGGGGGTGTGGACGTTAGGGTGGTTCAGGAACTACTCGGCCACGCCTCGGTGACCACCACCCAGGTGTACACACAGGTCACGGTCGACAAACTCCGCGAGGTCTATGCCGTCGCGCATCCGCGCACGCGGGATTGACCTTGCTTATGTCCGGGCGTGCCGCCTTGCCGCATACGTGTTGACGCCATAGTGTCCGTCCGGACGGTCCGGTTAGAGGCCGTCAGGGAGGTTCGACTGGTGACTGTGACCACCGACGGTTCTATCCGGGGAACGACCCCGGCAAACCCCGAGAATCCCTGGGGCGACACCAAGACCGCCGGGACCCCTCGCAGCGGGGGAGTCCTCGGCCCGACCGGGCGTCCCCGGCCGGTCTTTCCCGACCCGCCCCCCCGTACGGTGCACGGGCCGGCGAGGGTCGTCGCCATGGTCAACCAGAAGGGTGGCGTCGGCAAGACGACGACCACCATCAACCTGGGCGCCGCGCTGGCGGAGGCCGGGCTCAAGGTCCTGCTGGTCGACTTCGACCCGCAGGGCGCCCTCTCGGTCGGCCTCGGGATCAATCCCCTCCAGCTCGACCTGACGGTCTACAACCTCCTCATGGAGCGGCAGATCACCGCCAGGGACGTGCTGCTGGAGACCGGTGTCGAGGGCATGGACCTGCTGCCCAGCAACATCGACCTTTCGGCCGCGGAGGTCCAGCTCGTCACGGAGGTCGCCCGCGAGCAGGTGCTCGGCCGGGTCATCAAGCCCCTCCTGCCCGAGTACGACGTGTGCCTGATCGACTGCCAGCCCTCCCTGGGACTGCTCACGATCAACGCGCTGGCCTGCGCGCACGGAGTCATGGTGCCGCTGGAGTGCGAGTTCTTCGCGCTGCGCGGTGTCGCGCTGCTCATGGACACCATCATCAAGGTCCAGGAGCGCATCAACGACGAGCTGGTCATCGAGGGCCTGCTCGCCACCATGTACGACGCGCGCACCCTGCACGGCCGCGAGGTGCTGGCCCGGGTGGTCGAGGCCTTCGACGAGAAGGTCTACCACACGGTGATCAACCGGACGGTTCGCTTCCCCGACGCCACTGTGGCCGGTGAGCCCATCACCAGCTTCGACTCGTCGTCGCTCGGCGCCAGCGCGTACCGCGAGCTCGCCAGGGAAGTCCTGGCCAGGTGGGCCGCGCTGGAGCGGTGATCCCGCCCCCGGGTGCGGGACAATGGCGGGATGACCGAGCAGCCGAAGACCGACGATGACACCTTCAAGGTGCATCTGGAGGTCTTCGAGGGTCCCTTCGACCTCCTGCTCGGTCTGATCTCCAAGCACAAGCTGGACATCACCGAGGTCTCGCTCAGCCAGGTGACCGACGAGTTCATCTCCTACATCCGGGCCAGGGGCCCGGAGTGGGACCTGGACCAGACGAGCCACTTCCTGCTCGTCGCGGCGACCCTGCTCGATCTCAAGGCCGCCAGGCTGCTGCCCTCGGGCGAGGTCGACGACGAGGAGGATCTGGCCCTCCTGGAGGCCCGTGACCTGCTGTTCGCCCGCCTCCTGCAGTACCGGGCCTACAAGGAGGTCGTCAAGGTCTTCTCCAGCCGGATGGCCGAGGAGGCGCTGCGCTTCCCCCGTACCGTGCCGATGGAGGCCGAGTTCGCGAGCCTGCTGCCCGAGCTGATCCTCGGCATCGGCCCCGACCGCCTCGCGGAGATCGCTCAGCGGGCCTTCGCCCCCAAGGTGCCCCCGTCGGTCTCGACGGCCCACATCTACCAACCGCTCGCCAATGTCCGCGAGCAGGCGGTTATCCTTGTCGAGCGGCTGCGGCGGATGCGCCGGGCGACTTTCCGGGCCCTCACCTCCGACTGCGCCGGAACCTTCGAGGTCGTGGCGCGTTTCCTGGCCGTCCTGGAGCTCTACCGGGAGGCGGCCGTGTCCTTCGAGCAGGTGGAGCCTCTCGGAGAACTGCACGTGACCTGGACCGGCAGCGACGACGGCGACGTCGCCGTGGCCGACGACTACGACGAGACCCCGAACAGCCCGAAGAGAGAGCCCGCCGATGACTGACCTGGCACCCGAGCCCGGTTCGCGTACCGAGGTCGGCCCGTCCGCCGAGCCGGGCCCGCGCGCCGAGCCGGACCTGCGCGCCGGGCTGGAGGCCATCCTGCTGGTGGTCGACGAGCCCGTCGCCGAGGTGACGCTCGCCCAGGTTCTGGAACGGCCCGTCCACGAGATCGGGCGGGCGATCCGCGAGCTCTCGGCGGAATACACCGCCTCCGGACGGGGTTTCGACCTGAGAGAGGTAGCGGGCGGCTGGCGGTTCTACACGCGGGCCGAGTGCGCGCCACTCGTGGAGCGGTTCGTCCGCGACGGCCAGCAGACGCGCCTGACCCAGGCCGCTCTAGAGACCCTGGCCGTGGTCGCCTACCGGCAGCCGGTGAGCCGGGCCCGGGTGGCGGCCATCCGCGGTGTCAACAGTGACGGCGTCATGCGCACACTGATGACGAGGGGGCTGGTCGAAGAGGCCGGCACCGAACCGGAGAGCCAAGCCGTGCTCTACCGGACGAGTTCGTATTTTCTCGAGCGGATGGGCCTGCGGGAGCTCGACGAGCTTCCCGAACTGGCACCCTTCCTGCCCGACGACATGGAATCCCTAGAGGAGCAGAAGTAGTGAACAACAGGCGCAGTACCCCGTCCGGTGATGGACGCGGTCAAGGCCGTGGCGGAGCCCCGCGCGGTGGCAATCCCCGTGGGGGCTCGCAGTCCGGCGGATTCCGCGGCGGCTCCTCCCGGGGCGGGTCCTCCTCCGGGGGGTCCCGCGGTGGCTCCCAGGGCGGTTTCCGCTCCGACGGCCCGCGTCGCGACGATCGCGGGGGTTCGTCGTCCGGTGGTTTCCGTTCCGACGGTCCGCGTCGTGATGATCGCGGTGGGTTCCGGGCGGAGCGGGACGGTTCGCGCGGCCAGTACGGCGGTGGCAGGCCCTCGGGCGGTTCCCAGGGGGGTTCGCAGGGCGGTTACCGTTCCGACGGCCCGCGCCGTGACGATCGCGGTGGTTTCCGCTCCGACGGCCCGCGTCGCGATGACCGCGGGGGTTCGTCGTCCGGTGGTTTCCGTTCCGACGGCCCGCGTCGCGACGATCGCGGGGGTTCGTCGTCCGGTGGTTTCCGTTCCGACGGTCCGCGTCGTGATGATCGCGGTGGGTTCCGGGCGGAGCGGGACGGTTCGCGCGGCCAGTACGGCGGTGGCAGGCCCTCGGGCGGTTCCCAGGGGGGTTCACAGGGCGGTTTCCGTTCCGACGGCCCGCGCCGTGACGACCGCGGGGGTTCGTCGTTCGGTGGTTCGCGGGGTGGTTTCCGTTCTGACGGTCCGCGTCGCGACGACCGCGATGGTTTCCGTTCGGACGGCCCGCGTCGCGACGATCGCGATGGCTTCCGTGCCGATGGTCCGCGTCGTGATGATCGCGGTGGGTTCCGGGCGGAGCGGGACGGTTCGCGCGGCCAGTACGGCGGTGGCAGGCCCTCGGGCGGTTCCCAGGGGGGTTCACAGGGCGGTTTCCGCTCCGACGGCCCGCGCCGTGACGACCGCGGCGGCTTCCGCGCCGACCGTGACGGCTCGCGCGGCAGGCCCGGCTCCGACCGCGGCCGCGGCGACGCGCCCGCCGGTGGCTCCCGTGGCCGCTTCGGCAGGACCGGGCGCCGGGACGACGTCCAGACCATCGGTGGCGGCAGCGCCGGGGCGTACGGCGAGCGCCGGCCCCCCGCGGACCGCTCCGGCGACCGATCTGCCGGCCGGGCTCCCGCGGCGAAGGCGCCGCTCAGGCCGGGCACGATCGCGAACGACCGGTTCAAGACCGCTCGCCAGCCCAAGCGCGACTCCGACTTCTACGACCGCGACTACGTCGACGAGCGCGACACCACCGAGGTTCCCGACGGCATCCGGCTGCAGAAGGTCCTCGCCCAGGCGGGCGTCGCCAGCCGCCGGGCCTGCGAGGACATGATCGGTGAGGGCCGGGTGACGGTCGACGGCCAGGTGGTCCGCCGCTTCGGCGCCCGGGTCGACCCCGCCAAGCAGGTCATCCACGTCGACGGCAAGCGCCTGCCGACCATGCCCGACCTGGTCTACCTCGCGATCAACAAGCCGATCGGCGTCGTCAGCACCATGTCCGACCCGGACGGCCGCCCCTCGCTGGCCGACTTCGTGGCCGACCGCACCGAGCGGCTGTTCCACGTGGGACGCCTCGACACCGAGACCGAGGGCCTGATCCTGCTCACCAACGACGGCGAGCTGGCCAACA
Organism: Streptosporangium sp. G12; assembly: GCF_052983175.1. NCBI lineage: Bacteria > Bacillati > Actinomycetota > Actinomycetes > Streptosporangiales > Streptosporangiaceae > Streptosporangium > Streptosporangium sp. G12. The sequence continues at coordinate 321,146 of NZ_JBRIQO010000001.1, read as the reverse complement.
GGCTCACCCATCCGAGCTACGGCGTCCAGAAGAAGTACTGGGCGAAGGTTCCGGGCCGGATCGAGCGCGACCTCGGCCGCCGCCTGAAGAAGGGCGTCGAGCTGGAGGACGGCCTCGCCAAGGCCGACTCCTTCGCCCTGGTCCAGGAGCACGGCCAGCAGGCGCTGATCGAGATCGTGCTGCACGAGGGCCGCAAGCACATCGTCCGCCGCATGCTGGAGGAGGTCGGGCACCCGGTCATCGACCTGGCCCGCATCGAGTTCGGCCCGGTCAAGCTCGGCCGCCTCAAGCCGGGCACCGTGCGTGCGCTGACCCTCACGGAAGTCGGGGAACTCTACGCCGCAGTCGGGTTGTAGCCTTCCCTGAACGCGTGTTAGGACGCGCCGGATCATCCTCGGGGGTGGTCCGGCGCGGAGGGACTGGAGGAACGACGATGGTGCGGGCGATCCGCGGTGCGATCCAGGTCGAGTCCAACGACCGGGACGACATCCTGTCCGGGGTCACCGAACTGGTCGCGGAGGTGATGGGGCGCAACAGGCTCACCACCGACGACGTGATCAGCGTGATCTTCACGGCCACGCCCGATCTCACCGCCGAGTTTCCCGCCCTGGCCGCCCGCAAGCTCGGCTTCCACGACGTTCCGCTGATCTGCGCCTCCGAGATCGACGTTCCCGGCGCGCTGCCCCGCGTGGTGCGGCTGATGGCCCACGTCGAGGTCGACCGGCCCCGCCAGGACATCCAGCACGTCTACCTGCGTGGCGCGGTCGCCCTTCGCGTGGACATCGCCCAGTGAGCCCCTTATGCGGCACCACCTCCAGGGAGCGCGCGTGAGCGGCCTCGGAAGCGTCCTGGTCGTCGGCACGGGACTGATCGGCACCTCGATCGCGCTGGCCCTGCGCGAGCAGGGCGTGGCCGTCCACCTGGCCGACCGCGACGCGGGATCCCTGCGGCTGGCGCGGGAGCTGGGCGCCGGCGTCGAGTGGGCCGAGGGCGTGACGGTGGACGTCGCGATCATCGCGGTCCCGCCGCAGGCGGTCGCGGAGCGGCTCGCCGCCCTCCAGAAGGCCGGTGCGGCCCGTTTCTACACCGACGTGGCCAGTGTCAAGGCGCTCCCGCTCAGGGAGGCCGCGAGCCTCGGCTGCGACCTGACGACCTACGTCGCCGGGCACCCGCTCGCCGGACGCGAGCGCTCCGGGCCCGCCGCGGCGCGGGCCGACCTGTTCCTCGGGCGCCCGTGGGCGCTGTGCCCGACCGAGGACACCTCGCCCGACGCCGTGGAGGCCCTGTACGGGCTCGTCAAGCTCTGCGGCGGCGAGGCGGTCAGGATCGGCGCCGAGGAGCACGACAGGGCCGTGGCGGTCGTCTCACACGCCCCCCACGTGACCGCCTCCGCGGTGGCCGCCCGTCTCGCGGAGGCGCCGGCCGCCGCGCTCGGCCTGGCCGGGCCGGGGGTACGCGACGTCACCCGCATCGCGGCGAGCGACCCGAGGCTCTGGACCGGGATCCTGTCGGGCAACGCGCTGCCGGTGGCCGAGGTGCTGGAGGCGGTGGCGGCCGACCTGGCCGCCGCGGCGGCCTCGCTCCGTACCTCGGCCGGCTCCGGCGATCCCGACGCCATGGCCCGCGTCACCGAACTGCTGCACCGGGGCGTCGCGGGTACGGGCCGGATCCCCGGCAAGCACGGCGGTCCCGCGCGTACCTACGCGGCCGTCCAGGTCATCGTCGGCGACCGGCCCGGCGAGCTGGCCCGGCTGTTCCAGGCGGCCGAGGAGGCGGGCGTCAACATCGAGGACGTCCGGCTCGAGCACGCCCCCGGCCTGCCGCTGGGCGCCGCCGAGCTCTGGGTGCAGCCGGAGGCGGTGACGGCGCTGGCCGAGGCCCTGCGGGAGAACGGCTGGCACCTGCCGTGACCCCGTCCGCCTTCTCGCTCGATGCGCGGTTCCTTCCCGGCTCCCGGTAGCCTCGTACGGACAACTGAAGCGGGCTGCAAGGGAGAGGCGTCGTGACCGGACTGGTCGTCGCCATGGACGGTCCTTCGGGATCGGGTAAGTCGAGCGCGTCACGAGGGGTGGCGCGAGCCTTGGGGCTGCGTTACCTCGATACCGGCGCGATGTACCGGGCGATCACCTGGTGGATGCTCCAGCGGGGCGTCGACCTCGCCGATCCCGAGGCGATCGCCGCCAGGGCGCTCGACCCGGTCCTCACACTGGGCACCGACCCGGACCTCGCGGTGGTGGCGGTCGACGGCGTCGACGCCGTCGCGCCGATCCGCACCGCCGAGGTCACCGCGGCCGTCTCGGCGGTCAGCGCGGTGCCCGAGGTACGCCACCGCCTGGTGGCCGAGCAGCGTGAGATCATCGGTTCGGGCGGCATCGTCGTCGAGGGCCGGGACATCGGCACGGTGGTGGCGCCCGGCGCCGCGGTCAAGATCTACCTGACCGCGAGCGCGGACGCCAGGGCACTGCGCCGCACGGCGGAGCTCACCGGCACCACGGTGGCGGCGCAGCGGGCCGCGATGGCCCGCCGCGACACCCTCGACTCGACCAGGAAGGCAGACCCGCTGGCGAAGGCGGCCGACGCCGTCGAGCTCGACACCACGGCGCTGAACCTCGAAGAGGTCATCGCCGAAATACTGCGTGTGATTAAGGAAAAGGCGTGACCGGGGTATACGACGACGAAAACGGCTGGATCGACGCGGAGCTCGCCGATTCAGGGACCGACGACAGCTCGCAGCGGGATGTGGGGCCCGACACGGCCCCGCAGCCGGTAGTGGCCGTGGTGGGCCGCCCCAACGTGGGCAAGTCCACCCTGGTCAACCGGATCATCGGCCGCCGGGAGGCGGTCGTGGAGGACGTGCCGGGGGTGACCCGCGACCGGGTCACGTACGACGCCACCTGGCGGGGACGCCGGTTCACGGTGGTCGACACCGGAGGCTGGGACCCCGACGCGACCGGCATGGCGCTGAAGATCGCCGAGCAGGCCCAGGTCGCGGCCGAGCTGGCCGACGTGATCCTGTTCGTGGTCGACGCCGTCGTGGGCGTGACCGACGCGGACGAGATCGTCGGCCACGTGCTGCGCGGGTCCGGCAAGCCGGTCATCCTCGCCGCCAACAAGGTCGACAACCAGCAGATGGAGCTGGAGGCCGCCGGGCTATGGGCCCTCGGCCTGGGCGAGCCGCAGCCGGTCTCGGCCCTGCACGGACGCTCCAGCGGCGACCTGCTGGACGTGATCCTCGACAAGCTGCCGGAGACGCCCGAGCAGCGTTTCGGCCCCGAGCGCGGCCCGCGCAGGGTCGCCCTGGTCGGCAAGCCCAACGTGGGCAAGTCCTCGCTGCTGAACAAGCTGGCGGGCTCCGAGCGCGTGCTCGTCGACCCGATGGCGGGCACCACCCGCGACCCGGTGGACGAGCTGGTCGAGCTCGGTGGCAAGACCTGGCGCTTCGTCGACACCGCCGGGATCAGGCGGCGTGACCGCGAGCTCAAGGGCGCCGACTTCTACGCGAGCATGCGCACCCGGGGAGCCCTGGAGCGCTCGGAGATCGCGGTGGTGCTCATCGACGCCAGCGACGTGCTGACCGAGCAGGACCTGCGGATCATCTCCCTGGTGATCGAGTCCGGCCGGTGCATGGTCGTGGCGTTCAACAAGTGGGACCTGCTCGACGAGGACCGCCGTTACTACCTGGAGAAGGAGATCGACCGTCAGCTCGTCCGCGTGCCGTGGGCGTTGCGGGTCAACATCTCCGCGAAGAACGGCTGGCACGTCGACCGGCTCGTCCCCGCGATCGAGAAGGCGCTCGACTCCTGGTCCACCCGGGTGCCCACCGCCCGGCTCAACGCCTTCCTGACCGACCTGGTCGCGGCCACCCCGCCGCCGGTCCGCAGCGGCAAGCAGCCCAAGATCCTCTTCGCCACGCAGGCGTCGACGGAGCCGCCGAAGTTCGTGCTGTTCACCTCGGGCTTCCTGGAGGAGACCTACCGCCGCTTCATCGAGCGCCGGATCCGCGAGGAGTTCGGCTTCGCCGGGTCGCCCATCGAGGTCACCATGAAGATCCGCGAGAAGCGCCAGGGGCAGAAGAAGAAGTAGAGGCGGGGGTCCCGCCCCGGACAGGGCTCCGGTCCGGGGCGGGACCGTCCCGGGTTCCGGCCCACGCCGGGTCAGGCCCCGTCCACCCGCCCGGACCCGCGTGGCAGCAGCAGCGCGACCAGCACGCCCACCCCGCACAGGGCGGAGGTGATCAGGAAGATCTCGCTGTACTCGGTGTGCAGCGCCTCCTTCACCCTGCTCTGGTACTCGGCGAGCCGCCCGGCGTACACGACGGGGTCCACGCCGAAGGGCAGCGGCGTGTCCAGGTCGGCGGTGAGCGACTGGAAGCGGTGGAAGCCCCACGCCGACAGCCCGGCGACGCCGAGCAGCATGCCCATCATCCGGGCCACGACCACCGCCGCCGAGGCCACCCCGTGCTGGGCGGCGGGTACGGCCCGCAGCACCGCCGAGGAGACCGGGGCGATCACCAGGCCGAGCCCCAGGCCGGCGACGATCAGGTCGGCGTCCATGCGGTATCCGGCTGAGGCCAGGTCCAGGGGCCACTGGCCGATGCGGACGTATCCGGCGGCGGCCACCGCGAGCCCGATCACCGTCACCGCGCGCTCGCCGTAGCGGCGGGCCATGAGGCCGCCTGCCAGCGCGGCCACGGAGAGCGCGACGAGGAAGCGCGACAGCACCAGGGCGCCGTCCAGGCTGTCCAGGCCCAGCAGCGTCTGCGCCGACAGCTGCACGTCGACCAGGGTCACCAGCAGCGCGGCGCCGGTCAGGAAGCTCACCCCGAGCGTGGCGAGGAACGGGCCGCGCGACACCCCCGTCATGTCGATCAGCCTGGTCCTGGAGCGCCACTCCCACGCGACGAACGCGGCGCTGGACACGACCCCGGCGACGATCACGGGCATGCCCCACGGGGGAAGGACCGACCCGCTGGGATCGGGGTTGTAGAGACCGGCCACGAGCAGGCCGAGCGCGAGCGCGAGCAGCAGCCCGCCGACCACGTCGACGCGCTTGGCCGCCCCGCGGGCCCGGTCGCGGGCGGGCGGCGGCACCGACCGCTGCACGGCGACCGCCGCCAGGGCCACCAGCGGGACGTTCAGCCAGAAGATCGACCGCCAGCCGCCGAGCTGCACGCCGCCGATCTGGAGGGTGGACGGGACCAGGGTGGCGAGGGCCGCGCCGTACAGGGGGCCCAGCACGCTGCCGAGCTCCTGGGCCGACCCCACCGCGCCGAGCGCCACCGGGCGCTCGTCCTCGTCCCACAGGTCCCCGATCAGGGCCATGGTGATGGGCAGCAGCGCGCCGCCCGCGACGCCCTGCACGGCCCGTCCCGCGACCAGCCAGGGCACCGTGTCGCCCAGCGCGGTGACGACCGAGCCCACGGCGAAGCCCGCCAGGCACAGGTGGATGAGCGGGCGCCTGCCGTAGCGGTCGGAGAGCTGGCCGAGCAGCGGCATGGCCGCGATGTAGCCGAGCAGGAAACCGGTGACGATCGGGGTGGCCCGCTCCAGGTGGTTCAGGGGGACGTCGACGTCCCTGGCGATGTCGACGAGGACGGTGACCACGACGTACGCGTCCAGGGCCGCCAGCAGCACCGCCGTGCCGCCGACGCCGAGGGCGGTCCGCCGCCGGGCCGTGAGGGCGCCCTCCGGGGCGGCGCGGGTCACCGTCACTCCGCCGGAGCGGTGACCTGGACCGGCACGTCGTAGTCACTGAAGGCCACGATCACCTTGCCGCCGGTCAGTGGCAGCTCCGCCTTCAGCAGCCGGCTGGTGGCCTTGTCGATCCAGAGCACGGCGTCGACGCTCTGCGTGAGACCGGGCACCATCGTGGCGAGCACCTGCTGGGAGAGCGTCGCCGAGACCCGGTAGGCGTCGACGCCGTCCAGCTTCTCCGCCGCCTGGGTCTTCGCGTCCAGCGCGTTGGCCAGCAGCTGTACGACGCCCTTGTCCGGGTTGAGGATGGCGGAGGGGTCGTAGATCGCCGCCAGCTGGCTCCGCGACATCCGCTGGAAGCCGCCGGTCACGCCCTTGAAGTGGACGGTCTCTCCGATCAGTACGAAATTGATCTCCTGGAGACTGCCCATCACGTCGATCTGGAGGGTGCCGTCCGCGTCGCCGGTCCCGCTGAGACGGCCGGAGGCCTTCTTGACCGGTACGGGGGGCGTGCCCTCCGTCTCCATCGAGAAGGCGGCTGACTTCACGGCGCGCGTCACGTCCGCGGACTTCCTGAGCAGGTCGGCCCCGTCGGGAAGGGCCGTTGTGCCGTCGGAGGCACCACCGCCGCTGCACGCGGTGACCAGGAAGGACGCGGCGATCACCGCGGTGATGAGGATCCGGCGAGCAGACATGGGCGGATCGTAACGACACTCCGGTCTACTAAGGAGTAACGACCGGTATCGGTTTCGCGTCAGCGGACGCCTTCGCGGGTTTCACCGCCCGGTTTCGCGCCGGCGGACGCCTTCGCCGGTTTCGCCGCCCGGTCTCGGGTCAGCGGATGCCTTTGAGGTGGTCCACCACCGGTGCGTACGCCGCTTCCAGCTCGATCAGCTGGTCGTCGGTGAGCAGGTCGATGAAATGCCGTCGCACGCCGGCCACGTGGTGCGGCGCGACCTTCTGGATGGTGGCCCAGCCGTGTTCGGTGAGGACGGCGAAGGTGCCGCGCCGGTCGTCGGCGCAGGTCTCCCTGGCGACCAGGCCGGCGGCCTCCATCCGGGAGATCTGGTGGGACAGGCGGCTGCGGGACTGGATCGTGGCGTCCGCCAGGTCGCTCATCCGCATGCGGTGACCGGGGGTCTCCGACAGGTTCACCAGGATCTCGTAGTCGTTGACCGAGAGCCCGAAGGGCTGGAGCTCACGGTCGAGGCGGTGGTCGAGGAGCTTGTGCACGGCGAGGTGGGCGCGCCATGCCCGTTGCTCGATCGAGGACAGCCAGCGGGGCTCCTGCTCGCTCACCGGTCGCTCACCACTCTCGTTCGCCGCGTGTGTGGTCGCGACTCCGGCGGATCCGTCCCCCGGCCGACCACCCCGCCCGCCGGGCGGGGCTTGCTTCAGGGTCATAGATCAGAACTTACCTCAGAAGGTGCCGATAGCTCGTGGTAGGCGATGTGGCAACGTGACGGAACCCGCGTGTCTCCCCACCCCCGGACGCTCATCCCGCGAGGCCTGAGCTCTCCATCCACCTCTCCACCTCGTCGGGGTGGCGGGGCAGCCCGGCCGACATGAGACGGGCGCCGTCGGCGGTGACGACGAGGTCGTCCTCGATGCGCACCCCGATGCCGCGCAGTTCCGGCGGCAGCGTCAGGTCGTCCGGCTGCAGGTAGAGGCCGGGCTCGACGGTCAGCACCTGCCCCTCCTCCAGCACGCCGTCCAGGTAGACCTCCGAGCGGGCCCTGGCGCAGTCGTGCACGTCCATGCCGAGCATGTGGCCGCTGCTGCACAGCGTGTAGCGGCGGTACAGGCCGCTCTCGGGCTCCATCGCCTCGTCCGCGCCGATCTTCAGCACGCCCCAGTCGTGCAGTCCCTCCGCGATGACGCGCATCGCCGCGCGGTGGAAGTCGCGGAAGCGCGCACCGGGGCGCAGGGTGGCGATCGCCGCCTCCTGGGCCTCGTACACCAGCTCGTAGACCTGGCGCTGGACCGGGCTGAAGCGCCCGGACACCGGCAGGGTTCTGGTGATGTCGGCGGTGTAGAGGTGGTCGGTCTCCACACCAGCGTCGAGGAGCAACAGCTCGTTCCCGTCCAGCCGCCCGTCGTTGCGGATCCAGTGCAGCACGCACGCGTTGGCGCCGGAGGCCACGATGCTGTCGTAGCCGACCGCGTTGCCCTCCAGGCGGGCACGGAGGCCGAAGACCCCCTCCAGGTAACGCTCGCCGCGCCGGTGCCCCAGGGCGGCGGGCAGGGCCCGCGCCACGTCCTCGAACCCGCGCGTGGTCGCGGCGACCGAGAACTGCAGCTCGGCGATCTCCCACTCGTCCTTGATCAGCCGCATCTCGGAGAGGAACGTCTCCAGTTCCTCGTCGCCGCCGCCGGGCGAGACCCGCCCGTCCACGGACGCGTCCACCCCGCGCAGCACCCGCGCGGGCCCGGCGAGCGCGTCGTCCAGCCTGTCGATCGGCGCGCAGGCGATCTGGTGGATGGCCTCCGCCTCGGCCAGGTCGGGGCGGCGGCCCACCCAGAACTCGCCGTAGCGGCGGTCGCGGTAGAACTCCTGCCCGGCCTGGCCCGGCGCCGATCTCGGCGAGCGGGGGCGCAGGAACAGCGTGGCCTCCCCGGAGGGCTCGACGACGAGCACGTCATCGGGCTCCTGGTCACCGGTGAGGTAGGCGAACGCGCTGTGCGCCCGGAACCGGTAGTCGCTGTCGTTGCTGCGGGCCTTGAGCGTGCCGGACGGGATCACCAGCCGCTCGCCGGGAAAGCGGGCGGCGAGCGCGGCGCGCCGCTTGGCGGTGTAGGCGGCCTGCGGAAGCGGCGCGAGGTCGTCGCGGTGCGTGTCGGCCCAGCCGGTGTTCATGAACGCGGCGAGGGCGTCGGAGACCGGCAGGTCGTGGCTGCCGGTGTTGAGCTTCTGGGTCATCGTGTCCCCGGGCGCGGATGTCTTCTGGATGCCCCCACGTTAGTCCCGGAGCGGTGCGGCCCGCACCCCCGGCAGGTACGGAGCCGCACCGCGGATCACGGGTCAGCCCACCGGGACCTGGTACTCCTTGGCCAGGTCGGAGGTCGCGGCCTCCTTGAAGACGACCGCGCCGCCGAGGGCGGCCTTGTCCGGCTTGGCCACGTACGACAGCAGCGAGGCGGGCTTGTCGAACGTGGTGAAGTCCATGACCGTGCCGAACTCCGCACCCCAGGACGACTGGCCGCGGTGCGCGGTGACCACCGCGGCCCGGGTCAGGTCCTTGCCCTCGCAGGCCTTCTTGAGCGCGTCGACGACGATCGCCGCCGCCGAGTAGCCCGAGGGGACGCCGCTGTCGATGGCCGTGTCCGGGTACTTCGCCGCGTAGTCGGCGGCCAGCTTCTTCATGGCGGGCATGTCGGAGCTGATCGGCGTGCCCGCGGTCATGTAGTAGAAGTCCTTCAGCAGCGCGGGCCCGGCCGGGGTGGGCAGCAGCTGCGGGGAGTAGGCCGAGTTGCTGCCGACGAACGGCACGTCCATGCCCTTGGCGAGCGAGACGCCGACGAGCGAGGCGGTCTGCTTGGGGCCGACGGAGACCAGGACGGCCTTGACGCCCTCCGCCTTGAACGCGGCCACCTGGGCGCTCATGTCCTGGTCGGTGGCCTTGATCTTCTGCTCCACGAGCGTGAGGCCGAGCTTCTCCGACGCGTACTTGGAGCCGTTCAGCGCGCTCTCGCCGTAGTCGCCCTCGAAGTACAGGTGACCGATCTTGTCCCCGGACTTGATGCCCTTCTCCTTCGTCAGGAAGTCCACCCCGTTGATCATGTCGATGTCGTAGGTCGTCCCGGTGACCTGGATGGACTTGCTGCCGAGCAGCCCGGTCGCCCAGGCCTGCGGGATGGTGAGCACCTGGTCGGTCTCGATGCGCTGCTTGAGCGCGTTGACCATGGGCGAGCCGACGAAGTGGGCGATCGCCACCACCTTCGGGGCGATCTCGGTGTAGGCCGCGACCGCCTTCTGCGCGTCGTAGCCGTGGTCGCGCACCAGCGCCTCCAGCTGCCGCCCGCACACGCCCCCGGCCGCGTTCGTCTGCTCGAAGTACAGCTGCTGCGCCTGGGTCAGGCTCTTGCCGAACGACGCGTAGGGGCCGGTGAGGTCGGTCATCAGGCCGATCGTGATCTTGTCGGCGGTGACGCCGGGGCCCGTCTTCACGCCGTCCCCCCCGACGGCGGAGGGGGCGGCGCCTCCGCTGCCCCCGGTGGCCTTCTCGCTGGCGCACGCGGTGACGGCCAGGGCCAGGGCGGCGAGTGCCGCGATGCGTCGGACCGGGGTTCTTGGGATTCCCATGTCATCAGTTCCTTGGGTCGGGGGAGGGAGAGGGAGAGGGGGACAGCGGGGTCTTCGTCGTCGCGGGAGTCGCGGGAGTGGTGGCGGCCGGGGGATCGGAGGCGGGGATGAGCCGCCGGTCGACGGCCAGGCGCAGGCGCCCGGCGAGGCCGAGCAGCCCGCCGGGCAGGAAGAGGACGATGACGACGACGGCGGCGCCGTACAGGATGCGGGCCGCCTCGGCGGGCGACACCCCGCCCGAGCCCGGCTCGGCCACCAGCGGCAGGGCGTCGCTGTAGCGGCTGAGCAACTGGGGGAGCATCGAGATGAAGATCGCGCCGATCACCGCGCCGGCGACGGAGCCGAGCCCGCCGATGATGATCATCGCGAGGTAGTCGAGGGAGAGCAGCAGGCCGAAGTAGTCGGGCACGGTGCGCTGGAAGACCAGCGCGATCAGGACCCCGGCCAGGCCGCCGTACATCGACGACAGCACGAACACCCCGGCGCGGTAGCGGGCCACCGGCACGCCCATCACCCCGGCCGCGATCTCGTGGTCGCGGATGGTGTTCATGGCCCGCCCGGGACGGCCGCGCAGCACCCCGCGGGCGAACAGCGCCGCGCCGGTCAGCAGGACCAGCCCCAGGAACCAGAGCCGCTCCAGCGACCCGAACGGCACCTGCGCCACCACCAGCTCGGGGGTGTCGGCGAACGCGAACCCGAACAGCTCCATCGGCGGCACCGTCCGCCCGTTGTACCCGCCCGTCACGGGTTCGGCGTTGAACAGCACGTGCTGGCCGACGAAGATCAGCGCGAGGGTGGCGATACCGAGGTAGGCGCCTTTCAGGCGACCCGCGATGGGGCTGAACACCCCGCCCGCGACACCCGCCGTGAGCACCGCGAGCAGCGCCGCGACGGGCGTGGGCAGGCCCAGGCCGCCGAGGGCGTGCGCGCCGCCCTCCGGTTCGGAGCCGAAGTAGACGTAGGCGTACGCGCCGACCGCGAGGAAGAACGCGTGGCCCATGGACAGCTGGCCGGTGGCGCCGGTCAGCAGGTTGATGCCGATCGCCCCGATCGCCGCCGACATCGCGAAGAGCCCGGCCTGCAGCCAGAAGCCCTCCAGGTAGAACGGTACGGCGACCGCCACCGCGACCAGCGCGACGCAGGAGAGGATGACCTTCTTAGACACGTGCCAGCTCCCTCGTCCCGAACAGCCCCGCGGGGCGGATGAGCAGGACAACGATCATCACGAGGAACGGGGCGACGTCGCCGATGCCCCGGCCGAGGAAGGCCAGGTCGTTCTGGTAGCCGCTCATCATGGCCTCGGTGATGCCGATGATCAGCCCTCCGGCCAGCGCCCCCGTGGTGGAGTCGAGGCCGCCGAGGATCGCCGCCGGGAACGCCTTCATCGCCGCGAACGTGGTGCTGCGGTCCAGCCCCGGGGTGGGGAAGACGCACAGGAAGAGCGCGGCCACGGCGGCGAGCGCCCCGGCGACCGCCCAGGCCCCCATCGAGACCCGCCCGCGCCGCACGCCCATCAGCGCGGCGGTCTCCGCGTCCTCCGCGGTGGCGCGCATGGCGATGCCCCAGTTCGTGTACTTGAACGCCAGCAGGAACGCGGCGATCAGGGCCGCCGCGACGGCGAACGCGACCACCCGGGTCTGGGCGACGCTGACGGCTCCCAGATGCAGCACCCGGTCGTGCCACGGATCGCCCAGGGCGAGCACGTCGGTGCCGATCTGCCTGGTCAGCTCGGTCGTCAGCACGATGTCGACGCCGATCGTCACGATCGCCAGCACGCTGTGCGAGGTGACGTTCGCCCTGCGGATGATCAGGAACTCGATCAGGGCGCCCACGACGGCCGCCCCGGCGACGCCCAGCAGCAGGGCGGTCCAGAAGCCGACCGACGGGTGCGTCTTGGCCACGATGAAGCCGCCGACCAGCAGCAGCGAGGCGTGCGCGAAGTTCACCACCTCGGTCGCCTTGAAGATGATGACGAAGCCCAGGGCGATCAGCGCGTACACGGCCCCGACGGAGATCCCGTTCACCAGGAGCTCGAGAAAAGTGATCACGAAGCGACCTCCTCGTCCTTGGCCGGTGTGCTCTCCGCCGCCGCGCCCAGGTAGGCGCGGACCACCTCGGGGTCGTTCTGCACCTCGCGGGGGGACCCGTCCGCGATGCGCCTGCCGAAGTCCAGGACCGTCACCGCGTCGGCGAGCCGCATGACGATCCCCATGTCGTGCTCGACCAGCAGGATGGAGATGCCGAGGCTCTCCCGCACCGCGACGATCAGCTCGGCCATGTCGCGGCGCTCACCGCCGTTCATGCCGGCGACCGGCTCGTCCAGCAGCAGCAGCCGGGGCTCCATGCACAGGGCCCGCGCCAGCTCCACGCGCTTCTGCACGCCGTACGGCAGCAGCCCGACAGGCGTGGCCAGCCGTTCGGAGAGCCCGACGAACGCGGCGATCTCGGTCACCCGCTCGCCGTGCGCGGCCGCCTCGCGCCGGGCCGACGGCAGCCGCAGCCCGGCCGAGACGAACCCGGCGCGGGTCAGCCGGTGGCGGCCGAGCATCAGGTTGTCCCGCACCGACAGGCGCGGCGACAGGGCGATGTTCTGGAAGGTGCGCGCCACCCCCAGGGCGGCGATGCGGTGCGGGGCCAGGGAGGTCAGTTCCGCGTCGCCGAACCGCACGCTGCCCGAGGTGGCCCGGTAGACGCCCGACAGGACGTTGAAGCAGGTCGACTTGCCCGCTCCGTTGGGCCCGATCACCGCGTGGACGCTGCCGGGCTCGACGCTGAAGCCGACGGCGTCCAGCGCGGTGAGCCCGGCGAAGCGCACGGTCACGTCACGCACGTCGAGCCGGGGAATGGAAGTATCCGTACCGTCCGGTTGGTATGTGTCACTCACGCGGACCACCTCGTCAGTGCCGGGCGGGCGGCCGCCGCCTTCCCCGCGGATCCCGGGACGGCCGGAACCGGGTCCTCGATGCCCAGGTAGCGGCGGCGCACCTCGTCGCTCGCGGCGAGCTCGGCGGCCGGTCCCGACAGCACCACCTCGCCGACCTCCAGCACGTAGGCGTGCGAGGCCAGGGACAGGGCCATCGCGGCGTTCTGCTCCACCAGGAGCACCGTGGTGCCCCCGGTGTTGATCTCGCGGATGGTGTCGGCGATCCTGGCGGCCATCATCGGAGCGAGACCGAGGGTGGGCTCGTCCAGCAGCAGCATCCTCGGCCTGGCCATCAGCGCGCGGCCGATGGCGAGCATCTGCTGCTCGCCGCCGGACAGCAGGCCCGCGCGCTGCCCGGCGCGCTCGGCGAGCACGGGGAAGAGCGCGAGCACACTCTCCCTCGCCTCGGCCGCCGACCGCCGGTCGGGCGAGCCGAGGGCGCCGGCCCGCAGGTTCTCCTCCACCGTCATCCGCGCGAAGACCCTGCGCCCCTCGGGCACCTGGACGACGCCTCTCGCCACCACGGCCGAGGTGGCGGCACCGGACAGCCGCGTACCGCCGAACCCGACCTCGCCCGCGGTGATCCCGCCCCGGTGGAACCTGAGAGTGCCCGACACGGCGCGCAGCAGGGTCGACTTCCCCGCGCCGTTACCGCCGAGCACCGCGACGACCGAACCGCGCGGGACGTCCAGCGAGACACCCCGCAGGGCCAGGACCGGGCCGTAACTCACCGCCAGATCCCTGACGACCAGCCCGGAATCTCCGGGCGGGCGAGGGTCGTGCACGTCCATGTGTGCCTCCTGACAGCCGATGAACGCACCCAACCGAGGCGCTTCACCGGCGTCCAGAGGGCAGGGTGAAGTCGGGGCGGGCGCCCATGCGGGACGGGTGCCGGTTGTGCGCGCGCACAACCCCGCATCACGAAACAGAACAGAACCTTGTTCGGCTAGGTGCCTTGCTGTCACGATCCCCAGATGGGGACCCGCCCGGTTACGGACGAAGAAGTACGCAGGATCATGCGCCTGGCCGCCCGCAGGCTGCTGCTGAGGCTTCCCGAGCTCACCGACGAACTCGTCGCGAAGATCCGCGACACCGACGAGGCGTACCGGCGGATGGTCCCCACCGACGACCACTGGCAGAGCGTCTACGCGGCGATGCGGGACGGCATCGGCGCCATCCTGCTGCCCCGCTCCGAACGGTGCGACCTGCCTCAGGCGGAGAAGACCGCCCGGCGCAGGGCCGAGCAGGGACTGCCCATGGACTCCCTGCTGCGCAGCTACCGGCTCTCCGCGCAGGTGATGTGGGACGGCCTCATCGACGTGGTCGCCGAAGAGGAATCAGACAGCCTGCCGGTCCTGCTCCGCAGTGCCACGAAGGTGTGGCACGCCATCGACAGGCAGGCGATCGCCGCCGCCGAGGCCTACCGAAGACGGGAGGCCGAGATGTTCGGCCGCACAGCCGAGAGGGTCCAGGCCCTGCTCGACGCGCTCCTGGAGGACCGGGTCGACGCCGCCCTCGTCCGCAGTGCCGCCGCCGGGCTCGACCTGCCCGAACTGGGCCGGTACGCCGTCGTCATCACCCGGCTGCCCGGCCGCCACGACCACGGGGACGACGCCCCCAGGCCGACCGCCCTGGGCGTGATGCGCCTGCTGTGGCGGATGCGCCCCGACTACGAGGTGTCGGTCGTGCTGCTGCACGACGCGAACATGGACGACCTGGCCGAGGAGCTCCGCCCGCACGTCACCGGATGCGCGGGGATCAGCCCGGTCGTCGAGGGGCTGGCGGAACTGGGCCGCGCCAGGCGGCTCGCCGAGCTGGCCCTGCGGACCTGCGTGGGCGAGGGCCCGGAGATCGCCAGGCTGGAGGACAGGCTGCCCGCCGCGCTGGTGGTCAGCCAGCCCGAGCTCGCCGGTCACCTCAGCGGCGCTGTGCTGCGGCCCATCCTCGCCCTCGACCAGGCCGACCGGGAGGTGCTCCTCGGCACCCTGGAGGCGTGGCTGCGGTGCGAGGGCTCGGCCATGCGCGCCGCGGGGCAGCTGTACTGCCACCGCAACACGGTCTTCAACCGCATCCGCCGCATCGAGCAGCTCACCGGCCGGTCGCTCGCGCGCCCGCTCGACATCGTGGAGCTCACCCTGGCCCTCGACGCGGTACGGCTGCTGCCCGTCACCTGATAATCACACGCTTTGCCCATTTCAGCGCTTAGCGTGTGGCACAAAGGGGCAAAGGAAAGGGATACCCGCGCCAGGCTGAACCGAGGTGGTGTCAATGCTGATCGGTACGATTCTGCAAGGCAAGGGAGCGGAGGTGGCGACCGTCCGCCCGGACGCGACGGTCGCCGCGCTGCTGGCCGTGCTGGCCGAGAAGAACATCGGTGCCGTGGTGGTGTCCGAGGACGGCTCGTCCATCGCGGGCATCGTCTCCGAGCGCGACGTCGTGCGGCGGCTGCACGACCGCGGCGCCGGCGTGCTGGACGAGCCGGTGTCGTCGATCATGACGACCGAGGTCCGCACCTGCCCGCCGGACGCCGATGTCGACGACCTCCGCCAGACCATGACCACGCACCGCATCCGGCACGTGCCGGTCGTGAGCGCCGGTCGGCTGGCCGGGATCGTGAGCATCGGCGACGTGGTCAAGAGTTCCATCGAGGCGCTGGAGACCGAGAAGGCCTACCTGGTCGACTATCTCCACCGCTGAGCCCTGAGCTCGTGAGCCCGGACGGGTCCGGGCTCACGAGCCAGGACGGGCCCGGCGCGTCGCGCCGGGCCCGTCACGTTTCCCCTTACTGCACGGTTATCCTGTCCACCTCTATCGTCAGGCCCTTGACCTGCGGTGTCGACGTGCCCGTGGTCACCGTCCCGACGCCGGGGCTGACGCCCTTGATCTTCATCGTGTAGCTCAGGCTGCCTCCCGGGGCGCCGGGCGTGCTGGACACCCGGAGGTCCTCGGCCGGCGGGCCGCTGATCTGGCCGCCCGCGGTGCCGTCGGCGTTCTCGGCGCCCACGGTGAGGCCGTAGCCCGCCGGGGGATCGCCGGGCAGGTTGGCCGGGTCATAGGTGTAGGTGATGTCCTCGGTCCCGTTCAGGCCGATCCACTGCTGGAAGACCTTGAGGTCGCTCGTTCCGTAGAGGTTGACCCGCCACTCGATGACGAGCCAGTCGCTCACGCCGTCGGTCAGCGTGCCGGCGTAGACGCCCGGCGCGCCGGTGCCGTCCAGGTCCGTCCAGTAGGGGGCGAGCACGTTGTTCGGGCGCGTGGGGTCGGGCAGGGTCTGTGGCTGGAACGAGACGTCGGCCGAGCCCGAGCTTCCCCCGGCGATCGTGTAGCCGTTGGAGACGATGCCGAGCCTGGTGTAGGTGTTGCCCGCGTACTGGAACGGGGGCACGGTGAAGTTGATCGCCTGCTCGTCGCCGATCGGCGTCGGCGCGATGCCGAAGGCGTCGAGCGGCAGGTACGGGGCCGGACCTGTGCCAGGGGCGATGCCCGGCCTGTCCGGCTGCCTGGCCGCGAGGGTGGCCTTCGTCGTCGCGATCTGCGAACCGACCTTGGTGGCGCCGGTCACCGAGTTCAGGCGCAGCCTGCCGTCGAGCGTGCTGACCGCCGTGACCTCGGCGTTCTCCAGGGTGTCGTTCTGCACGGTGACCGTGCAGGTGGACTCGCCGGTGTCGCGCGGGATGGTGGCCGGTGCGCAGGTCTGGTCCACCGGGATGGCGCCCTCCTTGCGGACGAACGCGACCGGCAGGTGCAGGTTGCGCGAGCCGCCGACCTGCTTGAGGTTCACCTGGCCGAAGTACTGGCCCTCCGGCAGGTCCGGCGCGGTGATGACCACGCTGAGCTTGACGCTCTTGCCCGCCTTCACGCTGAACAGCGGCGGCAGCACCGTGATGTTCGCGCCGCTCACGGTCGTGCCCGTGGCGGTGAAGGTGAGCGTCTTGTTCGTGACGTTGGTGAACGTCCGCTTGGCGGTGATGAGGCCCGGCATGATCGGGGCGTTCACCGACGGCAGGTTCAGGTCGATGCGGTTCAGCGGGTCGTCGGCCGAGGCGGTGAAGTTCTCGCCCGTCTCGTTCAGGGTCAGGCCGGGGTCACCGGCCTTGGTCAGGTCGATGCGCCCGCCGCCGGTGTCGAACGGGTCGGCCGGGGTGACGCGGTCCTGCTTGGTGACCGAGGTCTTGGCCGTCGTCTCCAGCGCGGACTTCACCTGGCCCGGCGTCCAGTCCGGGTGCAGCGCGAACAGCAGGGCCGCGGAGCCCGCGACGTGCGGCGACGACATCGAGGTGCCCGAGATGGCCTGGTAGAGGTTGCCCTGCGGGCCGCCGGCCGGACCCTCGAGCAGCGGGGTTTGACCGGCCAGGATGTGCAGGCCGGGGGCGGTGACGTCCGGCTTGAGGAAGTCGCCGCCGGGGCCGCGCGAGGAGAACGTGGTGATCGCGTCGCCCTGCCAGGTGGCCTTGGTGCCCTGGGTGAACGAGGCCGTCGCGCCGGGGTTGGCCGACAGGAACGCCAGCAGGGCGTCCCCCTCGGGCTTGTCGATGTGGACGGAGGGGATCCAGTGGTTGTCCGTCATCACGTCGAGCGGGGTGGCGTTGTACAGGATCATCCCGGCCGCGCCGCCCTGCCGGACGTTGAAGCCCTTCAGGACCCGGTCGGGACCGCGCTCACAGACGACGATCTTCCCGGTGAACAGGCCCGGGGGTGCGGGCGCGGTGCAGAGCGGGTTGGAGTACGGCGGGGCCGAGGCCCGCACCACCGGCAGCGGGGAGGCGATGCCCGGGGTGATGGAGGCGCCCTTCACCGTGGCCGTCGCGCCGCCGGAACCGGACAGCGTGACCGTCGACTGGAAGGTCCTGGTCTGCGTGGAGGCCGCCACCGTGGTCACCCACGGGCTGACGTGGTTGACGGTCGCCGCGCCGGGACCGGCGTTGCCCGCCGAGGCCGAGACGAGCACGCCCGCCGAGTACGCGTCGAGGAAGGCGAGTTCCACCGGGTCGCTGTAGGGGGAGGTGCCGCCGGAGATCGAGAAGTTGATCACGCGGACGCCGTCGAGGATGGCCCGGCCGACCGCCTGGGCGGAGTCGGAGGGATAGCAGCCCGTGACGCCGCAGACCTTGTAGACCGACACGTGCGCCGCCGGGGCGATGCCGTGGATCGGTCCCCGGTTGATGCCGAGCGGGTTCGCGTCGGCCACCGGGCCGCCCGCCGAGGTCGTCGCGGTGTGGGTGCCGTGGCCGTTGGAGTCGCGGGCGCTGTCCGGGAAGGTCTCGCCGGGGACGTTCGCGTTGTAGGTCTCCAGGAACGGGGCGCCGCCGATGACCTTCCGGTTGCAGACGAACGGGTCGGCCGCCGGGGTCAGCGGGTTGTCGCCGAAGTCGCAGACGCGCGGCGTGCCGTCCTTGGTCGCCGGTACGGCGGGCAGCGTGCCGGGGTCGGCGAACTGGGGGTGCTCGGGCCAGGCGCCGGAGTCCAGGATGCCGACGATGACGCCCTTGCCCGACGAGGAACTGCCGCCCAGCTTGCTGTAGATCGCGGGCGCTCCGATGAACGCGGGGCTGGAGTCGGTCAGCAGCTGCTCGGGCTTGTCCTCCTGGACGGCGGCGACACCGGGCAGCTTCAGCAGCGCGGCCGCCTTGTTCGCGGGGACGCGCAGCGCGATGCCGCCGTAGACGGTCCGCAGCTTCTGGCCCGCCTTGGCGCCTGGCACGTTCCTGGCCAGCTCGGCGAGGAAGGTGTTCTCGACGTCCTCGATGTGCCGCTGGTATTTCTGCGCGTCGCCGCTCTTGATGTCAAGAGCCTTTCCGGTCTTCGCCGGGCTCGTCGCGGGAAGTCCTTCGAGACCGCCCTGATAGGCGGCGAAAGAGTCGTAGTCGAGTTTGACCATCACGTTGACCGTGGCGCCCGAGGTCGACTTCAGCAGCCCCTCGTCACTCCGGGCGAGTTTGCCGGTGGGGGACTTCGCGCCCTGGACCGGCTCACCCCCGGTCAGGGGAGTCGCCGTCCATTTGGCGGACGGCGTGGGGGTGGGGGTGGGATCCGCGCTCGCCGGCGGCGCCATCGCCGCGACGAGCCCGACGCCGGCGGCGAGTACCGCCACGCGTCTGATCCTCGGTGAGTAGGGCTTCCTGGCCAACGAGACCTCCCTGTAGGCACGCGTGAACCGCCACGCCACAGGGAGGGAGGCCACCCGCGGGCCCGGGGCAGGGCATGCCGGAGAGGCCGTGACCCTCCCCGGTGGGTGACGCGCGATCGGCCACCCGGTAAAGGCGGCCGATCATGACAGGGAGCCTAACTAGACAGCATTTGTCTGCCTAGATCATTGAATTGACACAATAATCCTGGGAATTGGTCAAATTTGATTGCAGACTAGGCCGATGTTTCGGTGTCCCCGAGGTCCGCGACTCCTGACGTCTCGCGCCCGCGCGATTCGCGATCGCGGGCGGACATGATGGCGGGGCGTGATCACGGGGAGGCGTGCCCGCCGCGAAGGCGTGGCGTGCCGCCCCGCGTAAACTGGCCCCACCTGACACGCGGGAGGCTCGGTTGAAGCTCAAGCTTGATCTACACCCCCTCTACAACAAGGGCGGGGAGATCGACAAGGCGCTGCGGGGCATCATCGACGAGGCCATCAGGAAGAAGGCCACCGAGGTCGAGATCATCCCCGGCAAGGGCTCGGGCCAGCTGAAGAAGAAGGTCCTGCGCTTCCTGGAGCAGAAGGAGATCAAGGCCCTCTACCACCGCATCGACAAGGACGCCAAGAACCACGGCCGCCTCTTCGTCTACTTCCGCTACAAGTAGAGAAGGGGGGTCTCCGACCTGCGGAGGCCTGCCTCAAACCGCCTCTGACCTGGGCTTTCTTGTCTCGTCAGGTCTCATTAAATCGCGGGCAATCTCAAGGTGATGTGCCCTCCGTGTGCCCTGTCTCCGGCCGCGATTCCCGCGAGGGGAGTTCCGCCCCTTCCTCGTCGATATACCAGCGCCAGAAGGTGACCGTCAGCTTCGACAGGTCGCCGTCTGGCGCTTTTTCGCGTACTCGCCTGACGAGCTCCTCAGGCGCTCCGCGTACGCCGACGAGCTTGTGTCTGTGCTGGCTTGGCACGGATCCTCCCGGGTGGTTGACCACCTGAGGGTAACACCCTATGGTGGTGGTTAACCACCTCTGGTGGTGCAAGTCGATCCAATGAAAGCGGCCCCCGACCAGCGATTCCAGCGCTGGACGAGGGCCTTGATCACCACCTGCGTGAACAGGAAGAGATCCAATGAGCAAGCTTATGAGCCTCACCGCCGCCGCTGCCACCCGTACCGCCCTGACCGTCCCCCAGCTCGAAGGGTGGGCGTGCGTCATCTGCGCCGTGCTCGGCATCCCCGCCGTCTTCGTCGGGATCATCGGTGGCTGCGAGGTCTACGCCTGCAACGCCTGCGCCTCCCAGCCCACCCCGCCGGCCGCCCCGCTCGCCTCCGCCGCCTGCCCGTCCTGGTGCGACACCGACCACCGCAACGGCGTCGACGTCGAGCACGACTCCGGGCTCGACGTCGTCCACCCCAGCCACGAGTTCATGACCGGCCTGCGCCAGCAGCCCGGCGACGAGGTGCTCATCGTGCTGTCCGACGACGAGCGCAGCGAAGGCACCCTCACCGTCGAGCAGGCCGAGCACCTCGTCGCGCACCTGCAGACCCTCATCACGGCCGCCCGCCAGGGTGCCCGTTCCTCATAGCAAGACGGCCCCCGGTCGGTGTTGGAGCACCGGCCGGGGGCCTCGACCCCATCCCCTGCGTACACAGGAGAGAGATCGTGGAAAAGACCGTACCTAACCCCGCCCCCGGCCCGCAGCGCTGCCCGCTCGGCTGGTGCGACGCCACCCACCCCCGCACCGACCCCGACGTCGTACAGCACACCCGGCTCGTCGCCGACCTCGACACCGACCGCAACACTGTCCAGATCACCTACCTCGTCGTCGAGGCGGCCGGCCAGCTGCAGCCGCCCGTCCTGGAGCTGCTGTACGGCCCGGACTGGGCGGTCCCGGCGAAGCTCTTCATCCCGTTGGCGGCGGCCGGGGCGCTCGGCGACGTCATCGCCCTGCTCGACATCCGCACCTTCCCCGACTTCGGTGCGGCCCTGTCGCGCGGTTCGAAGGGCCCGGAGCAGGGCGGGGCGGTGGCCTGGTGATCCGCTTCTTCACGACTCTGGTCGTCCTGCTCCTGGCCGCGGTCGCCGCAATCGTGTCCTACCGGCACGCCTACGAGGTGGTGATCGCCAACGGCGAGTCCGGGTTCACCGCCTACCTGGTGCCGACCACGATCGACGGCGCGATCTTCGCCTCTTCCATGGTGCTGCTCGACGCGGCCCGCCGGGGGCTGTCCGTGCCGAAGCTCGCCCGGTGGACCCTCGGCCTCGGCATCCTGGCCACCCTCGCGGCGAACGTCGCGCACGGCTGGGCTCACGGCCCGGTCGGGGCGATCGTCGCCGCGTGGCCGGCCGTCGCGCTCGTTCTGTCGTACGAGCTGCTGATGGGGATGATCCGGCGAGGTACAGCCGCCCCGGCGCCGCTCGAGGTCGTCGCCTCCGACGGGAAGGCGGTGGATGAGGTCGAGCGGGCGTGGCGTGATGTTGAGGAACTCCTGAGGCTCACCGAGCAGGCCGAGGTACACCGGCCCGCTGTACCTGCGCAGGTCGCAGCCCCGGTGCTGATCGACCTCGGCGACCCCCGCGACGAGCAGCTCGTCGACGACGTCCAGATCGAGGTACAGCCGGAAGGCGTACCTGACCCCGACGCGGAGCTGTACCCGCTGGCCCTGTCTCACTTCCTGGCCGACGTCACCCAGGGCGAGCCGCCGTCCGTCCGCACCATCAAGGCGCGGATGAACGTCGGTACCGACCGGGCGCGGAAGCTGCGGGCGTACCTCGGCGGCCTGGTCGAGGTCGCGTCGTGAGCGGCAAGAGGTACCGTCCCCGGCACACCCGGGGGGTGTACGGCCAGTGGCTCAGGGAGCGCCTGGCGGTCCGGGACGGGGCGCGCTGCTTCTACTGCTGGAAGCCGTACGAGGACCCGACGCTGCTCACGTTCGATCACTACGTGCCGTCGGCGGTGTGGCGCTGCTCGGAGCCGTGGAACCTCGTGCTGGCGTGCCCGCCCTGCAACGAGGCGAAGGCCGACAAGCTGCCGTGGCCGCTGGTGTGGCTGCTGCTCGCCAGGGCCCGGGGGGTGGAGGTCGGCGAGCGGTCTGACCGGCCGAAGATGGGGGGCCTACTCGTGCCCCTACCGAGGGCCTACCTGTCCGGCAGGCACTACCCGGCCACTACCGCGTGTGACCTGCGCGGTAGTGGCGGTAGGGGCATTTCACGCACCCTCGGAAACGGGCCCTGGAGGCCCACTTCCGGGGTCCAGAGCGGGGTCATGGTCTTGAGGGGCAGGGTCAATAACTTGAGGCGGTGTCCAGGATCCTTGACCCTCCTCTGGACCCTGCCACCTGCGCTCTTGAAGCGTCGCGGGGGTCTTGAGGGTCTCCCCGGGAACGGTTCCTCGACGGCCCTGTACGGCTGTGCGTGGGGGAGAGCACCGAGGAGCGTGTTGATCTTCGTAGGGGTGTCGGCGCGCTGTCGCCGGCCTGTCGGCCACGGTGTCGCGACACCTGTCGGAACGCGCTGACCTGTAACCCCCGCCCGCGACACCCCGGCCCCTTCACGGGGGTGCCACGGTGTCGCGGGCGGGGGTGCCACCCCCCTGCCACGCCAGGTGCCACCCCGGGTGCCACGAAGGGGTGCCACACCCCGTGGCACCCCTTCTGACCTGTAACCCCCTTGCACGTGGCACCCCCACCCCTCCGCGAGGGTGCCACAGCCCCGGCCGCCGGCTACTTCTCGGCCGGGGCCGCGACGAACGTCCCGACACCCCGCACGGAGTAGGCGACGCCTTCCTGCCGCATCCGGGTGAGGACCTTCTGCGCGGTGTTCGCCGCGACGCCGAACTCTGCGACCAGGTCGTGCTGGGACGGGAGCTGGCTGTCGGGCGGGTAGGTGCCGTCGGCGATCCGCTGCTTGAGGACCTCGGCTATCTGCGTCCACTTCGGCGCGTTCGGCCGCCACTCGATCATCACAGCTACACCGTAGGCACGCATGCTGACCTGCGGATACGCACGCTCAACCAAGGGAGTGTACGGTAGAGCATGGTTAACCATGGGCAGGTGGATTAATGTGGTGCATGACGGTCGCTCAACGTGACGAGCCCGCCACGACGCCGTGAACGTCGGACGGGCTCTTGATCGGACTCGGAGGTCCGACCCATGGATCAGCGTACGACCAACGGCATCACCTGGAACGCCCCTTCCCAGCCCCGGGACTGGCGCGCAGGGAAGCCCGACGACCCCGACATCAAGGCCGCCCTCGTCGCCTCGGTCCTCGCCACCTGGCGGGAAGCCTGGACGTCATGACCGACGGACCCCGGCCCGGCCTCTGCGGAGCCTGCCGCTGGCCGATCAGCCGCCTGTGGTCCCTGTACCTCGGCTACTACTGGGGGGCCGACGTGCGCGAGGACTACCTGTTCCTGCCCGCGGCGGCCTGCATCGCCAACCGGGGGCCGCTCGGCTACGGCCCTCACACCCCGCCTGCCCAATAGCTTCCGTCCCGGCGCAGACTCCCGGCGAAGCCTCGGCTCGGGGGTCGGGACGGAACGCGGCGCCCCCAGATCTGGAGGGACCTGGGGGCGCCGCTTCATGCCCGGGGGTCAGGCGCGGGCGGTGTACTCGAAGCCGAACTGGGCGCCCAGACGCGGGATATCGGCCGATTCGCGGATGACCGCGTTCGGCATGTTGATCGTGACACCGCCCGGGGCTGAGCCGCCGCCGAAGCCGCCGCCGCCGTCCATCGCCACGCCCGGACTGTCCGTGATGCTGGTCCCGCCGATCAGGTTGACCTTCTGCTGCGCGGCTTTCTGCTTCTTCATGGCGGCGGTGATCGCGGCGTCGATGGCCGCCCGGGAGTCTCCGAACCCTTCCTCGGCCGCCGCCTTGGCGTTCTTCATGACCGTCTTCACCGCGGTCACCGCCAGAGCGCCCTTGGCGAGAACGCCATTGATCCAGCCCTGGATGGTGTTCTCGCCGATGCCCTCGTACAGCTTCGACGGCGAATGCGAGTCCAGGAATCCGGTGACAGCGTCGGTAGCGTTCTTGACCACGGATTTCGCCGCGTCAATCGCCGCTCCCGCCATGTTTTTGATGCCGTTCACCAAGCCAGCGATCAGATCCCGCCCGGCCTGCACGAGCAGCTCGCCGAGGTTCCCAAGGCCCGCCTTGATCTTCCCGGGCAGCTCCTTCATGAAGGTGACGGCCTTCGTGACCCCCTCAGAGATGATCGTCGTCAGCTTGTTCCACGCGTTCGTCGCAAGGGTTTTCAGCCCTTCCCAGGCTGCGGTCATCGCGCTCTTGAAGAGCTCCCCGGCCTTGTTCAGAATCCCCTGGATAGCCCTCCCGGCGCCCTCGACGATCGCGTACAGGGCGTTCCACACCCCGACCACGATGTTCTTCAGCCCGTCCCAGACCCGCGACCAGTCGCCGGTGAAGATCCCGGCGAAGACGTCCCACACGCCCTTGATGGCCTGCCACAGCCCGTTCCAGGCGCCGAGCAGGCCGGAGACGAGGGATCCGAGCGCGGCCAGGATTGTGGACCCCCACGTGTCCCACAGCGCCTTGATCGCATCCAGGGCCGAGGAGACTGCGGCCAGCATGGAGTCGAATCCGCTCTTGATGGCGTCGCCCCACGCGGTGATCGTCCCCTGATTCTCAGCCACCCAGGCCGAGACGGACGTGAAGACGTCGTTGAAGATCGCCTTGGCCTTGCCGACAATCTCGGAGATCTTCGCGCCCCACTCCGACAAGGGGCCGGAGCTGCCGGAGAACGCGGCCTTGAAGTCGTCAATCTTCTGCGTGGCCCAGGTGACGAAGTTCAGGAAGCCGGAGATGGCGCCACCGAGGGTGGTCACCAGGAACGTCGCTACCGGCATTCCGGCGTCGATGATCGCGGGCAGGTTCGCGATGAAGGAGTCGATGACCGTGATGGCGGTGTTGAACACGGTGTCGATCAGCGGCGCGACCTTCTCGAACGCCTTGCCCAGGGCTTCGCCGAGCGGCTCCAGCTTCGTGGCGAGCTTTTCCAGCCCGGCCAGCATCGGCCCCTGCAGGGGTTCGGCGGCCTTCTGGAACGCGGTCAACGCCTGCTTGCCGAAGTCGGCGAACTCGGCCTTGACCTCCTTCGACATCGCCAGGTACGCGCCGAGCCCGGCGACGCC
The DNA here is from genome assembly GCF_052983175.1 of Streptosporangium sp. G12. Lineage (NCBI taxonomy): Bacteria > Bacillati > Actinomycetota > Actinomycetes > Streptosporangiales > Streptosporangiaceae > Streptosporangium > Streptosporangium sp. G12. The sequence continues at coordinate 295,952 of NZ_JBRIQO010000001.1, read as the reverse complement.
GAGGGTGAGACCGCCCGCGATACCGAGCACACCGGCCGAGGCCACCGCGGTGGCGATGCCGATCAGCGCGACCGCTTTCGCGGTGCCGGCCGCGGCGTTCCCTGCCTGTTCGAAGGAGTCGCGGGCGACGTCCATGGCCGCGCTGATCCGCGACGACTCGTCCTCGGCGCCGTCGCCCGCCAGGCCGAACCCGGCGACGATGGCGTTGAACTCGGCGTCGAAGTCGAGGTTCTCGGCGAGGCTGTCGAGGTGCTTGTTCGCGTTGGCCTGGAGGGACTGCAGGGCCCGCTCGGCGCCGTCGACGGCCGAGTCGAAACCCTTGTCGTCGGCGTCGATGATGGCGTGGAGTTCGCCGAGAGACAGAGTCGACATGGGTTCAGCCCTCCCTGTTGCGTGCCGCGTGGGCGCCCACCGTGGTCAGCCACTCGGCCGCCGGGGTTCCGCCGGCCGCCTTGTCCCACTCGTCGCAGGCGTGTCCGGCCTGCGCGGCGAGCTGCCCGATGAACCACGCGAGCGCCTGCGCGGTGTGCCCGGGGTGGCGGTTCTGCAGGTCGCGCATCGCGGCGAGGACCTGGCGGCCGAGCTCGCCGGAAGGCAGGCCTGAGCGGGCGGTGGTGATGAGGCCGACGGCGGCGGCGAGGGCGTCGGCGCGGCCGGACGGGGGGAGCGACACGATCAGGCGCCTTCCTCGGGCACGGCGAGCAGGCCGGGAAGCCGCTCGGCGGCGCGGCCGGTGCGCTCCTCGATCGTGCTCGGCCAGGAATCCGAGGTGACTCGCTCGCCGCGCTCGGCCGCGGCCTGCTCGATGCTGCGTCGCAGGGCGAGCGCGGCCACCTCCCCGGGCCGCAGAACCGGCCACGACTCCCGGCCCCCGCCCGGCGGGCGGTACAGCAGCGACCGGGTGCCGAGAGCGGTGTCGGCGCCGAGCACACCGCCAGCCCTCATCAGGTCGAGCTCGTCGTGCTCCTCGGCCACCATGCGCGCCCGCATGATTCGGGCGTGAGCGGCGCGCACCCGACCCGACAGGGCATGCTCGGCGTCGACCAGGCGGCCAAGCGCGGCCAGCGCGTCAGCGAACGCGGCGCGCACCGGGGCGGCCACCTCGCCGAGGCCGGCCACATCGTCGGCCAGCGCTTCGTACTCGGCGCGGCGGGCCGCGGCCTGCTCCTTGTCCGCGCGGCGGCGGGCCGCCTCGGCGCGCATCGTCGCGAACGTCACCAGGTCCCGATGCTCGGCAAGCTGCGCCGGGGTCACCGAGTCGTCCCCGTCGAGGAGACGTTCCTCCAGGGCGGCCAGGAGTGCAGCGGCCTCGGCGGCTTCCGCTTCGGCGGCTTGCAGGTCGGTGGGGACGGTACTCACGCCTCGCCGCCGTCCTGCTCACTCGCACCCTGGCCGAGCTGGGAAGCCGCGAAGATGGCGGTGGCCCGGCGTTCGTCCTCGGGCAGCTCGGCGAACAGGGTGGGGTTGTCCTTCGCGAGCTGCACGTAGCTGGTCAGCTGCGTGCGCCGCTCGGCTGTCGGAACGTCCTGCGCGGCCATCTTCTTGGTGAGCGCCTCGGCCAGGGTCATGGGGTCCGCCTCTCGTCTGGGGTGATCAGCCATTGGCGTCCGACTCGGCGGGCCCGCAGTACGCCCGACGCGCACAGGCGGCGAACGTACTGCGGACTGCAACCCATCTCCGAAGCCATGCCCATGACCGTGATCTCCACGATGGCGGGCCGCGGCTCTGGGGTTTCGCTACGGAAACCCGGCTCGTCACAGCGCTGAGAAGCCGCGTGCAAGGCGTGAAGAACCTGCCGTGCCACCGGGCCGATCTCGCCACCATCGGCCCGCACGCGCGCGGTAAGGCCGATGGTGAGGAGGCGCAAGACGGGGGCGGCCACCTCGGGCGGGATGACGACGGATCCGTCTTCCCGCAGCAGCGTGCGGAAGTCGCCGGCCGCCGCCGCGGGAAACTTCACCGGGCGCCGGGCCCGGTCAGGCCGGCTCGTCGTCGAGCGGCGCCGGAACGATCGGCGGCCACCCCGGGCGAATCGCGACGACGTGCGGGCTGTGCGGGTCGGCCAGGCCGGCGTTCGTGGGCACGTTGACGTCGCCGGGCCGGGGGTCGACGGCGGCGTCTCGCAGCGGGGTGCCGAGCTGGACGACGTCGACGTCGCGCGAGTCGGTCGCGGGGGTGGTGTTCTTCTCCATGGGGTTGTCCTTCCGAGGTGAAGCGGGATGAGGGTCGAGGGGTCCGGGTCACGCGGGAGGGTCACGCAACGTCGTCCTCGCCGCGGCCGGCCGGGCGCGCACGCTCCCGAACCGTCTGCCGGATCAGGTCGCGCAGCTTCCGGCGGCGCCGGGCCACGGTCCCGCCGCGGATCGTCGTCAGCAGCAGGTTGACCACCGGCCCCGGGACGGTGAGCAGGAGCCGTTCCAGCTGCTCCCGGTCGAGCGGGGCGGTCATCTCCCGCATCTTGGCGTCATCGCCGTCCAGGGCCGCGACGAACAGGTCGAACATGAAAACGACTGGGTCATGCTTCATCGAGGTGTCCTTCCAAGATCGTGAGTTTCTGCTGTGCGCGGGCGGCCTGGGCTGCCTGGGCGAACTGCACGGCGCCCGCGGCGAACATCGAGTCATCCGAGGCGGCCACCGCGCGGCTGAGCAGCTCCAGGTAGCGGCTGGGAGGATCCGCTGGCGGCGGGTCTCCGGACTCGACGCGCAACCAGTCCGCGCTTTCACCGAACACGTCCAGCACGGCGAGGACCGACACGCGGATGGTGCTGCCGTCGTCGAGCGTGAACGTCATGGTGCCCGGCCGGGCGGCCTCCAGGGCGGTCAGCCGGTTCGCGAGGGCTCGGCGGCTCACCGGTAGGGCCCTTCCTTCTCGGCGGTCTCCAGGGCGGCGAGGCGCTCTTCCAGGTCGACGCTCTCGCGGATCGTGATGACGGCGCTCAGGATCGCGGTGGCGGCGCGGACGCGGACGGCTTCGCTGTCGGCGTGCAGGCTGCAGCGCAGGGTCGCGACCGCTTCGACGGACGCTTCGATGAGGGCGCCGACCGTGCGGCCGAGGAGCTGCGCGCGGAGTTCGGCGACCTGCGTGGTGAACGCGTGGTTGTCGAGCCACCGGTTGACGGTGCGGGGAGAGACGCCGCCGGCGCGGGCGGCGTCGGCGATGCTGACGCCGCTGGCGAGGGCGAGCAGGACGGCGTTCTCTCCTCTGCGCGGGACTTTCTCGGCCAACTTCGGTCATCTCCTTCGTGCCTGGGTGGTGCGGCGGTGGCTCGCGCGCGGCATTTCCGCGGATCGGTGAGGCGCCGCGGACGGGGGGTCGCGCGCATCGTTTCCACCGATCGACGAGGCGGCGCGGACGGGCACGCGGCGGGGGTTCACGCGGCGGCCTGGTCGGCTCGTCGGCATCCGCTGCACAGGCCGTAGGAGGCTTGGACGGGCGGGATGACAAACGCGGGGAGCGGGGCGACGTTGACGAGGATCGCGGGGAGTTGCACGACGAGGCTGGTGATCTTCACGCAGGCGCGTCGGCAGTGATCACAGCGCTTGTCCTCCCGGGTGCCCTTGATACGTCGGTAGGCGCGCTCGGCGCATGGAGGGCACCGGATCTTCCCGGGCGCCCAGGGGGCCCAGAACGCGGGCTGAGGGGCGCTGGTGGACAGGTGCGAGCACAGGGTGAGAGCGCCTTGCCGGGCGAGCGTGTTGAGGCGGTCGAGGATCGTCGTGCTGACGGGGCCGGGCAGGTTGTAGGTGACCGCGGAGCCGATCTGGTGGGCGGTGCGGTGCAGCGAGTTGAGGGCGTGGCCGGCGGCTGCGTCGGCCTGGTCGAGTAGGGCGGTGGTCGCGGCGTTCATGAGGGCTGCACCACCGTGATGCCGATGGTGGTCTGGATGGGCGCGCTGAGATCGGAGTAGGTCCGGCGGTACTCACTGGAGTGGGTGGGGCCGAGCTCGGTGACGAAGACGGGCTCGGTGTCGTTGGTGGGGCTGTCGTCGGACCACCGGGTCTTGACGACGGCCCAGGCGATGATCGGGTACGTCATTTCGCGGCTGGTGGTGTGCTTGCGGGTGGTCGAGTCGTATTCCACTTCGCGGATGTGGACGTTCCATCCGGGGTTGGCGGTGGTGAGGCTGAGCAGCTCGTTGCGGAACTTCTCGGGCGTGGTCATAGGGAGTCCTTCGGTGGCGTGGCGATGAGCGGGGAGAGAGGTCTGCGGGGTTTGTTGCGGGGTTTGTGCGGAGTTTGAGAAGAGATCATTTAGGCGAAATCCCGCGCGGTTTTCGCAGGCGGGAGAGCTGCGCCTGGATGCTGCGGGCTTTGCGGGGTTTCGCTGTTCGGTCCGGCCCTCATTCGTGTTCACGTGTGCGCGCAGGCGCATGTGTGTAGGACTGAGATTCAAACCCCGCAAACCCCGCAAACGACCTTCACATGCACTCTGACGTGCTGTTTCGGTTGCGGGGTTTGGCCCAAATGACCTATCGTCAAACCCCGCACAAACCCCGCAGCAAACCCCGCAGGCGATCATGTCGAGTCGCCTGCATGACCGTCTGCGACGTTCTCGACGTGGTAGAGCCACACCTTGCTGTGCGGGTCGATGGCGCCCTGGAGCCGGATCCCGGCGAAGATGCGGCCCCTGCGGGAGCTGAGGTACTTTCCCAGCCCCTTGGCGGACACGACCGTGCCGTCCGCCTTCGTGGGGAAGGTGCCGTCCCACGTGTCGATCCACTGGCCGTTGAGCATCTGCCCGCGGCTGCTCTCGACGAGTTCGGCGCCCTTCTTCCTGGCCGTCCCGAACTTCGCGTGCCAGCGGGCGAGGAATGCCGCGGTGGACGTCTCTTCCTCGTCTCCCTCGTTGGACAGCTCTTCGGCGTTGGCGAGGAAGTCGGGCAGGCCGTAGAAGTTGACGAAGCCGCCGACCATCTGGGCCCACTTTGAGAAGTTCCGCATCTGCAGGTCGGTCCGCTGCGGGGCGCCGGCCGCGACCCAAGCGCGCACCAGGACGAGCAGGGCCCGGAACAGGGTGGCGCGGTTGGCGGGGTGGTCGAGCCAGCTCCACAGGTCGCCGATGGCGAAGCCGGTGCGCAGTTCGGGGCGCTCCATCTGCGGGTCGAGGCGGATGAGCACCGACCGTGAGGCGTTGTCGCCGCCCACGTTGACGTTGTTGCCGGTGACGAACCACACCCGGTCGTTGACGCTGCTGATCATGTTGTTGACGCCGAGGATGCGGGAGCTCCACTCGCGGGCGGTGAGCAGCATCGACAGGGAGGGGTGGCTGACCGTGTCGAAGGTGCCGACGTTGTCGAAGCAGATGACGGGGTCGGTGGTGTCCCTCAGGAGGGAGGTGATGGTCTTGGCCATCTCCTCGTCGCGGGAGATCCAGGGGTTCATGCGCATGCCGTACAGCGCCTTGAGGATCTCGGTGAGGAGGCTTTTGCCTGCGCCGCGGGTGGTGGCGCTCACGACGCCGAGGGGGCGGGAGCCGTTCACGTAGAGCCGCAGGAGCGGTGTCACGAGCATGGCGAAGTAGTTCGACCTGGAGGCTTCGGAGTCGAAGCAGAAGTCGGCGAGCACGTACTCCAGGACGAACTTCAGGGCCTGGGCGACCTCCTCGGGGGCGGGGTGTTCGGGGACTGCGGAGACGTCGATGGTGGGGCGGTGGTAGAGGCGGGTGGCCGGGTCGTATCCGGCGGTGGTGAGGACGCTCCCGTCTGGCCGGATGATCGGCGTGGTGATGACCCCGGCGAGGATGGGCAGGCCGGGCCATTCCGATTGGCTGAGGACGGCTTTGGCCGCGGCCACGTTCGGCAGGGCCGAGATCACCTTCAGGTCGTCCTTGACGAGCTTGAGCTTGTAGCACGCGGTGTGCCGGGCCAGGAGCATCCGCAGGGCGTCGGGGGTGAGGGCGGGGATCAGCAGACGCGTCTCTGAACCGTCGTTGATCTCGTGCACCTGCGACGGTTCGCCATTGTGGATGTAGAGGCCGGGGATCTTGCGGGCGTTGAGGGCGTCGCTGATGGCGAGCAGCGCGGCATCTTCATGCGTGATGTCGATCCGCGGCCGGGCGTCGTCGACCACGGGAGCGGAGTGCAGCTGGCGGATGGTGGCGAGGTTGCCGTCGGTCCCGATGCTCGGCGCGATGAGGTCCCCGGGGTTGTACCGCTCGGGCTCGCTGCCGTACCCCTGAGTGCGCAGGGCCTTCCCGGCGGCGCTGAGAGCGGCCGGGCCGGTCGATCCCTGGGTGAGCAGGGTGTAGGCGCCGAACTTGTCGTACGGCCTCTCAGCTTCGAATTCCGTCGACGTGGTCCACGCGTAGAAGTTGTCGGCCCCGTTCCTGCCCGTGGAGGCGCTGATGCCGATGTTCTTGCCGGGGCGCCGCCAGTAGGTGACGCCGCGGGAGTTGGTGTAGAGGCGGGTCCAGCCGTGGACGCCGATGATGTCGTCCCACACGGCGCGCGCGTTGAAGTCGTCGCCGGGCCGGAGCTGGCCGTCGTCGGCCCGGCCCGGCTGGCGGAACCCAGGGGCGGCCGGAGGCGTCACGGGGGGCGTGGCCTGCTCGGTGGCGGGCATCTGGTCGAGGGCGCCCGCGAGGTGGTGGAGGGCGTCGCGCTCTTCCGGGGTGACGGTGGCGATGGTGGAGAAGCCGCCCGTCACCATGGTCCAGGAGCCGCCGGTGGGGTGGGTGCGCCCGCTGGAGGGGGCGGTCACCACGAATCCGCCTTCGCCGCGGGTCTCGATGAGCACCTGGGGGAGCTGCTCGCCGCGGGTCACTCGGTCGAGGGCTTCTTGCCGCTTGACCCGGCGGTCGGAGTCCTGCTCGGTGTTGATGCTGGCCTGCTGCTCGGCCTTCCAGGCGGCGAGCTCGTCGGGCGTGCTGGGACGCTGGGCGAGCTTCGTGTTCCCGGCCACGTCGCCGTCGACGTGGTACAGGATGTGGATGCCACCGGTCGGGGTCCGCTCGGAGTAGCCGAGGATGACCCGCCGCCAGAGGTCGCCGAGGCCGGACGCGTCGGCGATCTCGGCGAGCTCGCGGGCGACGCCCTCGGCGATAGCGCGGCCCTCGAACTCGAAGAGCTCCAGGTTGCCGGACACGGCCCCGGTGACGATGCCGAGGCCGTGGGCGTTCTCGGCGAACCACCTGTCGAGCTGGGCGAGGGTGGGGCGCTCGCTCTGGTACCGCTTCCATGAGGGGCCGTCGGGCCACGGCTGCTTGGTGCCGTTCGTGGCCGCAGGGATAACGCACAGGCCGTTGGCGTGCGCGTCGTGTGCGGCTTCGTGCAGGTTAGTCACGCGGACCGCCGGGCCGCCTGCTGGTCGAGCCACTTCTCGATGTCACTCCACCGGTACCTGATGTGTCGCCCGACCTTGGACCAGCGGGGGCCGGTCCCGAGGTAACGCCACTGGGTCAGCGTCTTCTCGGGCACCTGAAGGTAGGCGGCGACCTCAGGAGGCTTACCGAGCTGTCGTGATTCCATCCCTGCTCCGTCCACGTAATCTCGACAATCAACGAGATGTTCACGACCATAATGGGAACTGCTGGGCGTCCGCAAGGTGTGGTGGTAGCGTCAGGATTATGTCGACAGGACGCATAGAAATTGGGGCCAGTGGCCGCATGGTCGCAGCGAATCTCAAGCGGCTCCGCGAAGCGCGAGGGCTCAGCCTGCGGGCACTATCTCGCCTGGTGGGTGAGCAGACCAAGAGGTCATTGAGCGTTGACGCACTCAACAAGATCGAGAACATTGCCACCGGGGCGGGGACCGGAACCCGGCGCGTCGACGTCGACGACCTGGTCGCCCTGGCGCTCGTGCTCAAGGTGAACGTGTCGGCCCTCCTGCTCCCGCCGACCGCGCGCGGCACGGGCGAGCTCACAGGGATCGATCACCCCGTCAGTGCCTTCCGTCTCTGGTCGTGGGCGGCCGGTGAACTCCCGCTCACGCCGCAGGATGACCCGGCTTGCGACGAGGAGGAAGTTGCCCGCTCTCGGCCTGACGACGACTACAAGTACTTCGACTACTGGAACAAGCGGTCGCAGCAGTGGGATGAGGACTGTCGGCCTCACCACCGGATCGACAGGGCGAGGGACTGGGCGCGGCATCACGAGGCGCTCAGCAAGGCGACCAACGCCGCCCAGGTCGCGGTCAACGCCGGGATGTCCATTCCCGCCGTGATCGATTGGCTCATGGAATCCCTCCAGCAGCACGCGCTCTTTGAGCGGCTGGACAAGAAAGAGCGCGTGCTGACGACCGTGGGGAGCTCGGACTACAACCGCATGAGCTTCTCCGACAACTGGAAGCAGCTTCCGGACGAGGAAGCCAGGGCTTCCGTTGCTCGCATCATGGATCGAGCGAAGGAGGATTGATGGCCGTCACCGATCGGTGGCACAAGTCCCGGCCCCGGCCGGGCGAGCCGAAGTGCAGGTGCCGCCCGGCGAAGGTGCCGACCGCCGAGCACGGCCAAGGCAAGCGGTGGCAAGTCCGCTGGCGTGACGACGCGGGCGAGCCGCAGAAGCTCAACTTCGAGAAGCTGCCCGACGCGCAGAGCAAGGACGCGCAGATCAAGGCCAGCCTCGACCGGGGCGACTACCTCGACCCGAAGGCTGGCCAAGTCACCCTTGGCTCGTACGCGAAGCAGTGGCGGGAGGGCCTGACGTCCGACCCGGGCACGCTGGAGCAGATCGATAGCCGCCTGTCCAAGTGGGTGTTCGGTAAGAGCATCAGCGCGCACACCATGGGCATGCTCGCCAAGCGGCCCTCCCTCGTGCAGGCGTGGGTCAAGGAGATGGAGAAGGCCGGGCTTCAGCCGTCCACGATCAAGCTCATCGTCGGCACGGTGTCGGCCATCTTCAACGCCGCGATCGACGACCAGATCATCGGCCGGAACCCGTGCGCCACGAAGTCGGTACGGCCGCCAGCGCGCGCACCGAAGAAGGTCGTCCCCTGGACGCTCGGTCAGGTCGAGGCCATGGGGGAGGCGCTCCCGTCTCCGTACCGGGCCATGGCCTACCTGGGGGCCGGGTGCGCGCACCGCCAGGGGGAGCTGTTCGGCATCGCCGTGGACGACGTCGACTTCCTCGGCCGGGCGGTCCAGGTGCTCCGGCAGGTGCGGATCATCGACAACCAGCTCGTGTTCGCCCCGCCGAAGCGTGGCAAGACCCGCACGGTTCCGTTGCCCGAGTCGGTCGCGCTCCGGCTCAGCGCGCACATCGCCGCGTATCCGCCGGCCGAGGTGACCTTGCCCTGGCGGACGCCGGACGGCGAGCCGACGACGGTGACCCTGCTCTTCACCGGCCCGCGCGGGGGAGCGCTGCACCGCAACACCTTCAACCACACGTGGCGCCTGGGCCTGGAGGTCGCGGGCATCGTCCCGCCGCCCGCCGCGGGGGAGAGGCGCAAGACGTACCGGGAGCACGGGTGCCATGCACTTCGGCACACCGCGGCCTCGGCCTGGCTCCGCGCCGGGGTCGACATCCGGACGGTGGCCGAGTACCTCGGGCACAGCGATCCGGGCTTCACGCTCCGTACGTACACGCACCTCATGCCGGATGCCGCGGACCGTGCTCGGAAGGCGATGGATGCCTTCTTCGCCGAGGGCGCTGCGGATGTGTCGAGTGCCCTGGTTGTGCCCTCGTGAAGATCGTTATGGGCGTTGACGCTGGTAGACGCGATGGTCGCATACTTCCGCTACAAGTAGGCCGGAGAGCGCGGCGGCGACCACCGCGGGATCGTCGAGTCCGAGACAAACCGCTGCTGTAAGCCCAGGTCAACGCCGATCTCTTCAACGCGGAAGACGTAAGGGCCAGCGGTGATGAACTGTCGGCCCGAGAGGCCCTCACCGGTCCTGGGCCGTCTGCGGGCCGTCAGACCAAGACCCAGTGACCTCATAAACCCTGTCGACGGCTCTTCGGGTCCGTCCCTGACTGCTCGGCATCAGGTGTGTATAGACCCGCAGGGTGAACCCTGGATCGCTGTGGCCGAGGTACTGACTGAGGGCCTTGTGAGCTTGCTCCGCTTTGACGAACCCCTGATCTCGGATGTCCGTCAAACCGGATCAAGCCCAAATCGCGCCCACGCCCGTATCCGGGCCATCGGTGAGCGTGCCGTCGCGACCTTGAAGGGCTGGAAGGTGCTGACCAGGCTGCGCTGTTGCCCGCATCGAGCGACCGCGTTCGTGCAGGCGATCCTTGTGCTGCAGCTCGTGGAAGAAGGCCGCTACCCAGGATGAAATGGCTCTTATTGTGTCGGTGGGCGCTGCGAGCATGACGGGATGATCGCGACTCCTGACGACTACTCCTGGTTCTCCCCCGAGCGCTTCCCCGGCCTGGCGGACGCCTACTGCTTCACCTACGTCCGCGGCCTGACGCTTGAGGAAGTGGTGACCCGGCTCGGCGTCCGGGTCGAAGACTGCTCTCGCGTGACGCTCGATGGGCTGATCCGGTGGCAAACCTTCGGTGCCGTCGCCGTTGGAGACTGGGTGCTCTTCGTCGAGGCCTGCAGCGGGCTCGGCGTCACCGAAGAGATCATCATGCCGCTGTCGGCGGGCACCCGTCTCGTCTCCCACTTCTACCTCGACGTCGATGACATGGACCACTTCTACTGGATCGACGACGGGAAGATCCGGTTCGAGTTCGCGCACGACGAAGGCTATTCCCACCGGATCGAAGACGGGAGGATCCAGTTCATGGCCAGGCCCCACGAAAGCTACTCGGAGGAGACGCCGGACGAACTCGCGGAGATCCTGGAGCGGATCGACTCCCCCGTCTACTCGATCGCCGCCCCCCACAAAGGGCCGGCGTTCCTCCTGGCCGAGCGCCTCACCGGGATCACGATGACGCCGCAACTGCTGGAGGAGTCCACCTATCTGTGCGGAGTCGTTCCCGGATCGAGGTGAGCAGGATCCATCGTCTGCAGACCCCGCGGGTCGGCAGGCGGACGGTGGATCACTTCGCCGCACGCTCCTGCAGGTTTCACGGGGGCACTGTTCTCCGCGGGCCTGCCGCACCAGGCCGTCAGGATGAAAAGCCTCACAAGATCGCATCGGCCGGCGGCGCATCATCCCGGCCACGGCGGCTGCCGTTGTAGCCCTGCGGCGAAGGAGCGAAGTACGCAAGTGATCAGGTGGTGTGTTTCGTCAGCAGTACACCCGCCATTCCTCATCAGGGACGGAGCCCTCTGACGCGTCACAGACACGATCAGACCACTCGTGGGCAACAAAGACCGGACGGGTCAAGACGACATCTCCGGCGCGTTGCGCACGCATCACGAGCCCAAGCTCGTCAGCTCCGAGATTTCCGTACTGAGAGGAGCGGACCGCCTCCGGCAGTCCCCGCGACAGCATGTGATCAACGAATAGATCCTCCAACTCGGACGGCACACGTCCAACTAGCCGAAGGCCATCCATCGTCACCTGAGGACCGTGAAGCGCGTCAACCGCGATGCAGGACAGGCGTCCAGACTCCGCATAGTACGTCGTCAGGGCACTCCCGTGAGAGGTAGGCAGACGGAACCACGCATGGCGCACTCCGCATCCGTCAGACTGGCTGGAAGGGACATCCGTATCCAGCGCAGCCATCACCTCGTCATGACTCATTCCAAACCGTAGTGGTCCAACGCTCATGAGCGGTGTGAAATCCCACTGCAGTCGTTCCGTGTCGTCTAAAATGACGCCCGCACGTTTCATGGAGCGCGCCTTTCCGATGCCCCTGACAGTTCAGCGCACCGCACCCTACCGCGTGAGCGTTCAACACTTGCCCGGGCGTAACCCGGCCGTCACGACCTTGAACATCTACACCCACCGGGGCCGGACGCGGGCGACCGCGGCCTCGCTGCGGCGGCGATCTGCGCCGACATCAAGCCCAGCCCGCCGATTCCACCAGCGAACCCGCCTGGCCACCGCATATTCCCAGCTCAACTAACGAATGGCGGCTGCCGTACCAAGACTGTGACTCGTTTGGTGGTCGCTCGTCGGACATGGCGCGGATGCATTCCTTCGGCGACCGGCCCGAACGGGATGACACAAAGATACGTAGCGGCCATCGTGATCTGCGGGAACAGGCCCCCGGTCTTTACCGTGGCGTGATATGCCGGACCAGCCCCGTGACGTTCAACTCCGAGACTCCCTCCTGTGATGACCGGGAGAGTGTGGCCTGCCGTTTCAGAAGGCCATGGCGCAGATCACCGCCTGACGCGCTCTTCACGCTGCGGGCGGCGCGGCGGTGACCGAAACATTTCGGTATTTCACCGGCTAAGCTGCAGCTTAATTAAATTGACATATTTCGGAAATGCTCCCAGAATGGCGCGCAGGCCGGCTGCCGCCACACATCACCTTGACGATCAGCCGTCCAGCAGGCGGTGCTGGGGGATGCCGTCGTCGAAACCGCATCACCACCGGTGTGCGGATTTTTGCACCTGCTCCTCCCCGGCCCCGGCTCCCGTGGGCGATCGGGGGCGTCTCCGGACGGCCCCCGTACGACACGCCCGACTGTCCAGTGGAAGGAGAAGCCGCGGTGACGATGGTTGAGGTGGTGGCGAGACGATGGCCCCTGGTGGGCCGCGACGCGGAGCTGAAGGCGTTCAAGGCGGTCCTCAATGAAACCGGTTACAAGGCTTTTCTCATCTTCGGTGAGCCCGGCGTCGGCATGACCCGGCTGGCGGAGGAATGCCTCACCGTCGCGGAGCTGCAGGGGCACGCCGTGGGCCGCGCCGCCGCGACCGGCGCGGCGGCGGAGATCCCCCTCGGGGCGATAGCACATCTCCTGCCGGACGGCGTGGATCTGTCGGATCCCGTCGCGGGCTTCGCGACGGCCGTCCGGCTCATGTCGCGGGCCTACGGCGCACCGGCCCGTCTCGTTCTGCTCATCGATGACCTGCACCTGCTCGACTCCGCCTCGGCCCTGCTGTTGCGCCAGCTCATGGAGACCGGTGCCGTCTTCCTGGTGGGCACGGTGCGCTCGGATGCCTCGTCCCTGGAGAGCGTCGTGACGCTCGGGCGGGGCGATGCCGTCCATCACGCCGACCTCGCGCCGTTGACGTGGCGGGAGGTGAACGAGCTCCTCCAGCACGCCCTGGCCGGGCACGTCCACCGGGAGAGCATCGACCGATTACACGCCGCGAGCGGAGGCAATCCGCTCTATCTGGGCGAACTGGTGCGCGGTGCGCTGGCCGAAGGCCGGCTGACGAACGACGGGGAGATCTGGCAGCTGGCCGCCACCGAGCCCCTTCCGGTCACCCGCCGCCTCACTGATCTGATCCGCCACCGGCTCGCGACGGTGGCGCCGTGCGGCCGTCGCCTTCTCGACGTCCTCGCGCTGTGCGGCCCGGTGTCCGTAGCCGACCTCGAACGCGAGCCCGGCGCCGAGGTCCTGGACGAGCTGGAGCGAGCCGGACTCGTCACCGTCGTACGGGAGGGACGGCGCACGTACGCCCGCCTGGCGCACCCTCTCTACACGGAGGTGCTGCCCCCGGGCATCACCGAGAGGCGGCGCAGGGAGATCCTGCGCGAGCAGGCGGACGGGCTGGAACGGACCGGCTCGCGCCGCCGGGAGGACGCCATGCGCCTGGCCTCCTACCGGCTCGCCGGCACCGGCACCGCCGATCCGGCCCTCCTCCTCCAGGCCGCCCGGCTCGCCGCGTACGGTGACGACCACGCCCGCGCGCTCGGTTTCCTCCGGGCGATCCCCGAGGACGACCTCACCTTCCCGGCCCTGCTTCTGCTCGGCCGCACGCTTTCGGAGGCGGGCCGGCCGCAGGAGGCCGAGGACGTGCTGTGCCGGGCCGACGGGTGGGCCACCACGGAGAGCCGCGCGCTCGCGGTGGCGCTGGCGCGCACCCACAACCTCATGTGGTGCCGCGGCGCGGCCCGCGAAGAGGCCGTCGCCGCGAACGGCGCGGCGCGCGACCGCGTCACGAGCGCCGCGGGCCGGTGGGCGCTGCAGGTGAACGAAGCCAACATACTCTCCAGCCTGGGCCACCACGCCGAGAGCCTCGGCCTGCTCGACGGCATGCCGGACGAGGAACCGGCGGTGGGTGACATCGCGGGCGTGGCAGCGTGGACGGCCGCCGCCGCGACGAGGGCCAGTGCGCTGTCCTTTCTCGGCCGGAGCGAGGAGGCGGTGCCGTGGGCCGAGCGGGCCGTGGTCCTGTGCGCGAAGGCGAGGACGGAAGGCAGGGGCCACGCCCCGCAGGAGGCGGCCGCGTGGTCCGCCCTCGTCCTGGCCCTGACCGAGATCGGACGTCTGCGGGAGGCCCGCGTCACCGCCGAGCGCGCCTACACCGACTCGGGCTGGGTGCCGACCGGGTGGCAGCGTACGCTCCTGGTCTTCCCGCTCGCCCGCAACGCCTGGACGGCCGGCCGCCCGGCCTCGGCGCGCCGCTGGTACGCGGAGATCGCGCACGACACCCGCCCCCAGGCAGTGATCATCCGTCCACTCGCCCTCGCCGGGCTCGCGGCGGCCGCGGCGCTGCAGGGTGACGTGCGCGCGGCGGAGGCCGCCCTCGCCGAGTACGCCGGCCTCGCGGCGCCGGTGTACGTGCCCGAGGAACGGCTCGGCGAGGCGTGGACGCACGTGGCGCGGGGAGAGCAGGGGGCGGCCAGGAGAGTGCTGCGGGAGGCGGCGGCCGAGGCCCGCGAGCGGGGGCAGTTCTCCTCCGAGGCCATGTTGCTGACGGACCTCGCGCGGCTCGGCGGCGCCGCGGAGGCGGCGAACGGTCTCGCGGAGCTCGCGAAGGCCGGGGGGCCCTTCACCGCCGCCCGGGCACGGCTGGCGGCCGCGCTGGCCGCCGGAGACCAGGACGGCCTGATGGCGGTGGCCGGCGACTTCGACCGGATGGGGGCGAGCCTGCTCGCGGCGGAGGCGGCGGGCGCGGCGGCGGAACTGTGGCGCCGTTCCGGCAGCCCCAGGCAGGCCTCCGCCGCCGCCGCGCGGGCGGCCGCGAACGCCGCCCTGTGCGAGGGCGCGCGCACGCCCCTGCTCCAGGCGGCCGACGCGGCCGTGCCGCTCACGACCAGGGAAAGCGAAGTGGCGATCCTGGCCTCCGGAGGGATGTCCAGCAAGGACATCGCGGCCAATCTGACCATCTCCGTCAGGACCGTGGACAACCACCTGCAGCGCGTCTACGCGAAGCTCGGCGTCTCGAACCGCCAGGAGCTGACCGGCCGGCTCGGCCGCACGAACAGGTGAACCACTCGGCCGCGCCGCCCGCGCACAGGGGCGCGGGCGGCGCGGCCGCGGAGTCGCCGGGTCCCGCCCGCCTTCGCCGGCGGGGCGGGACCCGGGTGGCGCAGGCGGCGCGTCAGACCGCTTCGAGCCAGTAATCGGAGACCCCGAACAGGCAGCCGGACTCGGTCCGCGCGGGGGTCGTGAAGCTCGTCCAGCGGCCCTCGACGACCGCCGCCGGCTCGCTGCGGTAGGTCAAGCCCCATGAGCAACTGGTGACGAGCCGGACCCGCGCGCTCGAGGCGTGGGGCTTGGTGTGGCACTCGTTCGCGAAGGCGCGATAGCCGGTCGGGCGGTAGGCGTCGTAGTAGGTTCCGGTCGCCCACGCCGGGCAGGCCACCTTGTCCGTCTCCAGATATTTGTATGTGCCCGCGGCGGCCGCCGGAGAGGCCGGGCCCAGTACGGTGAGCGCGGTGAGCGCGGCGAGTGTGACGGCGCCCGCTTTCCTGACGATATTGTTCATGGCGTTTCCATATCCTCTCGAATTCACGGCGGGCGTTTTCACAGGGCGGAGGCGAGCGCCACCGCGACGCCTTCCGAACCGAGGGTGAGCTTGCTCTGCGGCAGGTTGCTGGCGTAGCAGTTGAACTGGGCGAAGCAGAGGTTGACCCCGCGCGCCATGTGGGAGTAGTGGGGCGACCCGACGCCGGTGGTGTTGGTTCCGACCGGCGCGCCCACGAAGGCGCGGACCACGTCGGTGACCAGGCCCTGCGGGTAGGCGACGGAGGACTTGTCGGTGAAGTAGTCACGTCGGTTGTACAGGGGCTCGGAGATGACACGGGTGCTCTCCCAGCCCGAAACCTGGTTCGCCGTGCAGTAGGAGAACGCGTGATGCCAGGTGTAGATGGTGAGGCCCGCCCAGGAAGTGAGCGTCAGCGGGTGGTCGACGGCCCAGCATTTCTGCTGGTAGGACGCTAGCGCGGCGCGCGACGCGGAGGAGTCCCGGCCGCCGGGCCTCTGGGGCGGGTCGACCTTGGTGACGACCGGATCGCCCGCCTTCACCGACACCGGCACCGTACGGGCCAGCTGGGGGTCGTTCTTGATGATCTCGAGGTCGGCGGTGGTGGCCTTGCCCGACACGGCGTGCTGGATGGCGGTCCTGACGTCGGCCTCGGAAGGGCCGTCCGCGGCGGTCGCGGGACCCCCGGCGACCATCACCGCCGCGGCCGCGACAGCGAGTCCCGCGGACAGGGTGCGGAGCTTCATTCTCATTTCCCCTTCGAAATCGGAATACTGTTTTCGATAAGAGAAACTTTTTCAGCCGTGGAATTCGAGAGGTAGAGTAATGACTACTCATTCCTCCGTGCGCGACTGCTCATGCTCACCATGAACGCCGGGGCCGCGCGATGCGATCTCTCGATCGTCATCGTCCCCGCCCCGCTTCTCCGGGGCCCGCGCGCTCGCCGCTGCCGTCCGCGCCACCCGTGTCGGCCACCCGGCCCCGTACGCCGGAGCCGCCGGGCCGTCGCGTGCTTCCGTCCCTCCGGCCCGCGTCCGGGTGGCGGGCGGTGGCGACGCCGGCCGGCGCCGACCGGCGCCGACCGGCTCAGCCGGAGGCGACGGGACGGTAGCCCCTGACGTAGTCGACCGTGAACCGCTTGGGATAGGCGTGTCCGGGCCTCGGCGACCCGTCCGGCTCGGGGAACTCGTAGATGTTCAGCATCAGCTGCATCGGATAGCCCGGCGACTGGTGAACCGTCCGGACACGGCGCCCGTCGACGAAGAAGGCGACGTGCTCGGAGGTCCACTCGGCGGCGTAGACGTGAAACTCCCGCGCGTCGACGGGCAGGGTCTCCACCGTGAAGTCGTCGGTGATCTCCGGGTCCCCGAACGGGTGAAGCCCCATCCCCACCTTCACGCTGTCCGGTCCGACGTCCCGGCCGAAGATCTCGCATACGCATATCTCGGCGGAGCGCTCCGGCTCGTCCTCGTAGCCGATCATCCACAGCGCGACCATGCATCCCGGGTCGTCGATCGCCTTGGCCCGCATCTCGATCAGCCCGTACCTCGGGGTGTAGAGCCGGACGTTGCGTTGGGCCTCACGCACGACGGCCCTGGAACCGCGCCCGTGCTGCCCGATCGTGCTTCCCACCGGACCGGCGAAGACGCCGGTCTGCAGCGACGACACGCGGAGCGGCCCCTCGAGCTCGGGCGACCAGGGCGGCTGGTCCTCCTCGATCAGCAGGTGCAGACGCCCGCCGTCCAGCTCGTAGCGGGCGGCGGAGGCCGCGCGGTCGCTCCACTGGGGCAGGTATCGGGGAACCCAGCGATCCTCGTCGAGGCGGTCGGCCTCGAAGGTGTCCTCGAACTCCAGCTCGTAGCCGGCCCACGCCACGGGTCCCCACCTTCCTGCCGCCGTCTTTCCGGAAAGGACCATACGCCGGGTCGGCCGCCGCGGTCACGGGCGGCGCGGGTGTGGGCGGGCGGGGGCGGCGCGGACCGCTCACGGATCAGCGGCCAGGTTCTGCCAGCAGCAACGAATTGAGGGTGCCGTACTCAAGACCGCCCTCAAGGGCTCCGCAGGTGCCGTCGGTGAGCAGTTCCCGGGCGGCACGTGCGACCAGCCCGTAGGCCGCCTCGGCGATCGAGGATCCAGCACTCACCCGAGCCACGCCCAACGCCGCGAGCGCGGGCACGGTGAGAGTCCCGGGACCCGCCAGGACGTTCACCGGCACGGACACCGCACGCACGAGCGCCGTGATGGTCTCCGCATCCAGAGCCCCGAGAACGAACACCCCGTCAGCGCCGGCCGCCACGTAGGCCTCGGCCCGGGCCAGGGTTTCCTTCAGCCGTACCGCGGGATCCCCGGCCGGCAGACGGTGCGTGTCGATTCGGGTGTTGATGAACAGCGGCACACCAGCGGTGTCCGCGGCACCACGGGCAGCCGCGATGCGCTCGGACTGCTCCGGGACGGGACGCAGCAGGGCCGGGCCCGCGCGAAGTGAGTCCTCCAGATTGATGCCGACGGCTCCGGCCGCGAGCACGCCCCGCACGGTCTCGGCCACCCCCGCGGGGTCGGGCGCGTATCCGCCTTCGACATCGGCTGTCACCGGAACGTCGACCGCTGCGGCGACCCGAGCGATCAGGTCGAGGCCGCGGTCCCGGTCCAGGTGGTCGCCGTCTCCATAGCCCAGGGCCCACGAGACGCCGGCGCTGGTGGTGGCGACCGCGGCGGCGCCGGCATCCGTCACGATACGCGCGGAGGCGACGTCCCAGGCATTGGGCAGTACCAGCGGCCGGCCGGGGACGTGCATCGAGCGGAACAACAGGGCCTTGCCGCGAAGTGTCGTCATGCCGGTTATTTCACCAGACGGTACTGAAGCCCGATCAAACCTATTTCGCGAAGCCACCGCGGAGTATCGAACGGGAAGTACCGCTCCTTCGCGCCGGACCGCATGGCCACTGGTCGCCTCTCCCTCCGGGCACGCGAGCACACCTGTCCGCCGGACGAGGGCAGACGAGCGTGCCCGATGTGATCAGTGATCGAACGCGGTCGGCGAACGGGTGATCGGCGCGCCGGTCTCGTCGTCGTGCCCGGACGAGTTCGAAGCCGCTGAGCCGGGAAGGGCGCCCCATGTCCTGCGCGGTGGTGGCCAGGCCACCGGAGCCCAGGAAGGTCGGGGCGGGGGCCGTTCCGTCACCGTCGGCCGGCGTGTTCCTGCTCGGCGGCCGCGGCGTGGGCGGCGTCGAGACGCTCGAACGGGCCTGGACCGTCGTGCGGTTTCGGCGGGGCGCCGAAGATGACGTCGCGCAGCACGAGCAACGATCAGCGATCTCCGAGCACCTCGACGGCGGCGTTGATCGGACACCCGGACCGTGGTTCCACGATTCCTCCTTGACAGGTATTTCGTCCTCACTACAGTAGTTGCAAAACGCAATCACTATGGTGGAAGAGGAGATGATGGGCCACTTCGTGTATTGGATGAACGTGTCCCTCGACCTGCGGATCGAGCAGGTTCCGGGGGACAACGGCGCGGGCGAGTGGCTGCGTATCGGCGAGGAACTGCACCGCGAGTTCAACGCCCGGGCACAGACGCTCGCCCTGATGGTCCAGGGCCGGGTCATGTACGAGACCATGGAGGAGTTCTGGCCACGGGCGCGCGAGGACACGTCGCTGCCGGACGTCTTGCGTGAGTACGGCGAGATCTGGACCGCCAAGCCCAAGGTGCTCGTCTCCCGCACCCGCCACAGCGCCGATCACGACACCCGGATCGTCGGCGGAGACGACGCGATCGAGCGGCTCGCCGCCCTGCGGGCCGAGACCGACGGCCCCATCGGGGTGGGCGGCGCGGCAATCGCGACGCAGCTGCTCCGGGCCGGGCTGCTTGACGAGCTGCTGCTCTTCACCCACCCGGAAATCCTCGGCTTCGGCAGGCCGCTGTTCGACGACTACGACCTGCCGATCGAGCTCGACCTACTCGAGCAGCGATCGTTCGAGCAGGGCGTCACGATGCATCGCTACGCCATCCGGGACGCGAGGCGGGCGAGCTCGTGCTGAGGCAGGTCGCGGAGGGCTCGCGCTCCGGGCGAGCGGCGGACGGCGGCGAGAGCCCACCGGCGGCGGGCCCGCTCATCCCTTCAGGCCCGAACGGGAGATGCCCTCGATGACCCAGCGCTGGGCGACGAGGTAGAGCACGATCACCGGCAGGCTGGCGATCACCGCCCCGGCCATCAACAGGTCGTAGCGGATGCTGTTGGCGCTCTGGAAGTTGCCCAGGCCCGCAGGGAGGGTGAGGGACTCGGGGCTGAGCAGCACGAAGATCGGCCACAGGAAGTCGTTCCAGTTGGTCAGGAACGACAGCAGGAACAGCGTGACCAGCGCCGGGCGGGCCAGCGGGAGCGCGATGGTGGTGAAGATCTGCCACCGGTTGCAGCCGTCCAGCTCGGCGGCCTCCTCCAGCTCCCCGGGCAGGGTGACGAAGAACTGCCGCAGGAAGAACACGCCGAACGCCCCCGCCGCCGCCGGGACGATCACCGCCGGCAGGCTGTCCACCCAGGCGAGCTCGTTGACGATCAGGAAGTTGGGGATCAGCAGCACCACCGGCGGCACGAACAGCGTCGCCACCACCGTCGCGAAGATCGTGCTCCGGCCGCGGAAGCGGAGCCGGGCCAGCGCGTACGCGGCCGGCGCGGCGGTCACCAGGACCAGGGCCGCGTGGCCGGTGGCGGCGGCGAGGCTGTTGAGGAACCACGTCATGATCGGGCTGTCGGCGCTGCCGAGCAGCTGCCGGTAGGCGTCCAGCGAGATCGGGTCGGGGATCCACTGCGGCTCGGTGGAGCCGGCCGCCTCGCGGGTCTTGAACGAGGTGACGAACATGTAGACCAGCGGGCTCAGGTACAGCGCCGCGATCACCGCCAGGACGAGGTGCAGCAGGGCGCGCCGCAGCCGCCGGGTGTCGAGGGTCATCGCGTGCTCCTGTCTCTGAAGGCGCCGAAGACCAGGGCGCTGGCCACCATCAGGAACGCGGCGAGGATGAAGCTCATCGCGGACGCGGTGCCCATGTCGAACTGGCGCAGGCCGGTCTCGGCGATGAGGTAGATCGCGGTCTTCGTCTGGTCGGCGGGCGCCCCGCGGGTGATGATGTAGGACTGGCCGAACATGTTGGCCGAGGCCAGGATCGTGGCGTTGACCACGAACACCGTGACCGGCCGCAGCCCCGGCAGGGTCACCGAGCGGAACCGGTGCCAGGCGGAGGCGCCGTCGACCATCGCGGCCTCGTGCAGCTCGCGCGGGATGTCCTGAAGCCCGGCGAGGAAGATGACCGAGTTCAGGCCGAGCGTCCACCAGACCGTCACGCCCACGAGGGCGACCCAGGCGGGCGGCACGTCGGTGGTCCACTGCACGTCCAGGCCGAGGTAGTGGTTGACCAGGCCGATGTTGCCGTCCAGCAGGAACTGCCAGACGAACCCGACGACCGCCACGCCCAGCACGTACGGCGCGAAGTAGACGGCGCGGTAGACGTTGCGTCCCGCGAAGCGGCCGTTCATCAGCAGCGCGGTGAGCAGGGGCAGCACGATGAGCAGCGGCACCGACGCGAGGGTGAAGATGCCGGTGGCCCGCATGGCCGTCCAGAACCGCGAGCCGTCCACGCTGGCCGGGTCGAACAGCTCGGCGTAGTTCTCCAGCCCGACGAACGGCTTGTCCGGGAGGTTGATGTCCCACTCGTGCAGGCTGGTCCAGAACCCGAAGCCGATCGGCAGCAGCATGAAGACGGCGAACAGCGCGAGGTAGGGGGCCAGGAAGGCGTACGGCGTCCAGGGCCGCATCCTGGGCGTGGTCCCGGCGGCGGGGGGCCGGTCCCCGGGGGCGGGGGACCGGCCCTTCCGCTCGGCGAGCAGGCTCACTTCCCGTACTTCCGCTTGTTGGCGGCGAGCAGCTTGTCGGCGGACGCCACGCCCTCCTTCAGCGCGTCGGCCGGGGACGCCTGCTTCAGCACGGCCTTGGCCACCGCGAGCTCCAGCGCCTTGGACTGCACGTCGCCGACGCCGGGCAGCGGCGGCAGGAAGCGGAAGATGTTCACATCGGAGGCCATCCTGATCTGCGGCAGGTCGGCGATCGCGGGGTCCTGGCGGGCGGAGTTGCGCGCCGGGATCATCCCGGCCTTGGCCCACTCGGTGGACTGGCGGCTGATGTGGTCGATGAAGAACTTGGCCGCCTGGACCTTGTTCGGGTCCTTGCCCGCCTGGGAGGTCATCACGAAGTTGTGCGAGGAGGCCCAGGCCGCGGCCGTGCCGCCGATGTTCGGGATCGGGGACATGCCCCACTTCAGCGACCTGGCGTTGGTCTTCAGGTCGTTGATCTGCCAGATGCCGTCCCAGGTGAAGCTGACCTTGTCGTTCTTGAAGGCGGCGTACTGGCTGTCCTGGGCGACCTTGGCCGGGCTGAAGCCCTTGTCGATCTGCTCGACCATCCAGCCCAGGGCCTTGGCGCCAGCCTCGGAGCCCCAGAGCGCGTTCGCGCCGTCCTCGCTGTAGAGCTCGCCGCCGAACTGCCAGAGCAGGCTCATGAACATCAGGTGGGCCGGCCACTTGCTGGGCATCCAGAACGGGTTCTCGATCCCGGCCTCCTTCAGCCTGCCCAGGGCGTCCTCGTACCCGGCCCTGTCGGCGGGGGCGTCGTCGAGGTCGATCTTCTCCAGGTGGGAGGTGTTCCAGTAGTCGGCCAGGCTGTGCACGTCCAGCGGGACGCTGTAGCGCTTGCCCTCGTAGATCCCGGCGTTCCACACCGCGGGGATGAAGTCGGACTCGCTGAGCTTCAGCGCGCCGACCACGTCGTCCAGCGGGATCAGCGTCTTGCGGGTGGCGAAGGTGCCGATCCAGTCGTTGTGGATGACCGCCACGTCCGGGCCCTTGCCCGCGGTGATGGCCGTCGGCATGGCCGGGTAGAGGTCCTCCCAGCGCCGGGTGACGTTGCGGACCTCGATACGGCCGGCGTACTCCTTGTTGAACGCCTCCAGCATGGTCCGCATGTGCGGGCCGTCGCCGCCGGTGAAACCGTTCCAGTAGTCCAGGGTCACCTTGGGGCCGGAGTACTCCCCGCCGGAGAAGGTCGGCGCGGCCGGGGCCGGGGAGGAGGCACCGGATCCGAGCTTGGTGCCGCCGCCGCAGGCGGCCAGCGCGGCGGTCAGACCGGCGGCGCCGGTCAGGCCCATGAACGAGCGGCGGGACAGAGGACTGGTCATGTTCCTACTCCTGGGGGGAAGGGGCGGCGAAGCGGACGATGTTCCACGAGACGGGTGAGAGGTTCAGGAAGGCGCGGCGGCCCTCCAGGCGCGGGCCGTCGCCCGGCCGGGGGACGACACGGTCGGGCGCGTCGGCGGAGTTGACCGCCGACAGGTCGTCGTCGGTGAGCTCCAGGTGCTCCACGGGCCGCAGCCCCTCGGGCAGCGTGAGCTCCAGCGCGCACGGGGCGTTCCGGTCGCGGTTGACCACGAACAGCACCAGCTCGCCGGTCGCCTCGTCGTGCGTGGCGGTCGCCCAGATCGCGGGTGCCTCCCCGTATTTGGCGGTGGGGATCACCTCGCACTCCGGCTCCACCCGCAGCACCTGGCCGCGGGCGTGCCGCGCGGTCAGCGCGAACGGGTGGAAGATGCTCTGCCGCCACGCCGGGCCGCCCGGCTCGGTCCTGATCGGGGCGATCACGTTGGCCAGCTGTGCCTGGCAGGCGACGCCGACCCGGTCGGTGTTGCGCAGCAGCGTGATGAGCAGGCTGCCGACCACCACCGCGTCGGTCACGTCGTAGGTGTCCTCGATCAGCCGCGGGCGCTCCTCCCAGTCCAGCGACGACTCGCCGGAGAAACGGCTCTGGTACCAGACGTTCCACTCGTCGAAGGAGAGCCTGATCCGCTTCTTGCTGCGCAGCTTCGCGCCCACGTGGTCGGCGGTGGCCGTGATCGAGCGGATCATGTGCTCCATGTCGGCGCCGCTGGCGAGGAAGGAGTCGGCGTCGCCGTCGGAGGGGTCGTAGTAGGCGTGCAGCGAGATGTAGTCGACCATCTCGTACGTCGCCTCCAGCACCTCGGCCTCCCAGGCGCCGAACGTCGGCATGCCGCTGTTGGAGCTGCCGCAGGCCACCAGCGACAGGCCGTCGTCGAAGCGCTTGAGGGCCCGCGCGGTCTCGGCGGCGAGCCGGCCGTACTCGGCGGCGGTCTTGTGACCCATCTGCCACGGGCCGTCCAGCTCGTTGCCCAGGCACCACAGCCGCACGTCGTGCGGCTTGTCGACGCCGTGCGAGCGGCGCAGGTCCGACAGGCGCGTGCCGCCGGGGTAGTTGGTGTACTCGACCAGCTCCAGCGCCTCGGCCACCCCTCTGGTGCCGAGGTTGAGCGCCATCATCGGCTCGACCCCGGCCTTGGCGGCCCAGGCCATGAACTCGTTGAGCCCGAAGCGGTTGCCCTCCAGGCTCCGCCAGGCGAGGTCCAGCCGTGCCGGCCGCTCCTCGGCCGGGCCGACGCCGTCCTCCCAGCGGTAGTTGGAGACGAAGTTGCCCCCGGGGTAGCGGACCAGCGTCACCCCGAGCTCGCGGGTCAGCTCCAGCACGTCGGTGCGCAGGCCGTCGGCGTCGGCCAGCGGGTGGCCGGGCTCGAAGACGCCGGTGTAGACGCAGCGGCCCATGTGCTCGACGAAGGAACCGAAGAGCCGGGGCTCCACCGGGCCGATCCGGAAGGCGGGGTCCAGGGTGAGACGGGCGGTGGTCGCCAAGACACGACCTCTCTGTTAACGCGACATTTCGTGGTAGGGGGTTTCTACAACGTTGTTTCAACGTTGTAAACAGGTGCTCCGGAAGTCGATACCGGGGCGTTACGATCGTCGCAATCGGATCTCGTACGGTCCGTGGAGCGTCGGCCGGGCCGGGCGGCGGAGACCGCGGCGGGAATGGGGGAGCGGGTGGGTGCGAGCCTGCGCGACATCGCGCGCCTGGCGGGGGTGTCGGTGAAGACCGTCTCCAACGTTGTCAACGGGTACGCCCACGTGTCGCCCGTGACGCGGGCCAAGGTCGAGGAGGCGCTCTCCCAGCTGGAGTACCGGCCCAACCTGTCGGCCAGAAGCCTGCGTCAGGGACGCACCGGCGTGATCGCCCTGGCGCTGCCCGAGCTCGACGCCCCCTACTTCGCCGAACTGTCCAGGTTCGTCATCGACGCCGCGGCCAAGCTGAGGTGGCTGGTGGTCATCGAGCAGACCGACGGCCGCCTGGAGCGGGAGCGGCGCATCCTGGACGGGGTCCGCGACCACCGGGTGGACGGGGTGATCCTCAGTCCCATCGCCATCGGCGCCGACGAGCTCGCGGCGCGCACCGACGCCACCGCGCTCGTGCTGCTGGGCGAGCGGATCCACGACGGTCCCGCCGACCACGTGGCCATCGACAACGTACGGGCGGCGCGAGACGTCACCGAGCACCTGATCGGGCTCGGCCGCACCCGCGTCGCCGCGCTGGGGGCCGAGGACAACGCCGCCAGCGGCACCGCCCCGCTCCGCCTCGCCGGGTACCGCGAGGCCATGGCCGCCCACGGGCTGCCCGAGACGGTCGCCACGGTCGAGCGCTACCGCAGGGACCAGGGGGCGGCGGCGATGGCCGCGCTGCTGAAGCGCGCCGAACCGCCCGACGCGGTCTTCTGCTTCAACGACCTGCTGGCACTGGGCGCCATGCGGACCGTCCTCTCCGCCGGCCTGCGAGTGCCCGAGGACGTCGCGCTGGCCGGCCTCGACGACATCGAGGACGGCCGTTTCAGCACCCCGACGCTGACCACGGTCGCCCCCGACAAGGCCCAGCTGGCCCGGACCGCGGTCGACCTGCTCAAGCAGCGGATCGACGGCCCCGCCGACCGCCCCCCGAAGGAGGTGGGCGCGGGCTACCGGCTCATGGTCAGGGAGAGCACCCTCGGGCGGTGACCGGCGTGCCCCTTCCGGGGCCCGGCCGTCCTCGTGACCGCGATCCGGTAATAAATCTACATCGTAAAGGCCCCGGCTCGATTTGCAAGATCATTTCTGACCGTCCCTCCGCGAGAGAATCGGCGGGCAAAAGGCCCGGACACGTCAACCGGGAAGATTTAACGGCGCGGAACACCGGGGACGACAACGGCTGGTTCCCGTCGCGGTACACCGAGAGCCCATATGCGGCCATAATGACGCATCCACCCGCGCCCACCTGCGCTTTCGTCGACCGGCGACATCGCGGCTTTACGGGGTGCCGAAGATGATTCACAATTCCTGCGGGGGGTCACACGCCGACGCGGTTCGATAGGGGCATCATGCAACTCGGCAGGCGATCCTTTGTGGCGGTCCTTCTCACCCTCGGATTCCTCTCCCTGGCGTTACTCGCCGCCGCACTGGTGATCGGCCCGGCCGGAGAGACGGCGCTGGCCGCCGCCCCGGCGAGGGGCGCCCCGTACGTGGCCGCTCCGGCGGGGGCGGCCGACGACACCACCCCGCCGACGCGTCCCGCCGGCACGCGGCCCTGCCCGGTGCCGCAGGCCTCCACCCCGACCGGCTACGCCTCCATCTGCTGGGACCCCTCGACGGACGACACGGGGGTCGTCGGCTACGACCTGTACCGCCTGGACGCCGGCGGTTTCGTCCTCGCCGCCACCACGACCGGCACGATCGGCGGCTTCTCGGGCGAGCTGAACCGCTCGTACACGATGTACGTCGTGGCCAGGGACGCGGCGGGCAACGTCAGCCCGCCCTCCACCCTGATCACGGTGTCCGCGACGGTCGGCATGACCCCGACCGCCTCGCCGACCCCGCTGCCGGGCGACCGCGTGCCCCCGTCCAGGCCGACCGGCCTGAGCGAGCCCTGCCTGTGGGACTACCGGGGCGTCGCGTTCTGCTGGCAGCCGTCGAGCGACAACGTGGCGGTGACGGGATACGACGTCTACCGCGAGACCGCGACGGGTTACGCCAAGGTCGGCACCACCACCTATCCCTCGTACCAGGGCTCCGGAGGGCCCGGGGTGGTCATCGGGCAGCGCTACACCTACGTCGTGGTCGCCAGGGACGCGGCCGGCAACCTCAGCGCGCCGTCCGACCCGCTGTCCGTCCTGGCCAGGGAAGGTCTCCCCTCCCCGAGCCCGCTGCCGCCGTCGTGCACGGTGTCGTACCGGGCGACGACGTGGGGTTCGGGGCTGACCGCGAACATCACCGTGCGCAACAACGGCACGATCGCGTTCGAGGACTGGACGCTGACGGTCGACTACCCGGCGCCGGGCGTGCGCCTCGTCTCGGGCTGGTCGGCGGACTGGAGCCAGACCGGTTCGCGGATCGTCGGCACGAGCAAGCACTGGAACAGGGTCATCGCCCCCGGCTCGACGGTGCAGGTCGGGTTCGTCGCCTCGTCCAGCGGTCCCCCGCCCACCCCCGCGAGCTTCACCCTCAACGGAAGGGACTGCGCCGTCGGCGGCTGAGGGCGCCCTGGCGGTGCGGCCCGGACCACGGTCCCGGCTTGAGCGGCACCGGGATCGGCCGTCAGCGGATCCCGGTGCCGGTTGTGCCGCTCGGTAAGATCGGGGACACCGTCGACGTCCCCCTCGCCGCGTCCGCGCGCCGCCGGCGCCGAGGAGGCCCGAGCAGGGGAGAACGCCATGCTGGAGGCTTTCGCCGACCTGTCCACGCCGCTGGTGGCCGATGCCTGCGTCCGCGGCGGCCTGCCCCTGCGCGCCGCGCCGCCCGGCATCGGCCCGGTCGTCCCCGGACACCGGATCGCGGGACGCGCGCTGCCGGCGCGGCACTACGGCAGCGTGGACGTGTTCCTGGAGGCGTTCGGCCGGGCCGGGCGCGGTGACGTGCTGGTCGTCGACAACGGGGGGCGCCAGGACGAGGCGTGTGTCGGCGACCTGGCGGTGCTGGAGGCCGAGGCGGCGGGGATGGCGGGCCTGGTGGTGTGGGGGCTGCACCGCGACACGCCGGAGCTGGCGGAGATCGGACTTCCGGTGTTCAGCTACGGCCGCTACCCGCCCGGTCCGGTGCGGCTGGACGAACGGGAACCCGAGGCGCTGGCCACCGCGCGATTCGGGCCGCACCTGGTGAGCGCCGCCGACGTCGTCTTCGGCGACGACGACGGCGTGTTGTTCGTCGCCGCCGAGCACGTCGAGGGGGTGCTGGCGACGGCGCGCCGGATCGGGCGGACCGAGCGCGAGCAGGCCCGCAG
Organism: Streptosporangium sp. G12; assembly: GCF_052983175.1. Lineage (NCBI taxonomy): Bacteria > Bacillati > Actinomycetota > Actinomycetes > Streptosporangiales > Streptosporangiaceae > Streptosporangium > Streptosporangium sp. G12. Next base: position 268,107 of record NZ_JBRIQO010000001.1, on the reverse strand, counting down.
GATCCGGGAGGGCGAGACGCTGCGCCGGCAGACGGCCTTCGACGACTACCTGGCGCGGCGCGACGCCGATCCTTCGTACACCTTCCGGCGGCATCTCCGGCGCGTCGGCGGAGCCATCGAGGAGTAGGCCGTGTCCCGACCGCCGCGGACGTGACGGCCGGTCACGTCCGGGGGAGTGTCCCGCTCCCGCGGCGGCCCAGGACAGGATCTTCGAGCACGCCGGGAGGATGACCGGCCCCGTACCTCCCCGTCGCCCGCACCCCGGGGTCCTATCGGGCCCCGGCCCCGATCGCGTCGTGGACCGCCTCCAGGAGGTCGGCGGCTCTGCGGTCGGGCACGCCTTCCTGGATGTGGTTCATGACGTAGCCGAAGGCGAGGCCGGTCGCCGGGTCGGCGAAGCCGAGCGATCCGCCGTAGCCGGGAAACCCGAAGGCGGTCGGGCTGTACCAGAAGGCGTCGGGGGTCGGCAGGCCGAAACCGGTGCCGATCCGGACCGGCACCCGCAGGACGCGGTCGACACCGCCGGTCTGTTCCGCGGTCGCCGCGGCCAGGGTGGCGGGTGTGAGGATGCGGTGTCCGTCGACCTCGCCGATGAGCGCGGCGTAGAAACGGGCCAGCGCGCGGGCCGTGCAGATGCCGTTGGTCGAGGGCATCTCGGCGACCTGCTCGGCGGGGTCGTCGTGGTTCGGCATCGGCGTGATGACGCTCGTCGCCCGCCTGGTCAGCGAGGTGGGGTCGGCGTAGGCCCGCATCACCTCGCGCGCGGGCTCGGGCAAAGCGTCCAGGTCGATCCGGGCGAACGCGTCCAGGTCGACGGGGGCGGCGACGATCCGGCTGACCCGGTGCAGCTCGGTTTCCGGCAGTCCGATCCACAGGTCCAGGCCGAGCGGCGCGGCGATCTCCTCGGCGAGGAAGGTGCCGAGGCTGCGGCCGGTCACCCGGCGGACGACCTCTCCGACCAGCCAGCCGTAGGTGTGCGCGTGGTAGCCGTGCTCGGTGCCCGGCTCCCAGGCGGGACGCTGGGCGGCCAGGGCGTTCACCATCGGGTCCCAGGCGATCGCCTCCGCCGGGGTGATCGGGTGGTCGATCACGGGAAGCCCGGCCTGGTGGGTGAGCAGCCAGCGGACCGGGATGTGATCCTTCCCGTTCGCCGCGAACTCCGGCCAGTACTCGGCGACGGGCGCGTCGAGGTCCAGCTCGCCCCGCTGGGCCAGCAGGTGCGCGCAGGCGGCGGTGACGCCCTTGGTGGTGGAGAAGACGACCTGCAGCGTGTCGCGCTCCCAGGGGCGGCCGGTCGCGGGGTCGGCGATCCCGCCCCACAGGTCGACGACCTTCCGGCCGTGCAGGTAGACGCCGACCGCGGCGCCCACCTCCTGCCCGCCGGCCAGGTTGGCCGCGAACGCCTCGCGCACCCCTTCGAACCCCGGTGCGGTGGTTCCTCCGATTTCGGGCATGCGTCATCGCCTTCCGTCTGGTGTGTGTCGCCGGAGGTGCTAGCCGCGCCATTTCTCGATGAGCCAGGCGCAGATCTCCGGCTCGGTCATCTCGGGAAACTCTTCGGTGAACGTGACGAGTGCGCGCACCGCCTCGTCCCGGTCCAGGCCACGTGCCGCCGCCGCTCTCAGGTACTCCTGACGTGCGGCGGAAGGACGGCCTCCGCCCGTGCCGCGGCCCGGCAGGCCGTCGCGCCACCGCGCGATCTCCTCCAGCCGATCGGCTCGCCAGCCGGGGGCTCCGTCGACCTCGACGTCGGGTTCGGGAAAGGGGTGACGCGAATCGCGCGGATGGCGTGAGCGCCACTTGTGCACCGCGTGCCGGCTCACCCCCAGCGCCTCGCCGACGCCGAGAACGCCGAGGAAGTGCTCGGTCATGGCGTACCAACTTGTCTGTCCGGCCTCTCCGTGGGTCCCATTACTACCACGCCCGAAGCGGAGTCCCGCGTCCACGGACACATCGAACATCGTCTCTACCAGAGACGATATTAGGGTGGGCGTTGGAACATCGTCAATATCAGAGACGACGTTATCTCCGGCGTTGGAACTTTGTGGACGCTTCATGCGTCGTTCCAGGAAAGCGGGAGGCATCGCCGGGGGAAAGGCAGGGGTGGCGATAGGGGTGACACGATCGCTCGCCGGGGGCGGGTGTGAGATGCGTGTGGACGAAAACTGTCTCGTCGTCGACGTGCCGGGGCGCCATCCGATCCGGTTGCCGCTCACCGGTGAGGAACGTGCGGCCCGCCTGGTCATGTACCGCCTTCCCCGGGAGAACGGGGTCGTCTATGGGGTCGCGGTCCTGAACGCCGCGGGAAGGGGCATGCTCGACTCCCCGGGGGCCAGGCCCCGCCATCTGGTGGAGGCGTTCGCCGTGCACGCCGGGCTGCTCTTCGAGTATCGGCCCCATGCCGCGGAGCGGGAGGGCTACGCCGACATCGAGACCCGGGCGCGTGGGTGGCGCAACACGGCGGACGTGGGGCTGCCGGTGCGTGGCACCCACTCTCCCTACGAGGTGGCGCTCCGGCTCCGGCCGTACGACGAGGTGTCCGGCGAGCTCCGGCCGTGCGAGGGTGCGCTGGAGGGCGCGCCCTGCCCGGCGACCACGCTCAGCTGGGACGGCCGGACGCTGGTCGCGGCGGATCCGGTGGCGGGGCGTTCGCTGCGGCTCATGCCCGCCTCCCTGTACCACTACCGGTACGAGCGCCGGGTGCTCGTCTCCGGCAAGGAGGAGACGCGCTCCCTCACCGGGCTCGCCGTGCTCGACGCCGACGGGCTGGTGCTCGCCGACCTTCCCGGCGAGTGGCCGGCCCACGAGGTGGCCGCCTTCGCGGCCGGCCGGAGACTTCCCGTGCACGATGCCCTGGTGGCGCCGCCGAGGGCGGTCCGCACCGCGCTGAGCAGGCGGGCCCCCGGCTGGACGCGCCTCACCGGGCTGGAGATCCCCCGGATGTCCAGGGCCAAGAAGACCGTCGCGGTCTGCGCCGGGGCGGCGGGGTTGTTCGCGATGGCCTATGTCGTCACGACGGGCGGCTGGTTCGCGTGGCGGGGGCTGTCCGCGCTGGGCGGGATGCTGCTGGACCTGCTGGACGCCAAGTGGCTGGCGGTCTTCTTCGCCCCCCTGCTCGTCGTCCTGAAGCCCGTGCGCGAGGCGTGGCACGCCTCGCGCATCCGGCGCGGTGCCGCGCTCGGGCCACCCGGGGGGCCGTACCTCTCCGTCCCGCGCGGGAGGACGGCACGCGTCCCGCACGGGAGGACGCTGCGCGTCGGGCTCGGCGCGCGGATGGTCCCCGACGACCTGGAGATCGGGCCTGACCTGGGCTGCGCGGCCGGCCTGATGGCCTACCGCCACGAGAGGCTGTCCGGGCTCTTCGTGGTGGACGGCGAGGGCAGGCCCGTCCGCCACCTGCCCGGCCCGTGGCCGCCGGAGGACGCGCACCGCTTCGCCGCGCGACGCGGGCTCGGCTTCGAGGTCCGGACGCTGGGCCGTGCGGAGTATCTCGACCTCACCGCCCGGGCTCGCGACGCCGTACCCTGACCCACCGCTCCCGGGGCGACCGCCGGGTGGCGGGGGAGACGACGACACGAGCGGCCGTCTCGATGCCAGATGCCTCTGAGCGGTGATGATTCCCCGAGACGGATCGACGCCGGGTGGGCTCGTACGGCACCATTATGTGACGCATGACGGCAATGTCCTCTCCGGCGATCGGCGAAGCCTCCGGCAGCTCGCGGATCGCGGCGGGGTTCTGCCCGGGTGGAGGCCCGATCCTCTCGTGAACAACCTTCAGTAGAACGCGCCGCTTCCACCCGCATACCTCTCACCTCCCCTGAAAGGCCCCCCTATGAGCGACCTCAACGCACTCCTCGCCCAGCGCGCCGAGCTGGACCGCCAGATCGAGGAACTCCAGTCCGGAGACCTGAAGGAGCGCGAGAACACGCTCAGCGACATCCTCGCGGCCGTCGCCGAGTGGGCCACCGTGCGCGGCCACGAGGCGCTCAGGAGGGAACTCAAGAACTGGGAGTACGTCACCTTCGCCGGTATCGAGGTCGGCGTGGGTCACGACGGCGGTGAGCGCTGGGGGCTGCCGCAGAGCTCGGTCAGCGTGATGGACTCCGTCAGCGGGACCGACGTGGAGTTCGGCACCACGCCCCCTCCGGTCCAGGCCGTCCTCGGCCTGCTGGAGGGCCTGCTGGCCACGCGCTAGCCCCGTCCCGCGCGTCCGCCGGAACCGGGACGGTCTCCGCGTGGCCACGCGCCGGCCCGTCCCGCGCGTCCGCCGAACCAGGACGATCCCCACACCACCGCCCCGGCCTCGCGTGCACGCCGGACCCCGCCCTCCCCGGAGGGCGGGGGTCGCGCGTCAGAGCTTGCGGAAGGTCCTCGCCTCCTCGGCCGCCGCGAGCACGGCCCGCAGCGCACAGCCGGTGCCCGCCGACACGACGGCCGAGATCGCCCCCTCCACGAACGGCACGTCGGCGATGACCACGCGCTCGTCCGCGAAGAGCCGGGCGGTGAGCACCGAGCTTCCCAGGTCGGGGATGAGGATCACCCCGTCTCCCCGGTCCACCTCCTCGATCGCCGCCGCCACCAGGTCGGGACTGGTCCCGAGGCCGCCGTCCTCGGTGCCGCCCGCGGCGGCCAGCGGGACGTTCGTGCCGCCGATCTGCGAGGCCAGCAGCGCCACCTCGGCCGCCAGCGGGCCGCTGTGCGAGATGAGGACGATGCCTACCACGGGCTCACCACGGGTCCGCCGGCCGGTTCGCGACCGGGTGCGAGCCGGCGGCCGCCCGCCTCCGGCCGGAGCGGGGAGCGGGTCATCGTGCCACCACCGCGTGCAGGGCGGAGAGGATGAGCGCGGTGGAGGCGGCGCCGGGGTCCTCGTGGCCCACGCTGCGCGGCCCGAGATAGCTGGCCCGGCCCTTGCGGGCCTGCATCGGGATCGTCGCCTCGGCTCCGGTACGGGCCGCCGCCGCCGCGGCCCCGACCGCCTCCGCCGGGTCCTTCCCGTCCTGTACGGCTTGTTCCAGTGCCCGCACGGCCGGGGCGAGGGCGTCCACCATGGTCTTGTCGCCCTCGGCCGCGGATCCCAGCTTGCGCACCCCGGCGAGCCCGGCCTCCAGGGCGGCGTGGAGCTGCGCGACGGACACCTCGGGGGTGTCGCCCAGCGTCTTGCCCGCCTCGCGGAACGCCGTGCCGTACAGGGGGCCGGACGCCCCGCCGACCTTGCGGATCAAGGTGTTGCCCACCAGCACCAGCAGCGATCCCGGGGTGCCGGGTTCCTTGCCGGCCAGGGCCGTGGTGACCGCGGTGAGGCCCCGGTCGAGGTTGACGCCGTGGTCGGCGTCGCCGATCGCGGCGTCCAGGCCGGTCAGCCGCTCCTTTTCGGCGGCGACGGTCCTGGCGGTCTCCTCGATCCAGGCGGCGAAAAGGGCGGTGTCCATCGCGGTGTTCATCTCGGTGTCGTCCGTGTCGGTGTGTGTCTCGGTATCGGTGCCGGTGTTCGTGCCGGTGTTCGGGGCGGCGTCCGTGCCGGAGGCCATCAGCGGCCCCAGCGCAGCGCGGGGGTTTCGACGGGGGCGTCCCACAACCGGGTGAGCTCCTCGTCCAACCGGCACACCGTGATCGAGAATCCCTGCATGTCGAGGCTCGTCACGTAGTTGCCGACAAGGTTACGCGCCGCCCGCGCCTGCTTCTCCGCCAGGTGCTCCACGACGGCCGCGTAGGCGATGTACAGCTCGATCAGCGGGGTGCCGCCCATGCCGTTCACCATCACGAGGGTGTCGCCGGAGATCGGCAGGTCCTCGTGGACGGCGTCCATCGCCAGGTGGACCAGCTCGCGGGCCGGGCGCATGGCCGAGCGCGTCCGGCCGGGCTCGCCGTGGATGCCGATGCCCAGCTCGATCTCGGTGTCGGCGAGATCGAAGGTGGGCATGCCCGCCGCGGGTGTGGTGCAGGGGCTCAGCGCGACCCCGAAGGAGCGGCTGCGGGCGTTGACCTCCCTGGCCACCCGCGCGACCTCGGCCAGCGGCGCGCCGGTCTCGGCCATCGCCCCGGCGATCTTCTCGACGAACAGCGTGGCGCCGGTGCCCCTGCGTCCCGCCGTGTAGAGGGAGTCGCGCACGGCCACGTCGTCGTCGACCAGCACGCTCTCCACCCGCACCCCCTCCTCGCCGCTCAGCTCGGCGGCCATCTGGAAGTTCAGCACGTCGCCCGTGTAGTTCTTCACGATGTGCAGGACGCCCGCCCCGCCGTCCACCGCCGCGGTGGCCTCGATCATCTGGTCGGGTACCGGGGAGGTGAAGATCTCACCGGCGCAGGCCGCGTCGAGCATGCCGTACCCCACGAATCCGGCGTGCAGCGGCTCGTGCCCCGACCCGCCGCCGGACACCAGGCCCACCTTGCCGGGGCGCGGTCCCGAGGCCCGGAACACGATCTGGTTGTCCACGTCCACCCGCAGCCCGGGATGGGCCGCCGCGACGCCGCGCAGCGCATCGGGAACGACGGACTCGACATCGTTGATGAGCTTTTTCACAGTTCCCAAACTCGCCCTGTTCGCGGGCGATGGCAAGCATCGGCCGCGGAAGCTCTTCCCGGCTTCCTTCCCGGCTTCGATGTCTCGGCCGGACCGGGGCGGGCGGGACCGGCGCGCGGCCGTCGCCGGGCAGGGAGGACCGGTGGGCACGCGAAGGTGGCGGGCGAAGGCGGCGCTGTAGGAGGATCTGCCGAGGTCCTGTCCCGTTGGAGTCCCGTTGGAGGCGTCATGTCGGTGTTGCGGAACCTGGTGGAGAGCATCCGGAACGGCGGGATCGAGGTGATCGACCTGACGGCGCCGCTGTCGTCGGAGACGCCGATCCTGCGGCTGCCGGAGCCGTTCGGCAACACCGTCCCGTTCGCGCTCAAGGAGATCAGCCGCTACGACGACCGCGGCCCCGCCTGGTACTGGAACGACATCGTGACGGGCGAGCACACCGGCACCCATTTCGACGCTCCCGTCCACTGGGTCACCGGCAAGGACGGCGAGGACGTCTCGCAGGTGCCGGTCGAGCGGCTGATCGCCCCGGCCGTGGTCCTCGACTTCGCCGCCGAGGCGGCCGAGAACGCCGACTTCCTGCTGGAGATCGCGCACGTCAAGGCATGGGAGGAGGCCAACGGGCCGCTGCCGGAGGGCGGATGGCTGCTCTACCGCACCGGCTGGGACGCCCGCTCCCACGACCAGGAGCGCTTCCTGAACGCGAACGAGACGGGCCCGCACACGCCCGGCGTCTCGGTCGAGTGCGCCCGGTGGCTGGCCGAGGAGACCCCGATCGCCGGGCTGGGCGTGGAGACCGTCGGTACCGACGCGGGCGCCGCGCACGGCTTCGACCCCGCCTTCCCGTGCCACTCGTTCCTGCTGGGCGCGGGGAAGTACGGCCTGACCCAGCTGCGCAACCTCGACCGGCTCCCGGTGACCGGCGCCGTGGTCGTCGCCCCGCCGCTGCCCATCGCCGGAGGCTCGGGCAGCCCGCTGCGGGTGCTGGCCCTGGTCGAGAGGTGAACGTCGCCGAGGTCGTGGGGCGGACCCTCGCCTCGCTCGGCGTGGGCACCGCCTTCGGGGTGGTGGGCAGCGGCAACTTCCACGTGACCAACGCCCTGGTCGCGTACGGCGCGCGCTACGTCGCCGCGCGCCACGAGGGCGGCGCGGCGACCATGGCAGACGCCTACGCCCGCCTCAGCGGCGAGGTCGCCGTGCTCAGCGTCCACCAGGGGCCGGGGCTCACCAACGCGATGACCGGCATCGCCGAGGCCGCCAAGAGCCGCACCCCGCTCGTCGTGCTGGCCGGAGAGGTGACCGAGCCCCGCTCGAACTTCTTCGTCGACCAGGTCACGCTGGCGGAGGCGGTGGGTGCCGTCGCGATGCGGATCGGGTCGGCGGAGACCGCCGCCGCCGACACGGCCGAGGCGTTCCGCGCCGCCCGCGACGGACGCCGTACGGTCCTGCTCAACCTTCCGCTGGAGGTTCAGGGCCTGGCCGTCCCGGACGCGGGCCGGGAGGCTCCGGCGGCCGTCGCGGAGGGGGAGGGGCCGGGGGCGGCCGTACCGGAATCCGGGCAGGCCGTCCGGTGGCCGGGATCCGGTGAGGTCGTCCCGCCGCGGGAACCCGGGGTCGAGCGGGTCGCCCGGCTGGCGGAGATCCTCGCGGCGGCCCGCCGTCCCGTCTTCGTGGCCGGGCGGGGCGCACGCGGGGCCCGGCGCGAGATCGAGGAACTCGCCGAGCGGGCCGGGGCGCTGCTGGCCACCTCCGCCGTGGCGAAAGGGCTCTTCCGGGGCAGTCCGTGGGATCTGGACGTGAGCGGCGGGTTCGCCTCGCCGCTCACGGTCGAGCTCATCCGCGACGCCGACGTGCTCGTGGGCTGGGGCTGCGCCCTCAACATGTGGACCATGCGCCACGGCACGCTGATCGGCCGCGACACCACCGTCGTCCAGGTCGACCTGGACGAGGCCGCGCTCGGTGCTCACCGGCCCGTCCACCTCGGCGTGGCCGGTGACGCCGCCCTCACCGCGCGGGCCACCGCTCGCCTGCTCGGCGACGGCGACGGCGACGGCGACGGCGAGGGTGACGGCGAGGGCGAGGGTGACGGCGAGGGCGAGGGCGAGGGCGACGGCGACGGCGAGGGTGACGGCGATCGTGACGGTGACAGCGACGGTGACGGTGTATCGCGTGACGAGGTGAAAGTCCCGGGCGGTGCGAGCGCCGGCGTCCCGGGCGCCGGCGGAGCCGGGTACCGCTCGGCGGGGCTGGCCGCGCGGATCGCCGGGGAGAACCGCTGGCGGGACGTTCCCTACACCGACGAGAGCGGCGACGGCAGGATCGACCCCCGGACGCTGACGATCGCGCTGGACGACCTGCTCCCCGCGGAACGCGTGGTCTCCATCGACTCCGGAAATTTCATGGGATATCCGTCGATGTTTCTCGATGTCCCTGATGAGCGGGGTTTCTGCTTCACACAGGCGTTCCAGTCGATCGGCCTCGGCCTCGCCACCGCGATCGGCGCGGCCCTGGCCCAGCCGGACCGGCTCCCGGTGGCCGCGCTGGGCGACGGCGGCGCGCTGATGGGCGTCGCCGAGCTGGAGACGGTCGTACGACTCGGCCTGCCGATGGTGATCGTCGTGTACGACGACGACGGCTACGGTGCCGAGGTGCACCACTTCGGCCCGGACGGGCACCCCCTGGAGACCGTGACCTTCCCGCCCGCCGACATCGCCGCCGTCGCCCGCGGCTTCGGCTGCGAGGCGGTCACCGTACGGACCCGGGAGGATCTCGTCGCGGTGGCCCGGTGGCTGGAGGGGGACCGTGACCGGCCCCTGCTGGTCCACGCCAGGGTCAGCCGCGCGCGCGGATCGTGGTGGCTGGAGGAGGCGTTCAGGGGGCACTGAGGCCCGGCCCCGCGAGGGCGTCCGCAAGAGGATCGGGGGAGGTCGGGCCGGGGGGAGAGCTGAGGTACGGTTCAGCCATGGCTGAGATCGTGTACCCCCCGGTCATCGGGGCGGCGTTGACCTTGTTCCGTGCGCTGGACCTCAAAATCCGCATCGAGGGCGCGGAGCGCATCCCGCGGACCGGCGGGGCCGTGCTGGTCAGCAATCACATCAGCTATCTCGACTTCATCTTCGCCGGTCTGGCCGCGCGTCCCTCCGGGCGCCTGGTGCGTTTCATGGCGAAGAAGGAGGTGTTCGACCACCGGATCTCCGGACCGCTGATGCGCGGCATGCACCACATCCCGGTCGACCGCGCGGCCGGGGCCGCCGCGTTCGGCGCGGCGCTGAAGTCGCTCAAGGGCGGTGAGGTCGTCGGCGTGTTCGCCGAGGCCACGATCAGCCGGTCCTTCACGATCAAGGAGATCAAGAACGGCGCGGTCCGGATGGCCGTCAGCGCCAAGGTGCCGATGATCCCGGTCTCCCTGTGGGGCACCCAGCGGCTGTGGACCAAGGGTCACCCCAAGAAGCTGCTGCAGCGGCACGTGCCGATCACGATCCAGGTCGGCGAGCCGATGTACCCCCAGCGCGGCGACGACTACGACGCCGTCACCGCGGACCTGCGCGAGCGCATGGCCGAGATGCTCGACAAGGCGCAGCGGAGCTACCCGGAGATCCCGCCGGGCGTCTGGTGGCAGCCCCGCCACCTCGGCGGCACCGCGCCCACCCCCGAGGAGGCCGCCAAGCTGGACGCCGCCGAGGCGGAGGCCAGGGCGGTCCGCGACAAGCCATGAACAGGTAGTTCACAAGTGGCGTGCCCCATCCTCTCCCCATGAGCAGCGCATTCGACGACATCGCGAACGCCTTCCAGCCGGTGCCGGCCCCCGGACCGGGACGCACGCCGGGGAAGGTCGGCATGGCCGTTCTGCTGGTCCTCTGGACGGGGCTGGGAGTGCTGCCCTTCGTGGTCGCGGTGCCCGGCCTCAAGCTCGCGACGGGCTCCATCGGCGTCCCCGGAACGCTCACGGTCGTCTCGTGCGAGGACCTGGGCCGGGGCCGCTACGACTGCAAGGGCGCTTTCGCGCCCGACGGCGGCGGCGACGCGATCCCGGTCGACGCCTCACCCGACTCCACCGCCGGTGACGTCAGGCGGGCCCGGCTCACCCCCGAGGGCGACCGCGCCGTACCGACCGGCACCTCCGGTGTGCTGGCCGCGCTGACCATGCCCTTCCTCGGCGTCGGCGTGCTGGGCTTCCTGCCGTACGTCCTCCTCCACGTCTCCGGGGCGCGGCGGGGCCGCCGGGCCGCCGTGGTCCTCGGATGCCTCCTCACGCTCGTCTCGCTCGCCGGTGTGGTCGTCGGGATGGTCGCCGCCTACTCCTGAGCACGCCGAGGCGCGCACGCGCCCGGCGGCGTGTCCCGGCGCTCGTTCGGGAGACGGGCTGACGACAATCGTCGGATGGAGAAGATGACGGACGCCGAATGGCGTGAGTTCGTGATGACGGGGACGCGTACCGGCAAGCTCGGGGTGGTCAGGGCCGACGGCAGGCCGCACGTGACGCCGATCTGGTTCGTGCTCGACGGGGACGACGTGGTGTTCACCACCCACGAGAGCAGCGTCAAGGGCAGGAGCCTGCGGCGCGACCCCAGGGGGGTCCTGTGCGTGGACGACGAGACCCCGCCGTTCTCCTACGTCATGATCGAAGGCCTTGTCACCCTCTCCGCGGACGCGGACGAGCTGCTGAGGTGGGCCACCGAGATCGGCGGCCGGTACATGGGCCGCGAGCGCGCCCACGAGTTCGGCCGGCGCAACGGCGTACCGGGGGAGTGGCTGGTCAGGCTCCGCGTCGGCAGGGTCGTCGCCGGCCGCGACGTGGCGGACTGAGGATCCCACCGGACATCCCGTACGGCATTCGGGTGACCCCCGGCCGTGAGACCTCCGACGGCATGCGGGACGTCGTAGGGGCGAATCTGGTCGAAATTGGAATTTTTAAACACGGTGGTGAGCTGCTGAAAAGCCCGATTTAGGGTGTCATGCACTTATTTTGCTTGCATGGGTTCGCGTGAAGCGGGCACTGTTCCCCGCGCCCTGGACGGAGGACCACGACCGGGCGGTGGTCCTCGGTCTCGGCGGCGGGCGTAGGCACCCCTTCGACGCCCCCGCTGGTTCCGGATCAAACCAGATGGAGGACAAGGTGACGCGAACAAACCCCGGCAGTTCCAACGAGGTGTCGTCGAGCGGATCGGGCAGAGCACCCTGGCGCATTCCACGCCCGATGGTCCTCGCCACCGCCGTCGTGCTGGCGGCCTCGGGCGGCGTCGGGGTGTCCTCGGCGTCAGCGGCATCGCCGCCGCCCGTTCCCACGCCGCCGGAGACGCCGACTCCCAGCGTGACGGTGACGGTGAGCGAGACACCCACCCCGGATCCCACGCTGACCCCGACCCTGACGCCGACCCCGGGGCCCACCGCCACGACGCCGCCCAAGATACCGCCGGTGGCGTTCCCCGGCGCGCTGCACGGCGAGTTCGTGCTGCCGGCGAAGGACGGCTGCGGCTTCACGGTGTTCGCCCAGACGGGTGAGGCGATCGCTGTGGCGGAGGACTCGATCACGGTGCGAAGCCAGGACGGCTTCGAGAAGGTGTACGCGATCACCGATTCCACCAAGTCCCTCTCGGGACGGCGGGGCAACGTGGTCAGGCAGGGAGACTGGGTCTCGGTGACCGCCACGACGACGGGCGCCACGACCCCGGGTGAGACGATCCCGGGCGAGACGCCGCCGCCTGCCCCGACGCCGGGCGAGACGACGCCTGCCACGACGCCGACCGTCACAGCCCCGGGTGAGACGCCGCCGCCTGCCCCGACGCCGACCGCTACGACGCCGCCCGCCCCGGCGCCCGGTGAGACGATCCCGACCGCCCCGGCGCCCGGTGAGACGACGCCGGGCGAGACGACCACGGGCGAGACGGCGACGGCCGCCTACGTCTTCGACCTGACGCGGCCCAGCAGGAAGTTCTGGCGCGGCGGCGACTGGTGGTCCCTCAGCAAGTGGCGGATCGGCAAGTGGCGCGAGCCCAGCATCTGCCCCACGCCGCCCGCCGTGACCCCCACGGTGCCGCCTCCCGCGGAGACCCCGGCGCCCCCCACGGAGACCCCTCTCCCGCCCACGGAGACCCCGCTGCCTCCCACGGAGACGCCGATCGTCCCCACTCCCGAGCCGACCCCCACCGTGACGGAAACCCCGACCCCCACCCCGACTCCCTGAGCGTCCAGGGACCGGACGCGGCCGTCGCGCGCCCCTGACCCGTGGGGCCGCGCCGAGGATCCCGAAGCCGTCCAGCGCGAGGTGAGGGGCCCGGGGGGCCGATGACGCGCGGCTCGCGAGGGCGTCGCCCGGGTCTCCGATCGGAGACCCGGGCGACGCCGTTCCACGTCGCGACCGCCTCGGTGCCCCGAGCCGGGGCGCGGTCGCGGCACCCCCGGCGGTCACGAATCCGGTCTCCGCGGACTCCTCGAAGTCGTCATGCCCCGGTGCGTACGGGGAAGGTCACCACGGAGAGACCGTCCACGATCCCTGGAGGCGAATTGACCGCGAAATCCGGAACAGAGTCCGAATCCGTGATGTCTCCCAGCCGCTTCGACGCCCGGATCACCGCGGATCCGGACTCGGCCTGGCCGGCGGAACCGCGTCGTTACCGGCTGGTCGCGAGCCGCGCGTGCCCGTTCGCGAGCAGGGCCGTGGTGAGCCGCAGGCTGCTCGGCCTGGAGGACGCGATCTCGCTGGCCGTCGTCGACCCCATCCAGGACGACCGCGGCTGGAGCTTCGCCCTCGGCCCGGACGGCAGGGATCCCGTCCTCGGCTACCGCCACCTCAGCGAGGCGTACCTGGCCGCCGACCCGGAATACGACGGCGGGTTCAGCGTTCCCGCGATGGTCGACACGGCCACCGGGCGCCTGGTCACCAACGACTTCGACGCGATGACCCTGGACCTGGCGACCCAGTGGACGGCCCTCGCCCGCCCCGGCGCCCCGGATCTGTACCCCGAGCCGCTGCGCGCGGAGATCGACGAGCTGAACGAGCGGATCTTCCAGGACGTCAACATCGGGGTGTACGAGGCGGGCATGGCCACCACCCAGGAGGCGTACTCGCGGGCCTACGACGCGCTGTTCGCCCGCCTCGACGCGCTGGAGGAGCGGCTGCGGACCCGCCGCTACCTGGTCGGCGACACGATCACCGAGGCCGACATCCGGCTGTTCACCTCGCTGGTGCGCTTCGACGTGGTCTACCACGGGCACTTCCGGTGCAACCGCTCCAAGCTGACGGAGATGCCGGCGCTGTGGGCGTACGCGCGTGACCTGTTCCAGACCCCCGGCTTCGGCGACACGGTCGACTTCGACCACATCAAGCGTCACTACCACCTCGTTCTGGACGAGAGCAATCCCCATCACATCGTGCCCGGCGGCCCGGACCTGTCCGGATGGCTCGTCCCGCACGGCCGCGACGGTCTCGGCGGCAGGCCGTTCGGGGACGGCACCCCGCCGGGCCCGCCGCCCGCCGCGGAGGTCGTCCCGCCACGGGGACGGGCGGCCTGACGCCACCCCCCGCCGCGCCCCGGGGATCCTGAGGTCCCGGCCGTGTGCGGGGGTGGCGACCGGCCGGCACGGCGCCGCCGGACGGGTGGCGCCCGGCGCCGTTCAGCCCCGTTCAGCCCCGGTGCGGCCAGGCGCGGGCTCTGCCGGTGCTCCAGGCCCACGAGGCGATACCGACGCGGTTCCGCACCCCCAGCTTGCGCTGGATGCCGGCGATGTGGTTCTTGACCGTGCCGGGCGACAGGAACAGCTCCGCGGCGATCTCGGCGTTGGTCTTGCCCTGGGCGACGAGCAGGGCGACGTCGTCCTCGCGTTCGGTCAGCGCCGTGCCCCGGGGGACGTCCTCGGGCGACGGGCCGATCCGGCTGAGGAGCCGTACGGTGAGTTGCGGGCTGATGAGCACATCGCCGTTCACGGCCGCGCGTACGGCCTCGACCAGAAGGGCCGGGCCCGAGCGCTTGAGGACGAACCCGGCCGCGCCGTGGCTCAGCGCGGCGTACAGGTACTCGTCCAGTCCGAACGTGGTGACGACGACGACGCGGACGCCGGTGCCGGCCAGCGCGCGGGTCACCTCGATGCCGTCGGCGTGCGGCATCCGGATGTCGGCGAGCACCACGTCGGGGCGCAGGTGCCGGGCCGACTCGATGGCGGTGACGCCGTCGGCGGCCTCCGCGATGACGGTCATGTCCGGCTGGGCGTCGAGGATGAGACGGAAGGCGGTGCGGATGCCCTCCTGGTCGTCGGCGACGAGGATGCGGATCGACATGTCGCTCATCGTGCCAAGGGGATGCGGGCCGTGAGCGACCACCCTCCGCGTACGGGGGCCGCGTGCAGGAGGCCGCCCAGCGATCGGAGGTGCCGCGCCAGGACCGGCAGGCCGAAGCCGCCGCGTCCGCCCTCGCCCGGTCCGGTCACCCCGTCGTTCGTCACCGTGACCACGAGCGTGGCGGACTCCACCGTGACGGTGACGTCCACCACGGTGGCCTCGGGGGCGTGACGGCGCACGTTGGTCAGTGATTCGGCCACGACCCGGAACGCGGTGGCGGCCGTCTCCCGCGGCACCGTCTCGCCCACACCCGGGTCCATGTCCACGCGGACGCGTGCCCGCCCGGCCGCGGTGAACCGGGCGGCGAGTTCGGGCAGCTCGGCCAGGCCCGGGAGCGGTGACGTGGTCGCGAGCTCGTCCTCCCGCAGGATGAGGACGGTCCTGTCCAGCGCCGACATGGCCCGCTGACCGGCCTTCTCGACACGTTCGAGGGCGAGGAGCGCCTGTCCGGGATCGCCGGGACCGACCACCTGGCCGGCCTGCGCGTGCGCCACCATCTCGCTGATGTCATGGGCGACGAAGTCGTGCAGGTCTCCGGCCACCTGCAGCCGCAGGGCGGTGCGGACGTCGGTCACCGCGCGGACCCGCCGGGTGTCCAGGGAGCGCAGGTACGTCCCCGAACCGGCCGCGACCAGCGCGCCGACCGACCAGAACGCGCAGGCTCCCACCCCCTCCAGCAGGGACGAGGGCGTGATGAACCGCAGCAGGCAGACAGACGAGGCGAGGCCCGCGAGCGCACCGGCGGCCGCCGCCCGCCGTACCGGCGACCACCGGGCGTTCAGCGCGACCAGCAGCATGAGTGCCGCGCTCTCCGCCATTCCCGATATGCCGGCCTGCCAGGCGAGGGGAAGCCCCATCAGGCACGCCAGGGTGACGGCGAGGGACACGGCCGCGGCCACGCAGGTCACCGTGGCCAGGTGTGCCGGTGTCCGCGACCGGCCGCCGGCCGCCCAGACCAGGGCGGCCGTCACCGTCGTCGCCGCCGCCATGGCCGCCGCCCCGAAGACGGGCGAGGCACCGATCCCGGCCAGGACCACGGCGGCGACGGCGATCGCACGGGTACGCCCACGAAGACTCACCGGACCGACGATACGCAGGCGCCTGCGCCCGCCGCACCTGCCGTACGGCACGGTCACCGGGCGCGGAGACCGTCATCACCTGCCGAACGGCACATGGCCTGTCGCCCGCCGGGAGCACGATGCTGACCTCATGGCAACGACCACCGCTCCACCTTCGCCCATCCACCGGTCCGCCTGGCCGGGCTACGCGGCGGCCCTGTGGTCGCTCGGTTACGGCGCGCTCGGCCTGTCGTGGGCGCTCGGCGCGCCCGGCTTCCCCTGGGGGAGGTCCGATCCCGATCCCGACGGGGCACTGTCCATCCTCGCTCACGCCACCCCGGATCCCGGCGGTTGGTGGATCGTCGCCTTCTGCGTGCCGGCACTGTTCACCTCGCTGGCCCTGGCACGGACGGACGGACGTGAGCCCGCCGGCCGGGTGCCCCCGCTCCTCGCCTGGCCGATGGCCGTGCTGCTGATCCTGGTGATCCCCGACTCCAGGCCGATGATGGGGGTGGCCTACACCCCGCTGCTGCTGGTGGCGCCCCTTTTCGACCTGGAGCTGGGCGGCAGCACCTTGGCCGACCTCTGGCCGTGGCCGGTGGTCAACCAGGTGCTGTGCGTCGCCGGAGGGCTGCTGCTGGCCGCGGCGGCGCTGAACTACCGACGCCGCCGCCGGGAGGCCTGCGCCGCCTGCGGGCGTACCGGCCACGACGGGTGGACCGCCCCCGCCGCGGCGGCCCGCTGGGGCCGTGTCGCCGTCCACATCGCCGTCGCCGTACCCCTGGTGTACTGCGTGACCCGGTGGAGCTGGGCTCTCGGCATTCCGCTGGGGGTGCGCGGGGAGTTCCTGGAGGAGGGGACGAGGGACACCCCGGGCATCTGGCTGGCCGGCGCCTACCTGGCGACGTTCGGCGCCTGCGGAGGCCTGCTCACGCTGGGGCTGGTCCAGCGCTGGGGGGAGATCTTCCCCCGCTGGATCCCCGGCCTGCGCGGCAGGCGTGTCCCTCCGCTCCTCGCCGTCATCCCGGCCGGCCTCGTCGCGATCATCGTCACGGTCGCGGGACTGACCTACATCCGCTGGACCGTGGCCGGCCGTTTCGCCCTGGACGAATGGGGGGCCTGGCTCCCGGAGACCTTCTGGCCGATCTGGGGAGGGGCACTGGCCGCCGCCGCTCTCGCCTACCACCTGCGCAGGCGCGGCGGATGCCACCACTGCGGGCGGGGTCCGGTCCGGGCCGATGCCGTTCCCGCCTGAACGCGACGCCAGGGTCCCGAACCCGGGACCCTGGCGTCCGAGGTGGGCGGTACGGCCGGGCGAGCGGGCTGGTCTCGCCCACGCTCCTCAGCGTGTCGTCGAGATGTCTCTCGTGCTCCACCGTGTCGTGTCCCGTCAGGTGGCGGAAACACGCCACCCCGCAGAGGGCTCCCCGCCTCCGGGCCCCGCTCCCGGGCAGGACGGTTGAAGCCCCAGGTCATCCTCGTTTCGCCGAGCCGGGACCACGCGGATTCCCTCGCCTCACGCGGGTGCGAATGAAACTCTTGTAAATTTTTCTGTCCCTTATTACGAGCAAATGCAACATTTATTCATTACCCTCCCCGGAGGTTAGGGAGATCCCTTATCGCCCATTTTGCTTCCCCCCGCGGGCACCCCCTGCCCGTGAAGGAGATCGTGTGTTCACAGCCCGCCCCTGGCGAGTGGTCCTGATCGGGACCATCACCCTCGCCTCACTGATCCAGCAGAGTGTGGCGTACGGCGCCACACAGGCCTCGCCCGAGTTCGACAAGATCGACCGGGTGGTCCAGGCCGACCTGTCCACGGACGACAAGGCCACCTTCTGGGTGCGCCTGAAGGACGACGCCGACCTGCGGGCGGCGCGTACGGCGAAGACCAAGGCCGAGAAAGGCAAGGAGGTCTACCGGGCGAAGACGAAGACCGCCGCCGCCTCGCAGACGAACCTGCGCAAGCTCCTCAAGGCCGCACGCGCCGACTTCACCCCGTTCTGGATCGTCAACACCGTCAAGGTGACCGGCGACGCGAAACTGGCGGCCGAGATCGCCAAGCTCCCCGAGGTGACGGCGATCGAGCCGTCCCGGGTCGTCCGGCTGCCCGATCCGGAGCCGGCCAAGGAGGTCAAGGCCACCGCGGCCTCCGTCGAGTGGAACATCGACCGTATCAACGCCACCAAGGTGTGGGACGAACTCGGCGACCACGGCGAGGGCATCGTCATCGGGAGCATCGACAGTGGCGCGCAGTGGGACCACCCGGCGCTGGTCTCCGCCTATCGCGGCACGAAGCCCGGCGGCGGTGTCGACCACAACTACAACTGGGTCGACACGATAGGCGTATGCTCGGCCGGCGTGCCCTGTGACGACCTCGGCCACGGCACCCACACGATGGGCACCATGGTCGGTGGCGACGGCGGCGCCAACAACATCGGTGTCGCCCCCGGCGCCAAGTGGATCACCGCGAAGGCCTGCACGGTGAAGCCGAGGAGCTGCCCGAACGACGCGCTGCTCGCCGCCGGCCAGTGGATGCTCGCGCCCACCGATCTGAACCACCGGAACCCGCGTCCCGACCTCGCGCCTGACGTCATCAACAACTCCTGGGGCGGCGCCGGCCTCGACCTCTGGTACGACGAGATGGTCCGCGCCTGGGTCGCCGCCGGCATCTTCCCCACCTTCTCCAACGGGAACGAGGCCCTGAGGGCGCCCGTCACCTGTGAGAGCACCGGCAACCCCGGTGGGAACATCGCCGCCTACAGCGCCGGAGCGTTCGACTCCGAGGGGCGCATCGGGGAGTTCTCCTCGCGCGGTCCCGGCGAGAACGGCGAGATCAAGCCGAACATCACCGCGCCGGGCGTGAACGTCCGCTCGTCCTGGAACGACGGCGGCTACCGCCCCAACTCCGGCACGTCGATGGCCGGCCCGCACGTCGCCGCCACGGTGGCGCTGATGTGGTCGATGTCGCCCAGCCTGAAGAACGACGTCGAGAACACCCGCGCCCTGCTCGACGGGACCGCGGCCGACGTCGACGACACGAGCTGCGGCGGCACCGCCGCCGACAACCATGTCTGGGGCGAGGGCATGCTCGACGCCTACGCCGCGGTCAAGGCGACCCCGGCCGGGGAACTGGGCACGCTGGCCGGCACGGTCACCTCGGGCGGGTCCCCCCTGGCCGGCGCGACCATCGGCGTCTCCGGACCGGTGAGCCGTACGGTCACCACCGCGCAGGACGGGTCCTACACGCTGCCCCGCCTCCTGAGCGGCGACTACGAGATCACCTTCGGGAAGTTCGCCTACGACGAGGTCACCGCGACCGTCACCGTCACGACCGACCAGACGGTCACCCGGGACGCGTCGCTGGTGGCGCAGGCCCTGAGCACGGTGTCCGGGACGGTCACCAGCGTCGGCCTGCCTCAGGCCGGCGCCACGGTCGCCGCGGCGGGCACGCCGGCCGGCACGGTCACCGACGCCCAGGGCCACTACGAGCTCACGCTGCCCCGCCGGGGCTTCGACCTGAAGGTCACCGCGGGCTCGCGGTGCACGCAGGACGCCACCGTGCCCGTCACGGTGACCGGCGACCTGGTCAAGGACATCGAGCTGGCGAGCCACACCGACTCCTTCGGCCACACCTGCGGGAGCGGCACCGAGCCGTACGTCGAGGGCACCACCAAGGAGCGGCTCGGCGGCGACGACGAGAGCCAGATGATCACGCTGCCGTTCGCCTTCCCGTTCTACGGCAAGACCTACACCCGCGGCGCGGTCGCCACCAACGGGTTCCTGACCTTCGGTGCCAACACCTACGCCTTCCCGAGCAACGTCTCCCTGCCCGCCACCGGCGATTCCAACGCCTCCATCTACCCGTACTGGGAAGACCTGGCGATGTGGGACGACAGCGGGCTCTACACCGCCACCGTCGGCACCGCACCGCACCGCACCTTCGTCGTGGAGTGGCGCAACGTGCAGTTCTACGACAGCGACGACCACTTCTCGTTCGAGGCGTTGCTCGGTGAGGACGGTTCGATCGGGTTCCGCTACCGCGGAATCGACGCCCCCATCGAGGCGGGCACGACCGCGACGATCGGCATCGAGAACGCGGAGGGCACCGACGCCCTGCAGTACTCCTTCAAGACCGATCCTCTCCCCGCCATCGCCGACGGCCAGAGCCTGTCCTTCGCCGCCCGGGGGCACGGGCTGGTGACCGGCACCGTCACCGACGCCAACGACGGCGAGCCGCTGGCGGACGCGACGGTGAAGGTGGGCGACGTGGCCACCTTCACCACCGGAACCGACGGCACCTTCTTCGGGCAGGCCCCCGCCGGTGACCACCAGGTCGAGGTCTCCGGGGAGAACTACGGCACTGTCACCAAGCAGGTCACCGTCAAGGCCGGTGAGCGCAACCCGCTCGACACGGCCCTGGTCACCGGCCGGGTGACGGCGTCGACCGACGAGGTCACCCTCGTGATGCCGGCCTCCTCCACCAGGAAGGGCACGGTCGAGCTGTCCAACCTGGGGGCCGACGCGGCGTACACCGTCGAGATCGCCTCCGGCCAGACATGGCTGGGCGTGACCCCGGCCGGCGGGCAGATCGCGGCCCGCGGGTCCGTGACGCTGCAGGTCACCGCGTCCAGCGCGGGGGTCCAGCCCGGCAGCGTCCGCACCGGCGTGCTGGTCGTGCGCTCGGCGAGCGGCCGCAACCCGGCGTTCCCGATCAGCGTGTCCGTCGTGGTGCCGAAGTTCCAGGCCGCCATCGAGGCCGGCGGCTCCAAGGACGTCGTCGACGCCGTCGGCGACGTCTGGGCGGCCGACCGGAAGTACACGCCGGGCGGCTACGGCTACGTGGGCAACGGCGACAGGACGAGCACCTCCAGCGGGACCGTCGAGGGCACCACCGAGCAGGCGCTCTACGGGAGCGCCCGCGAGGACATGCGGGAGTACCGGTTCGACAAGGTGCCCACGGGGGTCTACACCGTCGAACTGGGCTTCGCCGAGACCCGGAACAAGCGTCCGGGCAAGCGGGTCTTCGACGTCGGCATCGAGGGCGAGCCCGCGATCTCGGCACTCGACCTCGCCCGGGAGGCCGGGGAGAACACCGCGGTCAGCCGCCAGTACACGGTGAAGGTCACCGACGGCCAGATCAACGTGGGCTTCACCGCGCGGACCGGCGATCCCATCGTCAACTCCATCCGTGTCAGCGAGCGTCCCGACAGGGCCGCCCGGTAGGCGCGATCCACACCCTCGACCGGCCCGTACCGCTCAGCGGGACGGGCCGGTTCCACGGTCGCCGGCTCGATCGCGGCAGCGCTGGTCTCCGCCTGCCGGGTGTGCCGCCGCTCACCGACGATGCCAAGTTCGCCGGCGCGACCGGGCACCGGGCGGAGACCCACCGCTACCCGCCACCGCTGGTGTAGATCCTCCTGCGATGCGTTGGCCCCCGGACGGCCCCCGGACGGCCCCCGGACGGCCCCCGGACGGCCCCCGGACGGCCCCCGGACGGCCCCCGGACGGCCCCCGGACGGCCCCCGGACGGCCCCCGGACGGCCCCCGGACGGCCCGCGGTGGGTTCCACCGGGTTCTCCATGATCTCGATCAGCACGGTCTGGCCGGGCCTGACGCGTCGAGGATGGATCGTGGATGAGCGGCGCCTTGGCCGACAGGACCGATGCCCGAGCCTCTGGATTCGAGACCCGGGCATCGCTTCGCCGTGAGGCGGTCACTCGGAAAAGCCCGGCGACGTGAGGCCGGGCCGCCGCCTTCCCGTCCGCGGAACGTCAGCCCATGTGCGGGTGGCGGTGGTCGACCGGCGGGACGGCGGTCACCGCATGGCGCATGCGGTCTCACCGCTCGCTGCGGGCGTGAGGTCCTTCATGGGGGCGCACGCCGTCGACGGCGAGTGCGAGCAGTCGGTCGGCCTCGGCTGCTCCCCCGGGTTCCTGTTCGGTGGCCAGCGAGATGGCGCTGACGAGTTTGAGCAGGTCGACGATGGCGACGTCGGGGCGGACGGCGTGCGCCTGGCGAGCACGCTCCAGCAGTTCGCCGCCGGCGTTCACGATCATCGTGTGGCAGGTGGTGCCCAGCGTCGGATCGCCGTCGTGGGCGCCGCGCATCAGCGACGCGGCCAGGCCGCGGTTGTGTTCAGCAGCAGATCATGGTTGTCGACGACGTCGGCGTGTTCGCCGCCCTGGCCTTCGCCCGCCCGGACGAGTGGATCGGCAGGGCGATCGACCTGGCCGGTGACGAGGTGACCCCACGGCGGATCGCCGAGGCCATCGGGGCGGCGATCGGGCGGCCCGTGCCGTACGTTCACCTTCCGATCGAGACGATCCGGCGGGCCGGCGAGGAGTTCGCCTTCGCCTGCGAGTGGCTCAACACGCTCGGCCGGCGGGCCGACATCTCTGCGGCGCGGCGAATCCACCCCGGCCTGATGGATCTGCACACCTGGCTGGAGCGGACCGGCGCCGCTCAGATCGAGGCCTTCTTCGAGGCCCGGCAGGAAGTATGAACGACCATGGACTCGATCTCGGGCGTATCGGGATCTGGGCGGGAGACCTCGGCGGCTACCTGGACGCGATGGACGCCGCCTCGTTCGGGCCGCCCGAGTCGCCGGTCACCCCACGCCGAGTGCTCGCCGCGCTGGGGCCGGAGCTGCTCGCCCTCGCCCGCGAGCGGGCCTGGGGGGCACACCCGCTCGGCATGCCGGTCGAGCACACCAGGACCGCCAGGACCCTGCTCGGTCCGGACGCGCTGCTGGCCGTCACCCAGCTCGTCGTTCTGGACCCGGACCGCTCCGCCACCGCAGGCCTGGCCCGCTCCCACGCCGCCGCGCTCCTTCCCAACCGCCGCGCACTGTTGCGGAACCTGGGGTTCGAGGACGTCGACTCCCTCGACGACCGGCTGGTCGACGCGCTGGTGAGTCGCGGGCCCGCCGATTCCATCGCGCACCGCGTAGAGGAGCATCTGGATGCCGGGGCCGACCACGTGAGTCTTTTCGTCGTCACCGCCACGCCGTCTGCCCCGCCCCTGCGCCAGTGGCGTGAACTCGCCGAACGACTTCTGATCTGACGTCAGTGATGAGCGACGCCCGGGTCTCGAATGCGAGAGCCGGGCATCGCCTTGCCGTGAGGGATCACTCGGGAAAGCCCGGCGACTTGAGGCCGGGCCGCTGTCACCCGCTCTGAGGAACGTCACCCCCGTACGCTCCCCGAACAATCGGCGGGACGGCCGCCTTCTCTGCGGCGTCCGAGGCCGGAGGGTCAGCCTGGGGTGAGGAAGTGGCCGTCGGTCCTGATGGCCTCGCCGGTGGTGTTGGTGTTGGCGGCCGAGCACAGGTAGACGATCATGCGTGCGGCGTCGTCGGGGTGGCTGACGCGCTTGGTCGCGGCGGCCTCGCCCGCCTTGTCGAGCAGGTGCTGCGGCATGGGTTTGTCCGCTGGGGTGAAGCCCGGCATGACGACGTTGGTGAGGATGCCGGCGGAGGCGAGTTCCCTGGACATCACCCGGGTGAGGCCGTGCAGGCCCGCCTTGGCGGCCACGTAGGAGACGTTGCCGGGAAAGCCGTCCTCGACCAGTCCTGTGGAGACGTTGACGATGCGGCCCCATCCGTTCGCCCGCATGTCGGCCAGCACGGCGCGGGCGAGCAGGTAGGGGCCGACCAGGTTCGCGGTCACCGACGTGGTGAAGCGCTCGGGCGGCGCGGTCTCGAACAGCTCGCCCGGCTCGGGCCAGTCCGGCCAGCGGACGGCGTTGTTGACCAGGACGTCGACCGGCCCGAGCCGGTCGCGGGCGTGCGTGACCGCGGCCTGTAGCGAGTCGGGGCGGCCGAGGTCGAGTCGCCAGGCGATCGCCTGGGCTCCGCGCTGTTCGGCCATGGCGACGGTCTCCTCCGCGGCCTGGAGGTTGGTGTGGTAGCCGACGGCGATGTGTGCCTTCTCCTCGGCGAAGGCCAGCGCGGTGGCCCTGCCGATGGCCGTGCTCGCGCCGGTCACCAGGACGACTTTTCCTGCGAGTCCGAGTTCCATGCGTTCTCCCGCGGGTGGTGGTCAGGTGAGGTTGTCGCGGACGGTGTGCAGCAGCCGGATGAGTCGCGCGGCGTCGGCCTCGCCGAGCCCGGCGCTCGCCCGGCTTTCCACCTGCGCCCACGCGGCCACGACGGCGTCGACCACGGCCTCGCCGCGTTCGGTCAGCCGCAACCGGGTCACCCGGCGATCGCCGGGGTCCGGGGCGCGCTCGACGAACCCGGCCCGTTCCATGCGGGTGATCGCTTTGGCGATGGTGGGCTGCTCGATGCCGATGCGCTGGACGAGGTCCGCCTGGGTGGTCTCGGGATTGTGGTGGAGGTCGACGATGAGAAGCTCCTGGCCCAGGTGCAGGCCGAGCTCGGCCATCCGGCGCTGCATCTCGGCGCGGTGCGCCCTGGTGACCTCGGCGAGGGCGTAGCCGATCGGCCCCTGTTCGGCCGCGACCTGCCGCCCGGCGGTCACGCCGGCACCGCCTGCCGGTCATCCGCGACGCGGGCGAGGACGCGCCGCCACAGCCGGGTGATGTCGTGTCGCGCCTCCTCCTCCGTCAGAACCCCGTCGGCGTCGATGTGGCGGTGGGCGAAGCCGACCGCCACATCGAAGTCGGAGAGCACCTCGGCGCCGACCCGCCGCAGCATGTCGCCGAGCTGCAACTGGGCGAAGACTCCGCCGAACCGGTTGGGGGACGCGCTCATCAGCACCACCGGCTTGCCCGCCAGCGGGCGCGGGGGCGCGAGGATCGACAGCCAGTCGACGAGGTCCTTCAGCTGCCCCGGGATGCCGCGGCTCAGCTCCGGCGTCACCAGCAGCAGCACGTCGGCCGTCGCCACGCGCTCGCGCAGGGCGCCGACGGCCTGGGGGAAGGGGCGGTCGCGGGTGGCGTCCAGGCGGGGAACCCGGGCGTGGTCGTCCCACACCTCCACCCGCAACGGGGCGTCCGCCAGCTGCTGCGCGGTTCGAAGGAGGGACCGGTTGTGCGACCCCTCCCGGGTGCTCCCGCAGATCGCCAACACGTCAACTATTTCCATAGTCGGCTATCTTATAGTCGGCTATGTAAATGCCGCAAACCCGCGGTTCCCGGAGCCCGGAGACGGCATTCCCGATCGGCCGGTCGCCATGAGCGGATGGTGGCAGCCTCGACGCGGCCGCGGCCCTGCTGGACGAGGGCGGCGTTCGCCGGAGGAGGTGCCGCACGCGACATCGTCTTCCTCCATCGCTTCCCCACCGGCTGGCCGGTGCGCGGCGCCGACTGCCGGCCCCCGGCTCATCGCCCGCAACAACCCCGCACTGGCCGTCTACCACATGCGTGATCCCGCCCAGGATCGCCCCATGTTGGAAGCGACGGCGTACATGCGGCTCAAGCGGCTACGGCTGGGGCGAATCCACGAGAGGTTCCTGGAAGAACGGCTCGCGCCCGGCGATTCCGGCTGTCGGCGGGACGGCCCGTCGCCTGACCCGATCCATCGCGACCGGATCAGGCGACGGGCCGTCCCCGGTCACGCCGGGGTGGGAGTCAGCCCTTGCCGCGCCCGCTGAGCGCGTCGCGGACGCGGTCGATCAGTCCCGCGCCGGGCGCCAGCAGCTTGTTGGCCGGCGGGGTGTCGGGCGCGGCGGGATGCGGCCGGGTGGGAGCCACTTTCTTGACCGCCGTGACCTTGCCGCCGAGCTCGCGCAGCTCCTCAGGGCCGGCGTGCTGAGCCAGCTTGGGGAACAGCTCACTCTCCTCCTCCTGGATGTGTGCGCGGATGTCGCTCATCAACCGGGTGAGGAGCTCGTCGAAGCGGGCGTCGGCGGTGTCGGTCTGTTCCAGTTCCTTCATCACCTCCTCGGCTTCGGCGTGCTCGGCGATCTCCCGGTCGGCCAGCGCGTCGCCGCCGGGGACGAACCGGCGGGTCGCCGGGTAAACATAGGCCTCCTCGGCGACGGAGTGGCGGACCAGCTCAATGATCACCTTCTCCGTCACGTCCCGGGTGCGTTCGTGGTCGCCGGTGCCGCGCAGCTTCTCCAATTCGGCGAACATCTGCTCCACCTCCCGATGGTCGGTGGTGAGAATGCTGATGACGTCATCACCGTGGTCTGGCATGGATCCTCCCCTTCGCAAGATGCGTGTCCTTCGCCTTACCCACCACCCCGAGGATGAACCGGTGGTCCGTTCCGGCGCGGCCGACGCCGTTCTTCCTGGTGAGCGAGCTGATCACGCCGAGGCGAGACCAGGTCCTCCCTGCCGGAGAAGGCGGTGACGCGGTCCGCGACACGGACTTCGAACGGCGGCGCGTACGGGTGCGGCCGGAGACTTATCGCCCGGAATGAGGTTGCGCACCCGCGGTCCCGTCTCCTCCACCACACCGACCGCATCATGGCGGAATGGGGATTCGACATGCCGGTCCGTGAAATGATCGACACTTATCCAGCCGACGTCGATCTGGACCGCGGCGGGCCGCCGACGCGGTGCGGGTGCCGGCCGGTTGCGCCCAGACGCGCACCGCCTGCGCCGACGAGCGCGCCCAGCACGCGGACATGCACGAGCACCGCCGCGTCCGCGCCGAGTCCCGCCGCCACGCCGGCCGTCAGGCGGAGATCCGGCGTCTGGCGGTGAACCGTGACGAAGTCACCGGTCAGTGGCCGACCGACCTTTATGTCCGCGAGGCGGGTTCTTGCCGGAAAATTGTTTTTTCGAGTCTGGGTAGTTCTGCGGCGAGACAGGAGATGGTGCGGAGCAGCCCGCCGACGGCCTCGGCCTTCGCCTTCCACCCGAGGCGGGGGCGGCCAGCGAGGTGTCGGGGCACCGGACGGCCGGATCGTCCCTAAGTGGCTGTTTATTGGAATACCTAAGAACTAACCCGCACCGTTCGGGGGCAACCCGTCTTCCTGGAGGTGCTCATTGTCGACCCGTCGTCCCGCCGCCGTGTTGTTCGACTGTGACGGAACCCTCGTCGAAGACATTCCCTGCAATTCCGATCTCGCCGAGCGCTGGCTGCGCCGCCCCGGGACGGGACGGACGTGCCCGCCGTCCACGTCGAGCACAACGCCCCGCCGGGAGACGTCCCGCGCACCCGGCACCCGCTGGCCGGCCGCGACGACAGATCGAAGCCATGCTGCTGGGCATGCCCGTGGTGGCGCTGGCCACCACGGAGGCCGTCGAGGCGGTTCCCGCGGAGCGGGAGTGATCTCGACCCGCGTCGACACGCTGGCCGCCGCCTTGGAGGACTTCGCCGCGGACCCGGCCTTGGCGGAACACGTGGGCAAGGCGGCCCGCGCCGCACTCGCCCACTACGGCCTCAGCCGCTTTCTGGCCGACTGGGACGACGTGCTCCGGAAGATCATCCGGGCTGTGAGCTGACCGCGATCGGCTGATCGCATTTCGGTGTTCATCGACGTTCGTCGGCGCCCGCCGTCCGCGGTACGGCGCTCACCGCCGTCATGTGGCGGCCTCGGTGGATCAGCGCGCCGCGCCACCGTCGCGTACGGCGGTTCTGCGGCGCCAATGGGGCCGTGGAGGACGGTTCTGGGCGTGGGCAAGATCGTCCGGGGAGAGAACGGCGACGCCCGGGACTCGGATTCACGAGTCCCGGGCGTCGCCGTCTTCCAGTCGTCCGGGTAGCCGGACTTCCTCAGGCCGGGCTCCTGCCGGCCGGACCGCGGAACGTCAGCCCATGTGCGGGTAGCGGTGGTCGACCGGAGGCACGAAGGTCTCCTTGACGGTCCGGGCGCTGACCCAGCGGGTCAGGTTGAGGATCGACCCGGCCTTGTCGTTGGTCCCCGACGCGCGGCCCCCGCCGAAGGGCTGCTGACCGACGACCGCGCCGGTCGGCTTGTCGTTGATGTAGAAGTTGCCCGCCGCGAAGCGCAGCCGCTCCGACGCCGAGGTGATCGCGTAGCGGTCCCTGGCGATGATCGAGCCGGTCAGCGCGTACGGCGAGACGCTCTCCATCTGGTCCAGGACCGTGTCGAAGTCCGCGTCGTCGTAGACGTGCACGCCGAGGATCGGGCCGAAGTACTCCTTGACGAAGATCTCGTCGGTGGGGTCGGCGGACTCCAGGATGGTCGGCCGCACGAAGTAGCCGGTCGAGTCGTCGTACGAGCCGGTCAGCACGTTGATCGAGTCGAGCGAGCGGGCCCGGTCGATCGCGGCCCTGTTCTTGGCGAACGCCCGCTCGTCGATGACCGCGCCCATGAAGGTCGACAGGTCCGCGGCCACGTCCCCGACGGTGAGCGACTCGGCGGTGCCCACGAGCTCGTCGCGGATCACCGACCAGACCGAGCGCGGCACGTACGCGCGGGAGGCGGCCGAGCACTTCTGCCCCTGGTACTCGAACGCGCCGCGGACCAGCGCGGTGGTGAGCGCCGCGGGGTCGGCCGAGGGGTGGGCGAGCACGAAGTCCTTGCCGCCGGTCTCACCGACCAGGCGCGGGTAGGACCGGTACGAGGCGATGTTGGCGCCGACCGTGGACCACAGGTGCTGGAAGGTCGGCGTGGAGCCGGTGAAGTGGATGGCCGCCAGCTCCGGGTGGGTCGTCGCGACCTCGGAGACGGCCGCGCCGTTGCCGGTCACCATGTTGATGACGCCCGGCGGGAGCCCCGCCTCCTCCAGCAGGCGCATGGTGAAGTGCGCGGAGAACTGCTGGGTGGGGGAGGGCTTCCAGACGACGACGTTGCCCATCAGGGCCGGCGCCGACGGCAGGTTCGCGGCGATGGCGGTGAAGTTGAACGGCGTGATCGCCAGGACGAAGCCCTCCAGCGGCCGGTACTCCATCCGGTTCCACACACCGGGCGAGGAGACCGGCTGGTCGCTGAGCAGCCGGCGCGCGAAGTCCACGTTGAAGCGCAGGAAGTCGATCAGCTCGCAGGCGGCGTCGATCTCCGCCTGCTGCGCGGACTTGGACTGGCCCAGGATCGTCGCGCCGTTCAGCGTCTGCCGGTACGGGCCGGCCAGCAGGTCCGCGGCCCGCAGGAAGATCGCGGCCCGCTCGTCGAACGGCATGGCGCGCCATGCGGGCGCCGCCCCCAGCGCCGCGTCGATCGCCGAGCGCACGTCGTCGGCGTTCGCGTCCGCCGTGCGGCCCAGCACCGAGGCGTGGTTGTGCGGCTGGACCACCTCGATCGAGGCGCCGCCGCCCATCCGCTGCTCGCCGCCGATCGTCATCGTCAGGTCGAGCTGGGCCCCGGCCAGCTCCTTGACGCGGTTCTCCAGCGCCGCGCGCTCGGCGCTGCCGGGCGCGTATCCGAGCACCGGCTCGTTGGACGGGGCGGGAACGGTGGAGATGGCATCCATTACTTGCCTCCAAGGGCACGAAGAAAGAAGGCGACGTTCGCCGGGCGCTCGGCCAGCCGGCGCATGAAGTAGCCGTACCAGTCGTCCCCGTACGGGATGTAGACGCGCACGGTGTGACCCGCTCCCGCCAGGGCCTGCTGCTTGTCGGCCCTGATCCCGTAGAGCATCTGGTACTCGTACTCGCCCTGGGACCTGGCGAACCGGTCGGCGAGCGTCTCGGTGATCGCGATCAACCGGTCGTCGTGCGTCGCCACCATCGGGTAGCCCGCGCCCGACATGAGGATGCGCAGGCAGCGCACGTAGGCCTTGTCGACCTCGTTCTTGCTCTGGTGCGCCACCGAGGCGGGCTCGGCGTAGGCGCCCTTGACCAGGCGCACCCGCGACCCCTCGTACGCCAGGTCACGGCAGTCGGCCTCGCTGCGGAAGAGGTAGGACTGCACGGCGACACCGGTGGAGGGGAAGTCCTCGCGCAACGCCCGCAGGGTCGCGAGCGTCGAGTCGACCGTGGTGTGGTCCTCCATGTCGAGGGTCACGCTCGCCCCGGAGGCGGCGGCCGCCTCGCAGATCTGCAGCGCGTTCTCCAAAGCGATCTTGTCGCCGTCGGCGCCGAGCGCCTGGCCGACCGCGGAGAGTTTCACCGACACCTCGGCCCGGTCCCCGAGCCCGAGCCCGTCCAGCGCGCCGAGCAGCGTGACGTAGGCCCCGGCCGTCTGGGTGGCGGCGGCGGAGTCCCGCGTCTCCTCACCCAGGTGGTCGACGGTGACGGCCAGGCCGGCGGCGGCGAGCCCGCGGATCGCCTCGACCGCCTCCCGGGGCGTCTCGCCCGCGACGAAGCGATCGACGACCTTGCGCGTCAGCGGCACGCCGGAGACCGTGCGCCGCACCAGCGGCAACCGGGATGCGCCGAGAAGGAGAGAACCGAGCATGTTCTCAGCCTAAAACCCCGGCTCGCGCGGCCGTCATGTGCATCTGCCACGATCAATGGGTGGGGCGTTCATACATATGTACGACAATGGTGGGGTGTTGCAGGAGACGGTAGACGAGATCGCCGCCAGGCTGGGCGCCTCGGCCACCCTGGAGGACCGGGCCTTCCAGCTCCTGGCCTACGCCGCGCAGAGCGGCGACATCGACGTGGTGCGCCAGGAGTCCATCCTGCGGCGCCGCGCGACGGACCAGGTGCGCGCCTACTTCGAGGGGTACGGCATCGCCGGGGCCCGCGGGCCGGTCCGCATCCCCGCCGACGCCGACCTGGGCGTGCTCGCGCGGGTGTGCGTGCCGCTGCGGCACCACGAGGTGACCTACGGCTACCTGTGGCTCCTCGACGACGGCACGCTCGGCGACGACGCCCTCGCCTCGGTCGGCGACCTGGTCTCCCGGGCCGCCACCGCCCTGGCGCAGGAGGCCCGCAGCCGCCAGGACCTGGGCGCGAACCTGCGGGAGCTGTTCTCCTCCGACGCCGAGGAACGCTCCCGGGCGCTGTCGCGGCTGGAGGACGTGCGCGGCCCGGTGGCGGCGATCGCCGCCCGCACCTCCCCGGACCGGGTCGCCGCCCTGTGGACGCTCCCGCGCGCCGTGCTCGCCGACCCCGCGTTCCCGGTACGGGGCGAGCCGCTGGTCGCCCTCCTGGTCCCGGCGGGCCAGGCGGAGGAACTGGCCGACCGGATCCAGGGCATGTACGCGACGGTGGTGGGCGTCGGCGCCCCCAGGGAAGAACCCGCGCAGGCCTGGCGAAGCTGGCGGGAGGCCGTGCACGCGCTCGGCGTCGCCGGCCGGGTGCCCGCGCTGGCCCCCGTCGCCACCTGGCCGGGGCTGGGCGTCTACCGGCTGCTCGCCCGGATGTCCCCGGCGGGGCTGCGAGAGCTGGCGGAGGAGATCGCCGGGCTGGGCGAGGACCCGGAGCTGGCCAGGACCGTGGAGGGCTACCTCGACCGCGCCGGCCACGTCCAGGAGACCGCCGGTGCGCTCGGCGTGCACCGCCAGACGCTCTACTACCGGCTGGCCAAGGCGGAACGGCTCACCGGCAGGGATCTGGCCGACGGCGAGGACCGCCTGCTCATCCACCTCGCCCTCAAGGCGGCCCACCTGCTCTGACCCACCGGCCTCACCGGGCTCCCGCCAGACGGCGGCTCAGGCTGTGGCTCAGGCTGTGGCTCAGGCTGTGGCTCAGACAGGGGCCCGGTAGACCTTCACCCAGTCCACGTACATGCTGACCGTCGGGGGAGTGGAGCGGTTGCGGCACGGCGACCACTCGTTGCACGTCACGTCGTTCTGGAGCGTCAGGTGCATGGAGCGGCTCCTCGGCACGTTCGGCCCCCGGTAGTCCCACACCTTCCTGCCGTCCAGCCAGAACGTCAGCCGTCCGGGCAGCCAGTCGACCGCGACCGTGTGCCACCGGGTGAAGTCGGCCCGCATCTGCCGCTGGGCCTGGGGCCGGTCGCCGCGGTGCACGAAGATCCCGCCCGACCTGCGGCTCGGGTCGATGATCTCGGCGAAGTCGACCTCCGCGTACTCCCCGCCGCCCTGGTCGGACGGCCAGAGCAGCGCCACCGGGGTGTAGCCCGCGCCGCGCTCGGCCCGCAGCCGCACCTCCCAGCGCCCGTACCGCTGCGCGCTGCGGGTCGCGATGCCCCCCGACAGGTCCCTGCCGCCGTAGAACCCGCCCTTGAGCCGCAGGACGCCGCCGCCCACGCTCGTGGCCCGCCCGGTGCGCGGGTTGGTCTCGGCGCCGGGGGAGTGGTAGACGACCCACCTGCGGCCGTCGACGCGGGTGCCGTCGAAGTTCTCCACCAGGACCGGGGCGCCCCATCCGGGAGCGGCGGACGGGCTCGCCTGCGCGGACGCGCCCGGCGCGGTCAGCGAGGAGAACGCGAGGGAGGCGGCCAGAACGCCCAGGAACGTGCCACGAATCGACATGGGAACATCAAAGCAACGATCGCACTCCAGTAACAGAGGTATCCCGTTTTCGCATACGCCCCACGGGTTCGGGGGGTGCCGTCCCGGCCCGGCTGTGCCACGATTCCGCACATGGACGACGTTGACGCCGTACGACGGGCGCTGGCCCGGCTGGTGGAGTCCGGTGAGCTCCGCGCCGAGCAGGTGGAGCCGGTCGCCCTCGCCGTCGGCGAGGCGCTGCGCGAGCCGGGAGCGGGAGACCGGGTCAGGTGGAGCGAGATCCTCGCGTACGTCGGCGGGGGGCTCGTCCTGGCCGGCGCCGCGGCCTTCGTCGCCCTGGGCTGGGACCGGATGACCCAGCCGGCGAGGATCACGGTCCTCGCCGTGGTCACGCTCCTGCTGCTCGCGGTGGCCGCGGGACTCGGTGCGGCGGCGCGGTCGGCGACCGGCAGGACGGCCGCCGTGCAGGGCAGGGTCGCCGCCACGCTCGCCGCGCTGGGCTCGGGCACGGCGGCCCTGTGCGCCGGGGTGGCGGTCGACCGCCACGAGGTGCTCGTCGCCGGCGTGGCCGGGCTGGTGGTCGCGGCGGCGGCCTACGCGCTGCTGCCCACCGCGATCGGCCTGCTGGCCTGCGGGGGTTTCGCCCTGCTCACGGTGACCGGCCTGATGGACGCCTCCGCCGGGGAGGGCCCCGGCTGGGGTCTGGCCTACGTCGCGCTGGGCGCGCTCATCCTGGTGGCCGCCCTCGCCGGGCTGCTCGTCCCGCGCGACCTGGGGCTGGGCATGGGCGCCGCCATCGCGATCTTCGGCGGCCAGTGGCCCGTCCTGTGGGACGGAGGCGCCTGGGGATACTGGCTGACCGCGGTGATCGCGCTGGCCTGCCTGGCGCTGTACGGGCGCCGGCGCACCTGGGTGCTGATCGTCAGTGGCGTGGCAGGGCTGACGCTCGCCGTCCCCGAGGCCGTCTGGGACTGGACGGACGGGGCCGTGGGCGGTGCGGTGATCCTGGTCGTGGCCGGGGTCGTCCTGCTGGCCGCCAGCGGTCTCGGCGTCGTCCTGCACCGCCGCGCGACCCGGTCGTAGACGTCGCGGGAGCCGGTCGCGGGACCGTGCGACCCGGTCCCCGGCGTCGAGGGAGCCGGTCGCAGGTGTCACGCGATTCGGTCGTGGGGCCCCGCGCGACCCGGTCACCACGTGTTCCGTACGCGAAAGACCGGAGGCCCTTTTCAGGACCCCCGGTCTCGGAGCGCGGCCCGCGGTGCCGGCCGGCGCGGTCAGCGGGCGGAGCCGGACAGCGCGTTCTCGTAGACGTGGACGAGCTCCTGGCTGATCCGCTCCCACGAGTAGCGGGACCGGGCGCGGTCGGCACCGGCGAAGCCGAGCGCGGTGCGACGGGTCGGGTCGGCGAGCAGCTCGCGGGTCAGGCGGGAGGTCTGCGCCGGGCGGTCGGCGGGCACCAGCAGGCCGGTCACCCCGTCCACCACGGAGTCGAGGTGGGCTCCCACCGCGGAGGCGATGACGGGAACGCCGCAGGCCATGGCCTCCAGCGCCACGACGCCTGCCGGCGCCTCCCTGGGCAGCGAGACGACCACGTCGGCGCTGCGCATCAGCTTGGCGACCGAGGAGTGCGGGATGTGACCGAGAACGGTGATCCGGTCGTCGACGCCGATCTCCTTGGCCAGCAGCATCATGCGGTGCGCGTCGGCGTCGTGCTCCAGGTCGACGGACGCGGGACCACCGGCGATGATCAGCTCGGCCTCGGGGATGCCCTCCAGCGCGCGGATCGCGGTGTGCACGCCCTTGTCGGCCGTGAGCGGGCCGACGTGCAGCAGGCGGGGCCGGGTGCCGCGGGCGGCGGCAGGACCCTGGCGGCGGAACCGCTCGACGTCGACGCCGCACGGGACGACCGAGATGTTGCGGCGCGGCACGCCCAGCCGGATCAGCGAGCTCTCCTCGTCGCCGCACCCGGCGATCACCGCGCTGGCCCGGCGCCCGATGGCCCGCTGCAGCCGGACCTTCTTGGCGTCGCGGGTGTTCTCGCTGCTGAAGGTCTGGGTGAACGGCACGTTGAGACCGTTCGCTCCGGCGATCGCGGCCAGCCCGCCGGTCCAGGAGTGCGCGTGGATGACGTCCGGGCGTTCCTGCCCCCAGCGGTGCATCAGCTGGTCGCCGAGGTCGGACAGGTAGGGCAGGACGCTGTCCTCGGGAAGGTTCTGCGCGGGCCCGGCGGTCAGGTTCTCCAGGGTGACGCCCTGCGACACGCGGACCTTGGACTTCTCCGAGTCGGAGTTCCTCCGGCTGTAGATCGTGACCTTGTGCTCGCGGCCGAGCTCACGGGCGACTGCCATCAGGTGAGCGCGCTGGGCGGCGAGGTCGGACTCGTCCTGGGTGGAGGAGAGAGCCTCGGAGGAGACGAATGCAATGTTCACGGCACACCTCTGGGAGGAGATTAGGCATGGAAAGCCTGTGATTCCTTCAGGGGTGCCTGCGTCTTAGGCACACGTCTGTATGAGGTCAACCATACCCCGATCTCCGCCAAAGCCAAACCCTTGTCAAGGAACCGGGCTCGCTAATAGGACCTGCTCTGCCGCGACTCCTCGGCCCTGGCACTCGGGACGTGCAGCTGGATCACGCATCCGTGCCGGTCATTGTGGATGTCGAGGCGGTCGCACAGCTGCCTGGCGATCCACAGGCCGTCGCCGGGGCCGGCCGCCGAACCCGGCGGGAGAAAGCCCGCGACCGGATCGGCGACACGCCCGCCCCGGCGGTCGACGTGACAGGTGATCGCGCCCAGCCGCTCCCACATCCGCACCGTCACGGGCGGCCCCAGCAGGGCGGCCACCTCGCAGGCGGCGACCGAGAGCAGCTTCGCGCGGTCGTGGCTCAGCCCCATGAAGGACGCGTGGCCGGTGACGAACACCCGCAGGGCGTGGAGCGTCTCCACGTGCGCGGCGGCCGAGTCACCCGGTGGTTCGAGGGGCGGGAAGGAGTCGCACTCGCCGATGAAGTCCGCGGGATCGGCGTACTCGGGGCAGGGCGTCATCGAGACGCCGTCCTCGGAGAGCGTGGGGTGGGTGCGCCGCGCGGTCGCCACCACCCCCGGATCCGCCGTCCTCTCGTCGTACGGGCAGATCATCCACACGTTGGTGGCGCGCAGCAGCAGGTTCAGGCCCGCCTCCATGCGCTGCCAGGCCCGCACGTCGGCGGGCGCGCGTCCGGCCCACACCGGTTCGGCGAGGATCCGCACGTGCCCGCCGCGCGGGGCCTCGGCGCCGCGCCGCTGCCAGTAGCGGTGGAAGGCGGTGGCACGTTCCACCGTCCGGCGGCCCAGGAACGCCGTCTCCGCGTAGTCGACCAGCCGGCCGTCCCTGCCCAGGGCGCCCCCGAGAAGCTCCAGGTTGGCCGAGGTGGTCGCGACCATCACCGGGTCGCCCTTGGCCAGCCCGTCCCGGACGAAGGGCAGCGCCATCGCCAGGAAGCCCCCGTCGGAGCCGTACACCGCGGCCTGGTGGATGGAGGTCATCCGAGCGTCCCGGACCCGGCCAGGCCGGGGAAGGAGGGGCGGGGACGCTCGCCCGGTTCGGTCCGACCCGAAGAGGGCCGATCCTGAAGCGATCCCATACCCCGCCCCACTTCGTCGGACACGGGCGCCGCCGGGCGCGGCCCCTCATCGCTCGGCAGGACCGACGGGTCACACCGAGTTAGTCAAGCTATACGACACGGAGGGCGAGTATCACGATCTCATCCCAAACTCTCCCGCCGGAGAAAGCGTGCCGGTCCTCCTCCACGGTTTTGACGATCTCGGCGGGAGACTGTGCCACGCAGCGCGCCAGCACGTCCGCCAGCCTGGTCTCGCCGTAGGACTCGCCCAGCTCGTTCTGCGAGGCCACCAGGCCGTCGGAGTAGAAGACCAGGGTCTGGCCGGAGGTCAGCGTGACCTCCTCGGTGAACATCTCCGCCTCGGGGGCGATGCCCAGCGGAACACCACCCCCGGCGGTGAACCGCACCCCGCCGTCGGGCAGCAGCAGCGCGGCGGGGTGGTGCCCCGCGCTGGCCAGCCTGATCTTGCGCGCCTTGATGAACCCGGTCACCGCCATCACGAACATGCCGTTGTGCTGGGCGGTCAGGGCCTGGTTCAGCTTGCGCATCACCTCGCCGGGGTCGGTCTCCCAGACGCTGAGCACGCGCAGGCCGTTGCGCACCATGGCGCTGACCGAAGCGGCCTCCTCACCCTTGCCCGCGGCGCCCCCGAGGGCAAACCCCCACCCCTCGCCGGCGCGGAAGACGTCGTAGAACTCGGCGCCGACCGGGCTAGAGCCCGCGTTGTAGATGGCCGCCGCCTCGAATCCCGGGATGTCCGGCAGGCTCCGGGGCACCACGCTGGTACGCAGCGCGTCGGCCGCCCGCGAGCGGGTCTGGAAGCTGCGCCGCGCGCGCAGCGCGAGCCCCAGATGGACGCCGATCTCCTCCATCAGCCCGAGATCGGCCAGCGAGAACGGTTCGCGGTCGCGCAGCCGCACCAGGGTCAGCGAGCCCAGCACGCCCTCCTCGCCGCCGATCGGCACGATCAGCACCGAGGCGGCCCCCATCACCCGCAGCAGCGGCGGGCCGCCGGGGACGTCGCCGAGCAGCCCGTCGTCCTCCAGCATCTCGTGCACCACGCCAGAACCGCCGGTCAGCACGTGCGCGACGGCCGGCGCGGTCAGCGGGTTCATCCCCTCGGCGAGGCGGACCAGCTGGGTCACCGGCTTGTCGCTCGGGCCGAGCACACAGGCCCGCCTGGGCATGCCGTCGCGGACCACGTCGGCGATCACCCAGTCGGCCCACTCGGCGGCCAGCAGCCGGGAGGCCCTGGTGACGGTCACCGGCTGGCGCAGGCTCTCCTCGTCGAGCAGCAGGCGGGTCATCCTGGCCAGCAGCTCCTGCCGGCGCGCCGCGGCCATGACCAGGGTGGCGTCCGAGCGGTCGGCCGGGCCGTGGGGCGGCCCCGCCACCTGCGCCTCCAGCGGCAGGATCATGACCGCGACCATCTCCTGCGGCTCGCCCGGCATCGTGAGCCGGGTGACGGCCAGCTGCACCGTGTGCGCGCGGCCCTGGTGGGCCAGCCGCGTCTGGAGGGTCGCGGTCTGGCCGCCCTGCTGGACCGCCGTCAGGTGCGAGCGGAACGCCGCCCGCCGGGAGACGTCGACGAACAGCGGGAACGAGCGGCCGATCAGGTATCCCGCGGGACTGCCCAGCATCCGGGAGGTCTCGGCGCTGATCCGCCGCACCACCCCCGAGGCGTCCAGCACCACCACCGGGATGGGGAAGGTGCGGAACACCTGCCGCAGCAGCTTGAGCTCCCGCTGCGACCCGCTCTCCCGCTCGCCCGAGCGTTTGGGCGCCTTGCGCAGCTCGCGCACCGAGGCGTCCAGCAGCTCGCGGGCGGTGTCGAGCTCCGCGAGCGCCGCGTCGAGTGTGGACCGGGGGTCGGCGGGGTAGGCGGACTTCGCCTCACGCAGGGAGGAGACCCTGGTGGTCAGCGCGTTCAGCGCCTGCTCCAGGGTCTGAAGGCCAATGGCGTCGGTCAATGCTCGTCCTCGTCAGGGGCCGGAGTGGGCTGGTCCCGTCGTAGACGGTACGCCACCCGGTAGGTCGAATCGATGCGTGGTCGGATAGTGGTTAAGTTAGCGACACAGACAAGGGGAGTCGCGAGATGGACATGGTCACCCCTGTTCTCGCCCGGGACCTCGCGGTCCTTGGCAGGGTCAGCGAGGAAACGTCGACCGAGAGCGTGCTGCGCGGGCTCACGGCCACCCTCGCGGGCGGTGTGCCCGGTTGCGCGGGCGGCTCCGCCGAGCTCTGGCGCCGGGAGCGTATGGTCGTCTCAGCCTCCCACAGCGAGCTCATCGTGCTCCTCGACAGCGAGGAGGAACTCGGCGAGGGCCCCTCGTCCGAGGCCCGCGCCACCGGGCGCCACGTGATCGTCCAGGACGTCCTGCGCGAGCCCCGCTGGCCGGCGTACACCGGTATGGCCGTCCGCTGCGGCGTCCGCTCGGTCCTGGCGATGCCCATCGTCATCGAGCACGCCGTCCTGGTCCTCGGCATGTACGGGGTGCGCCCCGGCGTCTTCGCGGCCAGGAACGTCCCGCCGCTGGCCGAGATGCTCGCCGAGCAGGTGGGGGTGGCCCTCGCCAACATGTGGGACTACGACGAGGTCCGCACCGACGCGGCCCAGATGCAGGAGGCCCTCGCCGGCCGGGCGATCATCGACCAGGCCAAGGGCATCATCATGAAGTCCAGCGGCTGCTCGGCCGAGGCGGCCTTCGACGAGCTGCGCCGCATCTCGCAGCACCACCAGGTGAAGGTCGCCGACCTGGCCAAGCTGCTGGTCGAGGAGCACCAGCGCAACCGCGAGGCGAAGAAAGAGGACAAAGAGGACTGAGGCCCCTGCCGGCGGCCCCCGCCCTCGGTGATCGGTACTTGATCGTCTCGGCCGGCCGGGGCGGTCCCCGGCCGGCCGAGACGATCGGCCGCTAGCCGAAGGCGGCGATCGCGTCGTCGATCGTGTCGTACAGGGGCAGACGCTGGGCCAGGCCGGTGATCCACATCACCTTGGTCTTGGCGTACTCCACTCCGATGAGGGCGAACTTGGCGCCCGCGGTGGTGCTGACCTGCCAGTGGTGGACGATGAGTCCCAGCGCGCGTGAGTCCATGAAGGTCACCCCGCTCAGATCCAGCGCCATGTCGAGACCGTGCTCGCCGGTCTCCGCCGCCAGGTAGTCGGCGAACTGATCCCTCGTCGTCGCGTCCAGCAGACCCGTCACCCGGATCACGTTGATCCCACTGACGAGCGCCGACGTGAGAGTCAGGGCTGCCGATCTCTCGCCGTTCTCCGACACCGTCACTCAGGGCCTCCTCGTGCCATTCGATTAGCAACCTTACTGTTACCTGGGGGCGAGTAATACTCCAGGATTCCGGGCAATAATGGAACCAGAGGTCCAGCAGAGGGCCTCGCCTCGAAAAACAGGTCGAGGCGATGCCGTCTGCCCGGATGTTGCTTCCGCGGTCGGCTCGCCCGACAGTAATACCAGGGAGCAGCAATGTCTGTTCAGGCACTCGCACTCACCGACATGACCGCTGAGGAACTCCTCGCCGAGATGTCCCTGCCTGAGATCTCCGAGTACCGCGCCGAGCGTCTGCGTGAGCGCATCGTCGAGATGCACCGCCACCTCGCCATGGAGATCGCCCGCCGCTACCGCTACCGCGGCGAGCCGCTGGAGGATCTCCTGCAGGCCGCGTACGTGGGGCTGATGAAGGCCATCAACGGCTTCGACCCGACCCTCGGGCACCCCTTCCGCGGCTACGCCGTGGTCACCATGACCGGTGAGGTCAAGCGCCACTTCCGCGACCGCACCTGGGCCATCCGCGTCCCCCGCGTCTACCAGGAGCGCAGGGCCGAGCTGAACCGCCTGGTCTCCGACCTCAGCCAGGACCTCGGCCGAGCCCCCACGGTCGCCGAGCTGGCCAAGAAGATGCACATCTCCGAAGAGGACGTCCTGCTCACCCTCGACGCCTCCGCCGCCTACAGCGCCCTCTCGCTGGACGCCCCGCTCGGCGCCGACGACGACGCCGCCGCGCTGGGCGACGTCATCCCCGACGAGGACGACGCGCTGGGCACGCTCGTGGATCGAGAGGCGGTCAAGCCGCTGATCGACAAGCTGCCGGATCGGGAGAAGAACATCCTCCTGCTGCGTTTCTTCGGCAACATGACCCAGGCCGAGATAGCGGCGGAATTCGGGATCTCCCAGATGCACGTCTCCCGTATCCTGCGGAAGGTGCTTGACCAGCTCCGCGAGGAACTTGTCGCCGAATGCTGAATACACCGCTCGTTACAGGGCACCCAAGTCGGCGACAACGGACGTGGCGTAAGGTGCGTTTGAATGGATCCCGGATGCTGAGGACAACGGCGGACTGGGACAGGGGAGGCGGATCTCGGGTGAACGAGGACGGTGTTCGTCCCGCTCGCTTCACGGCGAGCGGCGGCCGTTCCCCGATGATCCCGGCCGGAGCCGCTGTCGCCGAGCTCGCCTTCTGCCTTCCTGACCTTCCCGACGTGCGCGACTTCGCCTCCGCCCAGGCCGTGCGGAGCGGCATGTCCCAGGAGGGCCTCGCCGACTTCCTGGTGGCGCTGAACGAGGTGGCCACCAACGCGGTCACCCACGGTCACACCACCGCCAAGGCCGTGCTGCGGATGTGGACGGTCGGCCGGACCCTCGTCGTGGAGATCCACGACGAGGGTCAGTGGGACCCCGGACCCAACCCGGGGGAGACACCCCCCGGGCCGCACGCGACCAGCGGCATGGGCCTGTGGGTGGCCCGGATGGTCAGCTCCGACATCAAGTTCGAGACCGGGGCCTCGGGAACGTTCATCACCATGTCGTTCAAGGTCTGAATGTCGTTCGAGGTCTGAACCCGCCGCTCCGGGACACGCCCGGACCCGTGCGGGGATCGTGGGCGGCGCCACGTGGCCACGTGGCGCCGCCCACGATCTTCGCCTTCCTTCCTCCCCTTCGCCGGCGCGAGGCGCGCACATCGCCATCGACGCCGGTTTTCTCATGCCCTGCGCGGGTCCCCGCCGGAAACGCCGGACGGCACCGCCGGGGCTCCGTGCGCCCTCACGTGTCCTTCGCCCGCACCGCCCGCACCGCTCGGCCTGCCCGGCTCCCGGCCTCCCAAGGAACGGGAGGCCGGGCGGACGGACGAACGGGGCGCAGGCGGACGGGCGAATGGGAGGCGGGCGGACGAACGGGAAGGGCCCCGTCCGCGTGGACGAGGCCCTTCCCGTTTCGACAGCCATCCTTGAGGCGGACCTCCCCGGTGCGGGGCCGCCTCCGGAAGGCCTAGCGCCTACGGCGCCAGCCGCCCCCGCCACCGGTGGTGGTCCGCGGGCCGGCCGAGCCGATCCCGGCCTGGTGCAGTGCGAGCAGCAGAAGTCCGAGAAGCAGGAAGCCGGTCCCGGTGAGCGGGCCGAGCCTGGTGTTGATCAGGTCAAGCAGGAATCCAAGGCCGAACACGACGGCGGCGGCGATTGCGAGCATGGTTACCTCGTTCCAGCGGAGACGTTCAGGAGCTGTTCCAGAGTCGCCCGGTAGTCGCGCAGAGCGGTCCGGAGGTCTTCGGTGTCGTTCTTCTCGGTGTTCTTCCAGCGCCCCTGGAGCTCGGTGGCCCGGGTCTCCAGCGCGTTCCGCAGGGAACTCGTGACCTCGTCGAGCAGGGAGTCGGCCCGTTCCACCGCGTCACGCGGGTCGTCCACGAAACCGGCCTGAACCTCCTGCCAGCGCCGCCGTACGTCGTCGGCGTCCTGATCGAACAGGGCCCCGGCAGTGGCGGGCGCGGTGGCGGCGGGCGTCTGCTCGGTCTCCGTGGGGGTGAAGCCCGTACCCTCGTCGAGCACGTCGTCCGGCCGGTCCGCGGTGTTCTCGGGGAAACCGGGGGTCACCGGGGAGCCCGTGCCGGGCACCGTGGCGTCGTGCGCGGCGGTGCCGGCCACCGGCGTGCCCGGGGTCGCGGCGGAGGACTGGGCGTGGGCGAACGGGCTGTCGTTCCTGCCGTCGTCGTTGAGATCACCCGGCACGCCGCGCCGGTCGTCGTCGAGCGGGGCGTCCGAACCGGTGGTGACGCGCCGGTCGTCGCTCGATTCGACGACGAGGACGTCGTCGCGGTCACCGATCAGGGGGTCGCGCGTACCGGTGTCCGGGTCGACGGGCGCGGTGTCCGTGCGGCCGGCGTCGCCGTGGCGCGGCTCCTGGAACTCGGGGGTCACGTCCTGCCCGTGCCGCGGCGCGTTCAGATCGTCCTCGTCGAACTTGCGGACCGCCCGGTCGTCGTTCTCGTCCGCCTTGTGGACCAGCTGGTCCTTATCGGGATTGAATCGGTCGTTCATCTCGGTTCACCGTCCTTGGGTGTCGCGTCGGGAGGCTCGCCCGGCGTCGTCGGTGGTCTCGGGCTCGGGGGAATTCGCCCCTGGGACGTCCCGATCGGTGGGAACCGTGGAACCCGTCCGCCCTGAGTCCCCGCCGACGGCCTCGGCCCGCCGGGAACCCCGGTCGCCGTCGGCCGAACTGCCGGGGGCATCGAGCAGTTCCTCGAACAGGGCGCGGTAGTGAACCATGGCCTGCCGGAGTTCCTCGGTGGAGGCCTCCTTGTGCGCGGCCCGGGTGCTGATCTCGTGAGCCTGCCGGTAGTGGTCGAGAGTGCGGCCGTGCGCGACCGACAGGTCGGAGAGCCGCTGCTCGAAGTCCTCGGTCGGGTAGCCGCGCTCCGCCATCACGGAGGTGACCAGGTGGTCGGCCTCCGTCACCGCGAAGCCGGGAGCGTCCACGAACCGCTCCTGGACCTCCATCCACTTCTTCGCGTAGATCTCGCGCGTCCCGGCGTCCAGGGCGCGGATGTCGAGGGAGCTGAAGCGCTGCTCGCGAGCGATGAGTTCCTGCTCGGCGTCGCGCCTGTTCTCGCGCTCCTGAACGGTACGTTCGTATTCGGGGCCGAAGCGGTCGCGAAGCCGGTGTCGGCGCTGCTGCTGCAGCACGAAATAGCCGACTGCGACGATCGCCACCACCGCGACCACGACGACGGCCACCCAGATCACGGTGGACATGTCTGCCTCCGGTTGTGTAGGCGCTTGTACCCGTGCGCTGCCCTAGGGTCAAGGCTCGAAACCGGTTACCGACATCTGCGGCGTGCCACTACTCGGTCTGGATTTAATGTTTTACCGAGATTTTTCGGGTAGTTACTGATCTTTTGTTGAGCCTTCGATCACGGCCCCGCACTCGTGCTCACTCCTTCGCGTGATCCTCGACGCCGCCGGAGGCTCCGGCGGCGTCGATCGCCTTCCGGGCCTCGTTCACCATCCTTTCGACCAGCCAATCCCCGGGAGAGGCGGGAACCTCGAGGAACCCCCTGCCGGACTCGTACGAGATGTCCATGCCGGAGGCGACCAGCCGTCCGGCCCAGCGCAGCGCCGTGTTCAGCTTCTCGGCGGGAATCGCCCGCCCCTGCGCCACGGACGAGAGATTGCGCAGGTTCGTCGCGGGCCCGGACTGGTTGTGCGCCCGGTCCAGCTTCCACGGGATGGCCCGCGAGTGATCGAGCATCGGCTTCGAGAGCCCGGCC
Organism: Streptosporangium sp. G12; assembly: GCF_052983175.1. Taxonomy (NCBI): domain Bacteria; kingdom Bacillati; phylum Actinomycetota; class Actinomycetes; order Streptosporangiales; family Streptosporangiaceae; genus Streptosporangium; species Streptosporangium sp. G12. The sequence continues at coordinate 224,858 of NZ_JBRIQO010000001.1, read as the reverse complement.
GCCCGCTTCGCCTGCAAGATCCCGGACTCGCTCACCCCGAACCGCGCGGCCAGCTCCGCGTTCGACAACCCCTGCCCGGCCAGTCGCCGCAGCTCCTCCTGGTCGATCAACGCCTTACGCCCCACGTGCCCTCGCCCTTCGCGCGATCGCCTGCCCTCGCGGGCGTCGCCGTGTGCGAAGCCCCCTCGATCTGCGCTAAGGTTATGACGTCCCGCCCGAGAGGGCGCCGGACAACCGGGACGTAGCGCAGCTTGGTAGCGCACTTGACTGGGGGTCAAGGGGTCGCAGGTTCAAATCCTGTCGTCCCGACCAGGTTTTAGCTGGTCGGCAGGGGTTTCGGAGTCTCTCCGGAGCCCCTTTTCCGATCTTCGGGAGCCAGACGGGGAGCCGCTGGGTCACGCGGACCGGCTCTGCCTTTTCAGGATCTTGTCCATGGCCTGGGCGCCCTTGGTGAGCGCGGGCCTGATCTCGTGACGGTAGGCCGTCTCGGTCACGTGCGTGCTGACGTGGCCCACGAGATCGCTGATGTCCTCCACCGGCACGTCGTGCGCGCTCAGGATGGACACGAAACTGTGGCGGAGTTCGCGAGGCGTCCAGTCCTCGCCGAGTCCCGCCAACATGGTGATCTTCTGGAACTCCCGGCGCACCTGCCACCGGTCGAGCGCCGTGCCGTCCTCACGGCAGAAGACGAGATCGTGATCCTGCCACTTCTCGCCCGCCTGAAGCCGCTCAACAGCTTGGCGCCGATGATGCGCCCTGAGCGCTTCGGCTGCCTTCTTGGGCAGCTTCAGGGCCCGCCTGGATCGCTTGGTCTTCGTGTCACCCTTGGCCCGCACGGCGCGGTACACGGCGACCGTGAACCGCGCCGGGTTGTGCGGAGACCAGCGACTCCACCGGACCCGGGGCAGACCATCTCCAGCAATCCCGGCGCGGTTCACCTGATGGTGAGCTGACAGAGGTGGAGAGGCACATCCTGGCCCCGCGGGTGAAGGAGCTTGAGCAGCGCCTGCAATCGTGGGATCTCCTGCGAGTCGTTCGGCACATCGAGGTTGTGGCCGGCCTGAGGTGAGATAGGCCGAGTTCGGCGCGGAAGATGTCTCCACCACCTCCGGTGGGTTCAGTGCACGAGCTTTCCGGTTGAGGAGCCCATGACGTTCCGGACACGAGGTTCCCGGGTGACGAACTGAGCGACAACGACGTTCCGGGTGGGGGGGTTGGTAGATCCGGGAACGTCGGGTGGGGAGGCCGGCGTCGGCGTCAGTAGCGCAGGTCCGCCAGGACGCCGTAGTGGTCGGAGGGCACCACGTCGCCGACGGGCTCCTCGCCGATCACCTCGCAGTGCACCGGATGGCCCGCGCCGCCCCGGCGCGGCCAGGCCGACAGCACGTGGTCGATCCTGCGGTCCGGCCACAGCGCCGGCGCCGCCCACGGGTTGTTTCTGGCCCAGGTGTACCCGCCGGCCGGGCCGTTTCCCGCGGTCTCCCAGGCGTCGTGGAACACCAGGCCGGGTGCGGCCGGAACGGACTTGCCGGTCAGCATGCGCAGCTCGTCACTGTCGGGGTCGGCGTTGAAGTCGCCGCACAACACCGTCGGGTGCCGGCGCTGCCGCGTCTCGGCGACGAAGGCGGCCACCTCGCGCACCTGCCGCTGGCGCTCGCCGCTGTGCTCGGGCCGCCAGGTCAGTGCCACCACGTAGACGTGCACGACGCCGCGCGGGCCTTCGATCCCGGCGTACAGCACCTGGCCTCCGGCGTCCGGGCCACCGGTCAGCTCGCGCGACTCGTGCGCGCCGATCGGCCAGCGCGACAGGACGGCCAGGCCGGAGCGCACGCCCTCGGTCTCGTAGGCGCCCTCGAACACGTGGTACGGCATCCCGAGCCGTGCGTCCTGGCCGTCCCACGCCTCCACCAGCCCCACCACGTCGGGGGCGTGCCGCTCCAGGGTGGCGCGGATCGCGGTCTCGCGACGCTTCCACGGGCCGTACCTGCCCCACACGTTCCAGGTGACGAGCCGGAACGTCGTCGTGATGAGCGGCCCGTAGGGCTCGGCGATGTCGTAGGCCATCCGTATCCTCCCGCACCGTTTCGGTCTGACGGCGAAGATCCCATCCTCGGGGAGCGGTCCCTCGGCCTACAACCGGTCGCGAGTTCGTCCGTGGACGCGCGTACCGCGCTTATGTGCGGACGTGCGCGTGACATGGACGATTACCCGCTGTCGGGAATCAGGCGGGGCACGTCGGCTTCTCTGTCGCCGGTCCGCTGCCGCTCTGCGGTGGTTCAATGGCAGATGGGATGGATAAGCAGGATGTTGTGTGACATTCCTGATATCTGATGTCGGATTTGGTTCGTATACCTGCCCGGATGAACCCATTCCTCGAAAGGCTGGAACGGGCAAGCGCCTGGAGTGGAGATTGTGGTTGTCGATGCCGGCCGATCAGGGCCCGTGTGCCCGTTCGCGGATGAACTGAGTAGTTCGACGAGGCTCACGTACTCTGTCGGCCGGCCCGTTCGAGACGGATGCTGCTGCCATGACACGCGAACTGATGGGGATGGCTCTCGGCGCCATCACCGCGGGACCTGTCGTGGTCTCGCTGCTCGAGCCGACGAACGCCCTCGGAAACTCCATCAGAGGTTCCTGGTGCGCCGTGGGGTGGGACGGGTTCCACTGCTCACTCGCCGTCACCGTACTGACGATGGCTGGTCTCGGCGCGATCGGCGCGGTTCTGGACGGCGCCGTTCCGTGGGCGCTCAAGGTGCCGGGATGGTGCGGCATCGCGCTGTGGTCGATTCCCTTCACCGGTTGCGGAGCCGTGTTCCTCGGGCCGCTGCTCGACTGGATTCCGCGGTGGCTGTTCGCCGTCGTCCTGTACCTGCTCGGCAACAGCGTGTTCTTCCTGACCGTCGAGGTGTGGCGAGCCCACTGGAGTCTGCGGGCGGCGGCATTCCTCGCCGTACTCGTGTTGGTGCTGCCGGCGGGCCGATGGGCGCTCCAGCTCGTCCAGGCGTAGTTCCGGTGGTTCACCGGCGGTGTCGTGCGCGGCGTCGGCCCTTCCCGTGTCTCGGGGACCACGAGGATACGAGGTATGCGGGTTTCACCCGGATGGCGGCTTGGAGTCCTTGGGCCGCGAGGTTCGGTCCTTGTGCGCGAGGTCGGCGTCGCGCATGGATTCGGGCAGGGAGCCGAACCATTCGAGCACGGCGCGTTCGTATCCCAGGCCGAATCGCAGGGTCGCCCGCAGGTAGGGGGCGGGGATGTCGAACGAAGCTCGTCATGAACGAGCCGCACGGCCGGCTCGGCCGGCGTCAGCTCCACATGATCTCGACGCCGTACGAAATGATCCTTTTCTCGCCATTGGTGTGGGCATGTTAGGAAAGGAGGTTGTTCCGCCACCGCTTCGGCATGTCAGGCGTTCACATGTGCGCGGCGTTCGAAAACTGTATGGTCGGCGTGTTTGGCGAGTGTCGTAAATCTTAGCTAATCGGAGAAATGGGATGAAAAATCCCGAACGGGACTGGCCGCAGCCTGTCTATTCGAGTATCTATGTCGCAAAACTGATTGAAATGCTTGAAATGCGTATGATATCCCTTCCGGAAGACGTGGGCGCCGCGCTGCGCACGATACTGACCGACCGGACACTCGACGACCGGCAGGCCGAGGACAAGATCGCAGATCTGGCCGATGAAACCGCTCGTACAGACGAGACACTTCTCTACCTGTGGGCCGAAGCGCGAGCCGGTGAGCCCGACCGGAGGCGGGGATGGGGAACTCACACCCCGTCCCGCCGCAGCCAGGACGGGCCCACCCGTCGCTGGCGATGTCCCGAATCGGGCTGCTCCACCGATGAACCCGGGCTGGAGTGGGCGCCGTCGACCATGACGCACTGTCCGAGTCACCCTGACCGTGAACTGGTCCCACACCCGCTGTCTCCCGGGACCTGAAGGTGGTCGAGAGTCTCGGGAAGATCATCCTGGAGCCGCTGGCAGGCCGATGGCGAGGCGTCGCCATCGGTGGCAGCGTCATGACATGGCTCGTTCTCGCTCTGATCGTTCTCTTGACGGTGCACCCGAAACCGGGCAGCACCTGGCCGGTCGATTGCGGCCCGGCCGCGACGTCGCCTCGCCCGCTCGTCTGCGCCGTGGCCGCGAATGTGAACGGCCCGGTCCTGGTCCTCGCGTTGACCGTCGCCCTCATTGTCGGTACGGCGTTCGTCTCCATGGCGTTGGCTCCCCTGTTGTTGCGGACGGCTCAGGCCGAGAGGTGGGGTGACTGGCCCGGCGCCCGGCGGCTGTCGAAGCTGCTCCACTCCCGCAGCCGGAGAAAACGCCCGCGGGCATACCCGAGTGTCGTCCATCCCGCGGGTCTTCGGCCGACTCGGCTGGCCAACCGGTTCGCCGCCCTCGGTGAGCGGGTCGACAAGACACTGGGCCTCGATCTCACTGTGATCTGGAATTTGCTGATCTGTGTGGTTCCCCAGGAGACAAGAACCCAGTTCACCGACAAGACGCAGGGTCTGCATGTCACCTGCCAGCACCTGCTGCTGTGCCTGGGCGGTACGGCTGGAGCGGTCGCCCTGCTCCCGGGGTTCGGATATCGGGCGATGGCTCTGGTGCTCGGCTGTCTTCTCGTCACCGCGGTGTGGAGGCGCCTGGCGGACATGGTCGACGAGTACTGTGAGATGGCGCTGACAACCCTGGTCCTCCACAAGGACGCCCTTTACGAGGCGATCGGCGAGACGTCTCCAGGGGCCCAGGAGGACCTGAGGCAGCGAGGCCTGGAGCTCACGGAAAAGATTCGGAAGATCACGGGCTGAGAAAGCCGATCGTGTGAAGAAGATCCTCGAAGTGTGGGTTCGCACGGGTTCGTCCGACAGGCCGGGCGGAGGGTCATGAATGATCATCGTGCCGCGACTCGTCTCCTTCGAGAGTCCGGGCGAACGCTCGTCAGGAGCGGTCGAGAAAGCCGGATGACCTGCGTGGACGGCATTGTCGGCAGGCGTGGTGCTCACTTCAAGAAGAAGATCTTGAATTCGAAGTGGTCCCCGTCGGCGGTCCAGTAGCCACTGCCGGCGGCCTTGGTGAAGAGGCGTTCCCGGCGGAGGAGTGCGTAGGCGTCGTTGGCGATCGCCTGGCCGGCGCCGGGTGTCGCGCCTGACGCGAAGATCAGTACGAATCCCGCATGGCGGCCGGCGTGGGGCGAGTTTTGAATGCGGCGGTTCACCTCTTTGACCAGGGCGCGCCCCCCGCCCGCACCGAATCCCGAGGGAGAGATCTCCACGTCGAAAACGAATGGCCGGGTGTCCAGACCCCGCTCGTGGACCGGAGTGCTGGGCCGCGGGGAAGGGGTGGGTGCGGGCTTCCTCACGGGCAACTCCGCCAAGCCGACCAGGAGCAGCACCAGGAACAGGTCAGCGAAGAGCCACCCCGCGAGCATGGTCAGACCCAGCCGGTTCCGGATCATCTGCCGGCTCCCGAGTACGGCGGGTGGTAACCATCCCCGTCAAGGCGATCCACAAGAAACTGCAGCCGGATGACCATCTCATTGAACTGCTCCGCGCGCTGGCTCAATCCCTCCAGCGCTTTCCCGAGCACCTGGGTCGACTGGCTGACCTCACTGGCCAACTCATGGTGCGCGTGCGCCTCGTGACGAGACGTCTCGCGCTCATCCCGAATGGTCTTGAGCAGTTTCTGCGCCTCCTCCCCGATTTCCTGGGAGACCTTGGAAACCGCGGCCTGCGTGGCCTGGAGCTGGCTGACGATCTCCTGGGTTCCCTGCAGCCGCGTTCCCAGCTCTTTCAACTCCGTCGCCGCGGCCGTCCACTGCTGGAACATCTCGTGCAGCTTGCTTCCCGGACTGGTGTTGACCGCGGTCACGATGTCGGTGCCGGTCTTCGACAGGGCCTCGGAGAGCACGGCCGCCGCGTCGGAGATCCTGGCACCGACCCGCATCAGTTCGATCTTGCTGACTCCCGGTGCCTCCGCGACCAGTGTCCCGGTGACCAGCAACGTGGCCTCTGCCAGGAGCGCCGCCAGCCGCCGTCTCCGGTCGGCCAGAATCCGCTCGTACGCGCCACGCAGCATGTGCGTCAGCACCACCAGCACGAGTACGACGCCCACCACTCCGGCGATCACCTGCGCCGACTGCGACAGCGGCGTCACCTTTCCGCCGAACCCCTGCTGCCAGGCGAGCAGGAACGGCTCGTCGCCCCTGTAGTCCTCGAAAGCCGCCAGAGCATCAGCGATCTTCAACCATGTGTACGCCACCGGCACGAAGACCAGAACATCGCGAAGCAGCTCCAGAGCGGACAGGAGCCACCGGAACGTTCCCAGTCGATCGGGCAGGATCAAATGCGGTTGGTAGGCTCCGGCGAGGTCCACGCCCGCGAGGTCGGCGTGCCGGGTCTCCAGCTTCTCCGCGAGGGCGCGCACCGCTACCTCGCCGGGGGATTTACCTTTTGCGAGTTTCTTCAGGTCGCTCGCGACCTGCGGCAGGCTATGGCTCAAGGGGGAGTCCAGGATCCGAGGGCGGGCGGCGGCGTCGGAGTATTCGCCACCAGGGGTCCATGCGGGATGTGAGGTCGTCGGCCAGTGCGGGCCGGGGATCCGGCAGGTGGTTGTCCCGGTAGTAGGCCAGGCGGAGCGTCTCACGTACCCGGGCCAGAGCCGTCTCGCCGAGAGGAAGCGTCTCCAGCGCGTGCAGCAACGCGGGATCGGGTTCGTGCAACAGCCGTTCCAGCACCTCGGGACGGCCGATGAATCGTCGAGGCAGGGTTCCGAGGAGTGAGACAAGGCGGGTGGAAACCTGCGGTTCCGACTCGACCATCAGGCGGATCTGATCCACGAGCACCCGCCTGGTGAGAAGTTCGTCCACGTCGTCGCGCGTTGCTCGTTTTGCCCGCCCGCACAGCGCCGAGAAGACCGCCCGGGCGCCGTCCGGGTCCACGTTGGCGTGCCGGGTGATCCAGCGGATCAGCTCGCCGAAGGTGTGATTCTGCGCTGTGTGTTCCAGCAACATCCGGCGATCGGCCCGGGTGGTGAGCATGCGGGAGACTCGAGCCAGGTCGTCCAGCCCGACCAGGGGGTTCTCGGCGAGCATCCGGGCGGGCAGTGGCCCGAACTTCGCCAGGCCGGCCAGCAGGTCCCGCTCGCTCGGGTTCGCGAGCACCCGATCCAGTGCCTCGCGACGAAGGGCGGTCTCGACGACATGCGGCAGGTCGCATCCCATGGCCGGTAGCAACAGGGCGGTCGGCGCCGTCCGGGCCGCGTTTTTGATCCGTTCCAGCGCGTGAGGTTCGGCCAGCCGGTCGAGTTTGCCGGGGGACAGCGTCGGCAGCCGGGCCAGATCGGCGAGCACGCCGGGCGCGAACTGCGTGTTCGCCGCCCACATCCGTGCCTCGTCGAGGTCGGCGGGGGGCGGCCCATGAGTGGCGAGCGCGATTCCGTCGAGCCCGTCGGCCGCGTACGCGTCCGCCATCGCCTCCGCGAAGGGCAGCAGGATCGGGTCGTGGACCGGCGCGCCGACGTCGAGCCGCCGGCGGGTGGCGACCACGGGTGAATAGGACGCGGTGTCCTTCAGGAAGACGGCGGTCGGCAGGTTCTGCCGGACGTCGTCCGGCTCGTGGCTCGCGAACGACGGGACCTGGCCGATCAGGTCGCCGAGGAGACAGGTCAACGCCAGCGGGTCCGCCTCGCCGACGATCGTGTACTTCTCCCCGGGAGCGGTCAGCAGTCGCGCGAACAGGTCCGCCACGTGTGCGGGGGAAAGCGTTCGGGCTCGCCTCCGCAGCACCTCGAGCCCTCCGTCCGACGCCGGTCCGAGGTCCGACCAATCGAGGACGTCGAGGTCAGGGGCGTGCCAGCCGTCCCAGACGGTGAGGCCGAGTGCCGTACGCGCGGTCAGCCCAGGTCCCAGGATTGCGCGCGCCGCGGATCCTTCGCGCCCGTCCGCCGAGGTTGTCGGCTCTTTCCGGATGAGGACGCCGATCCCTTCGTGAGTCAGGTGAACGAAGCCGACACCCGACCGTGCGGCCCACACGTGCTCGCGCAGGAGACGGTCCCATCGGGCGAGCAGGTCGGCGGGGAGCGTGGTGCCGACCGGCCCCATGCCGCGGGTGCCCAGCAGGGAGGTCTCCGACCAGGAGTAAAGGACCTGGTGCAGCGCGTCACTCATGTCGTCAGATCCTCGTTCGGCCGTAGTAGCGTCTCGTCGAGAATGCCGATCATCGCGAACACCGACAGCAGCGGTTTCAACACTCGGCACTGCCGGAACGCGCCGGGGAAGGTGTCGTCCTTGGCGGGGCCGTTGGTGGCGGAGGCGAAGTGCAGCGTGCTCTGGTAGCACTGCTGGGCGGGCCGCAGCCAGGGGGCCGCGCCGCGCCGGACGAGGTATGCGTAAACGTCCGCGCTTTCCTGCTCGACCGTACCGAGGTCGATCTCCTCCTCCGCGCTGCCCTGGGCGAGCCAGTCACTGACGACACCGTCCTGGAACCTGATCAGATCGGCTTTGGCCACCACGACGGCCGCGGCCACGGGCAGGAAGTCCGGCAGGCTCGGCGAGCGGGGCCGCTCCCTCGCGCCGAGCCTTCGCAGTGCCACGTCGAAGCTACGATCGCCCTGCGCGGCGAGCCCCGGCCGGGCGGGGAAGGTGTCCGGGTCGACGACGAACATGAGCGCGTTCGCGGATGCGAAGAACCGGATGTCGGGGTCGTCGGGCCGCTCCAGGCGTTCGCCGGCGATGTCGAAGAAGGAGACGGAGAAAGACCGGTTCCTGGCGTTGGTGACTTTCAGCGCGTCGCAGAAGGCGACCGGGACGTTGGCCGGGGTGCCCTGAAGCCGTTGCCGGTGGCGGATCAGCGGGTCGACGTTGGTTCGCATGTACTCCTGGTGGCTGTGCAGGTCGAGCGGGCCGATTTGCAGGCCGAGCGGGGCGAGGGCGGGATCGTTCGAGCAGAGCCTGGAGATCATCGCGGCCAGCAGGTGGGTCTTGCCCGCTTGGGACTGGCCGACCATGCCGATCGTGATCGGTGAGTAGTCGGCGTAGTCGTAGGGGAGCAGATGGGTGCCAGGCTGGTCGAGGTTCGCACACGGCCGGTAGCTCGTGGTCAGCCGGTGCCGCCACGACCCCTCGCTCTCACGCGGATCGCGGAGGACGATCTCCGGTCGTCCGGTCTGGCCCCTCTGTACCGGTGGGCTGTTCTCCCAGTCGATCCATCGCTGGCAGATCGGGCAGAAAACGTCTCTCATAGCAGCAGACCGATCAGGAGGATCAGCAGGAGGAACATGCCGGCGACGGCCACCGGCGCTGCCCAGGCGGGTGTGCCGGCGGCCGGGTGGATCGTGATGAACGCCGGCCGCGGCGACACGATCCGCCGCCTCGGCCTGAGGGCGGGACGACTCGCGGCCCACGGCCGGTACGCGGCGCGGAACATCCGCTGGCGGGCCCGCAACTGAGTGAAAGCGGCGAGAAGCTCCTGGTCTCTGGCGGCGAGGGCGTCCTCACGGACGTTTCTGGGGGTCCGCTTCAGGCGGTCGAGCAGGACCCGGGACGAGGGGCGGGCGTCCGGATCCTCGGCGAAGACATCGTCGAGAACGGCGCGGGTCACCGGGTCGCGGCGCAGGAGCAGATCGCGCACCATGCTGTCCTGGACCTCCAGGATCTGGTGCCGCAGGTCCGTCGGGTCCTTGGGCGGCTTCGTCCCGGTGAGGATCTGGTAGATGACGAATCCGGCTTCGCGGATGTCGTCCTCGTGCCGGGCGGGCCTTCCATCAGGGGTCGTCCCCGCCAATGCGGCTTGGCCGAAATCAACGATCTGCAGGGTGGTGCCGTCCCAGCGCAGGGTGTCGAGCCCGATGCCGCCGTGGACCACGCGCGACACGCGGAGCAGCTCCAGGCCCTGCAGCAGGTCGATGACGATGCGCATGCCCGTGTCATGGCCGAGCGGCCAGTTCGCCTTGTCGCGCACCACCTCGGCGAGTGGGCGTCCACGGTGGGTGACGACGACGAACGGCGGTTGCTCGTCGAAGTTGTAACCGAGGCATTTTCCGATCAGCTCGCCGCCGCGTCGGCCGAGGTACTTGGCCACCTGGCGTTCGCGTTCGAGCCGAGGCACGGCATCGGCTCCGCTCAAAGCGAGCTTCTGTGCCACCGGTTCACCAAATCTGTTTCGGCCCAGCCTATATTTGATGCCCGATTCGTTACGTTGCTGCCCGTTGAAGTCAATGACATAGGGGATCGGTGTTCCGTCAACTGTGTCGCTCGGCACAAGGCGGAGATCCTCCTCGGCCATCACACCCCCGGACTCGCTAAATGAACATGTAATCTTTTACCATACTCACCTCCGCTTATGGTTACTCTTACCTCTGAACGATCAGGAGAGCGGGAGTAGCGTGAGAAACGACGTCATAGCCCTAATACAGGGCCTCTACTACGACGGGGATCTCGCTCGCCTCCTTCTGGTGCGGATAGGTATGCGGCCTGCCCAGATTCCTACTTTCCGTACAGCCGAGACATTTTGGCCGGAAGTGGTTCTGCGCTTGGAGAACGGGCTGATCAAGAACGGGATTCTGCTCCTGCTTGAGGCGGCGGAGAAGGATCATCCCGGTAATGCGGAAATCAGCTATCTGATCATTCGAATAAAGGCCCTGAGCAGCGGTGACGCGACCGGTCCCGTGCGCGTGCTCTGCCTGTTCGCCGACCCGCTCGACCGGTCGAAAATCCGTCTGGCCGAAGAGGCGCGACTGCTCCAGGAGATCGCCGACAGAGGGGGGATCGATCTACGAATTCGGTATGCCGTCCGAGTCGCGGACATCATCCGCATGATAATTAGCGAAAAACCACAAATACTTCACTTTGCCGGACATGGTGGGCAAAGCGGACTTCTTGTGTTCGGGGATGATCGGGGAGGGGTGGCGCCCGTCAGATCCGAGGACTTCGCGGGCGCCGTGGCCGCGACCGTGGGAGTGCTCGACTGCGTCGTTCTGAATTCTTGTTTCACAACGGGTAATGCTCATGTGTTCCGTGGCGCGACCCGGGCGGTGGCCGGATCCGCTACGTCGATCGACGACCGATGCGCGCTCGCATTCGCCCGTGGTTTCTACACCGGAGTCGCCGCCGGAATGAAGATCCATAGGGCGTACGAAACCGGAGTGGCGGAAATGAAACTGGGTCGCTGTGACGTCGCCGGCATGCATTTTTTCCCCTTCGGGGAGGGGGATCGGTGAACGAGGAGGAGCTGCGGCGCAAATTCGAGAACGGTCGTCGCCGGGGACGCGACCCGGTCAACAGCGGCACCGACGGCGACGCGATGACCACGGCCGACTCGTTCTGGCTGGCCGACTACTGCTCCGAGTGCGGCCACACGTTCCGGCAGGGGGACAAGGTCCTGGTCCGGTACGGCCCGCCCCTGCAGGTCCGGCACCACAGCCCCGCGCTGCCCTGCTCTCACCAGATCAAGGGCGAGGTCGTGGCCGAGGACGACCCGCGGACCCGCCGGTTCCATCAGGCCCTCGACGACGCCAATCCACCTCCGGGGGGCATCCACACGGAGAGACTGATGCCGGGCGATCCGCTGCTCGTCCCGGTCAAGCCCCGGTTGCACTGCGCGTTCTGCAGCAAGACGTTCCGGCCGTACGAACTGGCCGTTCGCTGCCCGTGCAGCCCGGAGGAGCCCAAGTGCGGTCTCGGTGTGCACCGCGATCCGGGCAACGGGAACGACTGTTACGACGCCTGGATCACGTATGGACCGCTCAGCCGCTGCCCGACCAGCTTCCAGAAGGTGGAGTCGTCCGGTGCGTGACGAGCGTTTCGCGAGGCACGCGCTCATCCCGGGCTGGGACCAGTCGGCACTGTCCGGTGCCACCGCGGTGGTCGTGGGCGTGGGGGCGGTTGGCACCGAGGTGGCCCGCCTGCTGGCCCAGGCGGGAGTCGGCCACTTGATCCTCTGCGACCGCGACTCCGTCGAGCTCTCGAATCTCAGCCGGGGCGCCTTGTTCGGCCGGCGTGATCTCGGTACGTCCAAGGCGGAGGCGGCGGCCGTCGCGCTGCGCGAGTCGAACCCGGGCCTGCGGGTGCGGGTCCGCGCCGGCGACTTTCGGCACGGGATCGGCCTGGCCGAACTGCGGGACACCGACCTCGTCCTGAGCTGTCTCGACAGCGTCGCGGACCGGATCGCGCTGGCGGCACGCTGCGCACTGGTCGGCGCCGGCCTTCTCGACGCCGGCACCTCCGCGTGGGGTGGCGAGGTCCGCTACTACCCGCCGGGCGGAGCCTGTTTCGCCTGCGGCTGCACCCCGGCGGAGCGCGCACTGGACGCCTGGCATGTCGCGTGCGCGGACCCGCCCGGCCATATGGGCGCGTCCGCGCCCGTATCGGCGCTGATCGCGTCCTGGCAGGCCGTGCAGGCGGTCCGGTTGCTGTTCGGGCTGCCCGTTCCCGCGGGCGTGATCCGGCTGGACCCGATCAGCGGTGAGAGCACGCCGATCGCGACGAGACCGGATCCCGGCTGCCCCTGCCACCGGTCCCTCGACCCCGACCGCATCTCCCCGGCGGGTCTCACCGCGGCCGCGACCGTGGCGGAGTACCTGACCCTGGTGAAGCCGGGCGAGCAGGCGCTGACCTGGCAGCCGATCGTGCCTGGCGACCCGCTCGCGCCGGCGGCGCTCGGCGCGGCCGCACCCGGCGCCCGGCTGGCCGACCTGGGCATTCCCCCGGGCGAGATCCTTCCAGTGGTCCAGCCTCCCGGCGGTGTCAGATATCTGGAACTCGGAACGGAGACCACCTGATGAAGCACCCCGAAGTGGCCAAGCTTCTGAGCCGGCTCTACTTCGACGAGAGCGCGGCCCAAGCGTTCCTGATACATGTTGGAATGCCCGTTTACCTGATCCCCAAGTTCTTCAACCCGCTGGACTTCTGGACGGTGACGGTGGCGCACCTGGAAAACGGCCTCGGGATCGTGGACGGGGTCGGGTCGGTCATCGCCGCCGCCGCCGGGATGTTCCCCGGAAACCCTGAAATCCAGCAGATGCACGCCAAGTGGTCCGGCGTGGCACAGCAGCCCGAGGTCGTCGTCCCGGGCAGGCCGATCAGCCCCGAAGGCCCGTGTCCGACGCTGACCCTGGTCGGCGTCGACCTTCCCAACGAGTTCCTGGACGTCATCAGGCAGCAACTGGGTCCCAATGCCGGCGACCTGCTCTATGTCTCCAAGGAGCAGTGCGCGGTGGCGATCCCGGACCCCGGCGACGGCGCGCCGCGGCTCCGGGAGCAGATCCAGGAGCTGATGCAGACGTACGCGCCCAACGCCAAGATCCAGGTGGTGTACGAGAAGTACAAGTTCCGGCCGTACCTCTACAGCGACCTCACGGTGTTCGGCCCCGACACCACGCCGTACAGGTTGCAGGGGGTGCCGGCGACGATGACCCCCGCCGACATCGCGGCCGCGATCGTGGAGGAGACCCGTTCCGCCATGACCGACAAGAGAGGCGGGACCGTGAGCACGGTCATCGACCACGAGACCGAGAACGGTCCCGAACGGCTCGATCCCGAGAAGACGCTGCACGAGAACAAGGTGAAGGACAAGGGCAAGCTCCGGGTGGGCACCAAGGCGATCGCCGGGAACATCTCACCGGAGCTCCGCCTGGAGTCCCAGCTGCGGATGCGGGCCCAGATCCGCAGGTACGCCCTCGGCCACCCGGCCTTCGAGATCGTCGACTACGACAACGAGGACCTGCCGAACCGCCTCGCCATCGAGCTCAACGGCCCCGGGCTGGCTCCGCCCGAGAACCTCGGCGAGTTCCTCGCCGGCACCGACAACCTCAACCTCGACGACTTCCGCGATCTCCCCTGGGACGAGCTGCGGCCGACCCGGATCGACTTCCACCGGTTCACCATCCATCTGACGCCGATGTTCCCGGTCGTGGCGCCGTACGTGGTGTGGAACACGCCGGTGTTCCACCCGAACATCTGGCGCGAGCAGTCGCCCGGTGTACGGGCGGGAACGGTGTGCCTCGGCCCGCTCATGGGGGGTTACCGGCCCGACCTCGACTTCGGTTATCTGTCGCAGCTCCTCACGGACATCGGCACCTACCGCAACTACGACGTCGTCGACGCGACCACCTTCCCGGATCCGCCGGCTGCGTTCTGGGCGCGGACCCGCCCCGGCCAGGAGGTCATCCAGTCGCTCGGCGGTCCGCCCATGCGGGAGGCGACCGAGCGTGAATCCGAGAAACGGCTCATCCCATCGGTATGGCTCAGGCCACTGAGCGACGCGATCGACGAACTCTGACGGTGCACCGTGGTCAGCGGGGGAGCGGGGAAGGGGACCACATGGAACTCGAGCTGGAGCTCTATCGCGGAGAAGAGCTCACCTACTACACCAGCATGGAGTTCATCGGCCTTCTGCAGCGCGCGGCGCTCGTGCATTTCGGCGACGTGGCCAGGCAGGGAGAGATCCAGTTCCGGATAGAGGAGCCGGGCGATCCGGTCGCCTACCCGGGCCCGCCAAAGATCCGCAACCTCGCCACCAGCTGCGGGCACTGCACGCTCCGGGTGGTCCAGAACGACCACACGCTTCACGAACAGCGGTTCCCGGTCAGCGAGTTCCTCGGTCCCGTGCTGGCCGAGGACATGAGTAAGCTCGAAGCGGAGGAGACCCTCTGGAGCTTCCGGCTGCTGCGGCGGCGAGCACTCGCGCTTCTCCTCGTCACCACCGCCATCCGGACGCTCACCCGCCACGAACGTCCGGAACCGAAGGTGGAGGGCGCCGTCGAGGTGGATCCGCGAGAACGCCGCCACCGGCCGTTCACGCTGACCCAGGTGGCGGACGCGGACGCCCAGGTGGTCGAGCCGGGGAAACTCGGCATTCCCCCGGACGAGCTGGGCCGTTTGACCATACTCATGTCGCGGGACATCCACCGGCGTTTCGTGCGCACGATGCCGCTCTCCGACCGGATGGAAGAGGGCGGGTTCATGCTCGGGAGGGTGACCAAGGCGCGAGACGACGCGCACCTGGTCGAGGTCACCCACATCACCCCCGCACACCGGTCCGGAGCCGGGATGGTGCACTTCACCTTCACCGGCGAGTCCTTCTTCGCGGCAGCCCAGTTGATCGAGGAGCGTGGCCTCGGTGAGGAGTTGCTGGGCTGGTACCACACCCACCTGTTCGGCGTGGACCACGAGATGGGCCTGTCCTCGATCGACATCGACCTGCATCTCGCCACCTTCCAGAAGCAGTGGCAGGTCGCCGCCTTGCTCAACCTGTCGCGCGACGGGCGCACGCTGCGTTTCTACGGCCGGGGCGATGACGGACTGAAGGAGTACCCGCAGTGGATCAGCGATGACAGCGGCCGATACCGCCCTGCGCGTCACTCGATGGGCGGCGACTGACGTGCGCGCGCCGCTGCCCGAAGGCGGTCTGGGCGACGCGAGGGCGCTGGGCGCGCCCGGTGCCGACCTGCTGGCCGAGCTGGGCCGGCTGGCCTGCGTCACGGCGGCGCGACTGCGCCTCGCCCCGTCGCCCCTCGGGGACGAGCGCCCGCCCGGTGTCGGCGCCGCCCTGCTCGCCGCCGCCCTCGGCGGGAGCAGGCACGCCGAGAAGGCCCGCCTGTTGCTGCGCGCCGTTCCCCGGCCGCGCACCGCCCGCGACCTTCTCGCCTACCACGGGCTGGCCGGACCGGCCGCCGGGTTGCTGCCCGGCTACGCCGACAGGCTTCGCGACCTGTCCCCGCTGACCGGCCTCCTCGACCGGCCCGGCCCGCGGACCGCCGCCGACTGCGAGGACCTGCTCGACCGGCTCAGGGGTGAGCCGTACGGCCGGGCCCTGCTCGTGCGTCGCTTCGCGGCGCCCCCGGCCGAACCCGAGCAGGCGCTGTGGCGGGGGGAGTGCCTGGCCTACATCCGGCACGAGGACCCCGACTTCGTACTGGACGTGTACGAGACGGCCTTCCTGTACCACCGGACCGAGCACGAGATCCGGGCGCGCGCTGCCTGGGTCCACCTCGACGCGGGGTCCCCCCGGACGGCCGTCCCGACCGCCACCTGGTGGCGGGCCCTGGCGGAACTGGAAGCCGCCGACTCCGCCCGTGTCAGGCGGCGAACCCAGCTGGCCGATCGACGGTTCGGCACCAACCTGTTCCGGCGCGTACGTGATCTGGAGACCGCATGAATCCCCGTCTTGAGATCGTTTACCACGACGAAGCGCAGCTCACCCGGTTCTCCGGGCTCCGGGGCGACACCGTTCTCGGCGCGGCGCTCGCCGATGCCGATCTGCTCCTGACCACACCCCTGCCTCCGCACCTGGCCGGGCTCCCCATCAGCGCCCTGAACTACGACCCCCTGCGGGCCGCGCAGCTCGTGCCCGGCAGCGTCGTCTACTACCCCGGCGGCGAAGAGCTCGTGGTCGGTGACGCGCCCGATCGCGACCTGGCGGCCGACGGCCGGCCCGAACGGCCCGAGCTGGTCAGCGAGGCGGAGGCCACCCAACTGGCCTACCACGCCTCCATCCATGAGGCCGCCTCGTTCCTGCGGGCGGGTCTGTCGGTCCTGATCTCCTGCGACAAGATCGTGGTGCCGCATCTGGCGGAGCACATCGTGCACCTGAGCACGCAGGAGCCCCATGTGCTGAGCGTCCCGACCCCACCGTCGGACCAGGCCACCGCCGAGCCGGTCGACATGCGGCGGCTGAACGCCGCCGGCGGTCCCACCAGCCTGCGGCAGCGGCTGCTCGCCCAGCTGCGCGAGTTGCTGGAAGAACTGAGCGAGGGGCAGGTCCTCGTCATCTCCCACCTGGACCTGCTCGGCGGTGGCTCCGATTCCGCGCTGGCCAACGAGACGCGGGACCTGGTCGACCTGCTCTACAGCGCGGAGAAACAGGTCATGCTGGCCTTCAGCGACCCGTCCCTGACGCTGCCGGAAGTGCTCGCCTCCCGGTTCGCGGTGCGGATGGCGTTCGAGGGCAGCCCGCGCAACGTCCGTCACCCCAAGGACGGCAGCATCCAGCCGATCGAGCACGCCCTGCTGACCGTCAGCGAGGCGGAGCGGTTCGCCGGCATCGACACCGCCGACTTCTACAAGTACGTCGCCGGCCTCAACCCCGTACGGCTCCGGCAGGCCATCCGATACTCCTACCAGGAGACCGAGGGCCGGGAGAACGTCACGGTCAAGGACCTGCAGCAGAACATCCGGAAGTTCAAGGCGCAGGCGTCGAACAGCTTCGAGATCCCCGACGTCACCTTCTCCCAGATCGGCGGCTACCACGACGTCAAGGCTGAGATCCAGCGAGCGCTGGACGTCATGTCGGCCGCCTCGACGCTGCCGGAGGATGACCAGGGCCTGCGCGGCGAGCTGATCCCGCGCGGGTTCATCTTCCACGGCGAACCCGGCACGGGCAAGACACTGTTCGCCAAGGCCATCGCCAACGCCATGGACGCGACGATCCAGGTCGTCTCCGGTCCCGAGGTCACCGACAAATACGTCGGTGAGAGCGAGCGAAAGATCAGGGAACTGTTCGCCGAAGCTCGCAGGAACGCTCCCGCGGTCATCGTGTTCGACGAGTTCGACGCGATCGCCGCCAGCCGCAGCACCTCGGACGACGGAGGCAGCCGCGCGGGAAACGCGATGGTGGCGCAGATCCTGACCGAGATGGATGGGTTCCGGCCGGATGTGCAGATGCTCGTCGTCGGTACCACCAACCGCCTGGAGATCATCGATCGGGCGTTGCTGCGGCCGAGCCGGTTCCAGAGTTTCCACATCGGCCTGCCGGACCCCGAGGCACGCCGCGGCATCATCGAGGTGCACGCCAAACGGTTCAAGGTCGACGTCCACGGGCTCATCGATCCCCTGGTCGTGGCCACCGAGGGCTGGAACGGAGACGAGATCCGGGCTCTGTTCCGGGACGCCTACGTCGGCCGGTGGCAGGAGGAGAAGGAGGCCGACGCCGAACGGCTGGGCGAACTCGTCGGCCACTACCAGCGGGCCAGGCGCGAGCAGCAGCGGAGCAAGGCGGGACGCCAGTGAGACTCAGCGAGAACCACCTGCGGATCGTCCGGAGCCTGCAGGCCGTCATCCGTGACCTGGACAACAAGTTCGTGGGCCGCAGGGAGGCCGCGAACCTGCTCGTCCTGGCAGTGGTGGCCCGCGAGCACCTGCTCCTGATCGGGCCGCCGGGCACGGCCAAAACAGATCTCATCCAACGGTTCGCGGGGCTGATCCACGCCAGGCCGTTCACCTACCTGCTCACCCGGTTCACCGAACCTTCGGAGATCTTCGGGCCGCTCGACTTCGAGCTGTTCCAGAAGGGCGTCTACCGGATCAAGAGCGAGGACATGCTGCCGGACTCCGAGGTCGTCTTCCTCGACGAGGTGTTCCAGGGCAGCAGCGCCATCCTCAACACCCTGCTCACGCTCGTGAACGAGCGCCGGTTCCACAACGGCGCGAAAGCCGAGGCCACCCCGCTGATCAGCATGTTCGGTGCGTCGAGCGAGCTGCCGGACGATCCGGCGTTGCGGGCTTTCGGCGACCGGTTCCTGCTGCGCCTGGAGGTCGAGCCGGTGAGCCGCACCCGGCTGCCCGAGCTGCTCGAGCGGGGGTGGGAACAGGAGCGGCAGCGCATACTCGGCGACGGGGTGACGGCCGCGCCCTCGCTGCAGCAGATGGATCTGCAGGCGTTGTCGTCCGTGCTCAGGGACGTCGACCTGCGGCCGGTGCGCGGCGTCTTCGGCGATCTCGTCGGTGAGTTGCTGGCCCAGGGGGTAGCCCTGTCGGACCGCAGGATCGTCCGCGGGCAGAAGCTGATCGCGGCCGCCGCGCTGCTCCGCGAGGACGGCACCGCCCGCGCCCGCGACCTGTGGCCGCTCGCCCACTTCTGGACCGAGCAGAACGACGCGGGCCCGGTCAGGGACGCCGTGTACGAGCGGGTCACCGCCGACGGCGCGGATGCGCGGACGCCGCGTCGAAGCACCACCGAGCTGGAGACGCTGGCACGGCACCAGGTCTCGCTCGTCCACAACCGGCCGGGCCGGGTCGCTCGCGGCTCGGTCATCGCCGCGCTGCGTACCGTCAACGAACTGCTCACCGACGCCAGGAGCGAGCATCCCGCGGCGCATGCCACCCATGCCGCGATCCAGGGGCTGCGAGACCAGCTCACGCTCCTGCTCGACGAGTAGAACTGACCGACGTCACAACATCCAGGGAGGGACGGCATGTGCAACCCCCGGCGCATCCGCGTACAGGCAACACGCAGGATCGCTGAAGCGTGGAAGGCCGAGATCGAGCAGGCCGCGACGGTAACCGGCGATGTGACGTCCGAGGCCCGGCTCACCCAGTCGATCGCCGACCTGCTCCCGCCGGCCGCCCTCGCGGCCTTCGACCAGGCTGTGGCCGACAATTCCGAATGGGTGTGGCAGGACGGGAAATACCGCAGGTCGGTACCCGGCGGAGAGACCACCTACCAGCCCGGCACCGGAGAGATCGAGATCGTTGTTCAGCTCAGTGCGGCCATCGAGGCGGTCGGCACCGCCAGGCTCGAGGCGTCCGGCGAGATCGTGGACGAGATCGTGGCCGAAGCGAGCGACGGCTACTACCGCGACGGATTTCGCGGCCGGACCAAGGAGGCCGCGCGCGCCCGGGCCAAGGCCGCGGCCGAGGCCGAACTCGACGGCCTGGCCGCCGAGCGCAAGGAGGCGCTCGTCCAGCAGGCCAAGGAGGCCGCCAAACACGCGCTCAACCAGCATGTGGACGAGGCGAAGGAGGAGGCGCGGCACGACGCGCAGCGGCGGCTGACCCTGCGCGCCGACGAGATGCGACAGGAACTCGACCAGGCCGCGGCCCGGAGTCTCGAAGCCGTCCAGCACGAGTGTCTTGAAGCGATCATGCAGCTGGTCGCGATGGGCTACTCGAACGCGCTGCAGGCCTATGCCGCCCAGCACGGCGAGAACCTCCAGGTCATCGAGGAAGACGGCGTCATTCAGATCCAGTTCGAGGTGGAGAGGTAGTCATGCGGGTCCGGGTGCACTTCAGGATCGACAGCAGGACGGGCGAGGTCGAAAAGTTCATCGTCGAGGACATCAGCGTCGAGCCGGAGGCCGAGCACGAATCGGTCCACGACCGGATCGCGGTCGAGGTGGGCAGGGTCGTCGAACGGCGTCCCGCGCCGGAGCAGGTGATGCCGGACACGGTCGGCGGTGACGCGACCCCGCTCACGTATCAGTCCGCTGAGGAATTTCCGCCCACGCCCGCACGTGAGGAAGCGAAGGAATGACCGCGGGACGTGTCCACCTGCTCGGGCAGGCCGCGCTCTGCTTCGAGCAGGTCGGACGGTTCGCCGACGCCGCCCGGTGCCGCGAGGGCGCGGGTGAGCCGGTGGCGGCGGCGGAGCTCTACCGCAGGGCGGATGACGTCGCCGAGGCGGCACGCTGCTACCAGCGGGCCGGCCTCACCGGCGAAGCGGCACGCTGTCTCCTCGAACTCGGCCGTCCCGAGGACGCCGCTGAGTTGCTCGAACAGGCCGGTCAGCTGCTGGAGGCCGGATGGACCCTGGTCGCGGACGCGCGGCGATCCGCGCAGGCCAGGCGCCTCCTCACCCAGGTGCGCCCGACTCAGCCCGGCGCCCGGCTGCGGCACCGGATCGCCGAGGCGCTCTGCGCCGCGTTGGAAGGGCGGCCCCAGTCGCTCATCGACGCGCTCCTCGAGGTGGAGGAGAAGCTGGCCGAGGTGAACCCCGCCAGCGAGCGGGCCCGGGCGGAACGCTGGGCCGTCCAGGCCGCGGACCAGATCGGTCGGCCCGACCTGGCGGCCCAGGTCTTCGCGGCGGCGTACCGATGCGGACAGCGCGGCGTGGTGGCTCGCTGGCGCGCCTGGGGCGGGCAGGCTCTCGGCGGGATGGCCGGGATCCCAGAACGGGACCTGTGATGGCGAGGTGGCGCAAGAACAGCTGGGAACCCCGCCCGGGTGGTTTCCACATCACCCGGCTCGACCAGGAGTCGGCGCCGGCCGCCCCGCAACCCGAGGGAGCGCTCGCGCCGCAGGACGTGTTCGCGTCCAGGTTCACGGTGCCCGCCGACGCGCTGACCTTCCTGGCCGCGATACGGGACGATGATCGCCGACGCTACCCGCCCACCCGCCGGGGCCCGGATGGTGCTGTCTGGGTGATCGTCAGCCAATCACGTCCATCCGAAGCCGAACTTTCCTGGGCTCTGGGCGGTACGGTCCACCTGCCGGCGGGCCCGAACCTGGTGTCGCCGCGCGGACGGGTGCAGGCGTGGGCCGACGTCGACGCCTGGCCGCGGGTGTCGTGGCTCGAACTGGCGGCGGGGTTCGCGCCGGGCGACGGCGGCGGGGAGCAGCGCGAGCTGCTGGTCGTCACGACCGGCCCCATCGCCCGATGGCTGATCGACCGGTTCCACGCCGGGGACCTCGATGTCCGGGTCGCGCTCGCCCACCTGAACGGTCCGGAGCATTGGCCGGCCGTGCTGGTCCGGGTGACCGGCCGCGGCCGCACCGTGCCGAAGTCGGTGGCGTACGCGCTGGCCGGCCTGCCGCAGACGGTCGTCTGCCGGACCGGGACCGATCGGCTGCTCGTCGATCACCGGCTGAGCCTCCCGCTCCCCGACGAGGAACTGGCCCGGTGGGTGCCGGTCGGCGAACAGTGGCTGCTCACCGCGGAGCTGGGCCTGTGGCAGATCGTCGAGCGCGGCAACGAACAGACGCCGCCGTTGCGGGCGGCCGACGCCTTGCGCCCCCCGCCCGCCCCGCCCGCCGGACGTTTCCCGCCCGATCTGGGAGTGGAAGTCCGGCTCGTACCTGATGAGCAGGCACGCACCATCGACGCCCTGCTGCTCAGTGACGACGAGCTGCCGCCGGTACGCCGTTTCCTGACCGGCCACCCCACCGGGGAGCGCGCCTTCCTGGTGCTGGGAGCGGGCTGGCACCTGCTCGCCGAACCGGGCCGCGACCTGCCGGACGTGCCGTTCGGGATTCCGTTGCACAGGGTCGGGCCCGGAGCGCTCTACCTGCAATCCGGTTACCGCTTGCAGCCGGGGCTCCCCGCCGCGGCGCGCGCGGCACTGTTCGCGCTGAACTCCGAGAGCCTGGTGGTCGTCCGCGCGGGCGAGACCCACCGCCTGTCGACCGGACACACTGTCCCGATCTGGTCGTTGTGGCTGGGCAGGACCGTGGCGGCGGACGCTCAGGCGGGATCCCTCTCACCCACGGCTCAGGCGATCCTGGAACGCGTGGACGCCGCCGACGCTCGCGTCACCGAGGTCGCCGTCGAGGCCGACCCGGCCGATGCCGTCCGGACCGGTCTGAGATCGGAGGGCTTCCTGCTCGAACAACAGGGCAAACTGTCCGAGGCCGCCCGGAAGTACTGGGAGGCCGGTGAGCCCCTGCTGGCGGCCAGGCTCTACGAGCTCGCAGCGGGGACCGACCAGTGAGCGCCCCCCAGGCGGTGGCCACCATCCCCGCCCATGAATGCCGCTGTGTACGCCTGTCGCCTGACGGAACGGCCATCGTCATCGTCGGACCCGCGCTGGCGGAACTACGGGAGACCGCGGACGGGAGGGTGGTGTGGTCCCGGCCATGGGACACTCCCGCCCCCTTCGTCGCGGAGGCCGTATGGGGAACCGGCGGCGACACGGTGACCCTGCTCGCGGGCGGCGCCCTGAGCATGCTCGACGCCGCGACCGGTGATGCGCTGCGGGTCCCGCCCGATATGGCCGAACGGCGGGACGTCACGGCGCTGGCGCTGGCGCATGACGGGGTGACTCTCGCGGTCGGCACCCAGGACGGCGCGGTGCTGCTGTGGGAGCAGGCCACCGGGCAGGTCACCCGCCTACGTGGCGGCGGGGACCCGGTGAGCGCGCTCGCCTGGCGGCCTGGAGTCGAGGAGCTGTGCGTCACCCGGCCGCGCTCCACCCAGTTCTGGACCCTGGACCCGCAGACGATGATCTCGTCGATCAACATGGGGGACATCTATCCGCTCCGGCTCGCCTGGTCACCGGACGGTGCCCTGATCGCGGTGGCCGGACTTCGGGATGTACGAGCGATCGGCGTCTCCGGACGCGTCGAGACGGCGCCGCCGTTCGTGGTCGGCGACCGGCCGTTGGGGTTGGGTTTCAGCCGGACCGGGTCGACGCTGTTCGTCGGCATGCCCGACGGGTCGGTCCGGTTGCTCGACCGTCAGCTGCGTGAACGCCAGACCTCGCCGACCGTGCTCTCGGCGGCGGTGGCCGAGTTCTCACACCTGCACGTCAACGAGACCGGGCTGCTGGCCGTACGCGCCGACCCGGCGACCGTGGCGCTCTACCAGCTGGCCGACACACGACTCCCTTCGACCGAGCGGCGGACGACGGTCGCGTTGCGCCGGTGGGCGGCCGGCGTGGCGCGTTCGATCGGCCGGGCGGCCCACGACGTGACACCACCGCCGGTGCCGAG
This sequence comes from Streptosporangium sp. G12, assembly GCF_052983175.1. Lineage (NCBI taxonomy): Bacteria > Bacillati > Actinomycetota > Actinomycetes > Streptosporangiales > Streptosporangiaceae > Streptosporangium > Streptosporangium sp. G12. The sequence goes on along the minus strand of NZ_JBRIQO010000001.1, from coordinate 201,440 downwards.
GCAGCTCGCGAAACAAGCCTCCTTCGCATGGGCCGCCGAAGGCTGGATCCTCGGTGATCGGGACAGGAGCCGGGTCACGCGGCACGCGGCGGACGGCGAGCGCCGGTGGAAGGTCAAGGTCCGGCCGGGACCGCTGGCCGCCTACGACCACTTCGTCGCGGTCACCGGTGACGACGGCGAACTCACCGTGCTCGACGCGGACGACGGCAGCCAGGCCGCCAAGGTGGCGGGAATGGGGCCGGCGGCGTGGGCGCCTCAGGCGCTCGCCGTGACCGCTCCCGCCAAGCGGGGCCGGGTCGCGACCGAGTTGCTCGTCTACGACCGGACCTGGGACAAGCCGCGCCTGGTCCCGGTGAGGGACGGGGTTTCGACCCCTGCATGGGCGCCGGACGGTTCGCTGCTGGCCGCGCCCTCCGCCGAGGCGGTCGTGATCTGGGAGGGCGAGACGCTGGTCCGCGCTCGACGGCTGGCACACGGCTCGGCTCGCCCCACTGCCGCCTCATGGTCTCCGGATGGGGCTTGGATCGCGGTTGACTATGTGAACGCCCCGGTCACACTCTGGTCCACCCGTACCTGGACCGCCGACCAGGCGCTCGGACGATCCACTCCTCCAAACGGTGTGCTGGCCCTGGCGTGGTCACCGGATTCACGCTTGCTCGCGATCGCGTCGCCGCACGTGATCGGGGCCGTCGACCTGTGGGACGTCCGGCGGGGCAGACCGGTCCTGACCGTCCCACCGGCGGCGGAGCGACGTCCGGTAACGGCGGTGGACTGGGCGGCGGACGGCCGGTTCGCCGTAGTCCACGACGACGGGCGGGTGATCCAGTGGCAATTGACGCTTCCGCTCCTGGTCGACGACTTCGCGGCGACGCTCCCGTATCCCGAGCCCATGCTGGCCGCGCTCGCCGCAGGCATGGCCGCCGGGGGCACGATGGTCTCTCTCGCACTGCTCGCCGACCTGGTGTCACTGCTGCTGGGCCGGGACGCCGGTCCGCTGGCCCCGCTCGACGGCCATCCCGGCTTGGCGATCCTGCGCGGGCTGCGCTGGCCGCCGGAGGCGGTGATCGGGTTGGCGGTGCTGGTCGCGTCCGGTCTTTCCGGCAAGGACGCCCAACCGCCACCTGCGGACGCGGTGCAGGACGACCTGCGGGCGGCCGTCGAGCTGGCGCTGGGCGGGCTGCCGGTGGCCACCCGGCCGTACGAACCGCCCATCCCGGAGCTGCTCGCCGAACTGGACCGGATCGACGATTCAGTCGAGATCCTCGCCATCCTGTTGGGGCCGGACGCGGTCGCCATGGAGCCCGACCTTCTGGCACGGCTGCGCGCCCACAGCTTCGGCGGCTGGTCCCTGACCCCAAGGCAGCGGCGGCTGCTGGGGCTGAGGTCGGCGTTGCGCTCCGACGGAACGTCGCAGGGGCAGGGGCTGGGAGACACGCGGGCCGGGATCGCCAGGAACGGGGAACTGCCCTCGCTGCTGCCTACCCAACTCGCGCTGCCGCGACTGGTGCTGACCGCCAAGATGTCGCGGGACGAGTTGCTGTACCGGACACGGCAGGGTGAGCTTCCCACCGACGCACAGCCCGTTGTGCTGATCCTCGACGACACGCCGGCGGCGCACGGTGCGATCGGAGTCACCCTGCGGCTGACCGCGAACCTGCTCGCCTCGATCGCCATCAGGCAGCACCGCAGGTGCGCGCTGGTGCTGCTGAGCTCAGGCCGGGCCCGGTTTTTGGACGGCATGGCCGACCTCGTCCACGTGTGGACGGCCGGCAGCGTCGAGCGGCCCTCACTGCCCCGGGCGCTGGCCGCAGCCGACGAGGCGGCCGGGCAGCTCAGCGACCCGCTGACCGGGCTGCCGCGCCTGGTGCTGCTGACCCATCCGTTCCTGGCCTGCTCACCCCGCTCAGGTCTGCACGTCGTCCGGGTACGTTACCCGGGAGTGGCGGCAGAAGACCAGACGCCGCGCACCCACCTTCTGGGGGCCGACGCCGACCCGGAGGAACTGCACGCGGTGATCGGTGCGATCGTCACCGACCGCTCCTAGCGGCCGAGAGCTCAGCCGCAGAGCATCTGCTCGATCTCCTCGGGGTCGAGCCCGGCGAGGATCTTCTCCAGGACCTCGGGGCGGAACGCGTCGCCCAGGATCTCGACCCCGTCGGCGGTGACGGAGATCCGCAGCCGGACCAACCGGCCTTCAGGGTGGTCGGGGTACTCCTCGGGCTGAATGAGATCGGGCAGATCTTCGACGAATCGGTACTCGCTCATGGTTCACCATCGTCCTTCGAGAGCAGTTCCGCAGTCGGGGCAGTGCCCCTCTTCCAACCGGTTCTCGGTCAGGGACCATATCTCGCGGCTCACCACCACGCTCTGGCAGCCAGGGCAGCGGGTGGCCCGGCCTTCGGCCCCGAGCGCCCGCTCGACGTATACATGCCGGAGCCCGGCCGCTTGGCCGGCCGCGACCGCGTCGGCCAATTCTCCCGGGCTTGTCGGACGCTCATCCGCCATCTGGTACGCGGGACTGAACCGCATCGGATGCCACGGAATGCCGGCATCGATTCCCGCGATGACCTCGGCGATCGGCTCCGGTGCCGAGACGCCGGGGATCAAAGGCGTGGAGACCTCGACCCACACGCCTAGATCGCGGAAGGCGCGAATCGTATCGATCACGGGCCGGACCGAGCCGCCGGTGAGCCGGTGATGGGATTCCTCGTCGACCCCCTTGAGGTCGATGTTCACGGCCGCGAGCGCGGGCGCCGCCAGTTCGACCGCCTCCGGCGTGAGGAAGCCGTTGCTCTTCCAGACCACCTCGACGCCCTGCTCCCGCCCGTGGCGCGCCAGCTCGAGGGTGAGCTCCAGAGCGAGGGACGGCTCGGTGTAGGAGAGCGCCACGCAGCCGCCCAGACCGGCTGCCCGTGTCACGATCTCCCGCGGGTCGACCTCTCGCGCTTCCCAGACAGCCCTGTCGTCGCGGCCGTACTGGGAGATCCGGAAGTTGACACAGTAGCCGCACCGGAACGAACAGCCCGGCGCGGCCAGAGTCACGCTGGGAATGCCGGGCCGGTAGTGGAAGAACGGCTTCCGTTCCACCGCATCGACGTGGACGACCGTGGTGGCGAACGTCGCGGTCTCCAGCCCGTCCGGGCCGCCGCGCCGTACCTTGCAGGCTCCTACTTGCCCCTGCTTGACAACGCAGTGGTGTGGGCAGAGCCGGCACCGGATTCCACGCGCGGTGGACTCACCGAGCACCGCCGGGATCCAGCGTGCGGGACGACCGGAGTCGGCTCCGATGTCGGTGGCGGGGTCGACGGTCATGCGCGAGGCCCTCCGGGCGCCCGCTGAACGCCCGCGCCGTTCGCGAACTCGACCGGGGACAGCTCCATGGCCCGGCCGGCGAGCTCCTGTTCCGGCGTCATCTCGGTGCCGCTCACTCCGGCCGCCGCGGCCCGGTCGGCGAACGAGTCGGCGAAGTCGGTGGGTGCTCCGTCGGCCGGCTCCGTCGCGCGACACCCGTCGATCACCACTGGCGGGTGCCGGTCGGGCCGGTGCGGAGGCGACGACGGAGGGACGTGGGTCCACCGGTCGGCGTCGCTTGGCGTGACCAGGCGGACGGACCGTCTCGTCAACCGTGTCCGTGCTCTCACCGGCACCCTCCTCCGCCGTTTCCAACGTAAGCCCTCATCGTGAAGTCCGCTGGCATATCCAGAGAATTCCACCTTCGGGAAACTCACTCATTGTGGATGGCGTGAGTTCCGTCGACTTCGTGTTCTGCGCGCTCTGTCGTGGATTCTCCGGATATTCGGTTCTCGGCGTCGTCCTTGATCAGCGCGTGACAAGAAATCCGGCAGTCATCGGCCCTGGTGGTGGACCTTTTCATCCTGTCGTGCGGGATGCCCGGATGCGGGCGGCACCTAGGTGGCCTTCAAGGGGTGAAGCCCTTCCGGTGGTTCCTTTACGCGGTGCTCCAGACTGTTCCAGCGTGAACCATCTGATCGATTTTCCTGTTCGGATGCACGTCATGCGGTTCGTGTTCTTGTTGTTCGCCGTGTTGCGGAGGATATCGGTGGGGACACGAGTCAGGACCTGAACCGCGCCGGGATTGCTGGAGACTTTGATGTACCCCGGCTTTCGTGGAGTCGGTGGTCTGCCCCGGGTCCGGTGGAGTCGCGTTTCTGGATTGTCATGCCACGATGGTCGTGTTTTCGAACTCTGTCGGGGTCAGCATGGCGAGGCTGCTGTGACGCCGTCTGCGGTTGTGTCAGATCTCCAGGTACTCGAAGATGGCGTTGGCGAGCTGATTCGGCGCGCTTTGGGAGAACTGGCGGTCGACCAGGTCGGTGGCGATCTGGTCGGGTGTGGACCGGCGCCACCTGGGCCGGCCGGTGACCCCGGCCGGTCCGGCCCGGCGCATCAGGAGTTTCACTGCGCCGTGGCTGACCGGCACGCCGTGGCCCAGCCGCGGCTCGGCGTGTACACGGCGGGCACCATGGGTGCTGCGGGAGCCGGTATGCACCTGAGTGATCAGGTCGGTCAGCCAGGCGTGCCGGATCGCGCGCGGGGAGGGGGGCCGGTTGCGCCAGGCGTAGTAGCCCGAGACCGACACCCGAAGGACGCGGCAGGCGACCTCGACCGCGATGGCTTCGAACCGCCTTTTGGGGGCACCACCTCTCGCACCGGCTCGATCGCGCGGCGGGTGGCCTGCAGTTCGGTCTCCAGCTCGGCGATGCGTTGCCTGGCCGCGAGCAGTTCGGCCTTCTCGCTGCTGGTCAGGCCGGGCTCCAGGCCGCGGTCGATGTGGTCTTGTCGACGCCAGGAATGGATCGTCTGGCTGCTGATGTCCAGGTCACGGGCCACGTCGGTGACCGTGCGGCCCGCCTCAACGAGATCTGGCACCTTGCGCCGGAACTCCGATGGGTAGCCACGCCGTCCCATGCCACTCTCCTCTCAACGAGTGGCACAGGAATCCAAGAACCCGCCTCCACAAGACCAGGGGCACACCAGGGATCAAACCCTCATCAAGGGAACAACGGGGGCCGCGCACGCGTACCTTCGTGCTGACCGTTCGACACAAGCACGCGCGAAGGAGCCCGTCAGGTGACCAGCACTCTGACCCTGCAAGCACTGCGGCGACTGAGGACCGCCCCTGGCGGGCAGCTCGACTGCCGGATCAGCTTCTCCGACGGACCGGGAACTTCGCGGCCGGTCGCTTATGTGGAACGCGAGGTGCTGCCCGACGGCATATCCGCCTACCTCGCGGCCCGGAAGAGCGGAGCCCGCTCCTTCGTCCTGTGGGCGGACGAGCATCGCCAGGCGCGGGTCGCCACCCTGGTCACCGTCTCCGCGGGCGGCGGGCGGGCACAGTTCAAGGTGCTCGGCCCGCACGGCGAACCGCTCGGTATGTTCACGCGCGACAAGGCGTTCAGCCAGGGACTGCGCACACGCTGGACGGTGAGCCGCGCCGGCAGCCCCGACGCGGTGGGGTACAAGGGCCGGCTGTTCTGGTGGTGCGTGTGGTGGCTCTGCTCGCCCCTGCTGCCGCTCATCCTCGTGGCCGCCCTGTTCGGCGGCGGCGGCGACTTCCCGCGCGGTCCACGCCGCATCAAGTGGCGCTCCGGCGGACAGGTCCCGCTTGAGTTCAAGTCGTCCGGGGACACGGTACATCTGTACGCGCCGGAGCTGGACTGGCGGCTCGGAGCCGCCCTCGTGGCCCTGATCCCCTCCTTCGACGGCTGGATCGGCGACCCCTGGGACAGCAGGAAGGACTGACGGGCAGGCGGCGCGCCCGTGATGCGGCGGGAGGCGCGGACGGTGGGTTCGGAGCGCGGAGGCCGCGTGAACAGGATCCCGGCGAAGGGCCGGCCCGGGAATCGTGCGCTGGCGGGCCGATCGCGCTCACGGTGGTCGGTGTCGTCCTCGGACTGGGGCTGTTCGCGGCCGCCGACGCCGACCCGGCGTACGGTTCGTCCGCGCTCGGCTATCTCGGCCTCGTCGTGTGGGGCGGCCTCGCGGTCCTGTCGCCGGTCCTGCTCGGGTCGTTCATTGCCGGGCTGGTCATGCTGATCCGCGCGCGCAGCTGAGATCGCGGCGGGACGCGGCCCGCCGGCACGAGGGTCGGGTGACACCAGGGGTGCGGGGGATGGCCGCGCAGATGGCCGCCCGAGGTCACGCGCTCGCCGGTGATGCCCGACCCGCCCGCACGCTGCTGGACGAGGCCGAGGCCCTGATCCGCCAGGCCGCCGAGCACGCCGACGACGAGCCGGTGTGGATGTACTTCTACGACGAGACGTGGTTCCGTCTCCAGCGCGGCATGACCGAGCTCCACCTCGCCGACTGGCCAAAGGCGATCGACTTGCTGACGGAAGGGCTGTCCGGTCTGCCGGAGAGCTACAAGCGGGATCGTGCTTGGTACGGCTCGTGTCTGGCCAAGGCCCATGCCGAGGCCGGAGACGCGGCGGCCCGAGATCGGGGTGCTGACCGGCTGGCTGACCCGGCTCGGCCGCGAGGCGCCCGCCGACCACGCCCACCTGACGGGCTACGGCATGCCTGCCTGGCGGAGATGAACCGGCTCCGGTCGGCTCGGCGCGCCGCCTTCGACCGGTTGTTCCCGACGCTGATGATCCGCCACCACGAGGGCGCGATCACGATGGCGGGCGAACGGCTCAAGGGCGGCCGCGGCCGGCTGATGCGCACCCTGGCCACCGACATCGTCACGGGGCGGCAGATCGAGGTCGGCCGCATGAAGGGCCTGCCGGCAAGGTGATCCGTCCCGCTAGCCGAGGGCGTAGCGGCGCATCGACTCCAGGCCGGAGACGCCGTAGACCTCCTCGACCGCGTTCGCGAGCAGGTGGCAGGTGCGGAAGCGGTCGAGCGGGGTCAGGCCGAGCCTCGTCAGGTGCAGGTAGGTGTAGTTGAGCACCACCCGGTAGCGCAGGAAGTCGGGGCGGGCGAACATGTCGCGGCGGTAGCCGGGGGTGCCGAACATCAGGGTGTGCAGTTCGCCCCTCGTCTCGGCCGGGGTGTCGTCCATGGTCGGCAGCAGGTGCACCACGCGGTCGGCCCTCGCGCGGTAGGTCTCCACGAGCGCCGCCCACTCCCGGACGAACGGGCTGTCCCCGTCTGCGTCGATGGTGTCCACGACCTGCCTGACCCGTTGGGTGAGCAGGGCGCGGCGGGAGCCGTACACCTCGTTGAAGGAGCGCCGGGCGGCCTCGGGGTCCTTGGACCACATGAGGTAGCCCTCGGCGTGCACCCGGAACGACAGGTAGCTGCGCTCGATCGGGTGGGAGGTGTGCGCGACCGTCAGGAGCAGGGCCATGGCCAGGTCCGACTTGGTGTCGCGGCCGTCGCGGCAGTGGTCGAGCATCGTGAACAGGAGCGGGGTGCTGTCGCTGTAGAACGCGGTCAGCAGGTCGACGGCCTCGTCGCCGCCCAGGACGTGGCGGCGGTCGTCGAACGGGAACTCGACGATCGAGTTGTCGGCGGGCCACGGGGTGAGCGGGCCGTGCTCCTGCTCGCGCGCGGCCATGAGGCGGTGCCGCGCCAGGCTCTCGGCCTGGTCCACCACGTACGTCGACGGGTGGTCGCGCAACCATCCGCCGACGACCGTGCCGACGCGGGGGCGCACCACCTCCTCCCACATCCGCCGGTCGGTCTTCACGTTGATGCGCAGGTGGGGGCCCTGCCGCCAGTGGCGCACCACGTACGCCGCCTCGACGTGGTCGCGGATGTCGGCCAGCAGGGGCCGGACGGCGTCGAGGAGCAGGGGGTCCTTGTCCGGCTCGTGGTAGAAGACGTGGACGCTGTGCCACATGGCGGTCACCTCCGCAGCGCGGCCAGCGCGCGGGCCGCGAGAGTCGAGATGTGCGATTCCGGGCCGGGGCGCAGGCCGATCCGGTTGTGGAACAGGTGGGCGCAGCGCAGCAGCACGCGGGCCCGTTGTGCGTCGTCGCCGATGACGGCCAGGTGGGCGTGGGCTGAGCCCGCGTCGCCGGTCGTCGTCGGGATGCTCGCGGCCAGGTCGTTGATCGAGGCGGCCCAGGTGCCGAGCAGACCGGAGCCGTCCTTCAGGTGCCAGAGGCGTTCGGTCTGGGTGACCAGCGCGGCCGGGAGGTCGCCGGGGTCGTGCGGGGGCAGGCGGCGGGCCGCTTCGGCGAGGTCGGGCTGGCAGGCGGCCATCGTCAGCGTGAGCACGGCGAGGCCGACGGCGGTCCTGCGTTCCATCGCGGGCGCGCCGTGGAGGACGTCGAGCGCGAGGGAACTGGAGACGCCGAAATGTCGTTCGACGGCGGGCATGTTTCCGTAGACGCGCTCTTCCGGCTCATACGGGATGAATACCACGCTGTCGGCCGGGTGGAGGGCGGGGTCGTAACTCTCGCGGCGTTCCCCTTCCGCGAGCACGGCCGCCAGCCGCCGGTAGGCCGGGGCGTCGACGGCGGGCGACGGGTGGTCGGCGAACCACCGGGCGGCTCGGGCCCTGATCTCGTCGCGGGGCACCCCTTTCAGGCGCAGCCGCACGTGGGGGCCCGACTCCCAGTAGCGCAGGTAGAAGCAGGCCGTCGCCGACCGGGCCAGCGGGGTGACGACGGCGCGGATCAGGTCGTCGAGGTCGCCGGTGTGGAACAGGTGGGCGCTCTGCCAGGGGGTCACGGGGCGCTCACCTGGATGACGTACTCGGTGACGCGCGGGCCGCCGGGGTAGACGGGGGCGTCCTCGGGGGTGGGCAGGGTCTCCTCGACGACCATCAGGGCGTCGGGGTTCCCGGCCGCGTGGCGCAGGCCGGCGAGCAGGAAGGGGTCGGTGACGTCGACGTACATGGGCTTGCGGTGTTTGCCGAGCAGGCCCGCGAGCAGGCCGTCGCGCAGGTCCAGGACCCGGGCGAAGAAGCGCCGCGGCATGCCGTGGTCGCGCAACCACGACGCCAGCGCGGGCGGGCCGCCCGAGGGGAAGTCGGCGGCGCGCAGCCGCCAGCACTCGCGGGCCAGCGTGACCACGCCCAGGTCGAGGCGGGGCAGGTGGTCGATCCGGCCGCGCGGCGGCACCGGGCCGGGGCGCAACACCCAGCCGGGCACCATCGCGACCGACGGTTCGCCGAAGACCCTGACCAGGAACTGCAACCACGGCGGCAACCAGTGCTGGGCGGTCATGCCCAGGTGCATCGGGCGCACCTTCCCGCCGTCGGCCCACAACGCCAGCCGGGAACCGTCGAGCCGCACCGTCAACGCCGAGGGGTGCAGGCCTCCACCCGTGGTGTACGGGTAGTCGATCGTCACATCGGCCGTGGTGGTGCGGAGGTTCAGGCCGCTGCCGAGGGCGCCCGTGACCTCGGCGATCCTGGTGTCGCGTTGCGGGGCCCGCAGCGCCGACGCGTCCGGGGCGTGGCCGATCCGGCGCAGCTGGTGGTGGAGACGGGACAGCCCCTTCCCGTAACCGGCGGTGACGGTGTTGACGACCAGGCGGCCCTCCGGGAGCGCCTGGGCGTAGACGCAGATCGAACCCGGGGCGCGGAACCGGTCGTCGTCGGGGGGCTCGCCGGTCCGCAGGAAACGTTCGCGCAGGTCCGCGTGGCCGGGAGCGGCCGCGAAGGGATCGCGGACCAGGTCGCGCAGCGGTCCCGGGGCACTGTGGACGGCGCGGTAGAAGCTCATGACGGGGACGGCGGCGCCGGGGCCGTACCGGCGCAGGAAGAAGTCGGCGGCGGCCAGTTTCACCGGGAGGTCGCCGTCGAACAGGGCCAGCCCCTTCCGCAGCCGGTTCAGGTCGTCGAGCGCCGGGCGCCACGCCTCCCGGCCGCACCGGCCCGCGTCGCCGGGGATGACGGCGTTGTGCCAGAACAGGTTCCGCTCCGGGATCTCCCTCGGGGCGAGCAGGTCGCGGATCGCCTTCACGTCCTCCTCGACGCCCAGCTTGGTCAGCGGGTCGTCGTCGTGTTCGCCGTACGGCGGCACGAGCTCCACCAGCCCGATGTCGGCCAGCGCCCTGGCCGGTTCCGCGAGCGCAGCCTTCACCGGCTCGGTCGCGGGCACGCTGAGCAGCGGTTCCGTCGCGGTCGGGCCGAGGAACCAGATGCGGCCGTCCTCCTCGAACGCGGTCGGGTTCACCCGCGTCTCCGCGGCCTCCGCGTGCCGCGACAACGTCACCCAGAGCGGGCGCAACACGGCACGGTCGAGGTCGACGACCTCCCGCCACGTCAGGTCGGCGGGCGGGGCGGCCATGGGGCCGTCGTCGGTCCAGGTGCCGAAACCGCTCCACGCGAACGTCGCGTAGGGGCTGGTCTTCATGGTGGCGCGGGCCAGGTAGCGGGCCAGTTTGACCGCCTCCTGGCGCGACGGGGACGTGCGCGCGGCCAGGATCGGGCTGCCGAGCTCGAGCCCCCGGCGGAAGGTCGCGTCCTCGGCCAGCACGCGCAGGAGCTCGGCCTTCTCCCGCCGTTCGGCCTCGTGGACGGCGGGCAGGTCGGCTGCCAGCGTGTCGTGGAGGTCCTTGAGGGCGGTCCAGGCGAGGACCCGTACCCGCAGCTCCTCGGGGAGGGCGGCGAGCACCTGCGGCGCGGTCGCCCGCCGGTCCGGGCGGCGGCCTCGGAAGAGGTCGCGGCGCAGCGCCACCAGGATCGGCTTGAACACGCCCGTGCCGATCACCTCGTGCAGGGGGCCGGACATCGCCCGGCCCTCGTCCGCCAGCGTGCGGGCGACCTCGAGCAGCTCGTCGACGAGCCTCCACGTGCGCTCGCACCGCAACTGCCGCAACCCGTCGGCGGGCAGCCCGGCCACCCGGATGGCGAAGATCGGCGCCACGACGTAATCTCGGTCGGCGGGCTGAGCTGTTCGCGACAAGGACACTCCTTCATCCCGTGACCGAGGGCGCCCGTGCCGTGGGCGCCCTCGGCGTTTGGCGGGGACCTGCTACGCCTCCGGCGCCCAGCAGCTGTTCGCCTGCATATACGACGAGCAGTAGCCCATCGCCGACGAGGCGCCCGTCTCGATGGCGCCGTGGCCCTCCATCACGATCGAGTCGGCCGACAGGACGTCGATCGCCTCGACCTCCAGACCGGACAGGTCAAGGGGAAGCTTGTCCATGACGTTTCTCCTTCTCTTTCACTGATCGGTGTGTTGCGGACGTGCCTTCGGACCTCCTTCCTGCGGATCGGGGAACCGGAGGACCAGGTCTGGCCCCCGGGACCTGGGGACGCCGACGAGCAGGGACGACAGGCTCCGCGCCGGACCCGTCAGGCCCAGGACGCGGTCCGTCGCCTCGCCGGCGCCGTCGGAGTGGATGCGGGAGGTGAGGCCCAGTGCGGCGGCGGCCAGCGTCGCCCGCTGCAGCGACGCGCCGGTCTCCACGAGCTGGTCACGGTGGTCGCGCGCGGTGCCCGCCAGGGGGTCGCCCACGGGGACGATCACTGCGGCGGCCGTCTTCAGGGCCTCCCTGGTGTTCGCCACGAGAGGGGCCGCGCCCAGCTCCTCCAGCGGTGCGGCGCGGACCCGTCGGAGGTCGCCGTCGTAGTGGTAGGTGGCCCTCGGGAGGCCGTCGACGCGCAGGGCCAGCAGGTAGAGGTCCAGGCCGGGGCAGACGGCCAGGCCGGCTATCGCGACGATCTCCGTCAGCGGGACGGACGCCGGGCGGAAACCGTCGAGGGGGGAGTGACGCGCGCGCAGACCGTCGCGGAGATCCACCACTTCGGCCGGAATCCGGATGCCCCGTGCCGGCGGGTTCGGACGCCTCGCCCGCGAGGTGGCGTCCGCGGCCCGGTGCAGGTCGCGGGCAGCGCCTGGAGGAAACGGCCGGGGGAGAGGCCGGGCCTCCCGCGGCAGGTCGCCGGAGTTCCGCGGGGCGCCGGCGGGCTCCGGCGGAAGGAGCCGTTCGTACGGCTCCACGTGCAGGACGGCCAGAGGGGACTCGCGGGATCCGTCCAGACCGAGGAGGGCGTCGTCGGCGTCGTCGGCGTCGCCGGGGGTGACGGTCAGGCCCAGGAGGGCGGCGACCACCTCCGCCTGGGTGCGCAGGACGCCGATCTCCTGGCAGATCAGGCGGTAGGCGTAGTCGCCGTACTTGAACATGGAACGCCAGAAGACCGCCGTCAGGCAGATCCGCGCCGGGCCATGGTCACCCGTGCGCAGCACCTCCAGGACCTCGTGGACCGGGTCGTAGTGGAACAGCCCGTCCGGGCAGGCGACATAGGCCTCGATCGGGTACAGGCCTCCCCCGGAGGGCGCCGGACGGCCCGGGATCGCCATCGGGCCCGCGTCCGTGTGCCGCCAGATCACGCGGGTGATGCCGAGCATGCCCCGGAGCAGCGCGCCCAGCGGGTGCCGCGGTTCGACCCATTCGGCCGACGGATAGCGTTTGTGCCGGAGCGGCGCCAGGTCCCACCGGATGTCGAACGGCCCGCGATCCGCCATCGCCGCCACGTAACGTGCTGCCGCGTCCGTCATCCGCGCCTCACGGGAACGGGTGCGGATGGGGGCTGAGATCGCCCACCGCGAGGTCGCGGTCGAGGTAGCCGATCGCGCGGCCCCGCGTCAGCAGCCGGGGGAGCCCGTGCACCCGCCGGTGGTGATGGCCGAACGTCATCGGCACCGCCCCCGGCACGATCACCTTCGCGCAGGCGAATCCGCCCGTCGCCGCCTCGGGCGAGGTGGTGTCGACGGCGATCACGTCCATGCCGCTGGCCAGGAACCTGGCCACCAGGTCGCGCAGGTCGTCGGCCAGGTCGTCGTGGGCCGGCCACTCCGGCAGCTCGCCGACCGTCAGCTCGGCGCCGTTTGATAGGAATTCCAGCCGCTCGTACGCCTTCGGGTGCCCGTACACCATCGGGTGGTGTTCCAGCAGGCGTACCTCGTCGGAGTCGGCCACCAGCCGGGCCGCCTCGCTCTCGTCATAACGGGCGACGTGATTGGCGAGCATCGGGCCCAGCTCGTCCAGGGCCCGGCGCAGGGCCCGTTCGGGGTCGAGGTGGGCGGCGCCGCCGCACATCGCCTTCGGCCGGTCCGACCGCCCCGACCGGTCGACGGCGGTGATCCAGAAGACCGGCAATCCCTGTTCGAGGGTGACCACGTGGGCGTGGACGTCGTAGCCGAGCCGGTCGCCGATCCGCTGGGCGGTCATCGGGACGCGCCGGTCGCGCGCCGAACGCAGGTCGACCCGGGGGAGCGGGAGGCGGGCGTACCAGGTGGTCAGGAAGGCGTCCCGTTCGGCGACCTCCAGCAGGCCGTAGAGGATCGCCTCCGCGAGCGACCCGCCGAGGGCGCAGCCGTTGGAACACTCGTAGGCGAAGCCCCGGTCGGGCCGGGGGCCGAAGTAGACGAACGTCTCCGGCACCAGCACCGGCCCGCCCCGCTGGAACGAGTGGCCCCAGACCCAGGCGGTCTCCCGCGCCGGGTCGAACCGGGTGAACCAGAAACCGGGCCGGTCGTACCAGTCGTCGGGATACAACCCCAGGAGGCGCGGGTCGAGCGCCTGGTCGGCGATGTCGTCGAACGCGGCCCTGACGGTGGTCCGGCGCCCGCGCGGCGAGAACCCGGCCAGCCGTTCGAGTGCCTCGGCGACGGCGGTCGCCTTCGCGGCGGGCACGTCCTCGCACCGCCCGAACCCGTGGTGGCTCTCGTGGGCGGCCCGCGCGGGGTTCAGCCGCGCCACGGCGACCGCGCCGTCCCGCGCGTCGGCGGCCACCGAGCGCACGACGCCCGTCTCCGGGTCGACGTAGCGGCGTTCCAGGGCGGCGAGGTCAAGGGCGGCGACCCGGAAACCCGACACCTTCGGCTGCGGCGTGAAGACGAACGGGCGCGGCCCGTCGGGGGGCCGGTCGCCGCAGACCTCGCAGAACGGGTCGGGCAGGAACGGGTGGCGTTCCAGCGCGCCGGTCCGGACCGGCATCCGGAGCATCGCGCCGCTCGTCAGCGCGGCCGACGGGTCGGCCAGCAGGTTCTCGACCTCTTCGGCCACCAGTTCGCCGACCGTCCCGGCCACGAGGGAGGTGAGGAGGGCGGGGCGGTCGCGCAGACGTACCTGGAAGTGCTCCCGGTTCCCGGCGCGCCGCCGCTCCACACAGGTGGGACAGCCCGGCCTTCCGGGGAAGGCGGTGGGACCGATCACGACATGTCCTGCTTCGGTGTGCACGGGCAACCACGGCAATCCGTAACGCCGCCGCCCGATGTCGTCGGCGTCGCTGGCGACCACGACGACCCCGCCCGACCGCACCCGCGCCCTGATCGCCTCGAAGAGCCGTCCCGACCCCACCACGTCGGCGATCACGACGTCACCCGCGCCACGAACGCCGGCCCGTCGGCGGGCAACGAGACGGCGGTCCCGCCGATCGGATGTCCCTCGCTCGCCCACCGCACGGGCGGTTCGAGGCCGGTCTGCGCCCGCAGCAACACCCGCTCCAGCCCGTCGCGCAACCCGAGCGACACGATCGGCGGGCGGTCCGGCACCTCGAACCGCAACACCGCCGACCCCGGGATCTCCCGGACGACCGGCACCTCACCGGACGCCACGACCTGCCGCCAGAGCGGCCCGTCCTGCGGCACGGGTACCTCGCCCCCCGCCCCCACCAGCGCCGCCCCGGCTTCGAGCCGCTGCCGGTGGGCCGCGGAGACGGCGTCCTCCCAGGTCAGCCCCGCACCGACGAAACCGTCGCCGGAGTCCGCCGCGAACACCGCCAGCAGACACCGCAACCGCGCCGTGTCGTGATCCGCGCCCCACCCGACGATCTCGCCGTCACCGACCAGCGCCCGCACGACGGAGAGCGGCCCCTGCGGATAGGCACCCTCGTCGAGAACCGCGATCATCCCCATCCGGGGGTCCACCAGATCACGACAGAGTGCGAAAAACCGGTCCCGAGCGCCCGCATCGCTCGAGGCATCGTGCCCGTCGAACCCCGCCGCACCCGGATGCTCCGGGCTCCCCTCGCCGGCGTTGCGGTCCCCGATGCCCGTCGACATCCGCGACGCGTGGGTGGCTCCGGACACCTCCGCCGGGTCCCGGCGCAGCCCCGCGAAACGGTGGATCGTGGCGTCCAAGCTGCGCAGATCAACGCGTGTGAACGCGCGCCGCGCCTCCGTGAGCCTCGTCACCGCCGAGAAGACCCCCAGGGCCACCTGGGACGCCAGCACGCGGGGGACCGCGCCGCGCAACCAGTCGCCCCGCGTCCCCTCGCGGAGGGACAACCGCCCCCACCCGGTGGCCGCGTCGGTCTCCCCGGGCGGTCCCGCGGAGGTCAGCCAGGCCTCGTCGTCGCAGATCAGCACCTGCGCGAGCACCACGTCGGCGGGGCAGGCGAGCGCCCCGGCCAGCAGTTCCTCCCGGGAGGTGCTGACCTGCACCAGAACGTCCCCACCCGAGGCCACCACCTCGCGCCAGCCCACCGACCGGAGACACTCGACCAGCGCCGGGACCAGCACCCCGGTCCCCGTCACGCGCAGCGCCGAGTTCCGCACCCGGGCGAACCGCCCCGGATGCCCGGCGAACGCGATCTCGGCCGCGTAGGTATTCAGCTCCTCGGCGGACAACCCGTGAGCCGGAGCCCCGGTGTCGTCGACGACGAAACGCAGGTCGGCCAGCCGTCCGACCAGGCCGGTGACCAGGTCGCGCTGGGCCTCGGGCAGGCCCGAGGTCAGCTCGCCCAGGGTCAGGGCCCCGTCGAGGCGTGGAGCCAGCCGCTCCAGCAGGGCCAGCGCGTGGGGTCCGCGCAGTGTCGCCGCCCCGTGATCCCCGTGAACGTGAACCCCTCCGGGGCACTCGACCCACCGCACGTCGGCGCGTAATCGGGGCCGAATCATCTCCACATTTTGTGGGAGCGCTCCCATGGGCTCAGAATACCGTCGACCGATTTACCTCGCAAGGCCTATGTTTCAGGCGTATGACATTTCGTCGACCCCGGATCATCAGCTTCAACTGCCGACGTGGCCTTTTCCGGTGAAATGAGGCCCGTTCATCCACCTGAGGAAATGGCATATCCGGAATCGGCGCGCCCGGCAATTGACAAAGCGACTTCAGTCTGTCCTCGCCCCTGCTGGTAGTCATCGGCGTCGAAGGCTTCCGATACCGCAGGGTCGCGGTCGGCGGCCGGCACCTCCGGCTGGGAGGGCGCTTGGGAGGTGAAGGCGCGCACGCCGGTCTAACGGTCGATCTTGTCCCGCCCTGGTCGTCACCGCCAGAGACGAGTCGGGCACACTGCTCGGCCTGGCGCGGACAGTGTCCGACGACGAGATCGTCTGCTATGTGCAGGAGTTACTGGTCAACGCCCACCATCACGGCGAGTGCGGTTCAGACCTTCCTCCGCCATGTGAGTGGCTGATCGCAGCGAGCATTGACAGTGGGAGCTTGGCCGCCGAGCGGCGAGGGAGTGCCGGACGGCGTCGATGAGGACGCCTGCTCGCACGGACCGTGAGATGGGCGCTCAGCGCCCGGCATCGGCGATCGAGCGCGCATCCGGGTGTGGGTGCGCTGAGTCGTCGTCAGTGGACCATGAACGGTGATCTTCCATAGGGCGTGCACGGGAACGCCGGCGTCAGCCGTCCAGGGAAGACCGGTGTGGGGAAAGAGCATGACGGCTGGGCTCCGTCGTGTCCTGGGGTGCCAACAGAACGACGTTCACCGGCCAACCGGCAGCCACCCTCGACCGTCCCCATGCATCCGTCCACCACGTCAGGAGCAGCCCGCATGAGGATCATCAGTTTCGCCGTTACCGTCGTGGCCATCGCCGTTCTCGCCGGGTGCGGTGCGGGCGCAGACACCGCGGCGCCTGCCGTGACCGT
Source organism: Streptosporangium sp. G12 (assembly GCF_052983175.1). Classification (NCBI taxonomy): domain Bacteria; kingdom Bacillati; phylum Actinomycetota; class Actinomycetes; order Streptosporangiales; family Streptosporangiaceae; genus Streptosporangium; species Streptosporangium sp. G12. Next base: position 184,692 of record NZ_JBRIQO010000001.1, on the reverse strand, counting down.
CACCGCACCGGCACCCGCGCAGAAGAGCCCTGAGCCGATCGAGCAGGACGACAAGGAGCCCCCTTCCACCAAGAAGGAAGAGGTGGCGGAGAAGAGGACACTGCCGGACGTCGTCGGGATGAACCTGCAGGAAGGACAGGACACCATGCAGGCCGCCGGGTTCTATGTCCTGAACGACAAGGACGCGACCGGGCAGAACCGCCTCCAGGTGTATGACCGCAACTGGGTGGTGACCAAGCAGTCGCCGGCCGCCGGGCGGAAGGTGACGGTCGACACGTTGATCACCTTGTACGCGAAGAAGATCGGCGAGTAAGACGAGCAAAGCGCCGGCAGAACACCATTCGCCGGCCGACCTGACCCGCAGGCCGGCCGTCTCCCCACCGCCCCCGGCTCTCAGCCGCTGGAGGACCCGCCGGCGTGCTTGCTCCCCCTCCACGTCCGGTCCCCATCCTGGCCGGTCCTGGATGGGGACCGGACTCCCGCGGAGCCCCGAGGCCGTGTCTCGTTCGTTGATCCGATCACGACGACGTTCGCGGGGGCGCGTTGGGCGGCTGATCCGGGAAAGGGCAGTTTCGCCTGGTCAAACCGTAGTAGGACACGGAGGCGGCGAGCAGGCCAAGGCCCCACGACGTGTAGCCGAACATTTCCATCGACACCTTCCACACCGGGGCTTGGGCCAGGTTGCCCTTGTCAAGGATCCATGCCGTCATCCCGGCCACGCCGAAGTAGCCGGCCAAGCCGGCGCCGACGAACAGGGCGGGCCCCAGCACGAGCCATCGCGGCACATCGCGTCCTGCCAGCGGGACCACCCAGCGCGGCCAGATCCTGCCGAACCGGTGGGCCAATGCCAGTGGCAGCAGGGTTCCGGCCAGGAACAGCAGGAAGAAGAAGATCCCGAAGGACGCGCCGAGCTCGAACGGCAACGGTTTGCGCGCCGTGAGGGAATCGAGGACCAGCGCGGTCACACGGGCCGCGCAACCGGCGAGCGCGACGTAGGCGGCGAGGTAGGCCCACCGTGGTGTGGGATCGGTGCGCCGCTCCGGCGAACGGCCGTGGACCCGGGCGCAGTGGGAGCAGGCCCGCCTTACCCTGCGCTGCTCGGCGACGGCACACGCCAGCGTCAGCGCGCCCGCCGTCGCTCCGGCCGCGCGGGTCAACAGGCTCCCCCAGTCGCCGGCCTGGCCGAACAGCATGGTGGCGAGGCTGATGGCGAGCATGTACGAGTAGACGATCAGGCCGGCCCCGATCACCCACGCCAGCGCCACCAGCGTCCACCGCACAGGTGCCGCCCGGTGGCGTCCGATCCCGGTGGCGATCACCGAGCACACCGCCGTGGCCATGAAGGCGAGCGTCACCGCCACCCACCGGCCAGGTGAGAAGACCTCCTCAGGAGGAGCCGTCGGCGACCCGGGGTCTATCAGCCACCACAGGTGGGCCATGCCGTAGACCGAGCTCCATGCCGCGGCAATGTATGGCAACCTGCGCGGTTCATCCAACGCTTCGGTTTTCATCCGGCCCCCTCGGCCCCGCAAGACGATGACTCGGCAAAGCCTCCTCCGCCGGACCTGTGACCTCGCTGAGGGACGCTGAGAATCCACTCAACCGTGGACCGCCCGCTGGTGTTGCCGTGGCACCTGCCGTGGCACCCCGTGGCAGCGAGGTCAAAAGCGTTCGGGCTTCTCCCCGTACGCAGCCGTACGCGAGATTCCGCGGCCGGCGCCGGTGGGGGCTGCTGTGCCGCCCGTTTGCCTGCTTCGCTGCTGCCATGATGAAGCTTCAGCGCTCCACCCGCTCCTCCGGGCGTGCTTTGGTCACGCGCTGATCGTGCCGGCGCTCCTGCTGGGTGTCGCGATCGCCGCGGGCGCGTGGTGGGTGCTGGCGATGGTGTGGGATGCGGTGTGGGGGGCGCCGAGGCTGCCCATCACCCGTTTCTGGTGCGGCAGTAGGAAACCTCCGCCCCGGTGAGGTGCCGGCAGGGACGCTCGCGCTTTCGCGGTGCAGGTGTTCGGTAGCGTGTCGGTGACCGCGTCACATCCGACCAGTGGTGGAGCCGGGATGGGAATCGGCCAGACGGGTCCTCGGACCGGGCAGCGTATGACCAGATGGCTCCTTGAAACTGGTCTTCTGGAACTGTTCAACGTCGGGTTGTTCTCCTGGCTGTATCTCCATCCGGTTCGGTGGTTGTGGGACGGGGACAACCGGCCGTACGCGTTGGTCGGGCTGCTCACGTTGAACGTCGTCCTGGTCGAGGGCGGCTGCTATTGGCTCGCCAAGTTCTGGCTGCTGAGCAGGCGCCGTACCTCGCGCGGTGACCCCAGGGCCCGGCTCTGTGGCCTCCAGGCCCTGTATGCCTTCAACGTCGCGCTTCTGCTGGTGTTTCCCGTCGTCGTGGTCGTCGGCATCGCCACGCGCGGGATCGGGACGAGCCCAACCGGTCTGTTGCTGGGTGCCGGGCTTTACGGGTTCGCGGTCGGCGAGTTCGTTCATTATTTCCTGTGGAAGATCAACATGCGATCGGGGGAGCGGGCGCGGGCGCGCCGCGGTTCCCGGCGGATCCCCGCCCGGTTTTTGCGGGAGCTTCGGCGGGCGCGAGCGGCCGTCTCCGCGTTGCGGCACGCGGAAGTCGGAAACGAACGCGCGTCCTGAAAAAGGCGAACGTTTCCTGCGCGGCACCGGGGTCTGCACGGAATTGAGATCAGGGGAACTCGCCGGCGCGTTGGTCCGTGGTCCTGGTAGGCCATCGTCGACAGTCCCGCGGTTTCGCGCCGTCCTGGGCGGCATGAAGGTCCATCCGCCCCCGGCGGCCCGCGCACCCCACCCGGGTACGGTTGCCGCCGACAAGGCCTGCTCCTCCCGTGTCGGCCTCATCGGCCATGTTCCGGCTCGGCCCCGATTTCGGCAGGTCCACCGGACACGCGCCCTGATCAACCACTGCCACCGACGAGGCGACCCGTTACCACATGGTCTACAGATGCAGTACTGGAAGCTTACAGGTTCCCATGATCTAAGCCGGGCAGCGATTATCTTCGTGAGCCTTCGTCCCCTCGGAAGAGCCTGACATGAGCGGGCGAAATGATGAAGGGAACAGTTGTCGCATGCGTCTGACGATCAGGGGCGCGGCAAACGGCGCGACCGTCGGGAAAGGATTTGCCGGCACTGGAAACAAGCGTCCAGCTCCAATATTCGGACTGTACGGCTTTGCAAGGAACACTTGCTTCGACACCTATGGCGGTATAGCAAACCGTTGACAGTCCGGCTTCGCTCAGCGGTCTCCGAGGCGTTCTCACCGGCAAACGGCGGGGTACGGAGCCCGTCCTGTCTCACCGGAGCCTGGAGGCAGGCCGGCCCGCCCTCCACTCTCCGCTCTTCACTCCCCAGTCTCCGCTCTCCACGCCGCCCGCCCGGGCATGTGTGGAGGCAGCGTGACAGCGGGTGGCGGGCCCGCCCCGTCCGCTGCCGCGACACCTCCGTGCGTACAGCACAAGAGCCCCGGGCCGATCGGTGCGCCACACCGGCATCGTCCAGCGGACCTGCTGTCGGCAGCGGCGGCGGGGGGCGTCACGCGAGGTTCTGTCCGAGCGTGACGACTTGACGTACGCCGGGCTCGGCGACGACGAGCCGGGGCCGTGATCTGGGACAACGAGCATTCCAGTTGGTGATGGGGGCTACGCGGGCGCGCGCAGATCCGGATATTTCGCTACTCAGCCGTACAGGGCGTGTCGTCAAGAAGGACGTACGGTCAAGTTTTTTCGAACTCCAGTCTGATAAATGTCGCCGATGATCCACGGGAAGGCATCCGGTCGAGCCCGGGACACGGAGAACAGGAAGAGGTGCAGTGATGCCCAAGCGTCTCAATGTGGCCAGAGCAGTGGTGGTGCTCGGCGTGGCCGCCATGACCGTCACATCGACCGGGGTGGCGCACGCGGCCACCACCAGCATGAACGTCTACCACGCGGCCGGCAATGTGGCGGGCACGGTCTGGTTCAACTCCGGCACGTCGAACATGGCGAAAGGCCGGAACTCCTTCACGGTGAGAGACGGCCTCTGCGACGACGGCTGGAGGGTATACGCCAAGTACAAGGAGAGCTCATGGAACAACCCCGTCGTGGGCTGGCGCTACACGGACGGGGTGTCGTGCAACGGAGGGACCAGAGAACTCAGCGTGTCCATCGCCGGTGACGTGAGCAGGCAGAAGTTCATCTGGCAAGGCTGCAAGCAGTCCGAGAACGACCTCACGAACGAGTGCGAGGACTACGTCGGCGACTACTTGGACTGACGCGGGCCGAGCTTCCTCGGGGCCCGCCAGTCGTCCCGCAGGCGCGCATGACCGAAGCCCTGCGCGTGGAGTGTGTTGATCGCCCTGTTGCCGAAGTGGCCTCGCCACTCGTACGCAATCGTCACGGAGCGACCGTAGGAAGAGCCCCGCGCCGCCGGCAACGAGTTTTCGGTCACTCCATCCCCACCTGGTGGCGCGGGTCATGGGGGCGCCGCGGGCCGCCGGAGTGGACAGGCCTCGCCATCGAAGTGCGCCGCGTGCCGGAAGCCGGACAAACACGCGAGGCGTTCGAGGCCCTGGGAGGACGTGCTCAGGAAAGATCGAGGACGAGACCGGAAGTGGCGATGCCGATCTCGCCGTCGTATTCGGCCCCGGCGGCGGCTCGCGCGGCTGTGGCGTCCGTACCCGGCTGCAGGTGAGTCAGCAACAGGTGCCGGACGCCGGCCTCCCTGGCCTGCCGGCCTGCCTGGCGGGCGCTCGACAGGTTGCGCCGCGAATCCTCCGGGACCCGGTCCGCATAGGTGGCCTCGGCCAGAAACAGGTCGGCGCCGCGCGCCAACTCCACCACCTCGGGGCTCGGGCCGGTGTCGCCGGTGTACGCGAGCACCCGATCGCCCGCCGTCAGCCGTACGCCGGCATTGGGCACCGAATGCGGCAGCAGGCGGGTCTGCGCGCGGAACGGGCCGATGTCGATCCGATCGCCGGCGGTGAACTCGCGCAGGACATGGGCGTCGGCCAGCATTCCCGGGCGGTCCAGCGCGAGTACCGCGTCCAGGGCACCGGGCAGTGAGTACACCGGCAAGGGAGCCGGCGGATCGTCACGGAACGCGCGCGCCCGCAACAGCGGGTTCAGATCGGCGCAGTGATCGGGATGTCCGTGACTGACGAACACCGCGTCGACCTGATCAGCGGTGACCCGTTCCAGCAGCCGCGGCACCGTCGCGTACCCGGGGTCGACGAGGAGCCTGAACCCGTCGTGCTCCACGAGATAACCACTGCAGGCCTGGCCCGCTCCCGGCCACGCACCACATCCGCCAAGGATCGTCAGCAGCATCCATGAACCCTAACGGCCGGAGCGCGTCACGGTCGGCACGATACGGGCGCGGGCGGCCGCTTCTTCGGGCGGCCCGAAGACGCCATCGGCGATCGTCGTCGCGGCGCCGGGAAAGTCCGGCGGCATAACCGCTTCAGCGGTGCTGGCGTTTGCGGGAGCGGACGACCAGACCGGCGGCGGCGGCGAGAAGCAGGAGGACCAGCAGAATGTCCAAGGGGTTCACCATGCGCGCCTCTCTGCCCCATGGTCGCGGGACTATCCGTCCCGGTCCGTAGATATTTGTTCCCGGCGGGGACGGCGTCCGGATCCGGTCGGCGGGGCTCGGGCCGTCGGGCTCGCCGCTCGGCTCCCGCCGGACAGGGCCCGCCTCTTCGATCGGGTGGCGCGAGGATGGTCGGTATGACAGGCAAGTTGCTGCTTGCCTCTTGATAGGCAAGCCGAGACTTGCCTATGCTTGGGGTGTGGCGGAGGATGTCTTCAAGGCACTGTCCGACCCCACCCGCCGGCGCATCCTCGATGAGCTGGTGGAACGGGACGGCCAGACCCTGTTCGAGATTTGCTCGCGGCTGGTGGCCAAGCATGGTCTGGGGCTGTCGCGCCAGGCGGTCAGCCAGCATCTGGCCGTCCTGGAATCCGCGGGCCTGGTCCATTCGCGGCGCCAGGGCCGCTACAAGTTCCACGATCTGAACACCGAACCGCTTGAGCACATCGTGACCCGGTGGCTCAGGCCAGAAAAACCAGAGGGCACCCCATGAAGATCCACCTGTCCAGCGTCTTCGTCGATGATCAGGACAAGGCCCTGCGCTTCTACACCGACGTGCTGGGATTCGTGAAGAAGACCGAGATCCCGCTGGGCGAACACCGGTGGCTGACCGTCGTCTCGCCGGACGACCTCGACGGGACCGAACTGCTGCTGGAGCCCGACGAGCATCCGGCGGTGAAGCCGTACAAGACGGCGCTGGTGGAGGACGGCATCCCGGCCACCGCCTTCGCCGTGGACGACGTGCACGCGGAGTTCGGCCGGCTGCGCGGGCTCGGGGTGCGCTTCACCCAGGAGCCGCTGGAGATGGGGCCGGTCACCACCGCGGTCCTGGACGACACCTGTGGCAACCTGATCCAGATCGTGCACCACAAGTAGGACCTGCCCCTGTGGCCGCCTTGCCGACGCCGGCGCCGTCCGGCGGGCGCCGCGGTCCAGGAGGGCGAGCCTCACCCGCGCCGCCCATGAGATTTGTCATCGGCCGCCGAGGAGGGACGCACCCGAGCCGGTGAGGACCGGCACTACTGCACGTCCGGGCGGCGCCGGAGGCTGGGATCATGACGATTCCCGATCGACCCTCCCCGACCCTCCGGCCCCGAACGGCCGATGCGGCTCCACGACAGGCCGGCTCGCCCCGGCGAGGAGTCGCGACGCTCTGCCGCGCCGCGCTGGCGTCGGCGCTGGGGGTGGCGCTCGTGGCCGGCCCCGCGTTCGCCGGCCCCGGGGCCACCCGCCCCGCACCCGCTGGAACGACGTCGGCCGAGGTCGGCTCCGGCCTCGGCGCCGGCCGGGTGGCGCCCGTCCGGCTCACGCTGCCGGAACCCACCGGCCCGCTGCAGGTCGGGACCGTGTCACTCCACCTGGTCGACCGTTCACGGCCCGACCCGTGGGTGCCCGCCACGCCGTCCCGGGAGCTCATGGTCCAGCTGTGGTACCCGGCCCGGAAGGCGGAGGCGTACCCCCGGGCGCCATGGCTCACGCCCAGGCTGGCGGAGGCCGTCCTGGCGGGTGTTCCGGCGGGAACCGTACGCCTGCCGGTCACGCATGGGCGAGTGGGGGCGCCGGTGCATCGAGGGCGGGGGCCGCTGCCGGTGGTGCTCTTCTCGCACGGCTTCGGCGCCGACCGTGCCTCCAGCACCGCCCTGGTGGAGGATCTCGCCGGCCACGGTTACGTGGTCGCCGCCATCGACCACACCTACGACGCCGGAGCGGTGGAATTCCCGGACGGGCGGGTGAAGACCCACGCGGCGAGCTCACCGCCACCGAACTTCGACGACCCCGATGATCCCGTCGCCACCAAGGCGGTGGCCGCTCGCCTCGCCGACACCCGTTTCGTCATGGACCGGTTGACCGCGCTCAATCGCGGACGTGTCGTCGACGCCGAGCGCCGGCCTGTGCCCAAGGGACTGCGCGGTGTGCTTGATCTGTCCCGTATCGGGATGTTCGGGCATTCGCTGGGTGGTGCCACCGCCGCCGCGACCATGCACGCGGACTCGCGGGTCAGGGCCGGCGTCAACCTGGACGGCGCGATGTTCGGGCCGGTTCTGCGGGAGGGGCTGGACCGGCCGTTCCTGCAGGTGGGCAGCTCGGAGCACGGCCGGGGCAACGATCCGAGCTGGGCGGCGCTGTGGTCCCGCCTGCGAGGCTGGCGGCTGGAGCTACGGCTGGAGGGCGCGGGCCACACCTCGTTCACCGACCTTCAGGTGCTGCTCCGGCAGCACTCGCTGGGACTGCCGCCGGATCAGGTCACCGGGATGATCGGCGAAATCGACGGCCCTCGTTCGGTGCTCGTCCAGCGCGTCCACATCCGCGCGTTCTTCGACCGCCATCTGCTGGGGCGGCCGGGCGCGTTGCTCGCCGGGCCGTCCGCGCGCTGGCCGGAGATGCGGTTCGTGCCGTAGCGGGCCGTAGGAGTGTCTCGCGAGAACGGGTGCGATCATGACGAGGTGGGTGGGATGGGAAGCGGGCTCACGGACCGGTTGCGGCGGTGGCGGCGGCGTGGTCAGGCGGAACGCTGGGACCTGTGGACCCGCGTCTCGCTCTCCGGGGCGTACGTCCTCGAACCGGTGTGGGCCGCCGTCATGATCGGTCCAGCGGTGGGGCCGGTCGCGCGGTGGGTGATGCCGGCCTGTATCGCCCTGCACGCCGTCACCTGCGCGCTGCTCGTCCACGCGGGCCTGGATCACTATCTGGGGCGTCGGTCCCGCCCGGTGCGGCTGATCGCCCTGGCCACCGGACTCACGGTCGTGGGCGTGGTGGCCGGGGTCGTGACCTACCCCGACGCGCAGCCCGGTCACCCCGACGGCCCGGCGTCGGGCCTGGTGGTCGTCCTCGCGACCGCGTTCGTCGTCGCCGTGTCATCGGCGGTGCCGTTCCCCGCCACCGCCGGCGTGCTGGCGGCGGCCGTGGCGACGAAGCTCGCGGTGTCCCGGATGGAGGGCGCTCCCCTGCCGGTCGCCGTCCCGGCCGCGATCGGCCTGGGCAGCCTCGTGCTCGCCTGGCTGCTCACCTACCGCGTCTCGATGTGGGGACTGAAGGGCGTCTGGGAACTGGATCACTCCAGGAAGGCGCACGCTCGGCTGGCGGTGGCCGAGGAGCGGCTGCGCTTCGCCCGCGATCTGCACGACGTGATCGGCCGCAACCTGTCGGTGGTGGCCCTCAAGAGTGAACTCGCGGCGCGGTTGGTCGAGCGTGGCCGGTCCGGGGCGGTGGACGAGATGCGCGAGGTGAGCAGGATCGCGCATGAATCGCTGGCCGAGATGCGTGCGGTGGTGCGCGGATACCGCACCGCCGACCTGGACACGGAACTGGCCGGTGCCAGGTCGGTGCTCGCCTCGGCCGGGGTGCGCTGCCAGGTGATCGGCGACGGGCGCGGCCTGTCCGCCGAGGTGCAGAGCACGCTCGGCTGGGTGGTGCGAGAAGGGACGACGAACGTGCTGCGGCACAGCGAGGCGCGGACGTGCACGGTTTCCCTGCACCGGTCGACGACCGGCGGCACCGATCGGCTTACGCTGAGCATGGAGAACGACGGAGTGACGGGTTCGGAGTCTCCCGATGGCCGGCGGCCGATCGGTAACGGTTTTCCCGGCGTGGCGGAACGTCTCGCGGCGCTCGGCGGGAGTGTCGTCACCACGCGGGAGCCGCCCGACCGGTTCCGTCTCACCGCCGAGTTGCCCTTGCCCGTGGCTACCCAGGAGGAGACCCGGTGACCGCTGTGGTGCCGCCGCACATGGACACCGGGCGGTTCCCGGGCCGGTGGAAGGACGTCCGGTGAGCGGCGCGCCGATCCGGATCCTGCTCGCGGAGGACGAGCACCTCATCCGGGGTGCCCTGGTGGCGCTGCTCGCCCTCGAAGAGGATCTGAGCGTGGTGGCCCAGGCGGCCACCGGCGCCGACACGCTCGCCATGGCCCGCGTCTTCCGGCCGGACGTGGCGATGCTCGACCTGCAACTGCCCGATCTGGACGGCGTGACCGTGGCCCGCATGATCCATGAGGAGGTTCCCGGGTGCCACACCATGATCGTTACAAGTCATGGCCGCCCCGGGCACCTGAAGCGGGCGCTTTCCGCCGGCGTACGGGGTTTCCTGCCGAAGACCGTCTCCGCCGCCGTGCTGGTCGACGTCGTGCGCACGATTCACGGCGGGGGCCGCTACGTCGATCCGCAGCTCGCCGCCGAGGCGATCGGCGCGGGCGACAGCCCGCTCACTCCACGCGAGGCCGACGTGCTGGAACTGGCCGCCGAGGGAGCGCCGGTGGACGAGATAGCCCGCAGGGCGGCGCTGTCGCCCGGCACCGTACGGAACTATCTTTCCTCCGCGGCAGGGAAGATCGGCGCCGCGAACCGTCACGAGGCCGCGCGCATCGCCCGCCAGTACGGCTGGATCTGAGCCGCGGCCTCGGACTCTCGGGGCGGCCGTCGGCGTGGTGGGGCTCCCCGCGACCAGGAGCCCGCGGCCGAACCGGGCGCGCGGCCGGGACTCAGGAGCTCGTGCACCGGTAGCCGGACGGCGCCTGGGCGTCGCCGTTCGGACGGCTCGCCTGGAAGCCGAAGGTGGTGTTCTGGCCGGGGCCGAGCGCGCCGTTGTGCCCGGAGCTCCTCGCCGTGACGGTCTGCCCGATGACGGACAGCGCGACGTTCCACGAGCCGGTGACGGCGTGGCCGGCGGGCAGCGTGAAGGTCACCGTCCAGCCGTTGATCGCGGACGTGCCGGTGTTGGTGACCGTGACCGGCTGGACCACGTACCCGTTCCCCCACTGCGTCTGGACGGTCGCCGTCACCGAGCATCCGCCAGGGCCCCCGCCGCCCGGGGTGGTGACCGTCACCGTGTTCGACACCGGCGAGAGGTTGCCCGCCGCGTCGCGGGCCCGGACCTGGTAGCGGTACGTGGTGTTCGCGGTGAGCCCGGTCTCGGCGAACGAGGTGGTGGCCGAGGTCCCCACCTGCGTGAAGGCGCCGCCGGACGCGCCCGGCGCGCGCAGGACGTCGTAGCCGCTCACGCCCACGTCGTCGGTGGAGGCGGTCCAGGCCAGGGTGGTGCCGGTGGAGGTCGTCCCCGACGCGGCGAGGCCGGCCGGCGCGGTCGGCGGGGAGGTGTCGTCCCCGGGGGTGGCCGGCGGGACACGGACGATGCGGTCGTCCTGCGCCACCGGGGTGCCGCGGCCGTCCCGGTTGCTGGTCGCCACCCAGAGCCAGCCGTCCGGCCCGACCGCGACCGTGCGGAGCCGCCCGTAGGCGGACTGGAACTCGGCCAGCGGCGTGCCGGGCGTCCCGGCGCCGGTCAGCGGCACCGTCCAGAGCCGCTGGCCGCGCAGCGCGGCGACGAAGAGCGTGTTGTTGGCCCAGGCCAGCCCGCTCGGCGACGCCTCGGCGGTGGTCCACGTGACGATCGGGTTGCGGAAGGAGGGGTTGGTGCACGTACCCTCGCACGTCGGCCAGCCGTAGTTGGCGCCCGCGACGATCTGGTTGATCTCGTCCCGGGTGTTCTGCCCCAGTTCGGCGGCGTACATCCTGCCCTGGGAGTCCCAGGTCAGGCCCTGGACGTTGCGGTGGCCGTAGGTCCAGACGCGGGAGCCCGCGATCGGATTGTCCGCGGGCACGCCGCCGGTGGGCGTCATGCGCAGGATCTTCCCGGCGAGGCTGTTGAGGTTCTGCGCGTTGGCGGTGTTGCCGGCGTCGCCGGTCGCCACGTAGAGCATGCCGTCCGGCCCGAAGGCGATGCGGCCGCCGTCGTGGAAGGTGTTGCCCGGCACCCCGGAGAAGATCACCGTCTGCGTCTGGGGCGCGGCCAGTTGCAGCCTGACCAGGCGGTTGTCCCCGGCGGTGCTGGTGAAGTACGCGTACACCCAGCCGTCCTGGGCGTAGGCGGGCGACACGGCGATGCCGAGCAGGCCGCTCTCGCCCGAGGCGCTCACCCCGCTGACGGTGGCGACCGCGGTGGGCGTCTGGCCCGGCCGCACCCGCAGGATGCGTCCGGTGTTGCGTTCGGACACCAGCGCGCTGCCGTCCGGCAGGAACGCCAGGCCCCAGGGCACCTGAAGGCCGGTGACGGAGACCTGCGCCCGGGAGAAGTCGAAGCCGCCCACCACCTGTGCGCGGGCCTCGGGAGCGGTGACGAGCAGCGCGAGCAGTGCCAGAATCAGGGCCGGGACGACGCGGGCGCGCATGGTGGGCTCCTTGGGACTCCATGACCGGATCGCTGTGCGGGTGCCAGCACCGTAGGCACGCGGGCCGCGGAACCTCAAACACCGCGATCGGCCCGCCCTGACGATCTGGGAGGACGACCCAGCGCCGATGAAAATTTCATGTACGCGGCGAAAGTTGCGGATCGACGGATGCTCGACTCCTCGGTGACGGGCCCGGCAGGGCGGTCCGCGCTTCCTCGGCGGCGGGCCGGGCCGCCGGCCTCTCGTGGATCGGCCCGCCCAAGGCGGCGCGGCCACCCGGCACGATGTCCTCGTTCATGCCGGGACGGCGGGCCGGTTCCGAGAGATCGCCGGGGGGACGGGGGCGCCCGCGCGTCAGCGGTGGACGGCGTCGGAGGTGTCCTCCTCGAGCAGGAAGCCGCCGGACTGGTGGTGCCACAGGCGGGCGTACGGACCCTGGGCCCGCAGGAGTTCGTGGTGATCGCCCTGTTCCACGATGCGGCCCTGGTCGAGCACCACCAGGCTGTCCATGCGGACGACGGTGCTCAGCCGGTGCGCGACCACGAGGGCGGTACGGTCACGCATCAGGCCCCACAGGGCCTCCTGGACGAGGGTCTCGCTTTCGGAGTCCAGCGCGCTCGTGGCCTCGTCCAGCAGCAGGATCGGCGCGTCGCGCAGGATGGCGCGGGCGAGGGCGACGCGCTGCCGCTGGCCGCCGGAGAGCTTGACGCCGCGCTCCCCGACGAGCGTGTCGAAGCCGTCCGGCAGAGCCTCGGCGAACTCCGTGACGTGCGCCGCCCGCGCGACCCGGCGGATCTCGGCGTCGGTGGCGCCCGGCCGGGCGAAGGCGATGTTGTCGCGCAACGACCGGTGGAACAGCGCGGGCTCCTGGGGGACGTAGGCGATCAGGCTGCGCAGGTCGGCCTGGCGGAGCCGGGCGATGTCCTGGCCGCCGATCAGGATCCGGCCGCCGTCGATGTCCATGAGGCGGAGCAGCAGCCGGGTGAGGGTGCTCTTGCCGCCGCCGGACCGGCCGACCAGGCCCAGCTTGGTGCCGGTGGGGATGTGCAGGTCCAAGCCGTCGAACAGGGGCGGAGTGCCGGCGTGCGCGAACGTCACCCGCTCGAACCGGACGCCGGCGTCGGCGGGGCGCAGCGGTTGCGGGTCGTCCGGGTCGGTCACTCCCGGCGGCGTGAGGAGAAGCTCGGTGAACTGGGCGGACTCGGTGAGCACGCTCTCCATGCGACGGTAGATCTGGTTGAACTCGAACATGATGCCGATCGAGGTCGAGTAGTAGCTGAACGTCACCACGATCGCCTCCACGCCCAGGCCGCCGCGGAGGGTGACGGCGAGCAGCAGGCCGACGGTGCTGGTGAGGATCGACAGCGGTGCGATGACGGTGTCCACCCGGAGGTTGCCGTAGTCCCAGGAGTGGAGTGTCAGCCTGCGCTGCTCGGCGACCCGGGCCCGGTGCTGCGCGGCCTCGCGGCCCTCGGCGGCGAACGCGCGGACCGTCTCCATGTTGGCCAGCACGTCGGCGACGTGCCCGGACACCCGGACCTTGGCGGCCTCACGCCGGTCCACCAGCCTCTGGCGGCGGCGGATGAGCGGGGCGACGAGGAGAACGGTGACGATGATGAGACCCAGGAGGACGACGACCAGCAGCGGGTGATACCGCCACAGCACCACCGAGGCGAACGCCAGTGGCACCACCTTGGCGATGATCGAGAACGTGAGCGTGTCCACGAAGCTCTCGAACCCGCCGGAGAAGCTCAGCACCCGTTTGGTCAGCGAACCGGCGAAGTTGTCGTGGAAGAACGCGGCGTCCTTGGCCAGCAACGCGTCCATGCCCTTCACGCCGAGATGCTCGATGCCCCGGGCATCCGCGCGGTTCAGGAAATGTATGCCCACCCGCCACAGGATCTCGCCCGCGAGCAGCACCGCCCCGAAGCCGAGCACGTACGGCACGAGCACGGCGATGGTGGCGTCCCCGCCGTCGGCCAGCCGCCCCACGATCGCGCCCACCGCCAGCGGCGCGACATAGAACAGGCAGGTGTTCCCCAACGCCGGCAGGATCAGCGCGGGCGCGGCGATCCGCCACTGGCTCAGCAGCTCCCTGTTGTAGTACCGCAGCGCCAGCAGAACGGCCGACCGGCGGGCGGGCGGTTTTTCTTCGGGGGAATCGAGTAATTCCGGCACGGCCATCCGCCCCTCTGAGCACCTATGGCTATGGCCATGGTGGCGCAGGGCGGGCGGGGGAGGCGAACGATTTTCTCGGGAGCGGGATGGCGCGAGGTGCGCGGTTCCCGGGTCGGGCACCGGGAAATTCCCTGTCGGGTCACGCCGGAGATCTCGCCGGTGGGACGATCGTCGTCATTACCGGACCTGAGGCCACTCGAAAATCGTATTTCCTGTCATATCGCTATTACCAGGCTTGACGTCCCTCGAATAGCACACGTTTCCTGTCATATCGCCTTATGTGTACCTGGTGACGCGCTCCTCAACGACAGGCCGGGGTCTCGAGGAGAGGCGAGCGCGGCGCCCTCGTGAAGCGGGAGGCGGAGCACGAAACGCGCGCCGCGGGGGCTGTCCTCGATCCGCAGGGTGCCTCCGCCCGTCTCGGCGATCTGCCGGGCGATCGGCAGACCCAGCCCGGTGCCTCCGGCGTCCTTGTTGCGGGCGGTGTCCAGCCGGGTGAACCGCTGGAACACCGACTCGCGCTTGTCCGGATCGATGCCCGGCCCGTCGTCGATCACCTCCAGCACCGCGATGCCGTGCGGAAAGCGCCGGCCGTCGCACTCGTCGCCCGGCGCACGCCGCACCTTGATGGTGATCTTGCTGTCGGCGTGCCGTTCGGCGTTGTCGATGAGGTTGGTGAGGAGGCGGCCCATCCGCAACCGGTCGCCGATCACCACCACGCCGGGCTCGAGGGAGAACTCACAGCTGTTTCTCATGTGGTGGCGCATCCGGCACTCCGCGGCGACGAGTTCGGCCAGGTCGATCTCCTCGTGGGCACCCGGGCTCCCCGCGTCCAGCCGCGCGATGGTCAGCAGGTCGTGCACGATCGCCTGAAGGCGCTCCATGCTGCCCAGAACGGTGCGCCCGAGCTTGGTCACGCTGGTCTCCTGGGGCGCGCGCAGGGCGTCCTCCACCTCGGCACGGATGGCGGCGATGGGGCTGCGCAGGTCGTGGGAGGCGTCCGAGGCGAACTGGCGCTGCTGTTCCACCGCGTTCTGCAGGCGGTTCAGCGTGTGGTTGATGCTGACGGCCAGATCATGGATCTCGTCATCGCTGGACGGTACGGGCGCCCGGCGGCTGAGGGAGGTCTCGTTGATCTCGTCGAGTTCCGCCCGGATGGCGGTCACCGGCTTGAGGGACGCGGCGGCGATCCGGCGGCCGAGGTAGGTGATGGCCGCGGTGAGCACCACCGCGGCACCGCCGACCGGCACGGCCAGCCGCGGATCGACCCACAGCGGAACCGCGGGGGAGGCGCAGTAGACGATCCAGTTCCCACCCTCCCGGTAGGCCCACTGCGCGACCACGATGTCGCATTCGCCAGGAGGAAAGACCCCGCCGCACACGACGGATCTGGCGGTGGCCCTGTTGCCGGGGGTGAACGTCGCCATGCGCGGCTTGCCCTGCATCTTCGGGGTCGAGAAGACGACCCGGTTCTGCGAGTCGACGACCTGGATGTGGCGGAACGGGTTTCGCGCAAGGGGATAGGCCACCTTGCCCCGCTCCACCTGCATGGCCACCCGGCCGCCATCCGCGACGATCTCCGCGGTGAGCGCCTCCGTGCTGAAACGGTGAATGGCGATCATGAGAACTGTGGCCACCAGTGTGCACAACAGGGCCGCCGTTGCGGCGGTGAACAGGGTGATACGCGTTATAAGTGAAATGCGGTGTCTGACGCTCATGTTTCAATCCCCCAAACGGGGAGGACCTGATGGACGAGTCCTCAGCGTCGCGGGTCTTGACGGGTCCGGGCTGTTTCGCGGGCGATCGTCCAGCCAGGGCCAGGGCCAGGGCTGGGGCCAGGGCCGGTACCGGCGCGGTCGCGCCTGCGGGCGGCGTCCAGCCGGCTGAGACGTCCGAAACGGATGGACGGTCGTGAGAGGGCGGCATCGGGAGTACAACGTCATCACCTCTGTCCACGGCAAGACCGGCATGTTGCCCAGGTAAATCTGCATCCTTGGTGAGCGCCAGTAAGTGACGTCTTAAGTCGATTATCTGAAGAAATGGGAAAGTCACGACAACGTGGAGTGCGGTTTGGTGCAAAACCTTAAATGGATCTCCCTGTGGCCTACCGTCCTCAGGAGGTCCGATTACTCCCCCCGAACGGACGGGGCCGGGGACGTCGGCCGGGCCACCGCGATCGCCCGGTCGCTCGACGGGCGCGACGCCGTGCTGACGGACGGTGTCCGGCGAGTGCCGGGCCGCACGACTTCGGCGACTTCGGCGGGGGCCGCGCCGGCCCGGGCCGACCTGGAAGGTCCGGCACCGTCGATCCCGGCCCGGCCGGCTTCGACGGCCGGGGCCGTTCGCGTGCCCGCCCCTCGGCGGGGAGAGATCAGGACGGAGTCAGGCCGGTGTCAGCGGCGTAGGGAAATATGAGGGCAAAGCGCACCAAAAGCAATCAGCAGGGGGTTGGTCACGACACCAGGTCCGCTCACGGCGAAGATCCATGTGGGGAACCGGGTCGTGGCCCTTTGTCTGGGGGAAGCGATGCGGTTTCACATGCTAGGCCCGTTGGAGGCCGTCGACGGCGATCAGCGGCTCGCGTTGGGAGGCATCAAGCAACGAGCGACTCTGGCGTTCCTGCTGTTTCACGCGAACAGAGCCGTGCCCATCAGCCAGCTGATGGAGGCGCTGTGGTCGCTCGCGCCTCCGGTGACGGCGCGGAAGATCCTGCAGAACGCGGTGTGGAGCCTGCGCGGAGCACTCTGCTCGCGCGCCCGCGCCGATGAGTCCGTGGAACTGCTGACCCAGCCACCCGGATACATGCTCCGCGTGAACACCGACGAGATCGACCTCTACCGGTTCAACCGCTGGGTGTCGGAGGGACGGGCCGAACTGGCCGCCGGCTCGGCCGC
This sequence comes from Streptosporangium sp. G12, assembly GCF_052983175.1. Lineage (NCBI taxonomy): Bacteria > Bacillati > Actinomycetota > Actinomycetes > Streptosporangiales > Streptosporangiaceae > Streptosporangium > Streptosporangium sp. G12. Next base: position 167,865 of record NZ_JBRIQO010000001.1, on the reverse strand, counting down.
CGCGGCGGCCGTACGGCTGCGCGAGGCCCTCTCGCTGTGGCAGGGATCCGTGCTGGCCGACCTGGTCGAGGCGGGCATCACCTGGCCCGAGATCACCTCCGCGCAGAACGCCAGGCTGGACGCGACGGAGGACTGCTTCGAGGCGGAGCTCGCCTGCGGCCGTCACCAGTCCGTGCTGGGCGCGCTGACGGCGATGGTCCGGACGGAACCTCTGCGCGAGCGCCTGTGCGGTCAGCTCATGCTGGCCCTGTACCGGTGCGGTCGCCAGGCCGACGCGCTGAACGTCTACAGCCGCGTGCGCTCCGCCCTCGTCGAGGACCTCGGGCTCGAGCCCTGCCGGGAACTGCAGGTGCTGCAGCAGGCCATCCTCGCCCAGGACGCCGGGCTGGACCTGCCCGGCACGCAACCGCAGGCGGAGCCGATCACGCTGACCACGCCGGACACCTCGCCCCCGGCCCCCCCTCCACCCCCGCCCGCGGTGCCGGCGACCGAGCGCCGCCAGGTGAGCGTGCTGCTGGTCCGCGCCCAGCCCGAACTCGGTGACAGGCACCGGGTGCGCGAGGGCCTCACCGATTTGATCAAGAACGTCGTCGGCTCGATGGACGGGACCACGGTCGCCTCCATCGGATCGGTGACGCTGGCGCTGTTCGGGGCCACCGGCGACCGTGCGGTGGACGTCCGGCACGCGGTGCGCGCCGCCACGGCGATCCGCGGCGGTCTCGGCGCGGCTTCCGGTGCGGACGGCGGGAACGGCCCGTCCACGCCGCGGGTCACCGTCCAGGCGGCGGTGACCACGGGGGAGGCGATCGTCCGCTACGACCCGAACGGAACCGGTGCCCTGCTCTCGGCCGACGGGCCTTTGCTGGACGAGTGCGACTCCCTGCTGTCCCTCGTCCCGCCCGGTGAGATCTGGGCGTGTGACGAGACCAGACGGGCCACCGCCGCGACGATGACCTACACGGCGGTCGGCGAGTCGCCCGCGCGATGGCGGCTCGAAGCGGCGGATCCGCGCCACGCGGCGCCCGTGGTGCCCGTGGCGCCTGTGACGCCCGTCGCCGATCACGAGCTCGAGCTGAGCGTCCTGCTCGGCCTGCTCGAACGGGTACGGCATCGCCGGGTGCCGCACGTCGTGACGTTGCTGGGCGAGGCCAACATCGGCAAGAGCCACCTGATCATGGAGTTCGAGCGCCGGGTCATGGGGCAGCCGGAGCGGACGCAGTTCCTGATCGGCCACGCGCCGCTTTTCGCCAGGAACAACGTGCTGGCCATCCAGGAGGCGATACTGGCGTCGGTCGACGGTCTCATGCGGGGAGCTCCGGCGAGGACGGCGGGAGACAAGGCCGCCAGGGCGCTGTGGCACCTCACGGCAGGCGAGCAGAAGTCCGGCAGGCTGCTCTCCCTGCTGGGCCCGCTCGTGGCAGCGGAGACGGAGCGGGAGCCACCCTGCGCCATGGGCGACTCGCGGGCCGCCGCGCTGCGGTTCTTCGGGGAGATCGCCCGGAACTGCCCGCTGGTGATGATCGTGGAGGATCTGCACCGGGCCGACGACGTCGTGCTCGACTTCGTTCACGACCTCGCCGACCACATGGAGCCGGCGTCTCTGCTGGTGATCGCCACCGCTCGCCCCGACCTGTTCACCCGCCGTCCCGGATGGGGCGGCGGCAAGCGACGATTCACCACGATCACCATGGACCCCGCCGTGGAGTCCGCCTCGCCGCGGGCGGAGGAGTTCCTGCAGTTCGCGACGCGGAACGACGCGATCGATTCGCGGAGCTGGCTGCGCGGCAGCCTGCTGCGCAGCGCGCCGTACAGCTGAGGCGCGGCCCGCACCCGGGGAGGACCACCTACGCCCGGTGTCCGGGACGACCCGGTCCCGATCGCGGTCCTCGGCGACCGGTGAGACGGTCAGCCGATTCCGAATTCGATGCTGTTGACAATCGCGACCAACCTGGCCTCCACTTACCAAGGAGTGAACAAGGTTGGAAAGGTCGGGGTCCAGGGTATGGGGGAGTCGAATGAAGATCGCTGTGCTCGGCACGCTTTCGGCATGTGAGGCGGGGATATCCTTCATGCCGACGGCGGCAAAACCGCGCCAGGTTCTCGCCATGTTCGCCACACACGCCGATCGTGTCATTCCGGCCGCGACTCTGGTGAAAGAACTGTGGGGGGATACGCCTCCGCCGAGCTTTCAGACAACGCTGCAGACGTATATCGCCCACATCCGCAGCCATGTCAGGGCCGCGCTGTTGCAGTCCGGCCAGCTTCACCGTCGCAGCCCCAAGGATGTGCTGATCACCCGGCCCGGGGGCTATCTGCTGGCCCCCACGGGCGGGTCGGTGGACATGTGGGAGTTCGAGCGCCAGGCCTTCGCCGGCTACCGGGCCATGGACTCCGGGGATCACGCGGTGGCCTCGCGGAAGCTGCGGTCGGCGCTCGCCCTGTGGAGGGGGCCGGCGCTCGCCGACATCGGCGTCGGTTCGATCCTGCGACTGGAGATCGAGCGGCTGGAGGAGGCCAGGCTCTGCGCCCTGGTACGGCGCATCGAGGCGGACCTGCATCTGGGGCGGCACCAGGAGGTGCTCAGCGAGCTCACCGTCCTCGTCCGGCAGCACCCGGACAACGAGAGCCTCTGCAGGCACTTCATGATCGCTTTGTACCGCTCGGGACGCTGCGGTGACGCGCTGGCGGCCTACCGCCAGCTGCGGACCACGCTCGTCCGCGAGCTCGGCATCGAACCCTCCGCCACGGTGCGCGAGCTGCACCAGGCGATGCTCTCCGGCCTGCCCGAGCTTGACGTCACGGATGTCAAGGCCGCGAGGCCCGGACTGGCCCGCACCGGCTGACGTCGACGGCGTCCGCCGGAAGGCGGGACGCCACGGAAACACCCGGCCTGGCCCGCTCGCGGTTCGTCGGTGCCCCCGAATCGCGCGCGGGAGAGCCGGCGGCCGGAACGGGAGGCTTCGCCGCTGCCTGCCGGATCCGGACCCTGACCGAGCCCGTCTCCGCGCGGTTCCACCTCCGCGGGGCCTTCCTCGTCTCCGCGCGGTTCCATCTCCGCCGGGGGAGTGGCCTGCCAGGGCGGACGGACGGCGACGGCGCGGACCGGTCACCGTGGCGGTGGTTCGTGCGCCACCACGGTGACCGGTCACGCGCGGTGAGTCCCGCCGCCCGATCCCAACGGAAGAACCTCGTGGATCGCGAGGTCACCGTCCCGGGTTGACGAGCAATGAATAGCCCGTGAATCGCAAATGAGCGCCAGGTTATTGGCGGCCGATATTTTCGGAATCAGCCACACAGGTTGAACTCGGATCCAATTCATAGGAGAAGCGGAAAATGGATCTGCGACTTTCCGGGAAAACGGCGGTGATCGGCGGAACCGGTCTTCAGGTCGCCGGCACCCCGATCGCCGAAGGTGCCACCTTCCTCGGTGCCGGCCTGGAGGTCGGCCACGCGCTGAGGGAGAGCGGGTGATGAGCCGGGCGGCAGGCGGTCGCGAGCACGTCATCTCCTGGGAGGATCCCGGCATCCTCGCCCGCGAAGGGCTTTCGATGAGCGGTATGGAATGCATGAACGCGCTGATCGAGGGGAAACTGCCGCCGCCGCCCGCGTGCTCGATGATGAACTTCCGCCTCACGGAAGTGGCGGAGGGGCACGCGATCGGCGTCATGAAACCCGCCGAGTACCACTACAACCCGTTCGGCGGTGTGCACGGAGGCGTGCTCGTCACGTTGATGGACACGGTCATGGGCTGCGCGGTCCACACGATGCTGGCGGCCGGGGTGCTCTACTCGACACTCGAGGTCAAGAGCAACTTCGTCCGTCAGGTGAGCGTGCACTCCGGGACGCTCCGGTGCCTCGCCTCGGTCATCCACCTGGGTGGCAGGACGGCCACCGCCGAATGCAGGGTCACCGACGCCTCCGGTGACCTGTGCGCGCACGCCACGACCACCTGCCTGATTCTGCGACCGCCGAACAGCGGCAACCAACGGTGAGAACCAACCAGGGGAGTTGAATCACGATGAAGGGTCGCGCGGCGAAATCGGCCGGGCTTTTCCCCGGACAGGGCGCCTTCGACGGCAGGGCACTGCTCGCCGCCGCGGAGCGCTATCCGGCCATCGGTGCCGTCTTCACCGAGATCGACACGGTGACCGCCCCGGAGGGCGGCCGCAAACTGTCGGAGATCGTCCTCGGCAGTGAACCGGCGACCATGGCGGGGCTGCTGGCCGATGACCACTGGGTCTCGCAACTGGCGGTCTACGGCGTGGACGTGGCGGTCTTCCGCGCCCTCTCCGAGCTGGGCTGGCGGCCCGACACGCTGGCCGGCCACAGCCTGGGCGAGATCGCGGCGCTGGCGTGCGCGGACGTCTACACGGTCGCCGACGGCGCCCGGGTGATCTGGCAGCGGGTGCGGGCGGTGGAGAGCCTCGACCTGCGCGGGGGCTACATGGCGGCGCTGTCCGCGGACCCCGCCCGCGCGCGGCTGCTCATCGACCTCATCGCCGACGAGTCGCTGGCGGTGGCAGCCGAGAACCATCCGGCGCAGAGTGTGGTGTCCGGGTCGGAGACGGCGATGGACCTCCTCAGGCAGGTCGCCGGATCGCTGAACGTCTCGTTCGGCAGGCTGGACTCCGCGGTGCCGTTCCACTCCCCGCTCCTGCGGGGGGCGGTCGCCCCCTTCGCCGCCGCGGTCAGGAGGATCCCGGCGCGCGCACCGAGCCTGCCGGTCTACTCGGCGATCTCCGGACGCTACTACGGGCGGGACGAGGACCTGGGCGGCGTGCTGGCCTCCCACCTCGTGGAGCCGGTGCGCTTCGCCGACGCGGTGCGCGCCCTGCACGCCGACGGGGTGCGCACGTTCGTGGAGTGCGGCGCGCTCGGCGTCCTCGGCAAGCTCGTCAGGCGCAACCTCGCGGAAACGGACCCCGTCGTGGTGCCCGGGGTGGGCGACGCGGACCAGTCGATCGACAGCGCCGCCGCGCGGCTGCGCGGTCTGGGCCTGCTGGGCGCGGCTCCGATCATGCCCGGCGGGCTGCTGCCCGACGCGGACCCCGAGCGGCTCACCGCGTTCTGGGCGGAGCGGGGCGGCGCCATCCTCGACCGGATCCGCCAGGAGTTCGCCCAGTACGGCCCGGCCGAGCCCGCCCCGGAGGCGGACTCGACGGCCGACCTCGGCGACGAGCTCCGCGAGCTGTACGCCGACGCCCTCGAGTACCCGGTGGAGGTGTTCACCGACGACGTCCTTCTCGAGGCCGAGCTCGGCATCGACTCCGTCAAGCAGGTGGAGCTCCTCGCCCGGGTCTCGGAAAGGTACGGCCTGCCCGCCAGGCCGGGAAACTTCCGGCTGGACGAGGTCGCCACCATGGGCAAGGTCATCGACTACGTGCGCTCCATGCTGGACGAGCACGCCACGGCCGGGCGTTGAGCGGCCATGTCCATGGGAGAGCTGAACGGCAAGGTGGCGCTGGTCACCGGGGGCGCCAGGAACGTCGGCAAGGCCATCGCGACCGAGCTGGCCAGGCGTGGCGCGCACGTGATCGTGAACTACTTCCACGCCCGGGAGCAGGCCGAGGCGACGAGGGCGGAACTGACCGCCGCCGGTTACCCGGTGGACCTGATCAGAGCCTCCGTGGCCAGACCCGAGCAGGTCGAGCGCATGTTCGCCACGATCGGGGAACGTCACGGCGGCCTCGACATCCTGGTGAACAACGCGGCCTCCGGAGCACTGCTGCCGCTCGCCGAGGTGACGGCGGAGCACCTGGACAAGGGCTGGGACACCAACGTCAAGGGGGCGCTGGAGTGCGCACGCCGCGCGCTGCCGCTGATGGAACGGAGGGGCGGCGGGTCGATCGTGAACGTCTCGGCCCTCGGCGGTGCCCAGTTCGTCATGGCCAACTACTTCGCCTGCGCGCCGGCCAAGGCGGCGATGGAGGCGCTGACCCGGTATCTGGCGGCGGAGTACGCCCCGCGCAACGTCCGCGTGAACACGGCCTCGGCCGCCATGCTGGTCAGCGAGGTGGCCGACCGGTTCCCCGACGCGGCACGGATGCAGGAGGCCGTCAGGCGTGCGACGCCGATGGGCCGTCTCGGCACGCCCGAGGAGTTCGCCGAGGTCGTGGCCTTCCTGGCGGGTGAGCAGTCCCGCTGGATGACCGGCCAGGTCGTCCTGGCCGACGGCGGTCTGTCCCTCGGGACGAGCATGCTCGCCGCGCCGCCGGTGGAGCCGGTCGCGGAAGACGAGCCGGACGGTGCCGTGCGGGACGAACTGGACGGTGCCGCGCGAGGTGAGCCGGACGGTGCCGCGCTGGACGAGCCGGACGGTGCTGTGCCGGACGAGCCGGACGGCGTCGCCATCGTCGGCATGGGCCTGGTGGTGGCGGGCGCCAACAGCCCCGAGGAGTACTGGCGGCTCCGGCTCGACGGCGAGGAGCTGTTCGTGCCGGTGCCGGCCGACCGCTGGGCCGGCGAGGAGTTCCACTCCGACGACCTCGCGGCCGAGGACAAGTCGTACCAGGACCGCTGCGTCTTCATCACCGGCTTCCAGCCCGGCCCCGGCACCTTCGACCAGACCGGTGGCGCCGAGGAGCACGAGCTCACCACGGCGTGGCTGCGTCACTCGATGGTGCAGGCGATGCGGGAGGTCACCACCCGGCCGGGCGACCGGTTCTCGTGCAGCATCGGCTACACCCCCGACGGCAACCAGCACCTGGAGGAGGCGGGAGTCCTGGCCGCGGTGGCCGCGAGGGCCGAGCGGCTGCTCGCGGGCCTGGACCTGGCGGACGCGGCGCGTGAGAGCCTGCTCGAGGAGCTCGACGGCACGCTCGCCGGACGCTACCGCCGGGGCGCCGGAGCGGATCCGTCGCGCTTCCTGCCGTACCAGGTGGGGCGGCTGGCCGTGGAGGGGGTGCTCCCGCCGGAGACCAGGTTGCAGATGGTGGACACGGCCTGCTCCTCCTCCCTCTACGCGGTGGACATCGAGGCCAAGACGCTGCTCGCCGACGACGCCGACGTGGCGGTGTGCGGGGGAGCCTTCGCTCTGGGGCCTCGTGGCACCGTGCTCTTCTCCAAGCTGCAGGGTCTTTCCAAGCGGGGAGAGGTGCGCGCGCTGGACGCCGACGCGGACGGCGTCATCTTCGCCGACGGCGCCGCCGTGGTCGTGCTGAAGCGCCTCAGCCGGGCCCGCGCGGACGGCGACCGGATTCACGGGATCATCAGGACGATCGGCACCTCCTCCGACGGCAAGGGCAAGGCGGTCTACGCGCCCAACCCCGACGGCCAGGCCCTCGCCATGGAGCGGGCGCGACCGGACGGCGTGGACTGGATCATCGCGCACGCGACCGGCACCCCGGCCGGGGATCTGGCCGAGTTCACCACGCTGCGCGGCTACCACGGAGACAGGACCTGCGCGGTCACCTCCAACAAGTCCCTGGTCGGGCACACGGGGTGGGCGGCCGGTCTGGTGTCGGTGATCGAGGGCGCGCTGGGCATGCGCCACGAGACGATCGCGCCGCAGTTCCGCTTCACCGCGCCACCCGAGGACTTCAGGATCGAGGAGTCCGGCCTGTACATCCCCACCGAGGCGCGGCGCTGGCCCGCGCGCCCCGGCCGCAGGCGCGCGCTGGCGGTCTCCGGATTCGGGTTCGGCGGCACCAACGCCCACCTGGTCGTCGACGAGCCGCCCCCCGCCGCCGCGAGGACGGTCCCCGCCCCGCGCGCGGACCGCGGTCGCATCGCGATCGTGGGCTGGGCGGCGCACCTGCCGGGACTGCCGGACCGGGACGCGGTGGCGGCCTGGCTGCGCGGTGACGGCGCGGGTCCCGGCGCGAGCTTCGGCGACGTCTACCCCGTGCCGGGCTTCGAGAAGGTGCGCCTGCCCCCGCGCACGGTGCGGACCATCGACCGCTGCCAGCTCATGATCCTCGAATGCGGCCACCAGCTCCAGGCGCAGCTGGGCGGAGCCTGGACGGACCTGTCCGAGCGCACCGCGGTGTTCGTCGGGCATCTCGGGCCCACCCGCGCGGGCATGCTCTACGCCAACCGGTGCTATCTCGACAGCATCGACCGCACCCTGTCGGCCAACCCCCGCCTGGTCTCCTCCGCGTTGCTCCCGGCGCTGGTCGACGGCCTGCGCGAGGACATGGGCCGGCTCATCCCGCCCGCCAACGAGGACTCCTTCCCGGGCATGATGCCCAACATCGTCTCCGCGCGCGTGGCGAACTACTTCGGCTTCCACGGCCCCAACCTGATGATCGACTCCGGCCTGGCCTCCGCGCTGTCCTCCTTCGACGTCGCCTGCCGCTACCTCCGCACGGGAGACGTCGACCTGGCGCTGGTCGGCGGCATCAACGGCAACAATCTCCCGGAGCTGCTGCCCCTGCTGGCCCGCGAGTTCGCGGGCGCGGGGGAGCCGGTGGCCGCGGAAGGGGCCTTCCTGTTCGCGATCACCAGTGAGCGGGTGGCGGCCGAGGCGGGCCTGCCGGTCCTCGGCTGGATCGACACCTCGACCGGCGGGTCCGCCGAGGACCGGGCGGACATCCCGGCCGGCGGGTCCACCGGGGACCGGGCAGGCGTCGCGACCGGCGGGTCCGCCGACGCCCGGGAAGGCGCCCGCACCGACGTGGACTGCGGTGCCGGCGCGCCGGACAACGCCCGCTACCTCGGCGCCTCCGGGGGCATGGCGATCCTGCGCGCGCTGCACTCCGCCGACGCCGCCGCCGTGCGCATCGCCTGCTCCGGCGAGCCGGGGGCGCCCGCCGTCCACCTGACGCCCGCCGTACGGGACGCGGAACCCGCCCTCGCCGCCGGGTTCTCCGACCCGGAGCGGTACGCTCCCGGCGCCGCCGTCGAGGTGCGCCGGCACGTGCCGGAGCTGGTGGCGGCGCCCGCGTCCGTGACCGGGGAGTGCGAGCCCTTCCTTCCCGACGGTGTCCTGGTGCTCGTCGACCGGCCGGAACTCGCCGAGAACCTCTCCCGCCTGCCCGCCGGCGCGCGCGTGGTGTCCTGCGCCCCGCTCACGGCGTCCCGGCCGGGGTGGCACCACCTCGCCGAGGTCACCGCCGAGGCCGTCGACGCCGTCCTGGGCGAGCGGATCCCCTCGCACGTGCGGGTGCTGGCCGACCTGACGGCCGCCGCGCCGCCCGCCGAATGCGTCGCCGGCGGCGCGCCCGGCCTGGAGGCGCTCCACGAGCTCACCTTCCTGGTGCTGCGCCGCTGCCCGGCGGCCTCCGTCACGACGGTGCTGCTCGGCGCGGTGCCCGGCGGCGTGCCGCACCCCTACACCGGCCTGTTCTCCGGGCTGACGAAGGTCGCCCATCTGGAGTCGCCGGACTCCGTCCGCTTCATGCTCGCCACCGGCACCCGGGACGTCCGCACGGCGGAGCGGGCGGCGGAGCGCGAGTCGGGCACGGAGCGCGCGCTGCCCGTGGTCTTCGACGTCGACGGGGAACGCCGCGTGTTCACCCTGGTCGAGCGGCCGGCCGAGGTGGGCGACGGGACCACCGTCCGGCTCACCGAGGATTCGGTCGTCCTGGCGGTCGGCGGCGCCAGGGGGATCACCGCCGAGCTGATGAAGGCGCTCGCCGAGCGGTTCAGGCCGAGGCTCTACCTGGTGGGGAGCAACCCGATCAACAGCTACCCGCCCGAGGTGTTCGAGGCGAGCGAGGAGGAGTTCGCCGCGGGAAGGAAGGCCTACCTGCGCGCCCAGCTCGACGCCCGTCCCGGCACGCCCGTCGGGGTGCTCAGCCGGGAGTACGACCGGATGGCCGACGCCCGGGCCGCGCGCGGCAACCTCGACGTCATGATCGAGCACTGCGGCCCGGACCGGGTGCGCTACCTGACCTGCGACGTGACCGACCCCGACGCGGTCCGCGCGGCCGTCGGCACCGTCCTGGCGGACGGCGGGGACATCGACCTGCTCGTCAACGCCGCCGGGCGCAACGGGTCGGCGCTGATGCCCGACAAGGACCTCGACACCTTCAGGGCCGTCCGCGACCTGAAGCTGGTCTCGCACCGCAACCTCAAGCGCGCCCTCGCCGGGCGGCCGCCCGGCCTGTGGTGCAGCTTCGGCTCGCTCCTGGGCTTCTTCGGCCAGCGCGGCGAGGCCGACTACGCCTCGGGGAACGACCACCTGGCCGCCGCGGCCGCCTACGCGGCGGCAACCGAGGGCGCCGCCGAGGTCACGCTGGCCTGGACGCTGTGGGGCGGCGTCGGCATGGGCGCCTCGCCCCTGGTCAGCGACTACTACGAGCGGCGCGGCTTCTACACGCCCATGACGGCGGCCGAGGGCGTCCACCACTTCGTCCGCGAGCTGCACACCGGCACGCCGGAGGCGCACGTCGTCTATCTGGGCGAGGCGGAGCGGCGCACGGTCGGGGAGTTCTACCCCGCGTTCTTCGCCGCACCGGAGGGCCCCTCTCCCTTCTACCTGCGCCGGCTCGTGGCGCGGGAGAGCGACGCGGTGACCTACGAGTGCCGGTTCGACCTGTCGAGCGACGGCTATCTGCGGCACCACGCCGTTCACGGGCACCCCACCCTGCCCGGCACGTTCATCACCGAGATCGCCGCGGAGGCCGCGCGGTCCCTGCGGCCCGGCCTGCGGGTCATCGGCTTCACCGACCTGCGCTTCGAGAGGTTCCTGCGGATCTTCGAGAACGTGGACCCCGTCCCCAAACGGATCCAGGCCCGTGTCACGCACGCGACCGGGGACCTCGTCACGGTCGACGTGCGGCTGGTCACGGACGTCGTCGCCCCGGGTGGGGTCGTCCTGAGCACCGGCAGCGTCCACTTCAGCGCGCGCGTCCTGCTGGCGGCGACCTTCGGCGTGACGCCGCGGATCACCCCGTGGGCACCCGACGCCGCGGAGGTGGCCGTTCCCGACCCGTACCACGTCCGGAATGCTCCCGTCCTGCTCACCGGGCCGTTCGTCACCACCACCGGCACCCGGCTGCACCCGAGGGGCAAGCGCGCCAGGTTCGCGCCGTCCCTCCGGCGGGACGACCCGGTGTGGTCTCGCTTCGCGATGCCGAGCCTGCTCCTGGACGGCATGGCCCGCATGGGCGTGCTGAACCTGATCGGCGGGCACCTGGTGCCGGTGGCCGCCCCCCTGTCCATCCGCCGCATCGACCTCTACCAGGAGGCCAACGACCTGTCGCTGGCCGGCTCGGGGCCGATCGAGCTCTACGCGACGCCGGCCGGGTTCGCCCTGGAGACGGACGGCCCGGTGGAGAACCGCTTCGTGGCCGCCAGACCCGACGGAAGGGTGGTGGCGCAGATCAAGGACATCGCCGCCACCGTCCTCGGCTACCTGAGCGTGGACACCGGAGAGTTCCACACCCCCGACTCGGCCCTCGCGGCCATTGCAGGAGATGGACGATGACCGCACCTCCCGCGCCAGGGCCGGAAGGTCGCCACCTGATGGGCGCGCTCAGCAGCTTCAAGCGCGACTCGCTGAGCCTGATCACCGAACTGCAGGGGTACGGGGGCATCGCCCGCGTGCGGCTCGGCCCGTACCTGGTCCACCAGCTGACCGGGCCGGAGTTCATCAAGCACGTCCTGCAGGACAACACGGACAACTATCGGCGTGGCCGCTTCTACCAGGGCTTCAACCTCTTCATGGGCCGCGGCATGCTGACCACGGACGGCGCCGAGTGGAGGGCGCGCCGCGACGTCAGCCAGCCGTTCTTCCAGCGGGCCTGGCTGCACGGCGCGTCGGGCGTGATCACCTCGTGCGCGGAGGAGCTGATCGCCCGCTGGGAGGGGCCGGCCGAGCGCGGGGAGGACATCGAACTCGTCGACGAGATGATGTGGCTGGCGATGGGCGTGCTCAGCCGGATGCTCTTCGGCGTCGACCTGCGTGACAGGTACGCCGAGCTGGCACCGGCGGTCCGCTTCTCGCTCAAGGCCATGATCCTTACCGGTGAGGTCAGCCAGATGCTGCCGCGGTGGGTACCGACGAGGTACCGCCGTGACCTGAGGCGCCACCAGGCCGTGCTCAACGGGGTGATGGACGACGTGATCGCCCTGCACCGCGCCGGCGGCGGCGATCCGGACGACCTGGTCAGCGCGCTGCTCAAGGCCACCGACGCGGAGACGGGACGGCCGTGGCCGGACCGGCAGATCAGGGCCGAGCTCAAGACCCTGTTCATGGCCGGGCACGAGACGACGGGCTGCGCCCTGGCGTGGACCCTCTACTCCGTCGCCCAGCACGCCGACGTGCGCCGCAGGCTCGAGGCCGAGCTCGACTCGGTGCTCGGAGACCGGGCGCCGACGCCCGGCGACCTGCCCGGCCTGCCGTACCTGCGCCAGGTGGTCGACGAGTCGCTGCGGCTGCACCCGCCGATCTGGGTGTTCCCGCGCGACGTGGTCGAGGACGACGTCATCGGCGGTCACCACATCCCCGCGGGGACGACCCTGCTCATCCCGCCCTACGCCGCCCATCGCGACCCCGCTGCCTGGGAGAACCCCGAGGCGTTCGACCCCGAGCGGTTCTGCCCGGCCGGCCGCGGCCCGGCCAGGTACACCTACCTTCCCTTCGGGGGCGGGGCGCGGCGCTGCGTCGGCTACTACATGGCGCTGCTGGAGATCCAGTTCACCGTCGCGATGCTCGTCCGCCGCTATCACCTGAGCCTCGTCCCCGCCCAGCAGGTGACGCCGGTCGGCCTGGTGTCCCTGAGACCGGCGCGCGGCATCCGCATGCGGCTCGCCAAGAGGGGTGCGTGAGGCTCGTGACGCGGACCACACCCGTCCACCGCTACGTCTGGGAACCGGCCCCCGCCCCGCCGCTTCCGCCGTGCGGGCCGCGGCACCTGGCGGGCCGCCGGATCGCGGTCATCGGCGGCCTGGACGGCACGGCCGAGCGGGTCGCGGCCGGGCTCGCCGGGCTCGGCGCGATCCCCTGGCAGCCGGGCGACCCCGGCGTGCCGGACGCCGTCGTGGACCTGACGCTGGCCGACCCGTTCGCCCCCACCGACGCGGCGAGCTGGGAGAAACCGCTCACCCGCACGCTGGCGGTGCTCCGGCACTGCTACGACGACTGGGCCGGGGAGAGCGACAGCCGCCGCCTGGGCTATCTGGCCGTGACCTACCAGGGCGGTCACATGGGGTACGGCGAGACGGCCGCCCACCAGCCGCTGGGCGGGATCTGGGCGGGCCTGGCCAAGACGCTCCACCGGGAGATCCCCAACGTCAACGCGCGGGTCGTCGACGTCGCCGACCCGAAGCAGCCCGATCTTCCGGACATCGTCGCCCGGGAACTGTACCGGTGGGGGCTCTGCGAGGTCGGCTACGTCGACGGCGTGCGCCACACGCTCGCACCGCGCGTTCGCGAGGCGCCGCCCGCCACCACGGCACCGGGCCCGCGGGACGTCGTCCTGGTCTGCGGAGGCGGGGTCGGCATCGGCTACGCGCTGGCCACCGAGCTCGCCAGGCGGCACGGCTGCGAGGTCGTGATCACCGGGCGCCGCGCCGCGCCCGAGGGAACGGAGGAGTGGCTGCGCCTCGATCCCGCGGGCTTCGACGACCACCGTCACGACCTGATGCGCCGGGCCGCGCGCGACGGCACGCTCCGCGAGACCAGGAAGCGGCTGCACCGGCTGGCCCGGCTGCGGGAGCTGGCGCGGAACCTGCGGGCGGCCGCCGAGGAGGGACTGCGCGTCAGGTACGAGGCCTGCGACCTCGGCGACCCCGCCGCGGTGTCGGCCCTGGTGGACTCGCTGGGCCCGCGGCTGACGGGCGTGGTGTACATCGCGGGCGTGGACCGCCCCGCCAGGCTGCCCGTCAAGACCGACAGGGACTTCCTCGCGGGCGTCTCGGTGAAGATCACCGGTTTCCTCCGCGTGTTCGACGCCGTCCGCGACCGTGACCTCGCCTTCTTCTGCAACGCCGGATCCCTCACGGGCCGGCTGGGCGGCATGGTGGGCGAGCTGGACTACGCGGCGGGCAACGAGGCGCTGGCGCGCCTGGGCCTGTGGGCCCGGCGGGCCGGCGGGTTCCGGGTGCTCACCACGTGCTGGCCCCTGTGGCAGCAACTGAGCGCCTCGACGAACGTGGACGCCGCGCTGCGGTACATGACGGCGCTGGATCCCGCCCAGGGCCTGGATCTGTGGTGCCGCGAGCTGCTGTCCTCCTCCGGCGAGGTGACGTTCCTGGGGAGGCTCGGCAGGGAGCTGCGCCCCGTCCAGGCCGGCCAGTTCATGATCGAGCAACCGCTCCCGGGGTTCGACCTCGCCTACGCGAGGATCTTCCATCTCGGGCGGCCGACCGGTTACCGCCCGCCCGCGCGGCTGGTCGCGCGGCTGCGGCTGGACGGCGACGCGGTGCCCGCCCTCGGCGACTTCCTGGTCGACGGCAGGCCGGCGCTCCCGGTGAGCCTGCTGATGGAGAACGCGCTGCGCTCGGCGGAGTGGACGGTACCCGAGCAGGGACCGGTGCTCGTCCCGTGCGAGCTGCGTGACGTCCGGATCGACCTGTCGGGTCTGGCGACGGACGGCGGCGAGCTGGTCCTGGACCGGGAGTGCGCCGGTGCGGAGACCGGGGGCCGCTGGAGCACCTCGGTGGTCTTCCGCAGGCCGGGTGACGGCACGGTGGTGGCGCGGATGCTCGTGGGATACGACCCGTCGGGGTACGACGCGCGGAGCGTGCCCGCCGTGCCCGTGACCGGCCACGCGGCGGCCGCGGCGGCCGCGACGGCCGCGACGGCGGGGCCCGTGGAGGGCGCGCGCCCGCGGGGCCTGGACTGGCGGGGCGCGCTCATCGCGGCGGGCGGGTGGCGGCGCGATCGCGACGGCACGCTGAGCGCGGAGGTACCGCCCTGCCCGCCGGCCGACCTGTGGATCGCCGACCTGGTGCCGGGGAACAGGCTGCCCGTCGCCGCGGTGGAGAACATCGTCCGGGCCGTCGTGACGGGCCCGGGGCGGCGGTTGCGGATCGGCCGCGTCGCACTGCACGCCGACGCCTCGTCGGCCGGCCTCGTCGTCGGCCTGCCCGGCGGGCGGGAGTGGCACGCCGTCGACAGCGGCACGGCGCGGGTGGTCCTGACACTGCGCGAACCGGAACTCGGCGCCTGACGGGGAGAGAGGGCACGATCCCGATGAAGATCACGATGGCGGGCATCTACCGCCAGGAGCACATAGACGACCCGTATCCGCTGTACCGGCGGGTGCGCGAGGCCGACCCGGTCTACTGGGACGACGAGATGGGCGACGACGGGGCCTGGATGGTCACCGGTTACGCCGCCGCCCAGACCGCGCTCATGGACCCCCGCCTGTCGGCCAGGCGGCCGCACTGGGGCCGGGATCGGCTCCCCGCCGACCCGGAGCTCGCCTCGGCGCAGCGCGCGATCGACCAGCAGATCGTCGTCAGCGACGCGCCGGAGCACACCCGGCTGCGGCAGCACCTCACCCGGCCCTTCCTGCGGCGCCGCGTCGACGAGATGCGCGAGGACGTGGTCAGGCTCACCCACTACCTGCTGAAGGCGGCCGTGGCCGGTGAGTCGGGCGAGCTGGACGCGATGGACCGCTTCGCCTTCGCGCTCCCGGCCGTCAGCCTCGCCGGCGTGCTGGGCATCCCCGCCTTCGACGAGCGTTACCTGTCCTGGATGCTGAGCCTGGGGCTGCTCATCGACGACGGGCCGCTGAGCCGTACGCACCAGGACAAACTGCTCGGTGGGGTCGTCGAATACCTCCGCTTCTTCGCCGGGCACGTCGCGGAACGGCCGGGGAAGGGGGCGGCGGGCAGACGCCAGGACCTGCTGCAGACCCTGGCCGACCACTACACGGACGGCGGATTCGCCGACGCGGAGGAGCTGAACGGCAACCTCGCCTTCCTGCTCACCGCTGGCCAGATCAGCACGGCGCACCAGATCGGCAACACCCTGCTCCACCTGCTGCGCAACCCCGACGTGTACGACCGGCTGCGGGCGGATCCCGGCGCGGTGCCCGCGGCCACCGCCGAGTTCATGCGCTACGACGCCTCCATCCAGCTCACCAAGCGGCGGGTGCGCGAGCCCTTCGAGCTCGGCGGCCACGAGATGGGCCCGGGGCAGGAGGTCTACGTCTGGATCGGGGCGGCCCACCGCGATCCGGCGCAGTTCGCCGACCCCGACCGGCTGGATCTGGACCGGACGGGGGTCAGGCACATCGCCTTCGGTCACGGCGCCCACTACTGCCTCGGGGCACGCCTGGGACAGCTCGTCCACGACGTGGCCGTCCAGGCGTTCATCGAGCGCGTTCCCGCGCCCCGGCTGCGGACCGACAAGATCGAACGGTCGGTCATGCCGACCTTCCGCGGGCCGTACAAGCTTCCTGTCGGTTTCGGCCGGTAGGCGCCTGCCCCAACCGCTCACCAGAAGGAGGACCCGGTATGTGTGGCATAACCGGATGGGTGGATTTCGACCGCGACCTCACGAGGGAACGAGACCTGCTGCGCGCGATGACCGAGACCATGGCCTGCCGGGGGCCGGACGACGCGGGCGTGTGGGCCGACACCCACGCGGGCATCGGGCACCGCCGGCTCGCGGTCATCGACATCGAGGGCGGCGCCCAGCCCATGAAGGCCGAGCGGGACGGCCGTGTGGTGGCCGTCCTGACCTACTCGGGCGAGGTCTACAACTACCGCGAGCTGCGCGAGGAACTGAAGGCCAGGGGGCACCGCTTCCACACGGCGAGCGACACCGAGGTGGTGCTCGCCGCCTACCTGGAGTGGGGTGAGAACTGCGCCGACCACCTCAACGGCATGTTCGCCTTCGGCGTGTGGGACGCGGAGCGTCAGGAGCTGGTGCTCGTCCGCGACCGCCTGGGGATCAAGCCGCTGTACTACCACCCCACCCCGGCGGGAGTGCTCTTCGGGTCGGAACCCAAAGCCCTGCTGGCCAACCCGCTCGTCAGACGCGGCATGGACATCGACGGGCTGCGCGAGGTGCTGACCTTCACCAGGATCCCCGGCCGGACGGTCTACCAGGGCATGCTCGAGGTGCTCCCCGGCCAGGTGGTCAAGGTCGGCAGGAACGGCCTGACCTCCAGGCGCTACTGGAGGCTGGAGGCACGCCCGCACACCGACGACCTCCAGACCACCGTGGAGACCGTGCGGGGGCTGCTGGAGGACATCGTCGAGCGCCAGCTCGTCTCCGACGTCCCGCTGTGCGTCCTGCTGTCGGGCGGTCTGGACTCCAGCGTGCTGACCGCCCTGGCGGCCGGGAAGCTCGGCGCCCGAGGGAAGCCGGTGCGCTCCTTCGCGGTCGACTTCGTCGGCCAGGGGGAGGGCTTCACGGCGGACGACATGCGCGGCACGCTCGACGCGCCGTTCGTGGCCGAGGTCGCCCGCCACGTCGGCTCCGAGCACACCGACATCGAGCTGGACGCCGCGCGGCTCGCCGACCCGTCGGTGCGACGGGCCGTGCTGAACTCGCGCGACGTGCCGATCGGCCTGAGCGACATGGACGCCTCGCTGTACCTGCTGTTCAAGGCGATCAGCGCGCACTCCACGGTCGCGATCTCCGGAGAGTCGGCCGACGAGCTGTTCGGCGGATACATCTGGTTCCACGACCCGAACGTGATCAACGCCCCCATCTTCCCGTGGGCCGCGTACGGGTCCATGGACCACACCGCGCTGTTCGACCTCGGGCTGCTCCAGAAGCTCGACCTGCAGAACTACCTCGCGGAGCGCTACCACGAGGCCCTCGCCGAGGTGCCCCGCCTGGAGGGCGAGACCGGCCTGGAGCGCCGGATGCGCGAGATCAGCCACCTCCACCTCTCCCGCTTCCTCCAGCTCATGCTGGACCGCAAGGACCGCACCAGCATGGCCTGCGGCCTGGAGGTGCGCGTCCCGTTCTGCGACCACCGCCTCGTCGAGTACGTCTTCAACGTCCCCTGGGCGATGAAGACGCACGACGGACGGGAGAAGAGCCTGCTGCGGGCCGCCACCGCGGACCTGCTGCCGCGGTCGGTCCTCGACCGCCGCAAGAGCCCGTACCCCTCCACCCAGAACCCCGCCTACGACCAGGCCGCCAACGAGGAGCTGGGCCGGGTGCTCGCCGACCCGGACTCGCCGCTGTATCCCCTGCTCGACAAGGAGAAGGCGCGGCTCAGGGCGGACGGCAAGGGCCCCGGCGGGCGCATGGAGCGCAACCTGCTGGACAACACGCTGCAGATGAACACCTGGCTCGACTCCTACGGCATCACCCTGGACGTGTAGACCGGCGGACCCGACGCCGGCGCGCCGGGCGGCGTCCGTGAACGACCGCCCCCCGACGGCTCCCGGTCCTCGCCGGGTGCGCGTGCCGTACGGGGAGCGCCCTGCCGGACGGGAATCGCCCGGGGCGCCCGGTGCCTTCGTACCGGCGAATCGCGAGCGGCGTCGGACCAAACCGGCGAGGGCCGTGAAAGACGGGAAACCCAATCACCCCGGCCGCGGGCCGATCGTTCGACAAGTAAGGGGGATTCTCGTGAGCGGACACGCCGAAACCCCTGACCTGTCGCCGGTGGCGAGAATGCGCCGGCTCGGGACGGGCCGGGGATTCGCCGGAGCCCCGCGCGCCGGAACCCAGCTCGGCCCAGGTTTTTCCGGGCCGAGGCCGAATTTCTCGGAAACGCTCGTGGCCGGCCTCTTCCGGTGACGGCGGGTGGCCATTCCTTCGCATTTATGAATCCTTTGCCGATGCATGGACCAGGGAAAGGAGAATGTGGGTCAAGCGATTTACCGTGGCAAGTGATCGTCTCCGTATCCGGCATTTTCGTCGATCTTCTGAAATGCCTTCCGGGGGCCTGCTCTTACGGGATGTCAGATCGCGAGTAAGTTTTGGCCGGTAGGGTGGCGCGTGTGCTCATCTCGGTGGGTGAGCGGGTGATGACACGGGCCCGGTGAACGTGAGCAGGCGTCGGAGATCGCGGTATCCGTCCAGCTCACGCCGATTTACCTGGAGCGGGGCTGGAGGAATGGTCATCGATCGAAGTCTCGGCGTGCAATCCAGAGCCGTGGTGACTACCGTCGTCACTGCAAGGAACGACGAAGAATCCTTCGTGCCGACCGGCACGAAAACCAACGGGGAACGTCCGAACTCTTTCAGAGAGTGGCAAGAGATGCAGTTTCGCATTTTAGGCCCGGTAGAGATCTGTGACGACAAACGACATCGCCGCTTCGTCCCGCCAGGGCGGAAGCAGCGGGCATTGCTGGCGACGCTGGTCATCAGGGCGGGACACGTTCTGTCGGTGGACCGCCTCATCAACGAACTGTGGGGCGCGAACCCGCCGGCCACCGCGGTCAACTCGCTCCAGGCCACGATCGCCCGGCTCCGCCGCCTCATGGACGTGCCGAAGACGGGGGACGGCACCGACTGGGTGATCCTCACCCAGGATTCCGGATACGTGATGCGGCCGGGGCGGCAGGCCACCGACGTGGACCGGTTCACCGAGCTCGCCGACGAGGGCAGGGCCATCGTCGCGATGAACCCGCACCGCGCCGTCGTCCTGCTGCGCCAGTCGCTGGCCCTGTGGCGCGGTCCCGCGCTCGAGGACGCCATCTGCGGCGACATCTGCGCCACCTTCGCGATCCAGCTCGAGGAGAGGCGGCTGGCCGTACTGGAGGCCCTGTACGACGCGGGACTGCGCACCGCCCGGCACGCCGAGATCATCGGTGAGCTGGAGGCGCTCGTCGGCGAGCACCCCTTCCGCGAGCGGTTCCACGACCTGCTGATGGTCGCGCTGTACCGCAGCGGCAGGCAGCCGGAGGCGCTGGCGGTCTACGAGAGGCTGCGCGCGCGACTGTCGCGTGAGCTCGGCCTGGAGCCCAGCCCGGCCCTCCAGCAGCGGGTGCAGGAGGTGCTGAACCGGACGGCGGAACTCGACGGTGCCGCGCGCCCCGGCCGGCGAACGACGCCGGCCGGCATCCCGGAGACGGACCTGATCGTTTCCGGGCTCTTCCGGGAGGTCGGACACCTCCGGCACCGGCTGGAGCTGCTCACCCGCGAGTACAACGCGCTCCACGACCGGTTCGACGCCCTGGTCGCGCCGCTCGCCAGGCCCAAGGCGGTGGGAGAGTGAAAGCCCTGCCCAGGCCGCGCGGCTACAAGTGGCTCGACCGGCACATCGACCGGCTGGACCCGGAGACCGACTACCACGAGATCGTGCGCCTGACGGCGGTCTTCCGGCTCAACGAGTTCCTGCTCAACATCGGGTACGTGGTCAACTTCATGGACGTGACCATGCCGACCCACGGCGGTGACGCGCTCATCTTCGGCGGCAAGGTCGTCCACCAGCCGCAGCGGCGCTTCGAGGACAGCGCGTACTTCCTGTGGACGTGGTACCTGTACCCGCCGGACAGCGAGCCGGTGAAACGGTCGATGGACCTGCTCAACCGGATCCACGGGGCGGTCGCGAAAGGGATACCGGGCGCGTTCGCCCACAACGAGGACTACGTGCAAGGCCTGTGCCTGCTGGCCGTCCTGCCCCATCGCCTGCAGCAGCTGTGCGGGCTGCCCGGATACCCCGAGCGCGTTCAGGTCGCCTACCACAACTGGGCCCGAGCCCTGTCCGAGCACGTCACCGTCGAGGGCGGCGTCGCGGTCAGGGACTTTCCGGAGGACTTCTACCAGATGGTGAACTTCGCCGACGAGTACGACGCCCGCCAGTGGCCCAGAACCAGGAACGGCCACACGGCGAGCGACGCCTTCATCCGGCAGTTCTGCGAGCGCTGGTTCCCCCGCCCCCTGCGGGGCGTGGGCCGCACCCTCATGCTCACCGTCATCCCCGAGAACATGCGCAGGGTGCAGCAGCTGGAGGACCCCCACCCGCTGGGGCAGTTGCTGGTCAAACTCGGGATGCGCGCCATGTTCACCCTCCAGGGGCTGATGCCCGATCCCCGGACCCCCGTCTACCGCCGCAAGGTCGGCAGGTCCGACAGCCCGAGCATGCGGCAGCTCAAGGAGACGGGGGAGCTGCCCAGCGGACCGCCGAGACGGCGGCCGACGGCGACGGGAGGTTCCTAGCGCGGGACGGGCGAGCCCTCCACCCCCCTCCGGTGCCGCGCGGAACCGCCGGAGGGGATCGACAGCGGTCGAGGCGGGTCCGCACCCCGTCCCGGATCCCTCAGCCGGAACCCTTGGCCCGGGCCTGGCGGTAGCGGGCGGGGGAGACGCCGAACTCGGTGACGAACGACTGCCGAAGGCTCTCGGTGGAGCCGAACCCGCAGCGGGTCGCGATGTCCGCCACCGAGAGCGACGACGAGGCGAGGAGTCGCTCGGCCGCCTGCGTGCGCGCGTGCCTGATGAAGCGACCGGGCGTCTTGCCCAGGTGCTCCAGGCTGAGCCGGGTCAGGTGACGTTCGCTCACGTTCAGCTGGGCGGCCAGCGTCGCGGGGCTCAGATCACCGTCGAGGTTGCTGACGACGTGGTCGACCACCTGCCGGATCAGCGGATGCTCCGGCGGCGGCGCGCCCACGAACATGCTGATCTGCGCCTGGTCGCCCGGCCGCTGCAGGTAGGTCACCAGGGCGCGCGCCACGATGCGGGCCAGGCGAGGGCCGTGGTCCTCCTCGACGAAGGCGAGCGTCAGGTCCAGGGCGCTGGTGACGCCGGCCGCGGTCGACACGTGCCCCTCGCGGATGTAGAGCGGGCCCGGGTCGACGGTGACGTTGGGGTGGTGGGCGGCGAGCGTTCCCGCGTACCTCCAGTGCGTGGTGGCGCGCCGCCCGTCCAGCAGCCCGGCGGCGGCCAGCAGGGTCGCGCCCGTGCACACCGACGCCACCCGCCGGCTGACCGCGGCCAGCCGGCGGATGTGCGCCAGGAGCACGGGATTGCCCGCGGCGGCCTCGTGGCCGACCCCACCGGAGACGACCAGGGTGTCGAGCGGCCCGGTGACGCGTTCGAGGGCTTCCTGACCCTCCAGCGTCAAACCCGAGTCGCAGGGCAGTGACCTGCCACCCGAGGTGGCGAGGCGTACCCGGTAGGGGGGAGCCGCCCCCAGCTGGTTGGCCATGTGGAGCGGCGTGGTCACCGAGGCGATGTCCAGCAACTCCGACTGCGGATACCCGATCACGACGGTCAGCCGCTCATCCATGAATGCCCATCCCGTCGGAGAACCGACACGAATCCCAAGTTTACTTGGCATGGCTGATTCCGCCGAGTGGAGTCGCGTCCGGGTGTGGGCCGACTCATCGCCGAACGGAATGTTCTGCCGATCCCTGTCGCGATCAGCGCGGCTAACGCCCATGACGGCCCGGCGCCGGAGCCACTGGTCTTCGGATCGGCTCCAAGCCCGGCAGTCCTCGACCCGCACGACCCGGGATTAGCCGATTTCGTCCGAAACTATCGGAATTTCACCGAAACTTCTGGGCGAGGTGCGATACGCGTGACGGCGGCATCCCATGATCATATTTGGGGCCACCGGCTCTCCGCTCGGCGCGCGATCGACCTACTCACTGCGAAAGTTTCATCCTGTGCGCCGGGAGCGGGAACGAACCTTCCCTGGCCAGCGCGCGCAGGGGCACGCCCCGCGGCCGGGCTGCGAATCAAGTTGCTTGACATCCGCAATCAGGTCGTATTTGCTCCCTTGCATTACACCCCCATGCGGCGTGCAAGCGGCATACCGATGAACGTTAGCGCTCACACCTCGATTCTGGTTTCGCAGCTCCGGGCATTCGATGCCGCTGATGGAGAGGAACGCAGAACATGTCTTTATCGTCGGTCCGGTCCCCACGGCCAGAGGGAATCGCAAATGTTGAAGCATAGGTCCATTCTCGGGATCGTGGCGCTCGCGGCGGCTGTCGTCCTGGTGACGGGACACGCGGCGATGAGCAGCGACAGCGGCGCAGGAGCCTCGGCGTCCACCGCCGCCGCGCTCGCGGGAACCGCGGGATGCGGGAAGAACCCGACGCTGAGCAGCGGAACACACACCATTCAGTCCAGCGGAAAGAATCGCAGCTTCATTCTGCGGATTCCCGCGAACTACAACAACAACAACCCCTATCGTCTGATCTTCGGCATCCACTGGCTGAACGGCACCATGAACGACGTCGACTCCGGTGGAAGCAGCGGGGCCTCCTGGTCCTACTACGGACAGCGGCAGC
This sequence comes from Streptosporangium sp. G12, assembly GCF_052983175.1. Lineage (NCBI taxonomy): Bacteria > Bacillati > Actinomycetota > Actinomycetes > Streptosporangiales > Streptosporangiaceae > Streptosporangium > Streptosporangium sp. G12. The sequence goes on along the minus strand of NZ_JBRIQO010000001.1, from coordinate 144,816 downwards.
TGTCGAACAACACCGCGATCTTCATCTCGCCGCAGGGCCTCAACAACGGCTGGGCCAACTCCAACGGCGAGGACGTCATCCTCTTCGACGACATCATGCGGCGGGTGGAGGCGGATCTCTGCGTCGACCCCTCGCTGCGTTTCGCCATGGGGTTCAGCTACGGCGGCGGCATGAGCTTCTCCCTCGCGTGCAGCCGCGCGACGGTCTTCCGCGCGGTCGCGGTGTTCGCCGGCGCGCAGCTCAGCGGATGCAGCGGCGGCACCCAGCCCATCGCCTACATGGGACTGCACGGCATCACCGACAGCGTCCTCAACATCTCGCAAGGACGGACGCTGCGGGACAGGTTCGTCCGCAATAACGGCTGTACCGCCCAGAACCCGCCTGAACCGGCCTCGGGCAGCCGGGCGCACGTCGTCACCGCCTACTCGGGGTGCCAGGCCGGGTACCCCGTCGTCTGGGCCGCGTACGACAACGGTCACACGCCCGCCCCGGTGGACGGGACCTACACCGAGAACGGCGCCCAAACCTGGACCAAGGGAGAGGTGTGGAAGTTCATCTCCCAGTTCCAGAGCACCTCCACGCCCACCCCGACGCCCACCCCGAGCGTCACCCCGACCATCACCCCGACGCCCACCCCGACCCCCACCACCAGCTTCCGCCTGCGCAGCGAGGGCGCCGGGCGCTGTGTCGACTCCCCCAACAGCGCCAGCGCCAACGGCACCCAGCTGCAGATCTACGACTGCCACACCAACGCCAACCAGCTCTTCAGCTACGGCTCCGGCAGACTCCAGATCCTCGGCAAGTGCCTGGACGCCCCCACGAACGCCGGCTCCGGCACCCGCGTGCAACTGTGGGACTGCCACACCAACAGCAACCAGCAGTGGACCTTCAACTCCAACGGCACCGTGACCAGCGGCGCCAACAACCTCTGCCTCAACGTCACCGGCACCGGCAACACCTCAGCCGTGACCGTCGCCACGTGCAACGGCCAGGCCACCCAGAGATGGACCAGGGCATGACCACCTACTAGCCGATGGCAGACGTCGGGTCCAGGCGACTTCGCCTGGACCCGACGCGCTTCATCGCCCAGCGCATGGGCGCGCACTCGAACGCCACAACGTCACCTGGCGTTCCCCCGGGGCGTGGCCACCCGGTTTCATCGCCGGGAGGCGCCGGACACCGGCGGCACCACGCGCTGAAACGGCCCCCACAACTCATCGGGCATAAGCCGTCGAAAGGACACATCCACCGACGATCCAACGGTCGACCCCCAAAAGAGCCACGATCTAAACTGATCAGCGTCATCATCAGCAGGGCGTCCGCGTCGGCCGTCGCTCAGGAGCCGGTCTGACGGGATCGACCGCGTCGCGGCGGGAGTTTTCTCCGGGGTCGTGTCGATCGGCGGGCCGCTCGTTCGACGTGTGGGGGCGAGGGCCGAGAGGCGGCCCCGCCGGACGAGGAGAACGCGATGTCGAAATACCTGCTGATCATGCGGGGCACCGATGAGACGAACGCGGCCATGATGGCTGACATCGACGAGGCGATGGCCGCGACCGGCCGGTTCATCGAGGACATGATGAAGGCCGAGGTTCTCCTCGCCGCCGAAGGGCTGGACGATCCGGGCCGGGGCGTCGTGGTCGACTTCAGCGGTGAGGCGCCGGTGGTCACGGACGGGCCCTACGGCGAGACCAGGGAACTGTTCGGTGGCTACTTCCTGCTCGATGTCGCCACGAAACAGGAGGCGGTCGAGTGGGCCAAGCGGGTCCCGGCGGTCCGCGGGTCCAAGATCGAGGTCCGGCGGGTGGCCGAAGCCGATGAGGTCCCGCAGGGCAGCGAGAGCAACGACCGGATCTGATGGGCACGACCGATGTCGAGGCCGTCTGGCGGATCGAGTCGGCCCGGATCGTCGCCGCGCTGACCCGGTTCACCGGCGATTTCGGGCTGGCCGAGGACGCGGCCCAGGAGGCGGTGGCCGAGGCGCTGGTGTCGTGGCCGCGCGCCTCTCCGGCCAATCCGGCCGGCTGGCTGATGGCCACGGCCCGGCGGCGGGCGATCGACGCGATCCGCCGCCGGACCGCCCTCCAGGACCGATACGCCCTGCTGGCGGCCGACCCCGCGGTCGACCAGGAGATCGACCTCGACAGGATCGACGACGACGTCCTGGCGCTGATGTTCGTCAGCTGCCACCCGGTGCTCTCCCGCGAGGCCCGGGTGGCGCTGACCCTGCGCGTGGTCGGCGGCCTGTCCAGCGAGGAGATCGCCCGCGCGTTCCTGGTACCCGTGCCGACCGTGCAGGCCCGCATCACCCGGGGCAAGAAGACGATCGCGGCGGCCGGGGTGCCGTTCGAGCTGCCGCCGGCCGGCGAGCGCCGGGAACGGCTGGGCGGCGTGCTCAGCGTCCTCTACGTGATCTTCACCGAGGGGTCGACGGCCACGTCGGGCGACCGGCTGCTGCGCCCCGACGTCGCGTACGAGGCGATCAGGCTGGCCCGCACGCTGGTCGCGCTGCAGCCGGACGAGCCGGAGGTGCACGGCCTGCTCGCGTTGTGCGAGCTGACGGCCGCGCGCTTCCCGGCCAGGACCGGCCCGGACGGCACGCCGGTCCTGCTCGAGGACCAGGACCGGCGGCTGTGGGACCTTTCGGCGATCCGCCGGGGGCTGGCCGCGCTGGCCAGGGCATCGACCCGCGGCCTCGGCCCCTACGGCCTGCAGGCCGCGATCGCCGCCGCCCACGCGTCGGCGCCCTCGGCCGAGGCGACCGACTGGGATCGGATCGTGCTGCTCTACGAGGCGCTCGGCCGGGTCGCGCCCTCGCCGGTGGTCGAGCTCAACCGGGCCGTCGCCGTGGCCATGGCCTCGGGTCCGGCGCGGGCCCTGGCCATCGTGGACGAGCTGATCGCCTCGGACCGGCTCCCCGGTTCGCATCTGGTTCCGACCGTACGCGGGGAGCTGCTGGCCCGCCTCGGCCGGCGACCGGAGGCGCGCGCCGAGCTGGAGCTGGCCGCCCGGCTGTGCGCCAACCAGCGCGAACGTTCAGTGCTGCTGCGCAAGGTGGCCGCGCTGGACTGACCTCCCCAGCGCGAGCGGACGGAAGCGACGGCCGGCGGGTCACCGCCTCGTCAGGCCGCCGACGCTGAGCACGAAGTCTCCGCCGCGTTCGTCGACGCCGGCCATGACCGACGCCTGGTGCCCGCCGTCACTCGCGATCGTCCAGAACGTGAGCGCGGTGGTTCCCAGGGCGGTCCGGCAGGTCTGGACGGCCGGTTCGAGCTTGGCCGTGTTCCCGCGCGCGGTCAGCGTCCAGTCGCATCCGTTCTCGGTCCGGGCCGTCGCGATCAGCCGCAAACCAGGACTTTACGGACGAGTTGCGTCCCGCTCATCGGCGCCGCGTCTCATCTTCGGGGTACTCCACGCGCCGTAGCGGGCCCGGATCCTCGTCCCGGCGCCGTACGGGCGAGATTCCTCCCCGCGGGACGAGTAAGAGATCGATTTCTCGGTAGGTTCACGCCGTGGCGAACGTCACGGGTCGATGACCGTCGAGCTCTACCCGGGAGACGCTGAGCGATGTTCGAAGGCTTCGAGGCAGGACCGATCCAGGTCGAGGACGCGTCCGTCTACGTCCGCCACGGCGGGGAGGGACCGCCGGTGCTGTTGCTGCACGGTCATCCCCGCACCTCCGCGACATGGCATCGCGTCGCGCCTCGGCTGGTCGAGCGCGGCTTCACCGTCGTCTGCCCCGACCTGCGGGGATATGGCCGCTCGCGCGGTCCGGCACCTGCCGCCGACCACTCCGGGCACTCCAAGCGCGCCGTCGCGAACGACATGGTGGCGGTGATGCGCTCTCTGGGGCACACCCGGTTCGCTCTCGCCGGACACGATCGAGGAGGCGCCGTGGCGTTCCGCCTCGCTCTGGATCATCCCGACGCGGTGTCCCGCGTGGCGTTCATCGACTGCCTGCCCATCAGCGAGCACCTGTCCCGCATCACCGCGACGTTCGCGACGCAGTGGTGGCACTGGTTCTTCTTCGCGCAGCCGGACATCCCGGAACGCGTCATCAACGCCGATCCCGACAGCTGGTACCGCGGCGACCCGGAGAGCATGGGCCGGGAGAACCACGACGAGTTCCGCGCGGCCACCAGGGATCCCGACGTGGTGCGGGCCATGCTGGAGGACTACCGGGCCGGCCTCACCGTCGACCTGCGCCACGAGGAGGCCGACCGGGCCGCCGGCGTGCGGCTGCGGTGCCCCGTCCTGGCCCTGTGGTCCCTGCGCGACGACCTCGAAGATCTGTACGGGGACCCGCTGAGGATCTGGCGGCACTGGGCCGGCGACCTGCGTGGCCACGGGATCGACTCCGGCCACCACGTGGCCGAGGAGGCCCCGGACGCGCTCGCCGCGGCCCTGGGCGACTTCTTCGGCGCCCGATCAGAGGCGGGACCCCGGTGAGACGGGCGGGGGCCGCAGCCGGAACCACGAAAGGAGAAACCATGACGAGCCGGTTCGCGCAGTGGACGCTCGACGTGCACGACAGCCGGAAGATGGCGGCGTTCTGGTCGGCGGCGTTGGGCTACGAGATCGAGCACGACGGCGAGGGCCCGCACCTGTGGCCGCCCGCGGACGCGCCGCAGGGCTCGCTGACCGTCTGGCTCCAGCCGACGGACGCGCCCAAGCGCGACAAGAACCGTAACCATCCCGACCTTCACGTCCCCGACGGAGGCGACGTGGACGCCGAGGTCGAGCGGCTGGTCGGGCTGGGCGCCACGCGCGTCGACGTCGGCCAGAGGGGCGACGAGGGCTTCGTCGTGCTGGCCGATCCCGAGGGCAACGAGTTCTGCCTGCTCTACCGGCGCCATCCCCAGGGAGCCTAGGCGGCCCGCCGGGCCGGAGACGCGGGGGCCGGATCGACCGGACGGAAAAGCATCGCGACGTCGCCGTGGCCTGCGAGACCGGCCGGCCGGGATGCTCACCGGCCGAGGTAGGCCTCGGTGGAGGCGCGGAGGGCGGTGACGCACGCGGCCACGGCCGGATGGGAGGCCGCGCCCTTCCGGTAGGTGACGCGGGTTCGCCGGCGGGTGGCGAGCGGGACGAGGCGCACCCCGGACGGCGGCCGCGCCGTGGCGAGCTGCGGTACGAGCGAGACACCCTGGCCGGCCGCCACCAGCGCGAGCACCGCGGCGAAGTCGTCGGCGTGGTGCCGCACCAGCGGGCTGAAGCCGGCGGTGCGGCAGACCTGCAGCGCGACGGCGTGGCAGGCGGTGCCGGGGCTGCCCACGATCCAGGCGGCGTGCCGGGCGTCGCCGACCGGGTCGGCGCCGGGGTCCGTGCCGGCGGAGGGCATGGCGAGGAACACCGTCTCCTCCAGCAGCGGCACCGCGTCGAGCGTGGGGCCGGGCTCGACCGGCATGACGTCGTAGTCGTTCACCAGGGCCACGTCCAGCCGCCGTTCGCGCAGCGCCTCGGGCATGGCGACCGGGTCGAGCTCGGTCACCATCAGCTCGAGGCCGGGGTGATCGAGGCCCAGCGTGACCAGCGCGGCAGGCAGAAGGGTGCGTACGGCGGTGGGGAACGCGCCGATGCGCAGCGGACCGGCCGGCTCGCCGCGGGCCGCGGCCAGCGCGGCGCCGGCGTCTTCGAGGGCGGCCAGGACGGTCTCGGCGTGCCGCACGAGGACGACACCGGCCGGGGTCAGGACGACCCGGCGTCCGGTCCGCTCCAGCAGCGGCACGCCCGCCTCGCGTTCCAGCGCGGCCAGCTGCTGGGAGACGGCCGAAGGTGTGTACGTGTGCGACCTGGCCACGGCGGCGATCGTGCCCAGCCGCGCCAGGTCGCACAGCAGGCGCAGTCGGCGGACGTCGAGCATCAGCTCAGCTTACGGGTGTGCGTAGAAAGCTGAACTGGACCTTGCCGGTCCGGGCGGCGCACCCTGGACGCATGACGCTCACCGGCCTGTACGTGCCCTTGATCACCCCGTTCGACGACGCCGGAGCCGTGGCTCTCGACGCGCTGGAAGCCCTCGCGCACCGGATCCTGGACGCCGGGGCGACCGGTGTGGTCGCGCTGGGCACCACCGCGGAGCCGTCCGCGCTCAGCGGCCCGGAGCAGCGGGCCGTGGTGGACCTCGCCGCCCGGGTCTGCGCGGAACGCGGCGCGCACCTTCTGGTGGGCGCCACCACCCCGCAGGCGCTGGACGCGCTGCGGGACCGGCCGGAGGCGGTGGCGGCGCTGAGCCTGGTCCCGCCGTTCACGCGCCCGGGCGAGGCCGGGGTGCTGGCCCATTTCCGCCATCTCACCGAGGTCAGCCCGGTACCGCTCGTCGTCTATCACGTCCCGTACCGGACCGGGCAGTGCCTGTCGGCGGACGCGGTGCGACGGCTGGCCGCCCTGCCCGGTGTGGTGGGCGTCAAGTACGCGGTCGGCGGGATCGACGAGGACACCGTCGCGCTCATGGCCGACCTCCCGGACGGCTTCGCGGTGCTGGGGGGCGACGACCTGTTCGTCTCGCCGCTGCTCGCACTCGGCGCGCACGGCGCGATCATGGCCTCGGCGCACGTGGCCACCGCCCGGTACGTGGAGCTGGCCGAGGCGTGGCGGACCGGCGACGTGGCCCGGGCGCGCCCCCTCGGGCACCGCCTCGCGGCCCTGTCCCGAGCGCTGTTCGCCGAGCCCAATCCCGCCGCGATCAAGGCGGTCCTGCACGCCCGCGGCGTCATCCCCACCGCCGCGGTCCGGTTGCCGCTCCTGCCGGCCCGGCCGGACACCGCGCGAACCGCGCTGCGCCACGCCGATGCCCTGTGCCACGCCGACGCCCTGTGCCACGCCGAGGCCCCGCACCACGTCCCGGCCTGACCGGCGGGCCGCGATCTCAGCCGTCGCCGGCCGCGGTGAACGCCGAGGCGTGGTCGCGGGCGAAGCCGGCGATGTCACGCGGGGGACGGCCGAGAAGTCCGGCGAGCGTGTCGGTGGTGATGTCTCCCCAGCCGGAGACGTACGCCCGCGCGTACTCCTCGAGCATGTCGGCGATCCATTCCGGAACGCCGTGGCCGAGCAATGTCGCGCGCCTGGCGTCGTCGCCGACCGGCAGGTACGTGACGGGCCTGCCGAGAGCGAGCCCCAGCTCGCCGGCGACCTCGTCGAACGTGAGCGAGCGCGGGCCGGTGAGGGTGTACGTCTCGCCGTGGTGGCGGCCGGGGTCGTCGAGAAGCACGCGGGCGGCGCACTCGGCGACGTCGCGTACGTCGATCATGCCGATCCGCGCCGAGGCCATGTTCAGCGAGAACGTGCCGGTGGCGGCGATGTCGCCCGCCTCGTTCAGCAGGTTCTGCATGAACCAGTGGGGACGCAGGATCGTCCAGCGCATGCCGCACCGTTCGATCTCCCGGTCCGACAGCGCGTGCAGCCTGCCGCTGCGGTTCGGCGCGTCGTGTGCCGCGCCGACGACGGACAGGCGCACGACACGTTCCACCCCGGCCTGGCGTGCGGCCCACACGGCGTTCATGGCGTTCTCCGGGGCGCGCGGGCCGTTCGGGGTGAGCAGCCACAGGTCCTGCACGCCCTCGAAGGCGGGCGGCAGCGACCGGGCGTCGTCGAGGTCACCGGCGAAGACCTCGGCGCCCCGCTCACGCGAGCCGCCCGCCGCGGACTCGTCGCGGACGAGAGCACGAAGGTCCACCTCGGCCCCCCGCAGCGCGTTCATCAGCGCGGTGGACACGGTTCCGGTGGCTCCGGTGATCAGTACGGTGCGCGACACGCTCGTTCTCCTTTGTCGGTGGTGATGGAAACGCGGACCAGGCCGCGTACCGCGGCGGTTGCCCGGCCCCGCGCGGCTCCCGCGGCTCCCGCCGCCGCGGACACGGTGACGCGCGTGGTCCGGTCGTTCGGATCAGCCGGCCTAAGCGGCCGGAGTGGCCGAAGTGGCCGGTGCGGGGGCGTCGCCGTGGTGGACCGAGGGCTCCGGGGGCCTGCCCGCCCGGCCGGGGGTGACGCGCTCCAGGATCCAGAGCACGACGGTCCCGGCCGAGAGGACGGCGCCCAGGACGCACACGCCGGTCCAGCCGCCGTGCGCCCAGACCACCGATGTCAGCGCGGAGCCCACCGCGCCACCGAGGAACAGGGAGGTCATGAAGGCGGAGTTGATCCGGTTACGGGCCTCGGGCCGGATCGCGTAGAGGACGTTCTGGCTGCTGTTGAGCACCGCCTGGTGCGCCAGATCCAGCACGATCACGCCGGCGAGCAGCCAGACCAGCGAGCGTGCCCCCGCCGCGATCGCCGGCCAGGACGCCACCAGCAGGACCGTCCCGGCGCCGGTCACGAGCTGGACGCGCCCGCGGTCGGCCAGCCGCCCCGCCGCCGTGGCGGTCAGCGCACCCGCGACCCCGGCCAGGCCGAACAGTCCGACGGCCGACTCCGACCAGCCGTACGGTGACCGCACCAGCAGGAAGGTCAAAGCCGTCCACAGCACGCTGAACGAGGCGAGGCTCAACGCGCCGATACCCGCCCGCCACCGCAGCAACGGCTCGTGGCGGAACATCGCGACCGTCGAGCGCAGCAGCCCGACGTAGGACAGGCGCCCGCCGTCCTCGCCGAGCCGGGGCAGGAAGGCGCGCAGCGCCACCGCCATCAGCGCCATCAGCGCCGCGTTCACCCAGTAGACCGTCCGCCAGCCGCCCAGCTCGGACAACGCTCCGGACGCGGTCCGCGCCAGCAACAGGCCGAGCATCAGCCCGGTCATCACCGTGCCGACCACCCGGCCGCGCTCGGCCGGATCCGCCAGCGTCGCCGCGAACGGCACCACCACCTGCGCTCCGACCGAGGTCAGCGCGGTCAGGGCCGTACCGGCCAGGAGCACCGTGCCGTCGGCCGCGGTGGCCGACACCAGCAGGAACACCGCGGTCGCCGCGTAGAGCGACACGGCCAGCCGCCGCCGCTCCACCAGGTCGCCGAGCGGCACCAGCAGGACGAGCCCCAGCGCGTACCCGCCCTGCGCGGCCGTCACCACCAGCGCCGCCGCCGACGGCCCGACCCCCAGCTCCCGGCCGATCAGGTCGAGCAGCGGCTGCGCGAAGTAGTTTCCCGCGACCGCCAGCCCGGTCGCCACCGACATGAGCAGCAGCAGCCCCTGCGACAGGCCGCCCGTACGAGGTCTCGTCGTCATGCGCCCAGCTTCGGCAACGAACGATCGATGAGTCCAACACATGTTTGTCATCGAACCGATCGTGCATCACGATTGATCTGTGGAACTCCAGCAGATGCGCTATGTCGTCGCCGTCGCGGAGACGAGCAACTTCACCCGCGCCGCCGAGCGGTGCCTGGTCGTCCAGTCCGCGCTGAGCCACCAGATCGCCCGCCTGGAACGCGAGCTGGGCGCCAAGCTGTTCGAGCGCACCAGCCGCCGCGTCCGGCTGACCCCCGCCGGCGAGGCGTTCCTGCCCGCCGCCCGCCAGGCTCTCGAGGCCGCCGAACGGGCCCGCGCCGAGGTGGCGGCCGCCGCCGGCGAGATCCGGGGCCGGCTCGCCATCGGCGCCATTCCCACCGTCGCGGCGGTCGACCTCCCGACCGTGCTGAAGCATTTCCACCTGCGCCACCGGCAGGTGCGGATCACCCTGCGCTCGGGCGCGAGCGAGGAACTGGTCGAGCGGGTACGGCAGGGCAGCCTGGACGCCGCGTTCCTCGGGCTGCCGGTGGGCGCACGCCCCAGCGGCGTCCGCGGCCGCGAGCTGGCGCGCGGCGACCTCGTCGCCGTGGTGGCGCCGGGCCACCCGCTGGCGGGCAGGGAACGCGTGGACCTGCGCCGGCTGTCGGACGAGCCGTTCGTCGACTTCCCCCCGGGCACCGCCGCGCGGGCCCAGTCGGACGAGGCGTTCGCGGCGGCCGGGGTCCGGCGCGAGGTCGCCTTCGAAGTGACGAACATGGACTTCATGGCCCGCCTGATCCGGCAGGGCCTGGGCATCGGGCTGCTGCCCGCCGCCTTCACACCCGAACTTCCCGATCTGCCCGTCCTGCGGCTTCGCGACGCCCCCACCCGCATGGAGCACCTCGTCTGGAGCCGTTTCCCGCCGTCCCCCGCCGCCGCGGCGTTCCTGGCAGCCCTCGGCATCCCGGCGGCGGAATCCTCGGGATCGCCGGACCCGTGACCGCGGGTGCCCGGTTCCAGGCCTTCCCGGCGGCCGGTCGGCGGTGGGCGGCTCAGATCTCCCTGACGAAGACGATGGCGTCGGTCTGGCCGGTGGTGGCCGGGTCGAGGGGGAAGTAGGTGTGGTCGGCCGGGACGCGGGGTGCCGGCTCGCGGCCGAGGGCCGCGGCGAGGCGGCCGGGATCGACGACGGCGCGGTCGTGGGGGAGGGACGACAGGAGCCCCTCGAGGGTGTCGGGAGAGGGGACGTCGGAGCCACGAGTGCCGAAGGCGGTGGCGGCGAAGGCGTACCGGTCGCCGAGGCGTGTGTCCACGATCGCCCCGGCGCTCCACCACTCCAGCGTCCGGCCCGCCAGGGGACCCCAGCCCTCCGGCAGCAGCCAGCGGCTCCTGTCCCTCTGCAGGTGACGGTTGTGGGCGAAGGCGAGGGTGGGACCGCGACGGGACTCGAAGCCGACGATGGCGTCGAGGTTGTCGGCCATCATCGCGTCGCGCAGGCACATGAGCGAGCCGACGCGGGTGGGCGCGGTGTCGGCGATGCCGGCGTGGTAGCGCAGGAGCCCGGCGGCGGTGCGGGCGTACAGGTCGGCTCGCCACCAGGCGCCGGGGGAGGTGGCGGCCGTCAGATGGGGGGCGTGCGCGGTGAGCAGCGCGCGCAGGTCGTCGGTGATCAGGCGCAGTTCCCCGGCCTCGGGGGTGCGGCCCACGGACTGGGTGGGATCCGTCCACAGGGCGGCCGGGTTGGTCCAGCGCTCGTCGGGGCCGAGCAGCTCGTCGAGGCTCTCGCGGCTCCAGGCCAGGTCGAGGTGGGCGGAGAGGTAGTCGTGCAGCGCGGTCAGGGCCGTGCGGGGACCGGCGGGACCGGTGATCTCCAGGGGACCGTCGAAGCCGTAGAAGCGGAGCCGCTCGTGCGGGGGACGCCGCTCGTTGTAGGCGCGCATCCAGCGCAGGAGCTCGCGGTTGGCGGGTGAGGCGCCGGAGCCGTGGCTGAGGCCGCGGCTCACCGCCTCGTCGAGGGTCCCGACGCCGTCGGTGACGTACGCGTCGGCGGCCAGGGCCGTCAGGCAGTCGCTCTCGATGGTGATCGAGCGGTAGCCCTCGTGCTCGACGAGGTGGCGGAAGATCTCGTTGCGCAGCTCGGGGAAGGCTTCGACGCCGTGGGTGGGCTCGCCGAGGCCGAGCAGACGGGTGGTGGGGGACAGGAGCGCGGTGAGGGCGCCGCCGGTGAAGGGGCGAGCGGCGTCCCGGATCGAGATCGTCATATATTCGACTGTATCGTTGAACCTTTTGTGTAAACTTTGGCGATATTCACGGCTGCTGACGAGGAAGAACCTTCAAAATGCGGTTGCGGCCCATCGACCTGGCGCGCGAGCACGGCCTGTCCACGCAGGCGGTGCGCAACTACGAGGAGGCGGGGATCCTGCCGCCGGCCGAGCGCTCGGCGCACGGCTACCGCGCCTACGCTCCGCGCCACGCGGCGGCATTGCGGACGTTCCTGGCGCTGATCCCCGCGCACGGCCACGCGACCGCGGGGGCGATCATGCGGGCCGTGAACGACGGCGCGGTCGAGGAGGCGCTGCGGCTGATCGACGAGAGCCACGCGCAGCTGGCCGACGACCGGCGCACGCTGGAGGCCGTGGAACGAGCGCTGCGCGACCTGGCGCCGCCGCGCGAGCCGGCACCGGGGGTGACGTTCATCGGGCCGCTGGCGCGCAGGCTCGGCATCCGGCCGGCGACACTGCGCAAATGGGAGCGGGCCGGGCTGATCGCGCCCCGGCGCGACCCGCGCACCGGCTACCGCGTCTACACCTCCGCCGACGTGCGCGACGTGCTGCTGGCCCACCAGTTGCGGCGCGGCGGGTACGGGCTGGAGCCGATCGCGCGGGTGCTGGAGCGGGTGCGGACGGCGGGCGGACCGGAGCCGCTGCAGGCGACGCTGCGGGAGTGGCACGACCGGCTGACGGCGCGGGGCCTGGCGATGCTGGCGGGCGCGGCCGCGCTCGACACCTGCCTGGGGACGCCGTAGCGCCCGGCCGGTCCCGGCCGCGCTCGGCGCCTGCCCGGGGACGCCATGGCGTCCGGCCGTGTCCGGCCGCGCTCGGCCCTCGGCCGCCCGGAAACGACCGTGGGCCCCCGGTCGTGAAGCTTCCGGGGACCCACGGGTGTGGCTGACTCCAGCCGGGCGCCGTTACTTCGTGAGCGGGGCCAGCTTGGGGTCGTTGGCGTACGCCTCCACGACGTTCTCCTTGGTCACGATCAGCGGCTCGAGCAGGTACGACGGGACGACCTTCACCCCGTTGTCGTACGACTTGGTGTCGTTGACCTGGGGGGCCTTGCCGGCCTGCAGGTCCTTGGCCATCTGGATGGTCTGCTTGACCAGCTCGCGGGTGTCCTTGTTGATCGTCGAGTACTGCTCGCCGGCCACGATCGACTTGACCGACTCGACCTCGGAGTCCTGGCCGGTCACCACGGGCAGGTCCTTGCCGGCACCCTTGACCGAGGTGATGATGGCGCGGGCCAGCGTGTCGTTGGGGGAGAGCACCCCGTCCAGGGTCTTGCTGCTGTAGGTGGAGGTCAGCAGCGAGTCCATGCGACGCTGGGCGTTCTCGGCCTTCCAGCCGTCGGTGGCGGTCTGCTTGACGTCGGTCTGGCCGGAGCCGACCACCACGCTGCCGTCGTCGATCTTCGGCTTCAGCACGTCCATCGCGCCGTCGAAGAAGACCGCCGAGTTGTTGTCGTCCGACGAGCCGGAGAACAGCTCGATGGTGTAGGGGCCGTCGGCCTTCTTCGCCTTCATGCCGTCCAGCAGGGCCTGGCCCTGGAGCTGGCCGACCTTGAAGTTGTCGTAGGCGATGTAGTAGTCGACCGCGTCGGTGTTCTTGATGAGCCGGTCGTAGGCGATGACGGTCGCGCCGGACGCCTTGGCGGCCTCCACCTGGGTGCTCAGCTGCGCGGCGTCGGTCGCGCCGATGACGATGACCTTGGCGCCCTTGGTGACCATTGCCGAGATCTGCGCCTGCTGGTCGGCGACGGTGGTGGAGGAGCCGGCGTACTGGACGTCGGACTTGAAGCCGGCCTCCTTCAGGCCCTCGGTGAACAGGCCACCGGCCAGGACCCAGTTCTCCGAGGTCTTCGACGGCAGCGCGACGCCGATCAGCGAGTCGGCGGGGAAGCCCTTCGCGGCCTCGCTGGAGCCGGCGGAGGCGCCCGTACCGCCGGCGGGGGTCTGCGAACGCTCGGAGGCGCAGGCGGTGAGTGACAGAAGCGCGATGGCCCCGGCCGCCACGCCCCTGACGAGGATATTGCGCATTTTCAGAGGTGCCCTTCTTCAAAGGAGGACGGGGCGGAGGTCTCCCGCCCCGCCGACGGTGGCCGGTTAGCCGGCCACCGGACTCTTGCCGTGTTCCTGGTCCGGCTCGGCGCCGGACGCCGGGCCGGCCGGTGTCTCCCGGCGGAACGGGCGCGTCAGCGATCCGAGGACCGAGAAGCGCCCCTGCTTCTTGTTGTAGACGTCGAGCGCGACGGCGAGCAGCAGGACCAGGCCCTTGATGATCTGCACCCGGTCGGAGCCCACGCCCATCAGCTGCAGGCCGTTGTTGAGCACGGCCATGACGAGGCCGCCGACGATGGATCCGCTGATCGTGCCGAGGCCGCCGGAGACCGCCGCGCCGCCGATGAAGACGGCGGCGATCGCGTCCAGCTCCCAGCCGATGCCGTCCTGCGGGCCCGAGGCGGCCGAACGGGCAACGAAGATCATGCCGGCCAGGGCCGCCAGGACCGACATGTTCATCATCACCAGGAAGTTGACCCGCCTGAGCTTGACGCCGGACAGCTCGGCGGCCCTGGCGTTGCCGCCGACCGCGTAGATGTGCCGGCCGCCCGCCGTGTTGCGGGTGATGAACGCGTAGATCACGACCAGGACGCCGAGGATGATCCCGGAGATCGGGAAGCTGGTCCCGATCCGCCCGCCGGCGAACTGCAGGGTCGCGAACACCACCACGACGACCGGGACGGCGACCCGGATCGCCGAGATCCACATCGGGGCGACGTCGGCCGCCATCTCCCGCCGGGTCTGGCGGGCCCTCCACTCCCGGACCACGATCGCCACGCAGACGACCAGGCCGAGCAGGAGCGTGAGGTTGTTGTACCCGGTGTCCGGGCCGACCTCCGGCAGGAAGCCGGCACCGATGATCCTGAACCCCTCGGGCACCGGGATGGTGTCGGCGTTGCCGATGTACTGGTTGCCGCCCCGGAACAGCATCATGCTGGCCAGGGTGACGATGAATGCCGGCACCCCGACGTAGGCCACCCAGAAGCCCTGCCAGGTGCCGATGAGGACACCGACCGCCAGGCCGATCAGGATGGCGGGGAACCACGGCACCGAGTAGTCCTGCATGACCTTCGCGACCACGATGCCGACGAACGCGGCGATCGAGCCGACGGAGAGGTCGATGTGCCCGGCGACGATGACCATCAGCATCCCGATGGCCAGGATCAGGATGTACGAGTACTGGCTCACCAGCGAGATGAGGTTGCCGGAGTTCAGCGTCAGGCCGTCGGTCAGGACCTGGAACAGCAGGACGATCGCCACCAGCGTGAAGATCATCCCGAACTGCCGGGCGTTGGAGGTCGTCCCTCCGAACAGGGACTTCTGGAGTTCTTTCACGCGGCTCATGATCGACGTGCCTTCTTCGCTGAGGTCATCTGCTTCATCAGTAGTTCGGGGTCGGCGTCTCGCCGGTCGATGTTGCCGGTGATGGTCCCCTCGAACACCGTGTAGATCCGGTCACAGAGGCCGATCAGCTCGGGGAGCTCCGAGGAGATGACGATGACGCCCTTCCCCTGGTCGGCGAGTCGCTGGATGATGCCGTAGATCTCGTACTTGGCGCCCACGTCGATGCCCCGGGTCGGCTCGTCGAGAATGAGCAGGTCGGGGTCGGTGAACATCCACTTCGCCAGCACCACCTTCTGCTGGTTTCCGCCGGAGAGCTTGGTGACCCCCTCGTCGACGGTGGGGGCCTTGACCCGCAGGCTCGTCCGGTAGCCCTCGGCCGCCCGATGCTCCCGCACCGGGTCGACCACGCCGCGGGTGGAGACCTTGGAGAGCTTGGCCGACACCATCGAGGTCTTGATGTCGTCGAGCAGGTTCAGGCCGATCGACTTGCGGTCCTCGCTGACGTACGCCAGGCCGTGCGCGATGGCGTCCGACACCGACTTCAACACGATCTCCCGGCCGTCCTTGAAGATCTTCCCGGAGACGTAGGTGCCGTACGAGCGGCCGAAGATGCTCATCGCCAGCTCGGTGCGCCCGGCGCCCATCAGGCCGGCGAACCCGACGATCTCGCCGCGGCGCACGGTGAAGCTGGAGTTCTTGACCACCAGGCGCTCGGCGGAGATCGGGTGCCGGACCGTCCAGTCGCGCACCTCGAAGAAGACCTCGCCGATCTCGGGAGTGTGGTCGGGGAAGCGGCTGTGCAGCTCCCGGCCGACCATGCCCCGGACGATCCGGTCCTCGTCGACGCCGTCCGCCTTGATGTCGAGGGTCTCGATCGTCCGGCCGTCCCGCAGGATGGTGATGCTGTCGGCGATCTGCGCGATCTCGTTGAGCTTGTGGGAGATGATGATCGAGGTGATGCCCCGCTGCTTGAAGTCGCGGAGGAGGTCCAGCAGGTGCTGGGAGTCGGCCTCGTTCAGGGCGGCGGTGGGCTCGTCGAGGATGAGGAGCTTCACGTCCTTGGCGAACGCCTTCGCGATCTCCACGAGCTGCTGCTTGCCCACGCCGATGTCCTTGATCAGCGTGTCCGGGTCCTCTTCCAGGCCGACCCGGGCCATCAGCTCCAGGGCCTGGCGGTTGGCGGTCTTCCAGTTGATCACGCCGCCGCGGCCCGGTTCGTTGCCGAGGAAGATGTTCTCGGTGATGGACATGCCGGGCACCAGGGCGAGCTCCTGGTGGATGATCACGATGCCGGAGTTCTCGCTGGCCCGGATGTCGGAGAACCGGCTCTCCGTGCCCTGGTAGAAGATCTCGCCGGAGTAGGTGCCGTACGGATGGACCCCGCTGAGCACCTTCATCAGGGTGGACTTGCCGGCGCCGTTCTCCCCGGCGATCGCGTGGATCTCGCCGGCCCGCACCACCAGGTTGACGTCGGAGAGCGCCTTGACCCCGGGGAACTCCTTGGTGATCGAACGCATCTCCAGCAGGACGGGTGCGTCGCTCATGACCGGCCCGCCCGGGTCCGGGCCCGTGCCGGGCACGGTCTCGGAACGGCGACGTCGCCGTCTCTGGGCCGGCAGCGGGATCCGCGCGCGTCCGGCTGCAGGGGACCGCGCCAGGTCACCACCGACATGGTTGCCTCCGGGAGGTTCGTCATCAGTTCGTTTGCCGTGCTGTGGCCTGAACCACATCTGGCGGACAGGGGCTTTCCGCAGAATCTAAATTAATTCATTCTTCGCATGACTCGCCGGTGAG
Source organism: Streptosporangium sp. G12 (assembly GCF_052983175.1). NCBI lineage: Bacteria > Bacillati > Actinomycetota > Actinomycetes > Streptosporangiales > Streptosporangiaceae > Streptosporangium > Streptosporangium sp. G12. The sequence continues at coordinate 128,218 of NZ_JBRIQO010000001.1, read as the reverse complement.
CGGTGGCGTGTGCCGCCGCCCGGGTCGTACGTGGTCGCGTGCCGCGGTCGGCCGCCGTCAGGGAGCGAGCCCGGCCGTCCCGTCGTGGGAGCCGGTGACAGAAGTCCGCCGGGGGCGTCCGCCGCGGGTGCGGCCGTGCCCGAGCGCGGTTCCCGGCTGGACACGACGCCGTGGGAGGCAGAAGTCAATGATCATAACGATTCCGGATTCTCTCTGATCGGCCGTGACATCGTTGTCAGGCAGGCAGCGGGTAGAGACTCCACCCGCGTTACAGGCGTGTCAATCGGCCCCCTCCCAATGTGGCCATTTTGTAACGTACCGTGACGCTAGGGGAGTTTTACCGCGCATGATCCTTTGAGCGGTCCCCGGCCCGGCGGGCGCGACGCGTGCCGGACCGCGGGCGACCGGCCGTGCCGGCGCGGTCGCTCCTCGCGGTCACCCGGCTCTGCGCCGCTCGGTGCGGCTCAGCGCGGCGGGAGGCCCCGCTCGACCAGTTCGGTGGGAAGCACCACGGTGCGCGGCCACGACCGGTCTCCCCCGATCCGCCGGAACAGCAGCTCGGCGGCGGTCCTGGCCAGCTCGCGGGTGTCGTAGGCGATCACCGTCAGCGGGTGCGGCACCAGGCTGGACATGTCGAAGTCGTCGAACCCGAGCACCGCGGCGTCGCTGCCGCGCCGGTGCAGCTCCTCGATCACGCCGAGGGTGATCCGGTTGTTCAGGCTGAAGAAGGCGGTCGGCGGATCCGGCCGGTCGAGCAGCTCGGAGACGACCCGGGCGGCCGCCGCCGGATCGCGGACGCCGTCACGGACCAGCCGGGTGTCGTACGGCGCGCCGGCCGGGGCCAGCGCGTCCTGCGCGCCGTCGAGCCGCTCGCGCATCGTGTAGACGCCGATCGAGTCGAGCAGGATGGCGACCCGGCGGTGGCCCGCCTCGACGAGCCGGCGCACCCCGGCCCGCGCGCCCCCGCGGTTGTCGAGCAGCACCGTGTCGGCGAGCAGCCCGCCGGCCGGCCGGTCGAGGAAGACCACCGGGGTGCCGAGCTCGACCTCGGCGCGCATGAACGAGTGGTCGTCACCGGCCGGCACCACGAGCAGCCCGTCGACGCGGCGGGCGCACATGTCCCGCAGCAGTTGCTGCTCGCGTGCCGGATCCTCCTCGGAACTGGCGATGATGAGCATCGTGCCGTGTTGCCGGGCGACCTCGGCGGCGGCTCCCGCGATCGTCGCGTAGAACGGGTTGGCGATCTCCTCGATCAGCAGCCCGACCGTGGCGGTCGTCTGCCCCGAGCGCAGCGAGCTGGCCAGGTGGTTGCGGCGGAAGCCCAGCTCGGCCACGGCGGCGAGCACTCGCTCGACCAGCTCGGGCTGGACGTGGGGCGCGTTGTTCACGACCCGGGAGACGGTCTTCAGGCTCACTCCGGCCCGGGTCGCCACGTCCACCATGGTGGGCCGCCTCGTACGGCCGCCGTCGCTGGTCATGCCACGAACCATACCGACACGCCGTCCGTCCTGGTGACAACGTTGTCCGACCTGCGGCCCTGGTCACCGCACGGATGACCCCGCCGGGGGCCGGGCACGACCGGCGACCACGGACGCCGGTCGCGTCACCCCGCCCGGCCGACCCCGCCGGGCGACCCGGGAGAACGCACGGTTTCCGGGAGGTTACCCGATCGGCTCTTGACAACGTTGTCTCGCAAGGGAAACGCTGGGCCGCGATCAACACCCGGGTGCGCCCCCCGCGCACCCACCGTCCCCTCCTGTCCCCCATGGAGCTTCCCGCATGGTCTGAGACCCGTGTCCCGGCACCGATGACGGCACCGACCCCGACCCCGACGCCCGCGACGGCGTGCGGCGGGCCGTCCCGCGTGCCCGGCGGGCGCGCCCGCGCTCCGCCGCGGCCGATCGGCCGCGGCGGCTGCGGCGGCTGCGGGTCTCGCCCCCGGCGTCCGACGCTCTCGACACCCCCCAACGAGTCAAAAGGCACCCGCCATGTCGCATCCCCCCTTCGCCCGCATCCTGTCCCTGCGGCGGTTCGCCGCGACCGCGGCACTGCTGCTGCCGGTGTGGCTGCTCGTCGCCACACCCCCGGCGAGCGCCGCGGCCCCTCCCGGCGACTTCGGCTCCTCGTTCGAGCCGGCCGACCCGCGACCCGCGGCGAGCACCGTCGAGATCGGTGCGAACGGCGAGCCGATCCAGGCGAACCTGAGCGGATCGAGCCCGACCGGACTGCCCGGCAGCCTGCTCGGCCAGGTCACCGCGGTGTCCGCGAGCGCCGAGAACCCGCCGAACGAGACCGCCGCGACCCTCAAGGACGGCAGCCCGTCGACCAAGTGGCTGGCGTTCGCCCGGACCGGCTGGGTGACCTACAAGCTGGCCAAGCCCGCGGTGGTGGTGCGCTACTCGCTCACCTCCGCGGACGACGCGCCGGGCCGCGACCCCAGGGACTTCACCGTGCAGGGGTCGAACGACGGCGGCACGTGGACCGACCTGGACAGGCGGACGGGACAGAGCTTCGGCGGGCGGTTCGCCACCAACGTCTACGACGTCGCCAACACGACCGCCTACGACCACTACCGGCTGAACGTCACCGCGAACTCCGGTGACTCGATCATCCAGCTCGCCGACTGGAACATCAGCGACGGCTCGGACGTCAGGCCGCCGGTCACCCCGATGGTCAGCGTCGTCGGCGGCGGTCCGGTCAACGGCCACACCATGAAGCCGCGGGCCGGATTCACCGGGACGGCCTCGCTGCGCTACGCGGGCGGCGCCGAGGCGGCCGGCCGCTCGTACGCGACCAACAGGCTGTTCGACGTCGACATCCCGGTCGGGCCGAAGACCCGGCTGTCCTACAAGGTCTTCCCCGAGTTCACCGGTCAGGACGCCCGGTACCCGTCCACCCACGTCGCCGTCGACCTGCACTTCACCGACGGCAGCTACCTGAGCGGCCGCTCGCCCGTCGACCAGCACGGCTACCCGCTCACGGCCGCAGGGCAGGGCGCGTCGAAGGTGCTCTACGCCGACCAGTGGAACGCGGTGCGGTCCGAGATCGGGGCGGTCGCGAACGGCAAGACGATCGACCGGATCCTGCTCGCCTACGACGACCCCCAGGCGACCGCCTCGACCCGCTTCCAGGGCTGGCTCGACGACGTCACCCTGACGGGCGTCCCGGTGCCGATCGACGGCTCCCGCCTGACCGACTACGTCGACACCCGGCGCGGGACCAACTCGACGGGCGGGTTCTCGCGCGGCAACAACCTGCCGATCACCGCGGTGCCGAACGGCTTCAACTTCTTCACACCGGTCACCAACGCCACGTCCCACTCGTGGGAGTACGACTACCAGCGGGGCAACAACGCGGACAACCTCCCCATGATGGAGGGGCTCGCGATCTCGCACGAGCCCAGCCCGTGGATGGGCGACCGCAACCAGATGTCGATCATGCCGGTGCCGGCCGGCGGGCCGCTCACCGGAGCGCCCGGCGGCCGGGCGCTCGCCTTCAGCCACGACGACGAGATCGCGCGGCCGGACCTCTACCGGGTCACGCTGCGGAACGGCCTGATCGCGGAGATGACGCCCACCGACCACGCCGGGATCATGCGGTTCACCTTCCCGGACGGCCAGGCCACCGGAAGCCTCGTCTTCTACAACGGCACGTTCGCCATCGGCACGGACGGCACGTTCACCGGCTGGGTCGACAACGGAAGCGGCCAGTCGGCCGGTCGCAGCCGGATGTTCGTCTCCGGCACCTTCGACCGGGCGCCCACGCAGTCCTCCGCCACGTCCGCCACCTTCGACACCTCCGGGAAGCGGCAGGTGACGCTGCGCCTCGCGACGTCGTTCCTCTCGGTCGACCAGGCACGCCGGAACCTCGACATGGAGGTCGGCGGCAGGAGCTTCGACCAGATTCAGGCCGCCGCCACCGCGGAGTGGAAGGACCGGCTCGGCCGGGTCGAGGTGCGGGGCGCGACCGAGACGCAGCTGGTGACGCTCTACTCGAACCTGTACCGGCTGAACCTGTACCCGAACTCGCAGTCGGAGAACACCGGCACCGCCGCCGCCCCGCGCTGGCAGTACGCGAGCCCGGTGTCGGAGCCGACCGGCACGTCGACCGCCACGCAGACCGGCGCGAAGATCGTCGACGGGCAGATCTACGTCAACAACGGGTTCTGGGACACCTACCGCACCGTGTGGCCCGCGTACTCGCTGCTCTACCCCGACGTCGCGGCCAGGATCGCCGACGGGTTCGTCCAGCAGTACCGCGACGGCGGGTGGGTCGCCCGCTGGTCCTCACCCGGCTACGCCGACCTGATGACCGGCACCAGCGCGAACGTCTCGCTGGCCCAGGCCTACCTCAACGGCGTCAAGCTGCCCGACCCGCTCGGCGCGTACGACTCGGCGGTGAAGGACGCGACCGTCGCGTCCGGGCGCGGCGAGGTCGGCCGCAAGGGCATCGAGGCCTCGCTGTTCCTCGGCTACACGCCGACCTCCACCGGCGAGTCGGTGTCGTGGGCGCTGGAGGGCTTCATCAACGACTACGGCCTCGGCAACATGGGCGCGGCCCTGGCCAAGGACCCGGCCACCCCGAGATCGCGGCGCGACGGGCTCAAGGAGGAGTCGGAGTACTTCCTGCAGCGGGCCCGCAACTACGTCAACCTCTTCGACACGGGCACGAAGTTCTTCCGGGGCCGCGACGCCACCGGCACCTTCCTCGCCGGCGACCCGCTGGACTGGGGCGGCGTCTACACCGAGACCAACGGGTGGAACTTCGCGTTCACCGCGCAGCAGGACGGCCAGGGACTGGCCAACCTGCACGGCGGGCGGGCGGCGCTGCGGCAGAAGCTCGACGAGTTCTTCGCCACCCCGGAGAACGCCGACAGGCCCGGCGGGTACGGCGGCACGATCCACGAGATGCTCGAAGCCCGTGCGGTGCGGATGGGCCAGCTCGGCATGAGCAACCAGCCGTCACACCACATCCCGTACATGTACAACTACGTCGGGGCGCCGGCGAAGACACAGGCGATCGTGCGGGAGATCCTGCAGCGCCTCTACGTCGGCGGCGAGATCGGCCAGGGCTACCTGGGCGACGAGGACAACGGCGAGATGTCGGCGTGGCACGTCCTCAGCTCGCTGGGCCTCTACCCGCTGCAGGCCGGCTCGTCCAACTGGGCCATCGGCTCGCCGCAGTTCACCCGGATGACCGTCCACCGCGAGAGCGGCGACATCGTCGTCAACGCGCCGGACAACAGCACGAGGAACGTCTACGTGCAGAGCGTGAAGGTCAACGGCAAGACGCAGCGCGAGGTGTCCGTCGACGCCTCCCGGCTCGCCCGCGGCGGCACGATCGACTTCGAGATGGGCCCGAACCCGTCGTCCTGGGGCGCCGGCGAGAAGGACGCGCCGCCGTCGCTGACCAAGGGCGGAACGGTGCCCAAGCCGTTCCAGGACACCACCGGTCCCGGTCTCGGCACCGCGACCGCGAGCGGCGGGCAGGACGCGTCGAAGCTGTTCGACGACTCGTCGACCACGCAGATGACCTTCACCTCCGGCACGCCGCAGATCGGCTGGACCTTCCGCGGCGGCAGGCAGAAGCCGGTGTACTACACGCTCACCTCCGGTGCGAGCACCGGCGCACCGGCGGCCTCCGGGGAGAGGAAGGGTGCCCCGGCCTCCGGGGACCCGGTCTCCGGGGCGACCACGGGCGACCCGGCGGACTGGCGGCTGCAGGGCTCCAACGACGGGATCACCTGGACCACGGTCGACTCCCGCAAGGACGAGGTGTTCTCCTGGCGCAACCACACCCGGCCGTTCAAGATCAACCACCCGGGACGGTTCGCGCAGTTCCGCCTGGCCGTGACGAAGGCCGTCGGAGGCGCGCGGACGAACCTCGCCGAGATCGAGCTGCTCGCCGGCGGCGACATCCAGCTCGGTGGCGGCGACGTCACGGTCACCCCCGCGAGCGGCGTGCACGCCACGTCCGGCGTCGAGGCGCCGGTGACACTCGCCTCCGTCACCGGGGGCACCGCGAGCGGTTACCGGGCCACCGTCGACTGGGGTGACGGCTCAGCGGTCACCGAGGGCACCCTGACCCTGAGCTCGCGGAGCGTGTACGAGGTCAGCGGCTCGCACACCTACGCCAAGCCGGGCCACTACCAGGCGAGCGTCACGGTGACCGACGGCACCGGCCAGGGCTCGGGAACGGTCGGCGTCGAGGTGGCCTACGCGCCGGAGTCCGGTCTCGCCGCGGCGTTCGACACCGTCTGCATCGGTGACGAGGGCGTCCTCGCGGCGGACTGCGACGCCAAGTCGTGGGCGTACTCGCGGGCGGCCCTCGAGGCGGCCGGCGTGACCCAGGGCCGGCGGCACGAGGTGCCCGGAACGGCGCTGCGCTTCACGCTGCCGGCGGTCCCGGCCGGGCGGCCGGACAACGCGACCGGCAACGGCAAGAAGATCGTGCTCAACCTGCCGGACGACGCGAGGAGCATCTCGTTCATCGGCGCCGGCACGCAGGGCGACCAGAGCACCACCGGCAGGGCCACTTTCGACGACGGCGGCACGGCCGACATCCCGATCCAGATGAGCGACTGGACGCTGGGCGGCAACCCCGACGGCACGCCGTCCTACGGCAACATCGTCGTCGCCAGGACCGCGTACCGGCTGCTCGGCACGAGCCGGGACAGTGCGCGGCCGTTCCTGTTCGCCACCGCGCCGTACCGGATCCCGGACGGCAGGAAGCTCGTGTCGGTGACCCTGCCGGCGCAGACCGGCGAGCCGGGCTCGGCGGGCAGGATCCACGTGTTCGCCGTCGCCGACGACGGCACGCCGGGCGCCGCGCTGGTGAGCACCGCCGCCAAGGACCAGAAGGCCGTCGCCGGGCAGGCCCTGTCGGCCGACCTCGGTTCGGTGACCGGTGGCGTCACCGGCTCGGCGGGCCACCGCGCCCGCGTCCAGTGGGGCGACGGCACGGTTCCCGCCGACGCCACGGTCGGCCCGTCCGGCGCGATGAGCGGTCAGCACACGTACGAGCGTGAGGGCACCTACACGGTGCACGTCACCGCGTGGGACACGCTGTCGAGCGTCACCACGACGTTCACCGTGACCGTGACGCGGGCCGGGGCGCAGCCGTCGATCTCGGTGTCGGCGTCCGCCCCCGTCACCGCCGGCGACCCGGTCACCGTCAAGGGAAGCGGGTTCGCCGCCGGCGAGCGGGTGACCGTCAGCCTCGGAGCGGGCCCGGCGGACGGCGCGACGGTCGTGGCCTCGGCGAAGGGAGAGGTCCAGACGTCGATAACGGCGTCCGGCGACGCGCGGCCCGGCCGGTACGCCGTCACCGCCGTCGGCGCGTCCTCGGACACGGCGGCGACGGCGACCGTCCAGGTGATCGAGGAGCCGGTGGCGCGCACGTACCGGCCGGAGGTGCTGCTGTCGACCACCTCCGGGCCGCGCGGCACGGCGATCGTCGTCGACGGTTCCGGGTTCGCGCCGAACGAGGCGGTCACGATCGGCTTCGGTGACGGCCTCGCCTCCACCACCGTGCGCGCGAACGGCGACGGTGTCGTCTCCGGCGAGACCGTCAGCGTGCCGGGGACGGCGAAGCCGGGTTCGGCCGGCGTCACGCTGGCCGGCGCCGGCTCGAAGACCCGGGTCGAGCTGACCTTCACGGTCACCGGCCAGGACTGAGACACCGAGGTCGCCGGTCGGCGGGCCGTGTCCACGGCCCGCCGACCGGCGATGGCGGATGGCGGATGAGAGATTTTGAATGAGAGATTTCCGCCAGATCCCCACATGATCGGTACAATTCAGTCATGAAGGCTGCGGTCCGCACCAGATATGGCCCACCGGAAGTGGTTCGTTTCGCGGAGGCGGAGAAGCCTGCGGTCGGGGACGGCGAGATCCTCGTCAAGGTCCACGCGACGACGGTCAATCGCACGGACTGCGCGTTACGCGCGGCGAAGCCATTCATCTGGAGATTCTTCACCGGGCTCGTCAGGCCGAAGGTGAGAATTCTCGGAAACGAGTTCGCGGGAGAAGTCGAGACGGTGGGCGGCGGCGTCACCTCCTTCGAAGCCGGTGACAGGGTGTTCGGATACAACGACCGTTCGTTCGGGGCCCACGCCCAGTACATGTCGATCCCCCAGGACGGCGCGCTCGCGATCATTCCGGAGGGCCTGACCTACGCGGAGGCCGCTCCCAGCACCGAGGGTTCGCACTACGCCCTCACGATCATCAGGACGGCGAGGATCCGGAGCGGGCAGGACGTCCTCGTCTACGGGGCGACCGGGGCGATCGGCTCGGCGGCGGTCCAGCTCCTGAAGGGGCTCGGCGCCGCCGTGACCGCGGTCTGCGACACGAGGAACGTCGAGCTGGTCAGGGGACTGGGGGCCGACAGGGTCGTCGACTACACGGCCGAGGACTTCACGAAGGACGAGCGGAAGTACGACGCCGTCATCGACGCGGTCGGCAAGAGCTCGTTCGGCCGGTGCAGGCGGCTGCTGAAACCGCGCGGGATCTATCTCGCGTCGGACCTGGGCACCCTGTCGCAGAACCTGGTTCTGGCGCTCGTCACCCCGCTGTTCGGCGGCAGGAAGGTCATGTTTCCCATCCCGAAGCAGAACGACCCGGAGATGGCGCGCTATTTCAAGGGACTGATCGAGTCCGGCGAATTCACACCGGTCATCGACCGGCGATATCCACTGGACGAGATCGTCGAGGCGCACCGGTACGTCGAGACAGGCCAGAAAACGGGAAATGTTGTGATCATCGTCGAGCATTCCAGCTAGAGCCGGAAGCCGCCCTGTCGTCCCGGGCCACCGAACACACGGGAGCGGCGGCCACCACGTGTCGAGAGTATCGGGAGCAGGATTCGAACCTGCGACCTACGGATTATGAGCCCGCCGAGCTACCACTGCTCCATCCCGACCTGATGAAACGAGAATACCGACCGGCTTCGGCGACCTCATCCCGTTTTCCGGGGCGGCCGGGAACGGCGGCGTGAACGGGGCCGAGCCGGAAGCGGCCGAGCGGAGAACTCCCTCCGGCGCGGGAAAGGCGGGCCGGGCCCGCGTCGCCGTACGGGCGGATGGTTTGCCGCACCTTTCGCGGGGCAGGCGGCCGGAGCGGGGAAATGTCGTTTCCGCTCACCGTCGGCGGCGAGGAAGGTGCGATCCCGATGAACGTGCACACACTGTCGGTCGCGTTCAGCTGGGCCCTTTTGGCGGCCGGATGCGTGATGGCCGCGCACGGCGTTCACGTGCTGGTGACGGGCCGGGCTCCGCGCGCGCTTTCCGGACAGGGCAGGGTCCTGCGGGTGAGGCCGTACGCGTGGTCGCTGCTGTTCTTCGCGTTCTTCGCCGTTTCGACGGCGTCGCCTCGGCTGCTGGGCTGGACGGACGAGCTGTCGCTCACCGCCTTCACCCTGCTCGCGCTCGCCTTCGTGGTGGTGGCTCTCACGCTGATGGCGAGGGCGAAGAAGGTGCTGGTCCCCACGACCTCGCGCGACCGGGAGATGTGACGGCGCCCCGCCGGGTCCCTTGCCGTGCCCCTCGGCGGGACGGGTCCCGCGACGGGACGCAGGCGACCGGCCGCGGGAACCGGCGGGCGCGAATCAGGGGGCGGGAACCTCGGCGACGAGCCTGGAAGTCCAGGGACAGAAGAAGCAGCCGGGCAGGAAGGCGCCACACGCCTCGTCGAGGTGGTCCTCGACGTAGGAGAGCGTCGCGTCGCAGACCTCGATGGCCATCTCGAAGAAGTCGATCGTGTTCGGGTCGAGGTGGAAGCCGTAGGCGGGGTTGTACGGGGCCGGCCTCTTGATGATCCGGCCCATGACGTGCGTCCTCGAGGTCTCCTGGCCGCTGATGATCCGCCGGGCGTGCTCGATCTTCCCGGGGTCGGTGAGCTTGATGACGAGCGGCTCGCGGGAGCCGGCGGTCGTCATCGTGAAGTAGGCCGACTCGGTCACGGCGGCCGGCGAGGGCGCACCGGTCCCGGCGGGGCCGGCCTGGACGGAAAGGGGCGTCGCGCAGGCGCGCGGTGTGGGCGCGGCCTGAGCGGGCGTGGCCATCATGGTGGCGAGCATCGCCACGGCAGCTAGACAGCCGGTCCTGGTGAAGAAGTGTCGCACGGGTTCCTCCTGGGCCCTGCGGGCCGTGACCGCCACGGCTCCAACGCTCTTCTAGGACTCCTCTCCTGCCGATTGCCCGGTCCCACACCGTGCTTGATCAATAAATCTCCGCCTCTTGCCGGGACTTTCCCGCCGTCGCCGGCCCCGTTGACCTGGTGATCCACCGATCCCCGACGTGAACTCGTGCCATCGAGGGCAGGAGGCGGAAAAGCCCCCACGGCCGCACCCGGCTGTCGCTCGCGGCGGCTCCGGCCGGCCCCGCGGGGAGGGAATGTTCTCTCACAGATCCAACACTCTCCGTGGCGGCGACGGCGTTTCTCGTCACTCACGGCGATCGCTGCTGGTAGTGGTGGCACATGCCGACACGACAATGGCGCCACACGGCCGCCGCTCTCACAGCCCTGCCCGCCCTCCTCGTCACCCTCGCCGGGCCGGCGGCCGCCGCGGCCAAGCTGCCCGAGCCGTCAGTCCCGCCGATCGCCCGCGCCGAGCTGAACCTGCTGACCGTCGCGGAGCCGCGGTCGACGGCCGGCTACAGCCGGGACCGCTTCCCGCACTGGAGTACGCGCGCCGCGGCCTGTGACGCGCGCGAGACCGTGCTGGCGCGCGACGGCCAGAACGTGCAGCGCGACGACGCCTGCCGGGCGGTGTCTGGCTCCTGGTACTCGGCCTACGACGGGCGCACCCTCAGCTCGGCCGACGACGTCGATGTCAGCCACATCGTGCCCCTGGCCAACGCCTGGCGCTCCGGCGCCGACACCTGGACCGACGCCGAGCGCGAGGGCTTCGCCAACGATCTGGAGCGGCCGCAGCTGCTCGCCGTCTCCGCCGCGTCGAACAGGAGCAGGGGCGACCAGGGGCCCGAGTCGTGGAAGCCGCCGCTCGCCGCCTCCCGCTGCATGTACGCCCGCGCCTGGGCGGATGTGAAGTACCACTACCGCCTCACCGTCACCGCCGAGGAGAAGGCCGCCCTCGCCGAGATGCTCGACACCTGCCGGCCCCAGCCGGCCGGCGAGGGCCGTAAGTGACCGGCCGCGAACACTACGACAACCAGGTGCTCGCCGGGCCAGGCGGGGTGATGACCGACGAGGCGGGGGTCATCACCGGTGATCTGGTCGTACGCACCGAGGTCCACGACGACCAGGCCCACGTCGCGGTGCAGTACCTCGGCGCGGAGGAGTGGTACACCCTGACCGGCAGTCCCGCCCCGCTGGCCGGTCACACCGGCGAGGAGGTGCACGAGGCGGTGCTGGCCGCCATCCAGGCGGGCCTGCCCGGCGGGCTCGGCTGATTCGGTCCCGGCCGGTTCGACGGCCCCGGCCACGCGCCGGGGCCGGGCCGGGGACAGGGCCATGGGGACAGGGCCGGGGCTCACGCCGGTCTGGCGAGCCGGGCGAAGGAGAGCACGACGACCGTCGACAGCAGCCAGCCCAGCAGGCCGGCCACGTTCAGCAGCGCCGAGGCCAGCGCTCCTGCCCGGCTGCGCGTCTCGGGGTACCACGTCGCGCGCTGGCCCAGCGAGATGAGCGGCACGACGGTGTCCACCGTGTAGAACAGCGGGTCGAAGCAGCGCACCTGCCCGTCCCCGCACGGCCCGGGACGGGCGCCGCGCCCCGCCGCGGTCGCCGTGCCGTCGGCCGGCGCCGCCACGTCGTCCACGGTGACCAGCCTGCCGTCCACCGCGTAGACGTTTCCGCGCGGATCGGTGGCCCGCAGGGTCTCCTGGACCGCGGGGCTCAGCATCATGACGCCCACCAGGGCGAGCAGGGCGCCCAGCAGCCACAGCACCCGGCCCGGCCGGTAGCCGTAGCCGACGGTGAGCCCGTAGAGCAGGTCGCGGGCGTTCCTGACCAGCCGGCGCGGCGACCGGCCCTCCGGCGACGGCGCCCGCCTGGCCTGCCGGCGCTGCTCGATGAGCAGCCGTTCGGCCTCCGTGGCGTGGCCGTGCTGGCGGAACACCCTGGCCACCTGCTCGTACGGGCCGACGTCGAAGGGGACCATCCCGCGCAGCCAGTCGCGACGGGCCCGCCAGTCCCAGGCGCCGTCGAAGCGGTCGTAGACGAATCCCGAGATCATCGAGTTCCGCGGCCACCCGGCCGGGTCGTCGGCGAGCAGCGTGGTGGACGCGCCGGTCAGGTCCACCAGCGGCGGGACCTCGGCCCAGCGCAGGCGCATGCCGCCGCGCGCCGTGGCCGACACCGCCTCGATCCCTCCGGCGAAGGTGCCGCGCTCGCAGTCGATCCGCCCCTCCACCGTGCACCGGTTCAGCAGCACCCGGCCCTCGGCGGTGAAGCCCTCCTTGAGCAGGATCGACCCCCGTACCACCGCTTGCTGGAGCAGGAGCGCCTCGGCGCCCGGGTTGAGCAACCGGGCGTGGTGGGCGTCCAGGGCACCGCCGATCGTCGCGGAGCGGAACCGCAACCTGCCGCCGGTGGCCTCCATCTCCCGCAGGTCCACCATGCTGTCGACGACCACGCCCTGGGCGGCGATGAGCGAGTTCCTCTCCGGCAGGCTCCACCGGGTTCCCCGGAGAATGAGGCCGCCCTTGATGTGCGCCCCCGCCAGGCGCAGCGTGCCCTGGACCGCCGTCCCCTCCTCGACGAGGAGGTTGGAGCGCACCTCGGCGTTGGTCAGGTCGAGGGCGCGCCCTCCGCCGACCGTGAGCTCGCACCCCCGGTGGATCCGCACGGTGCTGAAGGAACCCATCGAAAGGTCCACGCCGCCGCTGATCCGGCACTCGCCCTCGACGCTGAGATCCCCGCCCACGAAGAGGCCGGGGGCGCTGATCGCAGTCCCGCCGTCGCGCCTGCTGGAGTATCCGGCGCCGCTGATCGCCTCGGTGGGCTCGAGGGTGGCGTCGCGGATCAGGAACTGGCCGGAGATCCGGGCGTTGCCCAGGTCGACGCGGCCGCGGATCAGCGGGCGACGGCCCGTCTGGTCGCCGATGAGGAAGACGCTGCCGCCGATCTGCGCGTCGCCCAGGTCCAAGGCCAGCCCGCGGTCGGGACGGGTCAGCCGGGCACCGGTCAGGTCCAGCGAGCCCGCCACCTGAACCCCCAGCAGCCGCATCCCGCCGCGTGCCTCGAAGCCGTGCAGCAGCCGGATCGTCCCGCCGACCCGCATCCGGTCGGCCTGGACCGCCCGCATCGCGGAGTCGATGACCGTGTCCAGGCAGATCAGGCGCCCGCCGATCTCCGACTCGCACAGCCAGACGGCCGCGCTGCGGGAGGTGCTGGCCGAGGTCCACAGATCGCCGGTGACGTGCGACCTGGACAGGTCCAGGTCGCGGCGGACCCGCAGCCCGTTGGCCAGGATTCCCGGCACCGCGCAGCCGTCCAGCACCAGCAGGTGCAGGCCGGCCCCCTCCAGCAGGAGGGGCCGGTCGAACACGCAGCCGGTGAAGCGCAGGGGGAAGGGCACCTCCATCCCGCTCAGGTCGAGGTCGCCGCAGATTCTCGCGCCCTGGATCGCCGGCCCGCGCGGGTCCATCTCCTCGCGGCCGCGCCGGCACAGCTCACGGATCAGGCGGCCCTCGACGACGAGCTCCTCGCCGTCCCGAGCCCGCAGGACCCGGCCCGCCACGCAGGCCCGCAGCAGGGTCACCTCGTCGATCACGGTCACGCCGCGCGGCCTCCCGTCGGTCCAGGAGAAACAGGGGGAGCCGGCTCCTCGGCGGGAACCGGCCCGGCCACCCTACCCAGGGGGCTCGCGGTGTGGCCTCGACGCGGCGACGGGACGCGGGCCGCCCCGGCCGCCGTCGCGCCCGCTGTGGCGGGCGTCCCCGTCGCCGCGCGCTGCGGCCGCCGCCCAGGCCGCCGCCCAGGTCGCTGCCTAGGCCGGTGGCGCGAGCCGTTTCACCTGGTCGCGGGCGTTCGCGTCGAGGTTCGCCTGGAGCAGCCCGTTGTTGACCCCGGGGTCGCAGTCGGTCAGGACCCGGACGGCCGCGGGCGGTCCTTCCGGGTAGCCGAACAGGAGAAGGAGGGTGTCGCCCTGTGCGCCCCCGCCTCCGCGGCACACGTTCTCGCTCGGCCGGGTGTCCAGGGAGTTCAGCGTCGCCGCCAGGGCCTCGGCCGTCGGCCCGCCGTGTTCCAGCCGGGGAGACGGCCTGTCGTACGAGGCCTGCCCGCAGACCAGGACCGAGACGGGTTCGCCGGGCACCATCCGCTCGTTCTGGCCCCTGCGCCCGGGAAACCCGTGGCAGGGGTCGTCCGGCCGCGCGGGGCTCCACGTACCGGTCCGGTAGGCGGTGGTGATGTCCCGCCCGACGTACGAGCGGCTGCCGACGGTGCCGTTCGTCGTCGTCACGCAGGAGTTGACCTCCTCGGCGCTGCCCACCCACAGGGCCTCCCCGCGGGGATAGGCGAACCTGATGAGGTAGTTGGTCATCGCCCCGCCCTTCTGCGTGCACGGGCCGCCGGGATCGGCCGTGGTCACCGGGAGGTAGTCCAGGTCGCGGGCCATGGCCCCGGCATCGCCGGTCAGGGTCCGGGATCCGGCGAGCCGCTCCCCTCCCGGGCGCGCGTTGTGCCCCGGGTAGGCGCAGATCATCGCCGTGACCGGCTCTCCGGGGACGAGCGACTCCCCGACCCCGTCGAGGTCGGCGGCTGCGGGCACCCATCCGCCTGGCCTGTCGCCGTCCCAGCGTTCCGGGCACGATGCGGGCACGGACGACGGTGCGCGCACCGCCTGCGAGATCAGCGTGGCCGCCGCGCACACCGCCATCACGGCCAGGGCGACGCGGACACTGCGGAGAAGTCTCACGATGCTGGAACGTCAATTCTCTGAGAAAGGTTCGAACGGTGGTGGGGAGGAGCCGTGCGCCTCGCCGGCTCGGGGACCTTTCACGAGATTTCCGCGTACGCGTCAGGTACCGGGCGGCGTTCCGTCTCCCCGTGGGAGGCGGACGCGAACGTCGGGAGATTCCTCACGTCTGCCTCCTGGTTCACTTCCTGGGGGCGAATCCGTGCCTGACCTCGCCCTTGGTGCAGCGCGGGCAGGGGCGGTACTGGCGAGGGAAGAAGGTGGCTTTCAGTGTGCCAGATCCGCTGCATTTGCGGCATTTTGATAGATAGTTACGGATCCAATCGGAAATAACCCATATAGCGAGAACGGCGATGATGAGCAGCGCGGTTTCCACGGTGAACTCCACCTGGTGAGGGTTCCATGAGGCCTTCCCTCATAACACCCCGTGTTCACGCCGACGCGTTACGTTTCGATGGGCGGTATATCGCCTGCTCATATCGGTTGCGGCGACACCCGGAATGTGATTACCCCTCTTGTGGTGTTTTGGGGTGGGGCGGCGGCCGGTGCAGGCAGGTCGGCACCGGATAAACCGGACGGCACACCTTCATCCCCGCGCCCGTCCCCGGCTCCCCCCGTGGGAGCCGGGACCGGGACGCTCAGCCGGTCGCGAGGTGCTCGGCCTCGTGGTGCAGTACCTCGACCAGGATCAGCTCCAGACGGAGGTCCGGATCCGTGAGGTCGTCGGACGGTGTCATCGAATACCTCCAGCCTCGCCGGTGGGGACGCCCCGCCTACCTCGGGGGTGTATCCGCCATACCAGGCCGGTATGAACGCGAGGGCCCCGCGCGGCGTCCCGCGCGGTCCCGCCCTCCGGCCCCGGCGCCCTCAGGGGCGGCCGGGGAGCACGTCAATCGATTCCGGGTTCCGCCCAGAAGACCGTTCCCGAGCCGTGCAACCCGACGGGCCCGTGGGCGGCCGGGACGAAGACGGACTCACCGGGACGCAGGGTGTGCTCGCCGGTCTCGATCTCGCCCTCGGTGCACAGCAGGATGCGCGGCACCCCGCCCTCCAGGGTGAGGCCGGAACCCGGGACGGCCGTCCCGAGGCGGAACTCGGGGACGGGGGTCCGGTAGAGGTTGCCGACCGGCTCGACCCGCAGGGCGGGGACCGAGGGGTCGGTGACCCGCAGCAGCTCCTCCACGTCCATCGGCTTGCCGGTCAGCCCGGCGCGCAGCACGTTGTCGGAGCCGCCCATGATCTCCACGCCGAACCCGCTCAGGTAGCAGTGCAGGACCCCGGCGCCCAGGAAGAGCGCCTCGCCCGGCCGCAGCTCGTGGCGCCGCAGGAACAGCGGTGCCAGGCAGGCGGGGTCCTCCGGGTGGATTTCCGCCAGGCGTACGACCAGCTCGTTGTCGGGGCCGCCGGCGGTCGAGGCGGCCCGCGCGACGGCGGCCACGAGGTCCGCCCTGCCGTCCTTCGGCCACTCCACCAGCGCGCGGAGCGCGGCGGAGGCGTCTCCGGCGGCCAGCGGCGCGACGACGGGCTCCAGCTCCGCGACGCCCAGCCCGCCGATGAGGGCCGCCGCCTCCCGGGGAGGACGGAATCCGGCCAGCGCGGTGAACGGGGTCAGCGCGCAGATCAGCTCGGGCTTGGGGAACGGGTCGACGTAGGTGCCCCGGGCGAACCCCTCCCGCGCCTGCTCCTGCGAGGGGTGGACCTGGAGCGAGAGCGGCAGGTCCACGGCGATCAGCTTCAGCAGGTACGGCAACCGCGAGCCGAACCGCTCGACGGTCTTCTCGCCCAGCTCGGACACCGGGTCGGCGGCCACCGTCTCGGCGAGGGAGTGCCACGTCCCCCGGCGCAGCACCGACGACGAGCCGGACGGGTGGGTGCCGAACCACATCTCCGCCTCGGGCAGCTCCGCGGGGGAGGAGCGCCCGGCCAGCGTGGCGATCGCCGTGCGCGAACCCCAGTCGTAGTTCTTCACGGGGTTGCGCAGGAGGTCCGTCATGACGCCTCCACCGATGCGGGCACGGCGGTGCCGGGCCGCCCGCGGCCGTTCTCCGGCCGGGAGGACCGTCGCGCGCGCGTGCCGCCGGGCCCGGTCTTGCCTGCCGCCGCGCGGGCGGTGGGGATGAAGGAGTCGTTCATGATCCTCTGTGTCCGTGTGAGTCCGCGAGCGGTAATCGGAATGCCGCAGAACGCCGATGTTACGCGTCCTCGATGTCGTACGGCCGCCGGGGCGTGCCAAGACACCGTACGGCCGTCGGGGCGTGCGCCGAGATCTGGTGCCTGATCCGGGGCCGGGGACGGTCGCGTACCGGCGGGAGCGTGACGACGCGGTGCCGTACGCCGCGAGGGGAGAACGTCGGCGCCGCGTTCCGGTGACGGGCGCACGGCCGGCGACGCGCTGAACGTGGGGCGGGTTTCATGGTGTCCGGGAGGTTGCCGGACGCCCGGAAGAGGTCCTCGAGGGGTGTCACGCGATCGCGTGACACCCCTCGCCGTCCCCGCTGGCCGGAAGTGGCCAGACCGGCCGGTCACCGGCCTGACGGGTGCCAACCTGGGACGACCCGGTCACGGCGCCCCGGAACGGTCCCGCGGAAGGCCGTGCGCGCCTTCACGACGTACGGCGGCGGGTTCACAACGGGCCGGTGGTCCTGGAGACTCCGCTGGGGAGCACCCGCCACGCGTGCCGTTCCTCTGGGAGCCGCCCCGGACGGGGCGGGGCCACGGAAGGAGAGGTGAGCATGCGTTCGCTCGGCATCGAGGGTGCGTGGGTGTTCGAACCGAAGGTGTTCCTCGACGACCGGGGCAGTTTTCACGAGTGGTTCCGTCTGGAGGCCTTCCGCGAGACCACCGGCCGGGCCCTGGCCCTCTCGCAGGCGAACTGCTCGGTCTCACGCCGGGGGACACTGCGTGGCGTACATTTCGCCGATGTCCCACCAAGTCAGGCCAAATACCTCAAATGCGTCAAAGGTGCGGTTTTCGATGTGGTCGTCGACATCCGCGTCGGATCGCCCACCTTCGGGCAGTGGGAATCGGTGATCCTGGACGACGAGGACCACCGGGCCGTCTACGTCTCCGAGGGGCTCGGCCACGCCTTCATGGCGCTGACCGACGACGCGACCGTGGTGTACCTCTGCTCCGAGGGATACGCGCCGGGGCGCGAGCACGGGGTCGATCCGCTCGACCCGGAGCTGGGGATCGAGTGGCCCTCGGGGGTGGCGCCGCTGCTGTCGGACAAGGACGCGACGGCCCCCACCCTCGCCGAGGCCCGGCGGCAGGGCCTGCTCCCCGCGTACGAGGAGTGCAGCCGGTTCTACGCCAGGCTCCGGGCCTGAGGCGGCGTCTCGCTGTCACGGGGGCCGGCGGTCGAGGCTTCCGGGCCCACCGCCGCGGCCTTTCCGCCGCCTCGGGACGTCGCGCCCGCGGGCTCGACGTCGTGCCCCGGCTCTCCGTCGTGTGCCGGCCGGTCAACCCCCGGCCGGTCGGCCCCCGGCCCCGTCCGGTGGCCCTCTATCAGGACGGCGAGACCGTCGAGGAGGCGCCGCAGCCCGAACTCGAACCACTCGTCGAGGTCGATCGCGTCGCCCCGCTCCTCGTGGAGCCTGGACAGCATCGGGAACCGGCCGGACTCCAGGATCTCCTGGAGCATCGGGGCCTTCAGGGCGCGCCGCTGCCTCATGGTGACACCGGTGCGCCGCTCGCTCTCCACCTCGTTGACGAGCAGCAGGGCCCAACCCTGCACGTGGGCGCTCACCATGATGGCCACCCGGTGCATCGTCATCAGGTCCAGGCCGAGACCGTCGACGGCCCGCATCGACCGTTCGACGTCGGCGAGCACGTTCGGCCCGAGCGGCGGCTGGGGCGTGGCGATGACCCGCAGCACCCACGGATGCCTGGAGTACATCGCCCACTCCCGCCTCGCGGCGAGCTCGAGCCCCGCGCGCCAGTCCCCGGGGACGGGGTCGCAGGGCGCGCTCTCGCCGAAGACGGCCTCGACCATCAGCTCGATCAGGGTGTCCTTGCCCGGTACATAGCGGTACGGCGACATCGTGCCCGCCCCCAGTTCGGCCGCGACGCGGCGCATCGACAGCGCGTCCAGTCCCTCGGCGTCGGCGACGCGGATCGCGGTGCGGACGATCCGCCCGGTGCTCAGCCCGTCCTGAGGCTCACGGCGCTCCGGCTCGGTCTCCGCCGCCCGGCCGCCCCCTTCGGCGGGCTTCGCCCGCTCGGCCCGCGCGAGCGTGCCGGAGGCGTCGCGGGCAGGCGTGAGGGAGGGCCCGGGAGGGGTGGCGGCCCGCTCGGCCGCCCTGGTCCGGTACGCCCGCGCCTGGCACGCCCGCGAGCAGTATCGGGGACGCCGCCCCCGGCGCGCCGCGTTCAGGGGTGCCCCGCACTGTACGCACGTCGACATGCGTTGTCCTCGCTCGATTACGTCACTTCCGGCTGCTGGTGACGAAATTCTAGCACGCGCTTTCGTGACGTAATAGCTGCGGCAGGGGGAGGTGGGCGTGATGAAATATCCAGCACGACGAAAAGGAATCCTTGTTTTCGCAGGAATAAAGCGGAAATCTTGAATGCCGATCGGATCATTGATGATTCCCGATACTTGTGCGTACGATGTATGCGTCCAGGTGCGTACGCTGTACTCGCGGGAGGTCGGGATTCATGGTGAAAGGTGCGGCGGGGGGAAGGGAGTGGCTCGGGCTCGCGGTGCTGGTGCTGCCCGTGCTGCTCGTCTCGGTGACGGTGACGGTGCTGTACTTCGCGCTGCCCTTCCTGAGCGCGGACCTCGCGCCCACCGGATCCCAGCTGCTGTGGATCGTCGACGTCTACGCGTTCCTGCTGGCGGGTCTGCTGGTCGCGATGGGCGCCCTGGGCGACAGGATCGGCCGCCGCAGGCTGCTGCTGGTCGGCGCGGCCGTCTTCGGCGTCACGTCCGTCGCCGCCGCGTACGCTCCCAGCGCCGAGCTGCTCATCGCGGCCCGCGCCCTGCAGGGGGCCGCGGCGGCGAGCCTGATGCCGCCGACCCTGGCGCTGATCCGCGACATGTTCCGCGACCCGCGGCAGCGCCGGACGGCCGTCGCGCTGTGGGCCGCGAGCTTCGCCGGGGGAAGCGTGCTCGGGCCGATCGCGGGCGGGTGGCTGCTGGAGCGCTTCTGGTGGGGGTCGGTCTTCCTGATCAGCGTTCCGGTCATGGTCCTGTTGCTGGTCCTGGGCCCCTTCCTGCTGCCCGAGCACCGAGCCCCGGCCTCGGGAGGGTTCGACCTGCCCGGTGCCGCGCTGTCGCTGGCGGCGGTGCTGCCGGTCGTGTACGGGATCAAGCAGCTCGCCACCGGCGGCCCGGCTCCGGTGGCGGTGCTCGCGGTCGCCGCGGGGCTGGCGCTCGGCGCCGCGTTCCTGCGCAGGCAGCGCGGCCTGGCCGACCCCATGCTCGACACGCGCCTGTTCGCCGACCGGGACTTCACCCTGCCGCTGGTCACGAGCACGCTCGCCGTCTTCGCGCTGGTGGGCCTGTTCTACTTCGTCGCGCAGTACCTGCAGCTGGTGCTCGGGCTGGGGCCGCTGGTGGCCGGGCTGCTGACGCTGCCCGCGGCCGGCATGGCACTCGTCGGCTCGCTCGTGGCCGCGGGGATCTCGCGCCGGGTCCGCCCCGGGCACATCCTGGGAGCGGGCATGGCGCTCGCCGCCGCGGGATTCCTGGTGGTGAGCACGCTCGACGCGGACTCCGGCCGGTGGCTGCTCGTCACCGGACTGCTCCTGCCGGGAGCGGGGATCGGCGCGGTGCAGGCCCTGGCCTCCGGGATGATCGTCGACGCCGCCCCGCCGGAGCGCGCGGGCTCGGCCTCGGCGGTCCTGGAGGCCGCCACCGAGCTCGGCGGGGCGCTCGGCGTCGCGATACTGGGCAGCGTGGGCCTGGCCGTCTATCGAGACCGGTTCGCCGCCATGGCCCCCGAGGACCTGCTCCCCGACGACTCGGGGGCGGCCGGGGAGGGACTGGGCGGGGCGGCAGGGGTGGCCGCCCGGCTGCCGGAACAGGCCGCGGCGGAGCTGCTCGACGTCGCCCGCACCGCCTTCACCGGCGGGATGCAGGTCGCCGCGCTCCTGTGCGCCGCCCTCATGGTGACGGCGGCGGCGTCGGCCGCGATCCTGCTCCGGACGGTGCCGGCAGATCCCGGCGGATCGACGCCTCGACGCCTTCGACAGCGGTGATCGCGCCGTACGCGAGCAGCCGTACCAGGTCGGCGTCGTCCGGATGACCGGCACGCCAGGCCGCGACGTCGGCGTCGGTGACGCGGTACGGCGCCAGCGCGGCGAGCAGGGCGAGCCGCACCCCCGGCCGGTCGGCGACGGGCAGGTCCGCCGGCGGCCCGTCCAGCCACCCGCCGTCCATCGCGGGATGCTCGCCGTCCCACCCGCCGACGGTCTCCAGCACGGCCGCGCGGGCCCGCTCGCCGAGCAGCGCCCGGCCCGCGCCCGCCGCCTCCCGCAGCGCGGCGAAGGCGGTGCCCACCGGCGTGCCCGCCGCCCAGGCGGGCTCCGGGGTCGTGGCCGGCCCCACCAGCAGGGGAAGGCTCTCACCGGCCGGCCGCCGCCTGCGTACGGTACGGGCCAGCACCCTGCCACCCAGGCTGCGGACCAGCCGGGAGTCCTGCAGCCTGCCGGGCAGCATGCTGTCGGTCAGCAGGGCCGAGGCGATGCGGTTGATGAAGTGGAAGGTCAGGGCGGTGCCGACGTACTCGGCGGTGTGCTCCCCGGGGAACGGCGCCACCGGCGGCCGCGCCGTGCCCACCGCGCGGGTGGCCGTGGCCCAGCCGAGGAGCGCGGCGTGCCCGGGGTCGGCGGGCGTGCCGCCGCGCGCGATGACCTCGGCCAGTTCGTGGTCGCCGGTGGCGTGCAGGAGGGTGGTGTGCGCGGCCACGCAGTACGGGCACCGGTTGGCCACGGACACGCCGAGCGCGACCACCTCCCTGCCCGTCCTGGAGGCGGGCCCGGCCACGAGCGACTCGCGCAGCAGCGCCCAGGTGGCGGCGAGCAGGTCGGGCGCGGGGGAGAGCGTCATGAGGACGGGCATCCCCGCGAGGCCGAAGTCGGTGGTCGCCTGGCCGTAGACATCGGCGATCCGGCCGGTCGCGGCCTCGGGCGTGACGGGAGTCACGTATCGGAAGGTGTTCGCCATCTGCCGTCGTTCCCATCGTGGTGGGTGGTCGGAATGCCGCCGACCGGTCCGGTGAGCCGATGGTCGCCGATCCGCCCGTCGCCGGGCGTCGCACCGGCGGATGCTCCCGGGCCCGGCACCGGGGGTGTAGCGGCCCCGGGGCTACTCCACCGGGAGTAGCCCCGGTCCCCTCTCCGTGGAGGAGGCGGCGAACGCGGCGCCCGGTCTATTGTTCGAACATGAGTCGCATACGCGGATGGCGCCGTCACGTGCGCGGGTGGCGGGAGTGCGCGTACGGATGGCGCGATCGGGTGCGCGGGCGGGGCGGTCGCGGGCAGGTGCCGGACGCGGTGCTCGCCGGGGGGATCGCCCTGCTGCTGGTGGCGGGCACGCTCGCCGGGCCCGCGCAGGGCGCCCCGCACGGGCCGGCCGAGTACGCGCTGCTGCTCGCCGGCGCCCTGTCGCTCGCGGTCCGGCGCCGCTTCCCGGCCGTGGTCGCGCTGGTCGCCGCGGTGTGCATGACGGCCTACTCCGTGCGGGCCGGCACCGGCCCCCCTGCGGCCTTCCCGGTGCTGGTGGCCGTCTACACCGCGGTCCTGGCCGGTCGCCGCGCCGCCGCCGTGGCCGCGGGCGCCGTGTTCCTGGGCGGCGACCTGGCGCTCGGCCTGTCGTCCGGGTCCGGAGGGGTCTCGCAGAACTCCACCGGCCTGCTGGTCGGCTGGTTCGTCGCCGCGGGCGTCATGGGCGTGGTCTCCCGCCACCGCGGGGACGACCTGAGACGGGCGGAGGACCGCGCCGCCGAGGCGGAACGCACCCGCGAGGAGACGGCCCGCCGCCGCGCGGACGAGGAGCGGTTGCGGATCGCCAGGGAACTGCACGACTCGCTCACCCACAGCATCTCCGTGATCAAGGTGCAGGCCGGGGTCGCGGTCCACCTCGCCCGCAAGCGGGGTGAGGAGGTGCCCGGACCGCTGCTCGCCATCCAGGAGGCCAGCGGGGAGGCCATGCGGGAACTGCGCGCCACCCTGGAGGTGCTGCGTGACGACGGGCCGCCCGGCAGCGGGCTCGACCGCCTCGCCGAGCTGGTCGAGCGGTCGCGGGCGACGGGCCTGCCCGCGACCGTGGTCGTGGAGGGGGAGCGGCGGGCGCTCTCGGCGGACGTCGACCGCACCGCGTACCGGATCGTCCAGGAGGCGCTCACCAACGCCGCCAGGCACGCCGGTCCCGCGGTGGCGTCGGTGCGCATCACCTACGGCACGAAGGAGCTGACCGTGCAGGTCGACGACGACGGCAGGGCGGCGCCCGGTGCCGACCCGGTGCCCGGGGTCGGGCTGAGCGGCATGCGCGAGAGGGTCACCGCGCTCGGCGGGCGGCTGCGCGCCGGCCCCCGCTCCGAGGGCGGTTTCCGGGTCCGCGCCGAGCTCCCCGTGGACGGTCCCGCGTGACGCGCGCCCGCGCCGGGCTCCCGCCGGAGGGCGCCCCGTGATCCGCATGCTGCTCGTCGACGACCAGGCGCTCATCCGCGCGGGATTTCGCGCCCTGCTCGACGCCGAGGACGACATCGAGGTGGTGGCGGAGGCGGCCGACGGGCTGCGGGGCGTCGAGCTGGCCGTCCGGCACGTCCCCGACGTCGTGCTCCTCGACATCCAGATGCCCGTGCTCGACGGTATCGAGGCGACCCGGCGGATCGCCGCCCACCCGGGCCTGGCCGATGTGCACGTCGTGATCCTGACCAACTACGGGCTCGACGAGTACGTCTTCGACGCCCTGCGCGCGGGCGCGGCCGGATTCCTGGTCAAGGACACCGAACCCGAGGACCTGCTGCACGGTGTCCGGGTGGCCGCGCGGGGAGACGCCCTGCTCTCGCCCGCCATCACCCGCAGGCTGATCGACCAGTACGTCTCCCGGCCCCCCGACGTGGACACGGACGACGCGCTGAAGATCCTCACCAGGCGCGAGCGGGAGGTCGTGGCACTGGTCGCCCGGGGCCTCAGCAACGACGAGATCGCCGCGCACATGGTGATCAGCCCGTTCACCGCCAAGACCCACGTCAGCCGCGCCATGATCAAAACCGCTGCCCGCGACCGTGCCCAGCTCGTCGTCCTCGCCTACGAGTCGGGCCTGGTCGCGCCCCGGTCCGCGGGCGGCCCGTAGCCGGCCGGCCGGACCGGGCGGCACGGGCGTTCACCGGGTGAAGTCGGCGGCCCGTTCCGCGACGAACTCCTCCACCGTCGTCGCGGGCCTTCCCGTGACCGCCTCGACGTCCCTGGTCGCCCGGTCGTAACGGTTCAGGCGGTGCAGGCGCGCCATGGTGATGACGTGCTCCTCGGTGTGCGCGGGGAGCCCGGCGGGGGAGAGGACCTCCTCGACCCAGGTGTCGAGCGGGACGTCCACGTAGGTGATCTTCCTCCCCAGCGCCCGGGAGTACTCCTCGGCGACACCGGTCATCTCCTGGGACCGGGGTCCGGTCAGCTCGTAGACGTTCCCGATGTGCGGTCGCGGGTCCTCCAGGATCGTGGCGACGACGGCCGCGACGTCGCCGGCCGCGACCGGTGACGTGCGGCCGGTGCCGAAGGGAAGCCGGATGGTCCCGCTGACGGCGATGGAGCGCGCGGCCAGCGTCGTGAACATCGGGTTCTCCAGGAAGGAGGTGGGCCGGACGTGCACGACCGGAAGCCCGGACCAGTCGAGCACCTGCTCCGACAGCCAGTGCAGCCGCTGCTGGTGGGACTCCTCGGTGCTCAGCGCGTTCATCTGGGACACGGTCATCTGCGAGATGCCGACCAGGGCCTCCAGGGCGCCCACCGCGCGGGCGACCGTCGCGACGGTGGCGGTGGCCTCCAGGTACGACGGTGACACGCTCATGCCGAAGAACATCCGGGAACAACCGTCGAGGGCGTCGGCCACGTCGCCGGGCCGGGTGAGGTCGCCGATCACCACCTGGGCCCCGAGGGCGCGCAGCGCGTCCGCGCGCTCGTCGTCGCGGTGCGCCATCGCCCGAACGGGCAGGCCGTGTCCGCGCAGCAGCCCGACCACGGTGCGGCCGACGCCCCCGATGGCCCCGCCGGCGCCGGTGACGAGGACGGGATCGTCGTCGGCCATCGCCGTGCCTCCTCACTGCCTCGCTCCAAAGCCCCGGCCGATCGCCGATCACGGCTCACCCGGCGCTCCGACGTACCGTATTCGAGACGTTACTCCAGGCCACGGCGCCACCTGGCCGCGGGGTCATCGGCCCGGTGAGGGGTTCGGGTACGGAAGCCCCGGCGGGGCGCGGTCGATGGGGACGGACCGTTCCGGGGCCTGTCCGGCGTTGATCTCGGCTCGGCCCGTACCGATGACGGTCGTCCCGCTCCCCTGGGCGCGGGACGAACGTCATCGGCCGGTCACGGCCGCCGCCCGGCGGCCACCATGACCTCCACCTTCACCACACCGCGCCGGCGGCCCCGGATGCCGTCAGACGGGCAGTACCCGCAGGGAGGGGTAGCGGACCGAGTTCAGGTACAGCTTGTCGGTGCCGTGTTCCTTCTCCAGCTCCAGGACGAACCGGTAGCGGTAGAGCCCCGGCCGGGCCTCGCTCATCACCGCCCCGGCCCAGTAGTAGTAGACGGCGGTGTACTGGTCGCGCATCCGGTCGGGGGCGCCGTAGACCTTGAGCTCGGTCATGATCCGGCGTTCGGCGACGTCGTCCTCGTCGCCCTTCTCGATGTCGAGGAAGACGATGTTGTTGATCTTCGGCATCGGGGGCCAGGTGCCGTCCGCGCCGCGGTGCATGTCGATCGGGCGGATGATCCAGTTGATCACCTGGCCCTGCTTGCAGATGGTCTCCAGATGGTCGCTGCCCTGCCCGATCCCGCCGACGCTGTTGTCCATCATGTAGAGGCAGCCTTCGAGGGACTTCGTCGCGGCGGCCCGCTCCATGTCGACGAGGGTCACCACGTTCAGCTGGACGGAGTTGAGCTGGCCGCGATCGGCGAAGTCCGTGGCCGCGTACGCCTGGGTCATCGGCCTTCCTTTCCCTCGTTGACGGGACCGGCCAGGGCCGGCCGGGCGGTGGGGGTGAACGGCGTGCTGACGGTGCCGAGCAGGAACGAGAGCCGGTACGGGACCGGTTCGGTGAGGTCCTGCTTGACCTCGGCGGTCCAGAACACGATGTCGGTGCCGGGATACACCTTCTGCGTGGGCTCGGCGATCCGCGGGTCGATCTCGATGTCGCTGAGGGACACGTAGGTCTCGCACTCCAGCGGGATCACGTTCCACAGCAGGGTGTCGCCCTTGCGTACCCGGCTGTGCAGCGCGGGGGTGCCGAAACCGGTGGACCCCGCGGCCTTGTTGGTGTCGTAGAAATAGAGGTTGTCGTCCAGGCTCTCCGACGCCAGCGCGGCCACGGGGTCGACCACCGCGGTGATCGTCACGGGCCGGGCGGGCCGGCGTTCTGGCTGCTTGTTCCTCGGGGGCATGTGGCTCCTCCGCTCGAAAACGCTCCGGATCGGGTCAACGGACGGCCGGGACGGCCGGGAGGGGGAGCACGCCCACTCCGGCACCGGTGAACCCGTTTCGCTTCGGGTCGTTGATGATCTTGAGGCTGGACGTGCAGGTCATGTCCACGGACTGCCAGACCATCTCGTCGTTCTGCTCGACCAGCTCGTGCAGCTGGACGTGCACCGTGTACGGGTAGACCCCGGGCCGGCTCGTGTCCACGGTCGCGGCCCAGTACCAGCCGTCGTAGATCATGTCGGGCGACCCGTACTGGGCCGGATACATGATCTTCTCCGTGACGGCCTCGCCGGTGATGTCGGTGATCACCGGAGCCGGGTAGTTGTACGCGGCGGAGCTGCTCGTGGTCTTGCCGGTGACGTCCAGCAGCTTGGCCGCGGTGAGGCCGCGCCCGCCGCCCTGCTTGCCGGCGCGCTTGCCGACCCGCCGCTGCAGCCGCTTGAGATCGGTGTCGCTCACGCCGTCCTCGGTGTTGAGCGAGGCCAGCTCGTTCAGCGTGCGCCGGTCGTCGGCGCGTTCCTGCTCGGCCAGGTAGTTGCGCGGCACCGTCGGGGGGATCGACCCCAGCGCCGCGGGCAGCCAGTTCAGCACCTGCTCGGTCGCCTGCGATCCGTCGAGGAAGTGGGTGCCGGGCACGATCGTCACCAGCTGCTCGGTGCCCACCCCGGCCGAGCCGAACAACTTCATGTTGTCGAACCAGTACGTGTTGCCGTCGAGCGACCGCGTCCGGAGCGCGTTCTCGACGTCGAAGAGCACGATGATCCCGTGTTGCTGGGCCATGAAACCGCCTTTCGCAGAACGTGGCTCACACGCGCAGCAGCGCGGGCGAGTCGATGTGCAGCACGCTGTTGGGGCCTTCGTGGAGCCTGAGGGAGAGCCGGTACCGGTACGGGACGCCGGGCGTCATGTCATAGGGCACGACGCCCTCCCACACCAGCAGGTCGTGGTTCTCGTATCCGTTGGAACCCGTGGCGTCGACCCTCGCCCCGGGCACGGCACCGGGTGCCGCGACGCCGGAGGGCGCCGCCGGGTGCGGCGACGCGGCCTGGCCGGCCGGGGACGGGACGGCCGTGCCGGACAGGAACTCGATGGCCTGGATCTCGACCGGGGTCTGCACGTCCACGTGGATGGGTGTCCACTGGACGACCTGTCCCGGGGCCACCGCCGTGATGAGCTCGGGGGTCCCCTGGTGTTTGCTCCCCGCCGAGCTGTCGTCGACCAGCGAGAGATTGCCGTTGTGCAGCGTCCGGTCGGACAACGCCCCGACGGCGTCGACCATCACGACGATGCTGATTCTCTGTTTCATCGATCCTCCCTTGTCGGATGTCATGTGGACGTACGGGCCGCCACGTGCTCAGCCCCGGTCCCTGACCAGCGGCGTCTTGCCGACGGTGGTCCGTTCGATCTGCGGTGAGGAGGGGGGCACGAACACCAGCCGGAACCCGTATCCGGTCTGCTCGATGGCCGCCGCGTTGGCCTCCCGGTCGTTGAAGAGCGACAGGGAGCTCGGCAGCGCCTGGGTGAACAGCTGCCGCGTCCCGCTCGGGCCGAGCGCGTGCTCGACGGCCGCGGTCATGCCCTCGGCGTCGTCCACCGCCGCCAGCAGGGTGAGGGTCCGGTCCTCACGGTGGTTGTGGAACTGGACCTCGTGCGCGACCAGGTCCAGGTCGACGCCGGTCGTCGAGCGCAGCCGCCCGCGCAGGGCCGCGTAGGCCAGCGTCGCCGAGTACTGGCTGTCGTTGAGGTGCAGCACGTCGGCGGTGCGCCCGGCGAACTCGAATCGCTCGGTGCGCAGCCCCGGCCCGTTCAGGGCGGGGCGGCGGATCATCCGGTCGCCGAGCTTGAGCCGGAGCAGCGGCGTCTCGTCGGCGTGCAGCCGGGTGACGACCAGCTCGCCCTCCTCGCCCTCGGCGACGGCTCGGCCGTGCTCGTCCACGATCTCCACCAGGTGCAGCCCCGGCACGGCCGAGAGCGCCGGCGAGGCATGGTCGAGCTGGAGCCCGACGCACTCGGCCTGGGTGGCGGCGAAGTAGCTGAGGATCGACACGTTGGGGAAGAACGCATGCAGCTCGTCGCGCTTGCGCTGCGGCAGGGAGCCGCTGCCGTACATGGCGACCCGGAAGCTCGCCCTGGCGTGCGGGGGCAGGCCCGCGCCCAGCTCGGGCAGGAGCGCGATGCCGGCGGTGATGCCCATCAGCGCCTTGTGGCCCGGGTAGGAGAACATGTGCTCCAGCACCGGCGCGCTCACCGGCCCCGCGCCGATGTAGTTGACCTCCGGGACGTGGGACAGGACGCCGCCGACCATGGTCCCGCTGCTCCACATCTGGTAGTCGGCCAGGGTGGTGAACAGCCAGCGCGGCGCGGGACCGCGCAGGTAGCGGCCGAGCTGGTAGGCGCCCATGAACGCCCCGGCGATGCGGTAGGTGTCGCGCAACTCCCGCAGGGAGTACACGATCTCCAGGGGCATGCCGTCACCGGTGCCGCCGCTGGCCACCACCTCGAACCCGCCGTGGTCGAGCGGCACGACCATCCCGGCCCGCGCGCCCATGAACATGTCCCGCTGCACGGTCTTGTCCGAGAGGGGGATCCGCTCCCACTCGGACATGTCGGCGGGCGCGTCGCGGACCCCGAAGTAGTGCAGCCGCTCGCGCCACAGCGGGTTGAGCAGCGCGATGCCGACGAGCTGCTGGAGCCGGCGGAACACCAGCGCGTTCTGGAGGTCGAGCGGGGACTCGCAGTACGGGACTCCGGCGAGCCGCCCGCACTCCTCCAGCTTCCCCGCGAACGACGGCAGCCGGGTGACGTCGTCCACCGAGCGGGGCCGCAGCTCCTCCTCGGGGATCAGCCGTGCCGCCAGCTCCGCCGAGGTGGCGATGTCCAGATCCGTCATGGTCATGAGTGACTCCCGTTTCGCTGGTCGTGCCGGGTCGTGGCGCTCGCGCGCAGCACCCGTTGCCCGATGTCCCTGATCTCGGCGATGAGCATCGCCAGGTGGTCGGCGTCGATCAGGTGGTTCATCACCACCACGCGCAGCGCCGCCACCCCGTCGATGTCGACCTTGGAGATGAAGAAGCGCCCGCCGTCCCGGATCCGGTTGCGGATCTCCAGCTGCAGCCGGTGCACGGTCGCCGGTTCCAGGCCGTCCGGCCGGTACCGGAAGCACAGGATGTTGGACTCCGGCTCGTGCGCCACGGCGAAGTCCGGCTCGGCGGCGAGCATCCGGTACGCCTGCCGGGTCATCGCGCACAGCCGGTCGATCCGCTGCGCGAACAGCGCCGGGCCGTAGACCGACCAGACCGTCCAGAGCGGCATGATCATCGGGCGTTTCGTGCACTCGAAGTTCTTGTCCGCGCTGTCGTAGGCGCTGTAGACGTCCGGTTCCTCGTCGAAGACGTAGCTGGCGCGCTGCCGGAACGCGCCGCGCGCCGACGTGCCGTCGCGGTAGAAGAGCAGCGTGCACGGCGCCGGCATGAACAGCATCTTGTGGGCGTCCCAGGTCAGCGAGTCGGCCTGCTCGATGCCGCGCAGCCTGTCCCGGTGCCGGTCCGACAGCAGCAGGCTGGCCCCGTGCGCCCCGTCCACGTGGAGCCAGAGCCCATGCCGGCGTGCCACGGCCGCGAGCTCCTCCAGCGGGTCGAAGGCGCCCATCGACGTGGTCCCGGCCGAGGCCACCAGGCAGAACGGCCGCAGGCCGCGCCGGTATGCCTCGGTCAGTGCCGGGCCGGCCAGATCGGGGCGGATCCGCCCGGCCCGGTCGACCGGGAGCCGGACGATCTGCCGCTCGCCGATGCCGAGCACCCCGGCCGCCCGGGTCACGCTGTAGTGGGCCTCCTCGCTGACCGCGATGGCCGGGGGCCCCTGCATGTCGCCGGCGCCGCGCGTCCAGATCTGCGGGAAGGCGCGGTTGCGGGCGGCCAGCAGCGCGGTCAGGTTGGCCAGGGAGCCCCCCGAGGTCGTCACCATGGCGAACCGGTCGCGGCTCCAGCCGATGAACCGGTTGAGCTCCTCGGCCATGAGCCGCTCGGCGACGCTGGGGAGCTGCCCGGCCTCGTAGAAGGAGGAGGGCTGGTTGACCACCGAGCCGACCAGGTCCATGAGGCTGGCCAGCGGCACCACGCCGGAGAACTGCCGTCCCATGTAACCGGGCGAGTAGACCGGGATGCCGGTCCCGGTGTACAGGTCGACGATCTGGTTGACCCGGTCGGCGTCGAAGTCGGCGACGCGCTGCCGTTCCGGGGTCATCAGCCCCCGCGCGGCCTTCAGCAGCACCGCGGGGTCGAGGAGGTCGAGCCCCCGGACCGACCGGTCGCCCAGATACGTCGTCAGGCGGCTGACGATGTCCACGGCGCCGTCGTGGAAACGTCCGGGGTCGAAGGCCGCGGTGAGGGCCGGCGTGGGAGACCGGGAGCCTTCGCCGGTCGCTGGCTCTGGAGTCGTCGGCTCTGGAAAGGAACTCTGGACATCGGAAAGCGAACTCGTCACGGAGGAGGCTCCAAACGATCCGGCGTCGAGAACGCCATATGGTCGCGCCTGGACGGGAGTTCGGAGATGGTGAATTGAACTCCCGGGCGATCACATGGAGGTTCTCGTGAATAAATACGTGATCTGTGGTGGTGCGTCGATCGAGAAAGAGATCTCCGGTATCCGGGGCGCGAGGCGGAATTCGCGCCGCCGGGCCGTTTCGACGCCTTGGAACGGTCCAACTTTGGGAGGGAATGTTGATCGGTGATGGTGGGGGATGGCGCGAAGGGCGTCGCCGCCCCTGCTCACGTCCTGTTCGATCGGCCCGGATCGGTCCGGCGGCGATGCCGCCCGACGATCAGGATCTGGAGGAGATCCGTCGTCGACGAACAGCGATTAATTCGAGGTGAATTTCACTCGCCGAATACGTTGGCACGCCCGTCATGTAAGCGACCTAACCATTGATGACGGGAGGGGCGCAAGACCTCGGACGCAGGTGGAGTGGCAGATTCCGGCCACAGTTACTCACGCGCGGCGATTGGGATGGGGAGATGCGCGGTGACTCTTAGTTGTTTTGGGGCTTATGGGTTTTTCCTGCGAACGTGGATTAAGCCCGGCATTCGAGGTCGCCGCCCCCGCGCCTGCGGAGCCCTCGATGGAAGACCGTGTGAGGGCGCCGAGCCTCCCAGGGCGAGAAGACTCCAGGCCGATCCCTTGATCCCGGGGACTCCTGATGCACCCGAACCGGGCATGTCATCCCGAGAGGTCGAGGTGCCAGGGAAACCCGTTCGGACGCGGCGCGACGGGTTCCTGCGAGATCCGGGGGCGACGGCCGAACGCGAGAGGCCAGATCCGAAGATCTTCGGATCTGGCCTCTGAGCTGGTGAAACCGGGTGGACGATACAGGGATTGAACCTGTGACCTCTTCCGTGTCAGGGAAGCGCTCTCCCGCTGAGCTAATCGTCCTCGCTGAAAACCAGAGGTGGAGACGGGATTTGAACCCGTGTAGACGGCTTTGCAGGCCGTTGCCTCGCCTCTCGGCCACTCCACCGAGTGGGGGGCACATGCCCCTTTTCCGAGCGGAAGACGGGATTCGAACCCGCGACCCTCACCTTGGCAAGGTGATGCTCTACCACTGAGCCACTTCCGCGTGTCTCCGGGACCGGCCCGGACTCACGGTGAGAACTCTAGCGAATACCCGGCGACTCCCCAAACCGAATACGACCGGTATCTTGAGATGTAAGGAGCCAGCAAGGGTTTCACCGGTTACTAGTGCTCCCCCCTACGCGAGAGAGTTGACAGCATGCGCGACAACGAGGTCGTGAACATCGGGCCGGAGCCGCTGAGCTTCGAGGAGGTCGTCAGGGTCGCCAGGCACGGTGCCCCCGTACGTCTGGGCGACGACGCCGTGGCCGCCATGGCGGCGGCCCGCACCCGCGTGGACGAGCTGGCCGAGAGCCCCACCCCCGCCTACGGCGTCTCCACCGGGTTCGGCGCCCTGGCCACCCGGCACATCGACCCCTCGCTCCGCGCCCAGCTGCAGCGATCCCTCGTACGCTCGCACGCCGCCGGGTCGGGACCCGAGGTCGAGATCGAGGTCACCCGGGCGATGATGTTGCTGCGCCTGCACACCCTGGCCACCGGCCACACCGGCGTGCGCCCGAAGACGGCCAAGGTGCTGGAGAGCCTGCTCAACGCGCGGATCACCCCCGTCGTGCACGAGTACGGAAGCCTCGGCTGCTCCGGCGACCTCGCGCCGCTCTCCCACGTGGCCCTCACGATCATGGGCGAGGGCGTCGTCCGCGACGCCGCAGGGGAGCGGGCCGACGCCGCGGAGGCCCTCAAGCGGGCGGGCATCGAGCCCGTGGAACTGGTGGCCAAGGAGGGGCTCGCGCTCATCAACGGCACCGACGGCATGCTCGGCATGCTCATCCTGGCCATGGACGACCTCACCCGCCTGTTCAGAACCGCCGACGTGAGCGCGGCCATGAGCGTGGAGGCGCTCCTGGGCACCGACCGTGTCTTCGCCGCCGACCTGCAGGCCCTGCGCCCGCACCCCGGGCAGGCGGCCAGCGCCGCCAATCTCAGGGCCCTGCTCGGCGGCTCGCAGATCATGGAGTCCCACCGGGACGGCACCTGCACCCGCGTTCAGGACGCGTACTCCCTCAGGTGCGCCCCGCAGGTCGCCGGGGCCGCCCGCGACACCCTGGCGCACGCCGCCCTGGTCGCCGGGCGGGAGCTGGCCTCCGCGATCGACAACCCGGTGGTCCTGGCCGACGGCCGGGTGGAGTCCAACGGCAACTTCCACGGAGCCCCCGTCGGCTACGTGCTCGACTTCCTGGCCATCGCGGTCGCCGACATGGCGAGCATCTCCGAGCGCCGCACCGACCGCATGCTGGACGTGGCCCGCAGCCACGGCCTGCCCGCCTTCCTCGCGGACGACCCCGGCGTCGACTCCGGCCACATGATCGCCCAGTACACCCAGGCGGCGGTGGTCTCCGAGCTCAAGCGCCTGGCCGCGCCCGCGAGCGTCGACTCCATCCCGAGCTCCGCCATGCAGGAGGACCACGTCTCCATGGGCTGGTCGGCCGCGCGCAAGCTGCGCCGCTCGGTGGACGGTCTCACCCGGGTGCTCGCGGTGGAGGTCCTCACCGCCGCGCGGGCCCTGGACCTGCGCGCCCCGCTGCGGCCCGCCCCGGCGACCGGGGCCGTGGTGGACGTGCTGCGCCAGTCCGTCCCCGGTCCCGGCCCCGACCGCTTCCTCGCGCCGGAGATCGAGACGGTGGTCCAGCTCGTCGCGGCCGGCGCGGTCGTCGCCGCCGCCGAGACGGTCACCGGTCCCCTGTCGTAGGGCGGTCACGGCGCCGTCACGGGCCGCCGGCGCGGTGATCCCGCCGTCACGGCCCGCAGGCGAGCCCGGTGGACGCCGCCGCCGTCATCGCCGCCGTCACCGGCCCGCGGGGAGGGCGGCGATCACCTCCACCTCGATGAGCAGCCCCGGCCGGAACAGCCGCGAGACCTCCACGGTCGTGCTGGCCGGGGGTGCGCCGGTGATGAAACGCTCGCGCACGGCCCCGTACTCCCGCAGCAGCGACATGTCGGTGAGGTGGCTCCGGATGTGGGTCACGTCGTCGAACGTGCAGCCCTGGTCGGCGAGGACGCGTGACAGCAGGTCCATCACATGTTCGGACTGGCGCGTCATGTCCCCCTCGCCGACCACCTTCCCCTCCCCGTCCAGTGCCACCTGCCCCGAGACGAACAGCAGGCCCGCGGCCCTGGTGGCGTGGGAGTAGAGCCCGTTGGTGGCGGGAACCGTGGCCGGGTTCAGTCTCGTCACGCCGGTACGGCCCGGTCCTCCCTTTCCGGTGCCTCCGATGTCCTCTGTGTCATCTGTGCCCCTGATATCCCCGGCTTCCCTCGTTTCCGCCTGACCCGTCTGGCGAGGCTCGCCCGTCCGGTCCGCCCCGGTGGGACCGGTCGCGGCGACGTGCGTGAAGATCGCGGTCAGGTCCGCCCCGCCGAGCCCGGCCGCCACCGCGCCCGCCAGCCTGGCCCCGGCCGCGGCGGCGAGCGTCTGGGTCCCGTGCGCGGCCAGCTCCATGTCCTTGGCCGCCAGGCCGAGGGCGTAGCGCGTCCCGTACGGACCGCTCTCGACGGCCGGGCGGACCCGTTCGACGAGCGGTCCCAGCGGCGTGCCGCCGAGCACGTCCAGCAGGGCCGCGGTGTCCACTCCGGTCGCCTCCGCGTACGCGACGGTCTCGGCGAGCAACACCTGGGCGGGCACCAGCGCGCTCATCACGGCCAGTTTCATCGCCGCGCCCGCGCCGGGGCCGCCGGCCTCGAGCACCCGGCCGAACACCTCCAGCGCCTTCCGGCAGCGGGCCAGATCCTCGGGCAGGCCCCCGGCCAGCACCACCAAGGTGCCGTCCGCGGCCGGTCCCACGCTGCCCAGGACCGGCGCGTCGACCAGTCCCACCCCCGGGGGAAGCAGGTCGCGCAGCCCGGCCACCGCCTCGGGCCCGATCGTCGACATCTCCGCGACCACCGTCCCGGGCCGCAGACCCGGCGCCGCGTCCGCGAGCACCCGTCTCGCCGCCGCGGGGTCGGCGAGCATCGTGACGACCAGCTCCGCGCCCGCCACGGCCTCGGCGGGCGACGCCGCCGTGGCGGCTCCCTCGACCGCGCGGGGGGTGCGGTTCCACGTCGTCACCGTGTATCCGGCGGCCACGAGCCGCCGGGCCATCGGGGCGCCCATGCGTCCCAGACCGAGAAAGGAAATCATGCGCTCCACGCTACGAACCGGCAAGGCATTCCACCAGCGACTAGATTGCATGCAAGCCATGCGAAGGAGGAATGTGTTCGACGTCGAAGGCCTGCGCCTGCTGGACGCCGTGGCCCGCACCGGGTCGTTCACGGCAGCCGCCGCCAGGCTCAACTACACCCAGTCGGCCGTGTCCCGCCGCATCGCCGCCCTCGAACACCGCGCGGGCGGCCCGCTGTTCGAGCGGCTGCCGCGCGGGGTGCGGCTCACGCCCGCCGGTGAGGCGCTGCACCACCACGCCCAGGTCGTCCTGAACCGGCTGACCAGGGCGGAGGAGGAGCTGGCCGGGATCCTCGGCGGCTACCGGGGGCGGCTGCGGGTGGGGGCGTTCGCCACCGCCAACGTCGCGCTCGTGCCCGGCGCCCTGCGCGCGTTCCGCCAGGACTTCCCCGAGGTCGAGCTCGTCCCGATCGAGGGGCCCAGCGGGAGCCTGCTGCGCCGCATGCGCGAGGGCGGCCTGGACGTCGCGGTGGTCAGCGACTACCCGTCCGAGCTGCCCCGCGAGGAGGAGATCGAGATGATCGAGCTGGCCGACGACGAACTGCTCGTCGCGCTGCCCCGCGATCACCGGCTGGCGGCGGAGGAGATCGTCGACCTGCGCGAGCTGCGGGAGGCGACCTGGATCGAGGCGCCACCGCCCGGCCGGGCCACCGCGCTCGCCGCGGCCTGCGCCCGCGCCGGGTTCGCGCCCCGCGCCACGGTCAGGATCGCCGAGTGGACGGGCAAGTTCGGGTTCGTCGCGGCCGGGCTCGGCGTCACGCTCGTCCCCGCCATCGCCGCGTACGCCGTACCGGCCGATCTGGTGCTCCGCTCCCTCGGCGACCTCGCCCCGCGCCGGACCGTCTACGCGGCGCTGCCGCCCACCCCGCTGCCCGCCGCCCGCACCCTGGTGCGGCTGCTCGCCGAGCGGGCGGGACAATAGGGCAGTGCATGACTCTTTTGCGCATGTCACCGGATATCTGGCCACGGGCCTCCGGGACCTCACCACCGATCTCGCCGCGCTGGACGGCGAGGGATGGTGGGCCGTCGTGATCGACTACGAGGGCAAGGTGACGTGCGCCAGGTTCGGGGACGTCCGCAGGGCCCCGCTGCCCGCGCCGCGCGGCCCCTGGCGCGGGCCGCACCCGTCGTCGTGGCGCACCTCCCTGGACCGGGCCGCGTACGAGGACGGCGTGCGGCGCATCCGCGCCTACATCGAGCGGGGCGAGGTCTACCAGGCCAACCTGTGCCGGGTGCTGAGCGCGCCGCTCCCCGCGGGGCGGGGGCCGGACCCGCTGGCCCTGGCCGTACGGCTGGCGGAGGGCAACCCCGCCCCCTACGCCGCCACGGTGAGCCTGCCGGGGCTGAGCGTCGTGTCGGCCTCCCCGGAGCTCTTCCTGTCCAGGGACGGCGACGTGGTCGAGTCCAGGCCGATCAAGGGGACCGGGGTCACCGCGGCGGACCTGCTGGAGAAGGACTACGCGGAGAACGTGATGATCGTCGATCTCGTCCGCAACGACCTGGGCAGGGTCGCCGCGGTCGGTTCGGTGAGCGTGCCCGCCCTGTGCGATGTGGAGGAGCACCCCGGTCTCGTACACCTGGTCTCCACGGTCCGGGCGCGGCTGGCGCCCGAGTACGGGTGGCCGGAGCTGCTCTCCGCGACCTTCCCGCCGGGATCGGTGACCGGCGCTCCGAAATCCTCGGCCCTGCGAATCATCGATGAGCTCGAACCAGAGCCGCGCGGCCCCTACTGTGGAACCGTGGGCTGGGTCGACGCCGACCGGAGGCGGGCGTCCCTGGCCGTGGGGATCCGCACGTTCTGGCTGTCGTCCGACGAGATCCGCTTCGGTACGGGCGCGGGCATAACCTGGGGTAGCGATCCGCGACGCGAGTGGGACGAGACCGAGCTGAAGGCCTCCCGGCTCATCGCGCTGGCATCAACATCAGGCTCAGAAGGAGTCGCATGAACGTACCCATATGGCTTAACGGGGCGCTGGTCTCCCCGGATCAGGCCGTCGTCTCGGTGTTCGATCACGGCCTGATGGTCGGTGACGGGGTGTTCGAGACGATCAAGTGCATGGACGGCGCCACGTTCGCGCTCACCCGCCACCTCGACCGGCTCACGCTCTCGGCGCGGCGGATGGACCTGCCCGACCCCGACGTGGCCGCGATCGCCGACGGGATCCGGGCCTGCCTGGCAGAGGCCCCGCCGTGGCGGCTCGGCCGCGTCCGGGTCACCTACACCAGCGGCCCGGGACCGCTCGGCTCCGACCGGGGCGACCAGGGCTGCACAACCGTGGTGATCGCCGACGAGCAGAAGGCGTTCCCGGCCACCGCCGACGTCACCGTCGTGCCCTGGCCACGCAACGAGCGCGGCGCGCTCGCCGGGGTGAAGAGCACCTCCTAC
Organism: Streptosporangium sp. G12; assembly: GCF_052983175.1. NCBI lineage: Bacteria > Bacillati > Actinomycetota > Actinomycetes > Streptosporangiales > Streptosporangiaceae > Streptosporangium > Streptosporangium sp. G12. Next base: position 90,532 of record NZ_JBRIQO010000001.1, on the reverse strand, counting down.
GGCGACAACGCCAAGGCGCTGTTCTTCGCCAAGGCGAGGGGCGGCGGCGAGGCGATCTTCGAGAACCTCGCGGGGAACCTCTGCGAGGGCACCGGCAGCAACATCTTCGTCGTACGCGACGGGCGGCTGCTCACCCCCACGCTCGCCTCGGGCTGCCTGGCCGGGGTCACCCGCGCGCTCGCCCTGGAGTGGTGCGGGGGCATCGAGGAGGACGTCCCGCTCTCGGCCCTGTACGAGGCCGAGGAGGCGTTCCTGACCTCCACCACCCGTGACATCCAGCCGATCCGCGCGGTCGACCGGACCGTGCTGCCCGCCGCGCCCGGCCCGATCACCGCCAAGGCCATGCAGGTCTTCGCCGAGCGCTCCGCCGCCGACCTCGATCCCTGAGCCCGGTTCCCCGGGATTCGTTCCCGTTCCCGATGCGACGTTCCCGGCTCCGGTGAGGGCGTGCCCACCGGAGCCGGGAACGGGCCGTCCGGCGGTCACGGACCGGCCGGACCGGCGGGCTAGTAGGACACCTGGGTCTGCGCGTTCAGCTCCTTGGTCCTGACCTTGGCGGCCGGGTCGGTCAGCGGGTCGTCGATGCGGAGCACGTCCAGGCCCTTGGTGATGTCACTCGAGTAGATGTGGCCGTTGTAGTAGTACGCCGACCAGGAGCCGCCGACTCCCGGCACCGGGCCCCGCTCGAAGAAGCCGATCTCCCGGGGCTTGGTCGCGTCGGTGAAGTCCCAGACCGACACCCCGCCCTGGTACCACGACTGGACCATGATGTCCTTGCCCGGCACCGGCAGCAGCGATCCGTTGTGCGCGACGCAGTTCTCCTCGGGCGACTGCTCCCTCGGGATCTTGAAGTAGCCGCGGAGCGTGAGCCTGCGGTCCTTGCCGAGGCCGTACACGGCGTTGGCGCCCTTGGTCTTCGGGGTGTTGGCGTCGCAGGTCGCGCTCACGCCGCCGCCCAGCTCGTCCCCGAAGACGACCTTGGTGGCGTCGTTGTTGAACGTCGCCGAGTGCCAGATGGCGAAGTTCTCCTTGTCGCTCACGTGCTGGAGGACCTTGGGGTTGACCCGGTCGGAGATGTCCATCAGGATCCCGTCGCCGAAGCAGGCGGCGGCGGCGAGGTCCTTCTCCGGGTAGACCGTGAGGTCGTGGCAGCCGCCGATGGCCCCCTCGACGGCCTTCTCGGAGAGGGCCGGCTGCGAGACCACCTTCGCGGTCTTCGGGGCCTCGACCGGCACCTCGACCACGGAGATCTTGTTGTGCGGGGGCGGGCAGGTCGCCGTACCGGGCTCGGGGCCGGGGGAGGAGATGTAGAGGTAGACCTTGTCCGGGCTCTTGCCGGGGACGAGCGTGTGGGTGTGCGAGCCGCAGTCGGTCTGGACCGCCGAGACGAACTTGGGGTTGGCCTTGTCCTCGATGTCGAAGATCCGGATGCCCTCCCAGGCGTCCGACTCCGGCTCGCCGCGCTGGGCGTCGCACTCCGGGCCGACCCGGGCGGAGTCGATCGACAGGAACAGCAGGTTCCCGCTCACCGAGATGTCGTTCTGCTCGCCGGGACAGAGGACCTGACTGGCGATCGAGGGCTTCGACGGGTCGGAGATGTCGAAGACGCTGAAGCCGTCGAAGTTGCCGACGAACGCGTAGTCGCCCTGGAAGGCCAGGTCGGTGCCCCACGACTGGGGCCCGTCGAGCGGGGCGCTGGGGGGCACGTTGGCCAGGTGCGTGATGTTGTCGCTGTGCGTGCCGTCCCCCGAGATTCCGGGAGCGGGGGTCTCCGCCGTCTGCTCCGAGGCGCTCGGGCTCCCCTCGGGGGTGGGCGCGGCCGCCGCGGACGGTGGCGAGGCAGTGGGAGTCGGATCCGCCCCACACCCTGCCACGAGAAGTAGCGCGGACAGGACGAATGCCACGATCGGTCGCACGGTGCCCCCATTACGTCGGTCCACTTGCCCCATTATTGAAGCTATGCGGAGGATGCGTGTGCCGAGTCAGGGTATCGCGGTGATCATAATGGCAGCGGTTCTCGGTGGATGCGCGGAGGCCGGATCGGAGCGGTCCATCCCGCTCGTCGCCGAGTCCGGCGCGCCTGTGATCATCCCGGGTGGCCCGGGGGAGGCCGGTCGCACGGCGATGCCCGGCGAGCGCCTCGGGGAGTCCGAGGCGCGCGTCACCGCGGCCGACGTCAGGTTCGCCGAGGGCATGATCCCGCATCACCGGCAGGCGCTGGAGATGGCGGCACTGGTGCCGGCCCGGTCGTCCTCGCCGGTCCTGCGGAAGCTCGCCGAGCGGATCACCGCGGCGCAGCGGCCGGAGATCGCGGCCATGACCTCGTGGTTGAGGTCGGCCGGACGCCCTCCGGGCGAGCACGGCGGCCACGACGACCACACGCTCCCGCTGGAGGAGATGAACCGGCTCAGGGCGGCCAGGGGGGCGGCCTTCGACACCCTCTTCCTGACCCTCATGATCACCCATCACGAGGCGGCGGTGACGATGGCGGGGCTCCAGCTGCGCGAGGGCGCCGACCGGGTCATGCTGGCCACCGCCAAGGACGTCGTCTCCGGGCAGGGCATCGAGATCGCCCGGATGCGGGACCTGCTCAAACCCGGGACGTAGCCCCGAACCCGAGACGTGGTCTCAATGCGGGACGTGGCTTCGAACCCGGGTCGGGGCCTCAAGCCCGGGCTGGGGCCCGGCGGCCCCGCCGGGAGGCCGTCACGAACTCCAGAGCATGTTGCTGAGCTCGGCGTCCAGATCCATGAAGTCGGTCTCGCGACCGGCGGGGACCAGCTCGTACGTCCGGTGCAGGAACTCCGTGAGCGGGGCCAGGGGCACCTCGAACAGGGCCTGCCCGAACGGCGACGTGAGGCTTATGTGCAGCGTGCGCTCGCCGTCGGCGCGCGCCGGCCACACCTGCACGTCCCCGTCGCCGACCCGCCGCACGATGCCGACCGTCAGCAACTCGCGAGCGAAGATCCACTCGACCGGTTCGTCGTTGCCCACGTGGAAGGCCATCCTGATCGCGTACGGATCACCGGCCGTATAGCTGAGCCCGGCGAGCAGGGGGACGGTGGTACGGTCGGGGACCACAAGCCGAAGGCCTAGCTCGGCAGAGACGGTGGCGCTGTTCATCGTCAGCCAAACCTTTTTCGTCGTCGGTCCCCTCTGCGGGGCTTTCACTGCTCTCACTGCTCCGAAACGGCCTCGTTCCTCGCGAGCTATCACGCGGAACAAAGAAACCTGTAGGAAAGATTCCGCCTCGACGCCCTTCTGTAACACACATCACAGCGCGACATTTGGGCATCTACCTGGCTAAACATCACCAACAGGGCCGTATTTGCAAGGGTTTTGCGTCTCGTTTTGGTCACCGTCGACTCCCTGGCGGGGCGTCTCGGGTGATTCGGGTCGAGCGCGGGTCGTTCGGTGCTTCTACGGATCAGGACGATGCTATGACACCGTAGCCCCCCGCCGGATGCATCCTCAGACCTTTGCCTCCCGACCGTGTCGTCTTTCAAGATCATTTCGTTGGCGGATACCGCTTCGCGAGCACTCCCGGATTGCTGTATGGTTTTCCACGTCGGCACCGTGAGGGGCCGCGCAGGGCGGGCGATTAGCTCAGCGGGAGAGCGCTTCGTTCACACCGAAGAGGTCACTGGTTCGATCCCAGTATCGCCCACACTAGCAAGTCGCAGGTCAGAGCCTCCTGGTTGACGTCAACCGGGGGGCTTTTTCCATGATCGGACACCTCGTACGGCGGGAGTCGCCGGGACCGGCTCGGGGCGGGGCACGTCCTGTCCGCGCGGCGGCCCACGAGGGCACGGGGAGGCGCCCTGATGCCCCTAGGACGCCGGAACGGCGCCCCGCCCCCTCCCGCGCTCCGTGAAAGCGCGTTCAGGACGCTGCGGCGCCCTCAGGGTCGAGCCCGGCCGGTGACGCCGCCCTCGGGCGCGGGGCGGCGGGCCCTCCCCGGAAGGCCGCGGAAAGCCCCCCCGCCTCCGGGACTCCGAGGCGGACCGGAGGCGGGGGAGAGTCCTCGGCCTCCGGCTGTGGCCGGGCGCGGCAAGGAGAGTCCCCGGGCTCCCGAACTCCGCGGCGACCGGGGACGGCGGGGAGGGTCCTCGGTCTCCGGGACCCCGGCTGCGACCGGGGACGGCGGGGAGGCGTGCCCAGAGGGACGCCTGACTGTCGGTGGCCGGTGGCATCCTGGGGGCGTGAGAGCCCACACGGTAAGCCCCCTGTTCGTCGGCCGCGCCGACGAGCTCGCCGTCCTGGAAGGCGCGCTCGCCAGGGCTCGTTCCGGATCGGCCTCGACCGTGTTCGTGGGAGGCGAGGCCGGGGTCGGCAAGACCCGCCTCGTCCGCGAGTTCACCGAGCGCTCCGACGGCGCCCTGGCGCTGGTCGGCGGGTGCCTGGAGCTGGGCACCGACGGCCTCCCCTTCGCCCCCTTCACCGCGGTGCTGCGCAAACTCGCCCGCGACCTGGGCCACGACGGCGTCGCCGCGCTGCTGCCCGGCGGGGCGACGCGAGGGCTCGCCCGGCTGCTGCCGGAGTTCGGTGAGCCGGAGAGAGAGGACGCCGAGGCGCGGGCCCGGCTCTTCGAGCAGATCCTGGGCCTGCTGGAGCGGCTCGCCGAGACCCGGCCGACGATCCTGGTCATCGAGGACGCCCACTGGGCCGACCGCTCCACCCGCGACCTGCTGTCGTTCCTCGTCCGCTACCAGCGCCCCGACGTGCCCCTGCTGACCCTGGTCACCTACCGGGCCGACGAGCTGCACCGCACGCACCCCCTGCGCCCGCTGCTGGCCGAGCTGAGCCGGGTCGACTGGGTCACCCGGCTCGACCTGCGCAGGCTGAGCCGCCGGGAGGTGGGCCAGCAGGCCGCGAGCATCCTCCACGGCGAGCCGGTCGCCGACATCGATCTGGTCTACGCGCGCAGCGAGGGAAACCCGCTGTTCGTCGAGGCGCTGCTCAGCGGGGGCGAGGGCGAGACACTGCCCGACTCGCTGCGCGACCTGCTGCTGGCCAGCGTCGAGCGCCTGCCGAAGGAGACCCAGGAGCTGATGCGGCTGGCCGCCGCCGGCGGGGCGAGGATCGAGCACACGATGCTCTCGGCCGTCGCCGGGGCCGACGACGGCGACCTTTCCCGCCTGCTGCGCCCGGCGGTGGCGGGCAACGTGCTCGTGGTCGACGGCGAGACGTACGCCTTCCGGCACGCCCTGATCCGCGAGGCCGTCCACGACGACCTGCTGCCCGGTGAGCGCACCCGCCTGCACACCCGTTTCGCCGAGGCCCTGGAGGCCGACCCCGGCATCCTGCCCGCCCCCCGGTCGGCCATCGAGCTCGCCCACCACTGGCACGCCGCGCACAACCCCCTCTGGGCGCTGATCAGTGCCTGGCACGCGGCCGCGGCCGCCAGGAAGGCGGCGGCCTACGACGAGCAGCTGCGCATGCTGACCCGGGTGCTCGAGCTGTGGGAGACGGTGCCCGACGCCGCGGAGCGGATCGCCGCCGACCACGTCGACGTGCTCCGGCAGGCCGTCACCGTGGCGCACCTGGCGGGGGAGTTCGAGCGGGGCATCTCCCTCGCCAAGGCGGCCCTGCGGGAGATCGACACCGCCACCGACCCGATCCGCGCGGCCCGGCTGCTGCGCCAGCGCGGGCTCGTCAGGTACGACCTCGGCAGGGACGGGTACGTCGAGGACCTCCGCACCGCCGCCAAGCTCGTTCCGGCCGAGCCGCCGACCTCCCTGCGCGCCCGGGTCCTGGAGAACCTGGCACGCGTGCTCAGCGAGCACGGCGACCGGGCGGAGAAGGAGGCGACGGCCGAGGAGGCGATGCGCATCGCCCAGGAGGTGGGCGACACCGACGCCGAGGCTCACGCGCTCATCACCCTCACCTGGGCCGGTTGCCGTTACTCCCGGACGGAGGACGAGATCGCCGCGTTCGCCCGGGCGCGGGAGAACGCGGGCAGGGCCGGCTCCTACCACGCGCTGATGCGGGCCGTCATCTTCGAGTCCGACGCCCTGGAGGGGGCCGGGTGGCATGAGCGGGCCGCGGAGGTCGCCCGCCGCGGCGTCGCCGACGCCGAGGCGTACGGCCTGGCCCGCACGTCCGGCGCCTTCCTGGCGATCAACCTGGTCGAGCCACTGGTCTCGCTGGGCCGCTGGGACGAGGCGTCCGAGGTGGTCGAGCGCGTCCTCGAGGTCGCCCCGCCGGCCCCCTACCGCGCGAGCCTGCAGGGCCTGGCCACCGACATCGCGCTGGCCCGCGGAGACCTCGACCGGGCCGAATCGCTCATCCGGGCCTCGCGGGCCGTGTTCTCCAGGGGCACCTACCGGAACCAGACGACCCTGCCCCACCTGCGCAGGGAGATCGAGCTGCTGGTGGCGCGCGGCAGGCACGACGAGGCGTCCGCGCTCGTCGAGCGGACCTTGGACGAGCAGGACCTGGAGATCACCCCCCGCTACGTCTGGCCGCTCCTCCTCGCCTGCCTGCGAGTGGCCGTGCCCTCGCTGCCCTCGCTGCCCTCGCTGCCCCGGCTGCCCCGGCTGCGCGCCGTGGCCGCGAGGCTCGGCGTGGAAGGGGAGCTCCAGAGGGCGCACAGCCTCACCTTCACGGCCGAGGCCGCCCAGACGGAAGGGGTGCTCGACCGGGGGGCGTGGGACGCGGCGGCCGCCGCCTGGGCCGCGCTCCGCCAGCCCTACGCCGAGGCCTGCGCCCTGCTCGGCGCGGCACGGGCCGCCGTCGCGGCGGGGGAGCGCGACGAGGCCGCGCTGAGCCTGCCCCGGGCGGCGGAGCTCGCGGCGCGCGTCGGGGCCCGGCCGCTCGCCGCCGAGATCGTCTCCCTGGCCAGACGGGCTCGGATCCCGCTCTCCGGAGAGCCCGCCTCCGCCGAGCCGGTCTCCGAAGGGGCCGGGTTCGGGCTCACCGCGCGCGAGCACGAGGTGCTGGGCCTGGTGGCGACCGGCCGCAGCAACCGCGAGATAGCGGGGGAACTGTTCATCTCGGCGAAGACCGTTAGCGTGCACGTCTCCAACATCCTCGCCAAGCTGGGCGCCGCCTCGCGCGGGGAGGCCGCGGCGACGGCACACCGGCTGCGCCTGTTCGAGGGGTGAAGCGTCACCACGTCTCACGTTGCTGTCCGTTAAGCCACATATTTCAGACTAAATAGCCCAAAAAGCTCTTGTTCCGTGTCATCCGGGTTCCGTGCCGAGCCGCGCGTCCCCGGTGCTCCGGCGTGGCGCCTTCCGGTCCGGCCGGCCGTTGTGAGGACGGTGTCGTGCGGGCCGCGCCGTACTGGCCGGGATGTGCGGGCCGTTACGTGCGGACCGGGAGGTGCGGGCCGTTATGTGCGGACCGGGAGGTGCGGGTCCGCGAGTTTCGTCGGCCCGCTTCCCTCACGCAAGCCGTTTCGTGCGGCGGTGTTTCCGGGGCGTGTCCCCGGTCCCCGTCACGTCGCCGGCGCCCCCTCCGTCCCGCCGCGCGGGACCTCCCCGAAGGGTTCGCGCCCCCTCGCCTACCGGCCCCGAACGGGGCCCGAAGGCCCCCGTGGCAGGCAGATCGGCCGGATCGCACGCGGGGTCGCGCGGCGAAGTAAGCCGCCCTTCTCGACCCGTTGACGCGGCCGTAGCACGTATGTAACATTTGGCCAGCGCAATGCAAAAATATTGCAAAGTCCTGTTAAATTCTCTCTGTTCTCCGCAACTTACGGCAGTGATGTGCTGCGCCCGGCACGTCCCTCCCACCCCTCCGGAGAGGCCCCAGGTGATGTCGTTCTCGGCATTGCGCGGCCGGTCGCCGCCATGGCGGCCCCGGTTGCGACACTCTGCGACACTCGTTGCCCCCGCGCCGACGCTGACCCGTGGCCGACGGCAGGGCCGTCACGGCCCGCGCCCGGCAGAGCGTCCCGCGCCGCCGCTGCAGCCGGTCAGGGGTCCCGTGGTTCCGGACGTCTCCCGCCCGGGGCCCGCCGACAGACCCGACCAGGTCCGATCAGATCCGACGTTCACCCATCGCTCGTCCCGCCGGTCGTCCCCACAGGAGGAACACCGGCGCACACGGCGACCAGCACCCCCCAGCGACGAACGAGGCACGGCCCGCGGATCGGCCCGCACAGACCACCCGGCCGGCCCGCCCGCCGGATTCCGGGGACCCGGAAGAAGCGGGCCGGGGATCCGCGCCTCGTGGGCGAGGCACTCCCGGGTGCCGAGCGCGTCGCGTGACGGAGGCCACGGCCTCTCTCCCGACCCTGTCGTTCCAGACGAGAGATAGAGGAACGCAATGAGAAAGCAGTACCTGGCGTTACGGCTGATGGCGGCGATGGCCGCGACCAGCCTGCTCGCTCTGGCCGGGGCGGTCGTCGCACCGGCCTCGGCGGCCGCCGGCCCCAACCTGGCGGCGGGCAAGTCAGCCTCGTCCAGCAGTGTCAACGCCCCCTACGGTGCGGGCAACGTCACCGACGGCAACGCCACCACCTACTGGGAGAGCAGCAACAACGCCTTCCCGCAGTGGGTGCAGGTGGACCTCGGAGCCGCGGCCAGCGTCAACCAGGTCGTCCTGAAGCTGCCGCCCGCGACAGCCTGGGAGACCAGGACGCAGACGCTGTCGGTGCTGGCGGGCACGAGCGCCACGCCCACCACGACCGTCGTGGGCTCCGCCGGCTACACCTTCAACCCGGCGACCGGCAACACGGTGACGATCAACTTCGCCGCGACCAGTGCCCGCTACCTGCGGCTGAACCTCACCGCCAACACGGGCTGGCCCGCCGGTCAGATCTCCGAGTTCGAGGTGTACGGCCCCACCGGCGGCGGTGACACGACGCCGCCGAGCACACCGTCGAACCTGGCCTACACCGAGCCGGGCTCGGGCCAGATCAGGCTGACCTGGAACGCCTCGACCGACACCGTCGGCGTGACCGGTTACGACGTCTACGCCAACAACGCCCTGCGCGGCAGCGTGGCGGGCAACGTCCTGACCTACACCGACACCCAGCCGGCCACCGCGACGGTGTCCTACTACGTCAAGGCCAAGGACGCCGCGGGCAACCAGTCCGGCAACAGCAACACCGTCACCCGCCAGGGCAGCACCCCGCCCGGGTCGAACCTGGCCGTCGGCAAGGCGATCACCGCCTCCTCCTCGGTCTTCACCTTCGTGGCGGGCAACGCCAACGACAACAACACGGCGACCTACTGGGAGGGCAACGGCGGCAGCTACCCCAACACGCTGACCGTCGGCCTCGGGGCGAACGCCACCCTCAGCTCGGTCGTGCTGAAGCTGAACCCCGACAGCGTCTGGGGAACGCGCACGCAGAACATCCAGGTCCTCGGGCGGGCGCAGAGCTCGAGCACCTTCACCAGCCTGGCCGCGGCGGCGAACCACACCTTCGACCCCGCCTCCGGCAACACGGTGACGATCCCGGTCAGCGGCGCCTACGCCGACGTCCAGCTCAGGATCACCTCGAACACCGGTGCCCCCGCCGGTCAGATCGCCGAGTTCCAGATCATCGGCACCCCGGCGCCGAACCCGGACCTGACGGTCACCGCTCTGACCGCGTCCCCCGCGTCCCCCGTCGAGACCGACTCCGTCACGCTCTCGGCCACGGTGCGCAACGCCGGCTCGGCGGCCTCCGGTGCGACGAACGTCAACTTCTACCTGGGCACCACCAAGGTCGGCACCGCCTCGGTCGGCGCGCTGGCCGCCGGAGCGTCCGCCACGGTGACCGCCAACGCCGGACCCCGTGACGCGGGCAGCTACCCGCTGAGCGCCAAGGTCGACGAGGACAACGGCGTCATCGAGCAGAACGAGTCCAACAACACCTTCGCGGCCTCCGCCCCGCTCGTGGTCAGGCCGGTCGACACCTCCGACCTGGTCGCCACCACCAGCTGGACCCCCGGCAACCCGTCCAACGGCGCCGTCGTCACCTTCTCCGTGGCGATCAGGAACCAGGGCACCGTGGCCTCCGCGAGCGGCGCCCACGGCATCACGCTGAACGTCCTCAACGAGGCGGGCACCGTCGTCCGCACCCTGACCGGCTCCCACAGCGGCGTGATCGCGCCGGGTGCCACCACCGGCCCGGTGAACCTGGGCACCTGGACGGCGGTCAACGGCAAGTTCACCGTCAGGACGGTCCTCGCCGACGACGCCAACGAGCTCCCGGTCAAGCGGGCCAACAACACCAGCACCCAGCCGTTCTTCGTCGGCCGCGGCGCCAACATGCCGTACGACATGTACGAGGCCGAGGACGCCGTCGTCGGCGGCGGGGCGGCCGTGGTCGGCCCCAACCGCGAGATCGGCCACGTGGCGGGTGAGGCGTCCGGCCGCAGGGCCGTGACGCTGAACAGCACGGGCAGCTACGTCGAGTTCACCACCAAGGCCAGCACCAACACCCTGGTCACCCGCTTCTCCATCCCTGACGCCCCGGGCGGCGGCGGCATCAACTCGACGCTGAACGTCTACGTCAACGGCACCTTCCTCAAGCCCATCAACCTGACGTCCAGGTACGCCTGGCTGTACGGCCCCGAGGCCGGTCCCAACAACTCGCCCGGCTCCGGCGGCCCGCGTCACATCTACGACGAGGCCAACGTCATGCTCGGGACCACCGTCCCGGCCGGCAGCAAGATCAGGCTTCAGAAGGACCCCGCCAACAGCACGACGTACGCGATCGACTTCATCAACACCGAGCAGGTCTCGCCGATCGCGAACCCCGACCCCGCCAGGTACACGACCCCCGCCGGCTTCACCCACCAGGACGTGCAGAACGCCCTTGACCGGGTGCGGATGGACAACACCGGCAACCTGGTCGGCGTCTACCTGCCGGCGGGCACCTACCAGACGTCCAGCAAGTTCCAGGTCTACGGCAAGGCCGTCAAGGTGGTCGGCGCCGGCCCCTGGTACACCCAGTTCCGGGCGCCCGACAGCCAGGACAACACCGACGTCGGCTTCCGCGCCGAGGCCAGCGCGAACGGCTCGTCCTTCGCGAACTTCGCCTACTTCGGCAACTACACCTCGCGCATCGACGGTCCGGGCAAGGTGTTCGACTTCGCCAACGTCGCCGACGTGGTGATCGACAACATCTGGAACGAGCACATGGTCTGCCTCTACTGGGGCGCCAACACCGACCGGGTGACGATCAAGAACTCCCGCATCCGCAACATGTTCGCCGACGGCATCAACATGACCAACGGCAGCACGGACAACCTCGTCAGCAACAACGAGGCCCGCGCCACCGGTGACGACAGCTTCGCGCTGTTCTCGGCCATCGACGCCGGCGGCGCCGACATGAAGGGCAACGTCTACGAGAACCTGACGTCCATCCTGACCTGGCGGGCCGCGGGCGTCGCGGTCTACGGCGGGTACGACAACGTCTTCAGGAACATCTACATCGCCGACACGCTGGTCTACTCCGGCATCACGATCAGCTCGCTGGACTTCGGCTACCCGATGAACGGCTTCGGCGCCAGCCCGCCCACCAGGTTCGAGAACATCTCGATCGTCCGGGCCGGCGGTCACTTCTGGGGACAGCAGGTCTTCCCGGCGATCTGGGTCTTCTCCGCCTCCAAGGTCTTCCAGGGCATCCGCGTGAACAACGTGGACATCGTGGACCCGACCTACGGCGGCATCATGTTCCAGACCAACTACTCCGGAGGCCAGCCGCAGAACCCGGTCACCGACACGATCTTCACGAACGTCTCGATCACCGGTGCGAGGAAGAGCGGCGACGCCTTCGACGCCAAGTCCGGCTGGGCCATCTGGGCCAACGAGATGCCCGAGCCCGGTCAGGGCCCGGCGGTCGGCTCGGCCACGTTCAACAACCTCCAGATGAGCAACAACTTCCAGAACATCAAGAACACGACGTCGACCTTCACGATCAACGTCAACCCGTGATCATGTGATCTCGTAGGAGGACCGCGGGAGAACCGCGGTGCCGGTGCCGCCGGGAGGTCCGACCCTCCCGGCGGCACTTCTCCCGTTCGGTCCCCCGTCAGGCGTGGGTGCCCGGGCTCCGCACGGTCCCGCACGGCCCCGCCGGACACCGGTGTCCGGGTCCCGCACGGCGCCGGGCAGCCCCGGGCAGCCTCGGGCGACGTCCGTGCTTCCTGCCTGTTTGCCGCCGACCAGCGAGAAGATCCTCGTACAATGTCCCGATGGCTTCCCCCGAGAACGGCCCCGAGGTGAGCGACGCGTCGCGGGTCCTGCAGCGCGTCTTCGGCTACGACTCGTTCCGGGCGGGCCAGCAGGAGATCATCGAGCACGTCGTGTCCGGCGGCGACGCCCTCGTGCTCATGCCGACCGGCGGCGGCAAGTCGCTGTGCTACCAGATCCCGGCCCTCGTGCGGAAGGGCACCGGAGTGGTGATCTCGCCGCTCATCGCGCTCATGCAGGACCAGGTCGACGCCCTGACCGCGCTCGGCGTGCGGGCCGGGTTCCTCAACTCCACCCAGGACTTCGAGGAGCGCCGAGCCGTCGAGTCGGCCTTCCTGTCCGGCGAACTGGACCTGCTCTACCTGGCGCCGGAGCGCCTGCGGGTCGACGCCACGCTGCGCCTGCTCGACAGCGGGGTGATCTCGCTGTTCGCCATCGACGAGGCGCACTGCGTGGCCCAGTGGGGGCACGACTTCCGGCCCGACTACCTCGCCCTGTCCGCGCTGCACGAGCGCTGGCCGGACGTGCCGCGCATCGCGCTGACCGCGACGGCCACCGAGGCCACCCACGCCGAGATCGCCTCCCGCCTGAACCTGGAGGGGGCCCGCCACTTCGTGGCGAGCTTCGACCGCCCCAACATCCAGTACCGCATCGCCCCCAAGAACGAGCCCAAGCGGCAGCTGCTGGAGCTGCTGCGCACCGAGCACGCCGGGGACGCGGGCATCGTCTACTGCCTGTCCCGCAACTCGGTCGAGAAGATCGCCGAGTTCCTGGTGCAGAACGGCATCGAGGCGCTGCCCTACCACGCGGGGCTCGACGCCCGCGTCCGCGCGGCCAACCAGGCGCGCTTCCTGCGCGAGGACGGCCTCGTCATGGTCGCCACCATCGCGTTCGGCATGGGGATCGACAAGCCCGACGTGCGCTTCGTCGCCCACCTCGACCTGCCCAAGTCCGTCGAGGGCTACTACCAGGAGACCGGCAGGGCCGGGCGTGACGGCCTGCCCTCCACCGCGTGGCTCGCCTACGGCCTCCAGGACGTCGTGCAGCAGCGCAAGATGATCGACACCTCCGAGGGCGACGACGCCCACCGCCGCCGCCTCGCCGCCCACCTGGACGCCATGCTCGCCCTGTGCGAGGCGGTCGAGTGCCGCCGTGCGCGGCTGCTCGCCTACTTCGGCCAGCAGGGCACCGCCTGCGGCAACTGCGACACCTGCCTGTCGCCGCCGGAGTCGTGGGACGGCACGGTCGCCGCGCAGAAGGTCCTGTCGACCGTGTTCCGGCTCATGCGCGAGCGCCGCCAGAAGTTCGGCGCCGGCCAGATCATCGACATCCTCCTCGGCAAGAAGACGGCCAAGGTCATCCAGCACGACCACGACGGCCTGACGGTGTTCGGCATCGGCACGGAGCTGAGCGAGGCCGAGTGGCGCGGCGTGGTGCGCCAGCTGCTGGCCCAGGGGCTGCTCGCCGTCGAGGGCGACTACGGCACGCTCGTGCTGACCGAGGCGAGCGCGGAGGTTCTGGGCCGCAAACGCCAGGTCCCGCTGCGGCGCGAGCCGGAGAAGGCGTCCAGGGCGGCCAGAGGCTCCACGTCGTCGGCGTCCTCCACCTCGCGCCGGGCCGAGCCCGTCGAGATGCCGGAGGAGGCGATGCCGGTGTTCGAGCTGCTGCGCGCCTGGCGTGGAGCCACGGCGAAGGAGCAGGGCGTGCCCGCGTACGTGATCTTCCACGACGCGACCCTGCGCGAGATCGCGACCAGGGCTCCCTCGTCGCTGACCGAGCTGGGCGCGATCAGCGGGATCGGGGAGAACAAGCTGGCCAAGTACGGTCAGCAGGTCCTCGACACCCTCGCGGGATCCGGCCGGGAACCCGGTGGCGGAGAGGAAGCCCTTCTGGAGTTCCCCTGAGGTAGAATCAGGCGAATTCGGGCCTGATGGCTCGCGCAGTGAGACGCATATAGGAGCCTGGAGGCTGTCGTCCGCCTCCGGGCTTCTCGCGTTGGCGGATCCCCCCGTGACTGCGGACTCCCGAAAGAGGACGATCGTTGGCTGACAGAAGGAACGATCCGGTGGTGGTCGTCGGGCTCGGCCGTTTCGGCAGCTCCCTGGCTGTCGAGCTGTTCCGCAGGGGTACCGAGGTGCTGGCCATCGACAGCCGCCCCAAGGTGGTGCAGAGCCTGGCGGGAAAGCTCACCCACGTCGTCGTCGCCGACTCCACCGACATCGAGGCGCTGCGGCAGATGGGGGTGCCCGACTTCTACCGGGCGGTGGTCGCCATCGGCACCGACCTGGAGTCCAGCATCCTCACCACGTCCCTGCTCGTCGAGCTGGAGATCGAGGACGTCTGGGCCAAGGCGGTCAGCCGCGAGCACGGCCGCATCCTGGAGCGGGTCGGCGCCCACCACGTGATCCTCCCCGAGCACGACATGGGGGAGCGGCTCGCCCACCTGCTCAACGGGCGGATGCTCGACTACATGGAGGTGGACGGCGACTACGCGGTGGTCAAGACCCGCCCGCCCCGCGAGTACGTCGGCGTGCCCCTGGGTGAGTCCAACCTGCGGCGCAAGTACGGCGTGACCGTGGTGTGCGTGAAGGGCCAGTACGACGAGTTCACCTACGCCGACGCCGGAACCGTGCTGGGGTACGGGGACGTGATCGTCATCGCGGGCAAGATCGAGCAGGTGGAGCGGTTCACCGAGCTGCCCTGAGCCTTTCCGGCCCCGCCCGGCCCCGCCCGGCCCCGCCGTGCTCTCGGGCCTTCCCGTCGTGTTCCCCCGTGATACCGGCGGCCGTCGCCCCGTCGGCGAGGCCGCCCGTCGCCAGGGTCAACCCGCCGCGCGAGCCCGAGCGGAGGCGGTGGCTTCCGCGGCCTCCTGGAAATCGACGATGGCCCCGCCGTGGTCCCTCGCCCAGTTCGTCAGGACCTCGATGGGCTCGACGAGGGTCCGGCCGAGGTCGGTGAGGCTGTACTCGACCCGCCGTGGCGCTTCGGCATGGCGTTCGACCAGGCCGTACCGCTGGAGCCGGCGCAGCGTCTGGGTGAGGACCTTGCGCGAGACGCCGCCGATGAGGTCGACGAGCTCACCGTGCCTGCGAGGCTCATGGCTGAGCCCGAAGAGCACGAGCACGGCCCATTTGTCGGAGATGATGTCGACCGCCAGGCGCGTGGGGCAGTCGGCGAGGAAGGCTGGTCCAGCCGCGTTCTGCATGAGAATCGAAGGTACCAGGAGGTAACCCACGACTCCGTAACGTCTTCCGCGAGCAACGAAACCAGCACCGGACGCGGAGGAGTCACCATGTCACGAGTCGTCGTCTTCGACGAGTTCGGCGGGCCGGATGTCATGCACGTCGTCGAGGAACCGGTCGTCGAGCCCGCGGCCGGCGAGGTACGGGTCAGGATCGAAGCGTTCGCCGTCAACCCGCTCGACCAGATGATGCGTTCCGGCGCCTTGCCCGCAACCGTCCCCCTGCCGCACGCTCGCCTCGGCGTCGAAGGAACCGGCGTCGTCGACGCGCTGGGCCCCGAGACCACCGGGCTGGAGATCGGAGATCCGGTCATCCTCACGGCCATTCCGGACGCGAGCGTCAGGGGCAGCTACGCCGAACACACCACGGTCCCCGCGAGCCGGGTCGTCGCCCGGCCGGCCGGGCTCGGAGTCACGGAGGCGGCGGCGATCTGGGTCGCGTACTCCACCGCCTACGGCGCGCTCGTCGAGAAGGCGAGGATGCGGCCCGGCGACCACGTTCTCATCACCGCCGCGTCCGGCGGCGTCGGCCGGGCGGCGATGCAGATCGCCAACCAGATCGGCGCCGTGCCCATCGCCGTCACCCGGCACACCGCGAAGAAGGACGACCTGCTCGCCGCCGGCGCGGCCGCGGTCATCGCCACCGACCAGATGGACGTCGTCGAAGCCGTCCGCCACCACACCGGCGGGACCGGCGCCGACATCGTCCTCGACGTTGTCATGGGCCCCGGCCAGCAGGATCTCCTGAAGGCGGCCCGCCCCGGCGGAACACTGGTCGCCGCGGGCTTCCTGGACCCTCGGCCCACCCCCTTCCCGGGAGGCACGCCGCTCACGATCTTCGGCTACCGAAGCTTCGAGCACACCCTCGACGCCGTCGTGGTGAAGCGCATGGCGGCCTTCCTGAACG
Source organism: Streptosporangium sp. G12 (assembly GCF_052983175.1). Lineage (NCBI taxonomy): Bacteria > Bacillati > Actinomycetota > Actinomycetes > Streptosporangiales > Streptosporangiaceae > Streptosporangium > Streptosporangium sp. G12. Next base: position 74,252 of record NZ_JBRIQO010000001.1, on the reverse strand, counting down.
CCGGTGTACGCCTCGGTGCGCTGCGGCCCGCCATCGACAGGGTGTTCGCCCTCGACGACGTCGTCGAGGCACACCGCCACCTCGAGAAAGGGCTCCACGCCGGGAAGAAGATCGTCGTCACGGTCCAGGACTCCGGCGACAGATCGTGATCTTTTGGTGTGTCGGTCGACCCGGCGACGAACCCGCCGGGCAAGAGCTCACACCGGCCGCGTCCGGCGCCGACCGATCACCGAAATCAGCTGATCACAACTTGTCGCCGGAGTAATAGACTGGGCGGACATTACTAGAATGGAGTTCGGTAGCGATGCGATTCGGACTGTTCCTCAGCGGCTCCCAGAAACCGGACGCGTTCGGCGACCTGCGGGAGCGGATCGCCCGCGGGGCCGATGACGGCTTCTCCTCCGTCTGGATGTCCCACACGTTCGACCTCGACACCCTGACCGCGCTCGCCGTGGCCGGAAGCCAGGTGCCCGGGATCGAGCTCGGCACCGCCGTCGTCCCGACCTACCCGCGCCACCCGGCGGCCCTCGCCCAGCAGGCGCTCACCGTCAACGCCGCCCTCGACGGGCGGCTCGCCCTCGGCATCGGGCTCTCGCACCAGATCGTGATCGAGGGCATGTACGGCATGAGCTTCGAGCGGCCCGCCCGCCACATGCGCGAGTACCTGTCGATCCTGATGCCGCTCGTACGCGGGGAGAACGCGGCCTTCGAGGGGGAGACCCTCACGGGACGGCTGGGGCTGAACACGCCGGGGCCGAGGGACATGCCCGTGCTCATCGCCGCCCTCGCCCCGAGGATGCTCAAACTGGCCGGGGAGGTGGCCGACGGCACCGTGCTGTGGATGACCGGTGCCAGGACGGTGGCCGAGCACGTGGCGCCCGCCGTCACCGAGGCCGCCCGGGCCGCCGGGCGGCCCGGGCCGAGGATCGTGTGCGCGCTGCCCGTCTGCGTCACCGACGACGCCGAGGCGGCCAGGGCGCTGGCCGCCGAGCGGTTCGAGATCTACGGTCAGCTGCCGTCGTACCGGGCGATGCTCGACAGGGAGGGTGCCGAGGGCCCGGCGGACGTGGCGATCATCGGCGACGAGGACGAGGTGTCGGCGCGGATCGAGACGCTCGCCAAGGCCGGGGTCACCGACTTCGTCGCCGCCGAGTTCTCCCGGGGCACCCGGACGAGGGAGTTCCTCAAGAGCCTTCTCTGAGGGTCCTGCCGCCTCTGAGGGCTCTGCCGCCGCGTCCGCGGATCCTCGCCGCGCGATGGCCCGCTCCTCCGAGGGAGGGCCCGCCCCGCTCAGACGCCGAAGGCGCTCAGGGCCGCCCAGGCCGTCCCCGCGCCGGTGACGGCCCCGGCGGCGACCTGGGCGGGCGTGTGGTGGGTGAGCCTGACCCGCGCCCAGCACACCATCGCCACGACCAGCGCGCCCGCGACCAGCGTGGGCACGGCGGGCAGCACGTGGGCCAGCACCACCACGGTGCCCGCCGACACGGCCGCGTGGAAGGAGATCTTCCACCGGAGGGTGATCGGGACCGTCACCGCGAGCGCGGCCAGCATCGCGGTCACGGTGGCCACCAGAAGCCGGGGAGCGCCCAGCAGGATCAGCAGCGTCAGCGCGACGACCACCGAGGCGACCGCCACCAGCAGCGGAACCGTACGGCTCGCCCGGTCGACCAGGTGATGGGAGTCGAGGCGCCCGGAACGGACCCCGTTCAGGATCACCAGGGCCGGGATCCCGCCGCACAGGGCCGAGGCCACCAGGCCCCAGACCGCGCCGGGCCAGCCGTCGGCCATCAGCCCGACGAGCGGGGGCAGCCCGATGACCAGCACCTGCGGCGCGAACAGCCCGGTCACCCACCGGGCCGCCGCCCCCGCGGTGCTCTCGCCGTCGCCCGCCGTCTCCTGACCGGTCATCTCAATCCTTCCAGCGCGGAGACCCCGCTCCCGGGCTTGCCGGTGAGGGGGCCGGCCCGCCCGCGTCGACATGAGGCCTGTGGGACCTCTGGGGCCCGTGAGGCCACCCTGTCAGCTGAGGGGTCCGAGAACGAACATCCACGGGCCCCTACCGCCTCAGGGGCGCGCGGGCGGTCGCGACGGTGTCCCCGGGTGTCCCCGGTGCCCCGGACAGTGACCGGCAGCGCCCCGGACAAGCGCTCCGGAGAGCGACCCGGCGCACCCGCGAGGACGGCGGACCGCGCTCACGGATGCGCTCCCGGGTGGGCCGGGATGGTCAGTCGTTGGCGTGCAGGGTGCTGTTGAGCTCCACGCCCGTCCCCCGGCGGGGCACGGCCTCGACCGCGCCCGAGGTGGAGTTGCGGCGGAACAGCAGGCCGGAGGCGCCGGAGAGCTCGGCCGCCTTGACCACCCGCCCCTCGGGCAGGGCCACCTTGGTCCCGGCGGTGACGTACAGGCCCGCCTCCACGACGCAGTCGTCGCCCAGGGAGATGCCGACGCCGCTGTTGGCGCCCAGCAGGCAGCGCCGTCCGATGGAGATGACCTGCTTGCCGCCGCCGGACAGGGTGCCCATGATCGAGGCGCCGCCGCCGACGTCCGAGCCGTCGCCCACGACGACGCCCGCCGAGATACGGCCCTCGACCATGGAGGTGCCGAGCGTCCCGGCGTTGAAGTTGACGAAGCCCTCGTGCATCACGGTCGTGCCGCTCGCCAGGTGCGCGCCGAGGCGGACCCGGTCGGCCTCGGCGATCCGGACCCCGGTGGGCACCACGTAGTCGACCATCCGGGGGAACTTGTCCACGCCGTAGACGGTCACCTGCCCTCGGGTGCGCAGGCGGAGTCGCACCTCCTCGAAGCCCTCGACGGCGCACGGGCCGTGGTTGGTCCACACCACGTTGCTGAGCAGGCCGAACAGCCCGTCCAGGTTCTGGCCGTGCGGCTGGACGAGGCGCGCCGACAGCAGGTGCAGGCGCAGGTAGGCGTCGTGGGCGTCGGCCGGCGCCTCCGACAGCTTGGTGATGCCGGTGCGTACCGCGACCACCTCCACGCCGCGGTCCTCGTCGGGACCGAGCAGCGCGGCGACCCCGGAACCGAGCTCCTCGACCGCCTCCTGTTCGGTCAGCCGCCTGGTGCCCGGTGAGGAGGGCTCGCCCAGCTGTGGGGACGGGAACCACGTGTCGAGCACGGTTCCGCCGGTGGTGATGGTCGCGATGCCGGCCGCGTGCGCGCCGGAGATCTGGGCTGCTGCGTTCACGCCGACCAAGCCTAGCCAAAGCAGCCGCAATGGCAGCACGCCGAGGGAGCGTCGGGCGTGTGCCCGCGGTGCCCGCTGGCTAGCGTGGCCGCCATGTTGCAGGGGATCGACGTGTCGAACTGGCAGGGCGCCGTGAACTGGGGCGCGTACGCGAGGGGCGGGGTCTCCTTCGCCTTCGCCAAGGCGAGCGAGGGGAGCACCTTCACCGACAAGTGGTTCGGCACCAACTGGAACGGCATGCGCGAGAGCTGGATCGTCTGCGGCGCCTACCACTTCGCCCGCCCCGCCGGAGACCCCGAGGCGCAGGCGGTGCACTTCCTGCGGATCGTGCAGCGGGCCGGTGGGCTGCGCCGGGGGGACCTGCTCGCGCTCGACCTGGAGACCGACGACCACCTCCCGGCGCCCCGGGTGGCGCGCTTCGCCCGCAGCTGGTGCCAGGCGATCGTCGCGCTGTCGGGGGTCAGGCCGGTGATCTACACGTTCCTGTCGTTCGCGCGCAACGGCAACTGCGCCGGGCTGGAGCCCTACCCGCTGTGGATCGCCGCGCCCGACCACCCCCGGGGCCGGCCGGAGGTGCCGAGGCCGTGGAACAAGTGGACGATCCACCAGCACTCGAACAAACCCGTCGATCGCAACGTCTTCCGCGGCACCCGGGCCGAGCTGACCTCCCTGGGCTACCGCCGGAGCCGCAAGGCCTGAGAAATCGCGTTGCCGACACCGGTAGCATCGGTTTCAGACCATCCATCGACGTCTCCCAGGGAGCAACCGTGTCCGCCGTGCCAGAACTTCGTATCACCCTCGCCGGAGCCGTGCGTGTGGTGGCGGGAGGCACGACGTACGGGGAGGCGCTGGAGGCGGACGGCCGCTCGGTGGTCGCCGCCCGCGCCAACGGCGAGCTGAAGGACCTCGCGGCCCCGGTGGCCGAGGGCGACGTGATCGAGCCGGTCCCCGCGGGCAGCCCCGACGGGCGCGCCATCGTCCGCCACTCCACCGCGCACGTCATGGCCCAGGCCGTCCAGGAGATCTTCCCCGAGGCCAGGCTGGGCATCGGCCCGCCGGTCGAGAACGGTTTCTACTACGACTTCGACGTCAAGGAGCCGTTCACCCCCGACGACCTCAAGCGCGTCGAGAAGCGCATGCGCGAGATCGTCAAGCAGGGGCAGCTCTTCTCCCGCAGGCCCGTCTCCGACGAGCAGGCCGCCGAGGAGCTCGCCTCGGAGCCGTACAAGCTGGAGCTGATCGGCCTCAAGGGCGGCGCGGCCGACGAGGAGAGCGTCGAGGTGGGCGGTGCCGAGCTGACCATCTACGACAACCTCGACGCCAAGACCGGCGAGCTGCGCTGGAAGGACCTGTGCCGCGGCCCTCACGTGCCGACCACCCGGTCCATCCCGGCGTTCAAGCTGATGCGCTCGGGCGGCGCCTACTGGCGGGGCAGCGAGAAGAACCCGCAGCTCCAGCGGATCTACGGCACCGCGTGGGAGTCGCGCGAGAAGCAGGACGAGTATCTCCACCTGCTGGAGGAGGCCGAGAAGCGCGACCACCGCAAGCTGGGCGCCGAGCTCGACCTGTTCTCCTTCCCCGACGAGCTGGGCTCGGGCCTGCCGGTCTTCCATCCCAAGGGCGGCGTGATCCGCCGCGTGATGGAGGACTACTCGCGCAAGCGGCACGAGGAGGCGGGATACTCCTTCGTCAACACCCCGCACATCACCAAGGAGGGGCTCTACAAGCTCTCCGGTCACCTCGACTGGTACGCCGACGGCATGTTCCCCCCCATGGAGCTGGAGGGGGCCAAGTACTACCTCAAGCCGATGAACTGCCCGATGCACAACCTGATCTTCAGGTCGCGCGGGCGCTCCTACCGTGAGCTGCCGCTGCGGTTGTTCGAATTCGGGACGGTCTACCGCTACGAGAAGTCCGGCGTGGTGCACGGCCTGACCCGGGTGCGCGGCCTCACCCAGGACGACGCGCACATCTACTGCACCCGTGAGCAGATGCGCGACGAGCTGAAGTCACTGCTGCGCTTCGTGCTCGACCTGCTGCGCGACTACGGCCTCGAGGACTTCTACCTGGAGCTGTCGACCAAGGACCCGGTCAAGTTCGTCGGCAGCGACGAGGACTGGGAGGAGGCGACCGAGACCCTGCGCGAGGTCGCCGAGTCGGAGAAGCTGGAGCTGGTGCTCGACCCGGGCGGCGCGGCGTTCTACGGGCCGAAGATCTCCGTCCAGGCCCGCGACGCGATCGGCAGGACCTGGCAGATGTCGACGATCCAGCTCGACTTCAACCTGCCGCAACTCTTCGATCTGGAGTACCAGGCGACCGGCGGCTCCCGGCAGCAGCCCGTCATGATCCACCGGGCGCTGTTCGGCTCGATCGAGCGCTTCTTCGGCGTCCTGGTCGAGCACTACGCGGGCGCGTTCCCCCCCTGGCTCGCGCCGGTCCAGGTGGTCGGCATCCCGATCGCCGAGGCCCACGCGCCCTATCTCCAGGACCTGGCCAAGAAGGCTCGCGAGCGGGGCATCAGGATCGAGGTCGACGCCTCCGACGACCGCATGCAGAAGAAGATCCGCAACGCGCAGCGGTCCAAGGTGCCCTTCATGCTCCTGGCGGGCGACGACGACATCGCCAACGGCGCGGTCTCCTTCCGCTTCCGCAACGGCGAGCAGAAGAACGGGGTGCCGGTCGACGAGGCGATCGCCGAGATCGCCGACGCGATCGAGCGCCGGGTCCAGGTCTAAAGAACCTCCCCGTGGGCGGCTGAGGCCGCCCACGGGTGTACGGGGGGCTTCACGGCCCCCCGTACGTCGTTTCCGGGCCCTTCCGCCGGGGCTCTCGGCGTCCTACGCGTCGTTTCCCGGCGCGGCGGGAGCCTCGGGGCCGGTCTCGCCCGGCATGCGGACGTCCTCCACGTCGACGTTGACCTCCACGACCCGCATGCCCAGCATCCGGCTGATGGTCCGGGCCACGTTGGTCTTGACCTCGTTGGCCACGTCCATCACCACGTGCCCGTACTCCGCCACGATCGTCACGTCCACGGCCGCCGTACGGTCCTGCACGTGGGCGTTGACGCCCCGGGGGCCGCGCCTGGCGATGCCCGCGCGCTCGCGCATCGGCTCCACCGCGTGGGCGGCGTCGCCTCCCAGCTCGGCGACGCCCGTGACCTCCAGCGTGGCGAGGGCCGCGACCTTCTCCACCACCTCGTCGGCCACCTTGATCCGGCCCTTCACCACGGCGGAGGAGATCGGGGACGACGGAGACACCGCCGGCACCGCCCGGGCGAGGGTGGGGCGGGGCGTGTCGTCCGGCGCCTCGGACACGGGTGAGGGCTCGGGGAGCGCCTCGACCACGGCCAGGAAGGGCTCCCCCGTGGAGGAGACCGGCTCGCCGGGGGACGGGACCGACGGAAGCGACGCCGGCGGCTCCGGCGGCTCCGTGGCGGCGGACAGGGACAGGGACAGGGAGAACGGGCGGGTGGGCCTGCCGCCCGTCTCGGCGGAAGACACAGAAGACACAGAAGACGTGGAAGACGCTGGGGACCCGGGGGACGCGGTCTCCTCGGTCGGCTCCTCGACGGAGACGTCGGTCATGGGGTACTCCTCGGCAGTCGATGATCGTGCTTGGGGGATTCTGCCGGAAATTCACCGCATTCGTCCGTCAATACCGTGTGACATACGCCGCCCGATTCGTACCGGCACCGGATCCGGGCGGTCCGGGCCCCGGGCGGTGGCACGCGAGGGCGCGAGCAGGGATCCCGAGTGGGCGGTACGGGCGGGGCGGCGGGGCGGCGCCGGGGGAGGCGCAAGACCGCGGGGATCGGCGTGGCAATATGCTGGCGACCATGAGCAACGAGCCGGAGGCGCAGCACGGAGCGGGGACACCGGACGCGTTCCAGAGACTCTGGACTCCTCACCGGATGGCCTACATCAAGGGAGCCAGCAAACCCACCGGCTCCGGCCCCGAGGACGGCTGCCCGTTCTGCGAGATCCCCCGCATGAGCGACGAGGACGGTCTGATCGTCGCCCGGGGTGAGACGGTCTTCGCGCTGCTCAACCTCTACCCGTACAACTCCGGCCACCTGATGGTCTGCCCCTACCGGCACGTGCCCGACTACACGGACCTCGACGAGGCGGAGACCTTCGAGTTCGCCGACTTCACCCGGCGGGCGCTGGTCGCCCTGCGCAAGGCCAGCGGCGCGCAGGGCTTCAACGTGGGCATGAACCTGGGCGGTGTGGCGGGCGCCGGGATCGCCGCCCACCTGCACCAGCACGTGGTGCCCCGGTGGGGCGGCGACACCAACTTCATGCCCGTCGTCGGCCAGACCCGGGTGCTTCCTCAGTTGTTGCGCGACACCAGGGAGTTGCTCGCGGGGTCCTGGCCCGCGTCGTAGCGCGGGGCGCCGTCGTCCAGGGCCTTGATGCCCGCCGACAGCGTCAGCGGCACGGCGAGCGCCAGCGCCATGGACAGCACCGCGGCGCCCGAGTCGTTGACCAGCATGCCGACCACCCCGCTGACCAGGGTGCCGATCAGCCCGGCCCGCAGGGCGGGGGAGTGCGCGAACGCGGCGGGCAGCACCCCCGCGGTCGCCTGCTCGGGGCGTAGCAGCGCGTAGACGAGGAACGCCACCGCGGCGATCACGACCGGCATCAGGTTGGGGCTGAGCAGCGTGCCCACCATCGCGCCGAACTTGCGGCCGATCACCTCAAGGGCCTCGCCGGTGAACACCTGGCCGACGAAGCGGCCCAGGTGCGTCTGCGAGCCCGGCGGGCGCAGGTAGTCGAGGTAGGCGATGGACATCACGATGACGCCGCCCGCCACGCAGAACGCGCCCAGCTTGACGATCGAGACCCGCCTGCCCGCGATCAGCAGCGCGGTCACCGCGATGCCCGGCACGAACGCGATCACCCCGCCGAAGTCGCTGCCCACGCCCGGCCAGCCGCCCAGGATCATCGCGAAGCCGCCCAGCACCGCCACGACGGCGGCGGCCACGATGCTCGCGCGGCTCCCGCGCGCGGGCCGATCCGCCACGACGGCGGCGGCCGCGATGCTCGCGCGGCTCCCGCCCGCCGGGCGATCCGCCGCGACGTCGCCCGCCGAACCCGCACGGTCGCCCGGCGCCGTCCGGTCCGCCACGGCGCCGCCCGCCTGGTCGCCGGGCGCCGTCCGGTCCGCAGGGGTGGCGGCCGGTGCGCCCGCGCGGTCCCCGCGCGTCAGCCGGTGCGCGATCGTGGCGGCCAGCAGCAGCACCGAGGTGGCGAAGAGCGCGAACGGGATGTTGCCCAGGCCGTAGTAGCGGGCCCCGACCACGGCGCTGTATCCCATCACGCTGTTGAGCTGCAGGGTCGTCCCGGTCAGCAGGTCGCCCGCCAGCACCGTCGCGGTCACCCCGGCCACCACCGCCAGCGGCCCGAGCGGCGCCCGGCGCCAGGGCCCCGCCAGCGCCGCCGCGGCCAGCAGCAGCGCGCATCCGGCGATCCCGCCGACCAGCGCGAGCACCGGCGATTCCGCGTGGTGCCAGGGGGTGAGGTTCACCAGGTACGTCGACACGGGCACCGAGGCCAGCACCACCGCGGCCACCCGGATGCCGGTCAGCCCCCGCCTGCGGCGCAGCAGCAGGAACGCGGTCAGGTAGAAGGCGACCTGCAGCACCGCGACCGCGGTGAAGAAGATCCCGCCCACGTTCCTGATCGTCTCCCCGGCCACGTCGGCCCTGTCCAGCTCGACGCGCGCCGCCTCGGTGCCGCCGGTACGCCTCTCGCTCGCCTGCCAGGGCACCCCGATCACGCCCGGAGGCGTCGCGATCCCCGTCAGGGAGAGCATCGTCGCGGTGATGTCCGGCAGGATCGTGGTGTCGTCGCGGTGGGTGGAGGCCGCCCCCAGGAAGCGGCCGGAGACGTCTCCGTCGCGCATCATGGCCACCCGCAGATGCGGGTTGCCGCCGTGGTCGGACAGGCCCGCCAGCAGCACGCTGACATCCTTGGGCAGCACGGTCAGCACCGCCCCCGCCTTGGCGTCGGCCAGGCGCAGCGCCGCGGCCCGTTCCTGCGCGGTGAGCCGGTCCTCGTCCCGCGACAGCCGCTCGCCGGTCACGTACGGCCGGATCAGGTCGTCGACGTCGACGGCCATCACCCGGCACCTGGTGAGCACGTCGGAGCGGATCTGCGCGGGGGAGGGGGCGTACACGTCGACCCTGCCCGAGCGGTCGGCCAGCGCCAGCGCGGCCCCGGGGCCGATCGCCAGCGTGCAGTCACCGGCGGCGTGGACGGCCTCGCCGAGGGCGCCCGCGTTGCGCTGGCCGGCGACGTCGTGCAGGTATCCGTAGTCGGGGATGATCGCGCCCGCCTGGTCGGACTCGGGCAGCGGGGGCAGCCCGCAGCCGTAGCCGACCGCGGACCTCACCCCGGCCGACACCGTCAGCCATCCGTCGTAGGGGCAGGTCACCCTGCCCACCGCGCGGACCGACAGGGATCCGACCGCGCTCAGCCCGGCCAGCTGCCACAGGTTCGGGGTGCCGGTGGGGCTGAGATCACTCCACCGCAGGCCGGGAACGCCGATCAGCATCACCCGCCCGTCCGCCTGCGTGGCGGAGTGCGCGGCCCCCGGCCACAGCAGGCCCAGCACCATCGCAAACGCGACAAGCGTCCGCTTCACGAACGACCTCCCCTTCAGCTCCTGCCAAGTGCTGGCACCGTAGGGGAAGATCGTGCCACGGGTCCAGCCGCCCGGGGGACCGGCGGGTCGCCGCCGCGCCCGGGGCCCGGGTCCTCACGGGGGCTTTCTCGTTCGCCGTCCGCGCGGGGAGCCCCGGGCGGGGCTCAGGTCCCGGCGGGCGCGCTCTCGTTCTGCAGGCGGTCGAGGGCGGTGACCAGGTAGGTGCCGCCGCCCGCCGCGGTGAAGGCCTGGCGGTCGCCGGCCACCGAGGGCACGATCGCGACCAGGTTGCGGGCGTCGGCGGTGGCGCACTCTCCCGGCCTGCCCGAGGCGATCCGGTAGACCGCGTACGAGCGGGCGTCCGGGGAGCTCTTCCAGCTCAGCGAGGTGCCCTGGAGCCGCACGTCGGCGGGCTTGGCCGGGGCCCGGCCGCCCCGGTCCCTCATCAGCGGCAGCAGCGCCGGGCGGCCGTAGTGGTCCTTCACGACGCGGTCGAGCGCGCCCAGCGGGTTGGTGGAGAGCTGCTTGGCGCTGAAGTAGACGTCGCCGGAGACCTGCCCGTACTTGCGGTTGCGCGTGAGGTGGGAGGACATCTCACCGGGCCTGGTCCAGGCGGCGGTATCGGTGGCGCCGACCCGGTACAGGCCCTGGCCGATGTAGAGCTGCACCCCGGTGCCCTTGACCTCGTTCGCCCACCAGGGCATCAGCACGTCGTAGTCGGCGATCTTGAACCCGCGCGGCCAGTACAGCTGGGGGATGACGTAGTCGACCGTGCCCTTCTTGATCCAGTGGCGGGCGTCGGCGTAGATGGAGTCGTACGCGGACATGCCGCCGGTGGCCGAGCCGGTGGGGTCCTCGGACTTGTTGCGCCAGATCCCGAACGGGCTGACGCCGAACTTCACGCTGTTCCTGACCTCGTGCACGGTCTTGTCGACCTGCGCGATCAGCTTGTTGACGTTGGCGCGGCGCCAGTCGGCGAGCTTGGTGCCCTTGCCGTACTTGGCGAAGGCGGCGCCGTCGGCGAACTTCGCGCCCGCGACGGGGTAGGGGTAGAAGTAGTCGTCGAAGTGGACCCCGTCGACGTCGTAGCGGGTCACCACGTCCTTGACGACCTTGGTGACATAGTCGCGGACCGCGGGAAGGCCGGGGTTGTAGTAGGCCAGATCCCCGTATTTCACGATCCACTCGGGGTGCAGCCGGGCGGGGTGCCCGGCGGGCAGCTTGGACAGGTCGCCGTCGGCGGACGCGCGGTAGGGGTTGAACCACGCGTGGAACTCCAGGCCGCGCCGGTGGGCCTCGGCGACGAGGAAGGGCATCGGGTCCCAGCCGGGGTCCTTGCCCGCCGTACCGGTCAGATACTGCGACCACGGCTCCAGGTTCGACTTGTACAGCGCGTCGGACGCGGGGCGGACCTGGACGAACACCGCGTTGAACCGCCGCTTGACCGCGTTGTCGAGGATCTTGACGTACTCGGCTCGCTGGCGGGCCGGGGACAGGCCGGTCCGCGAGGGCCAGTCGATGTTCTTGACGGTGGCGATCCACACCCCGCGCAGCTGCCGCTTGGGATACCTCGCGTCCACCTCGCACCGGGCCGACGCGGAGGCGGCGGTCGTCGCGCCCGTCGTCGAGTCGACCGTCTCGGCCGAGACCGCCGAGCTCTTCGCGGCCTTCGGCCGGGCGGGCGCGGCGTCGGGGCCGAAGGTGTAGGCGGCTCCCGTGGTCAGGACGGCGAGGGCGGCAGCGGCCAGAAGAGGGCGTCCGTATCGCATGGTTCCCCAGTGTGGCACCAGCGCCGGTGTGCTCTGACCGGAAAAACGAAATCCTTTCGTGATGACTCTGTTACATGTGTGCATGCTGGGAGACGTGCGCCGGACGGTGCGCGCTCCGCGGGGGGCGGGGCTACGTCCGGCGCACGTCTCACCGCCCCGTCAGCTGGTGACTTTGTCCATCAGATGCGAAGGAAGCGGCTCGTAGCGCAGGAAGACCCGCCGGAACGTCCCCGTCCCGTGTGACATGGATCTCAGATCGATCGAGTATCGCGTGATCTCCAGCTCGGGCACCTCGGCCCTGACCAGGGTGCGCCCCACGCCCACCGGCTCCGTGCCGAGCACGCGGCCCCGGCGCGAGGACAGGTCGGACATCACCGCGCCGACGTGGTCGTCGGAGACCAGGATGGACACCTCGTCGACCGGTTCGAGCAGCAGCGTGGGCACCTTGGCCGCGGCCTCCTTCAGCGCGAGCGCCCCGGCGATCTGGAACGCCATGTCGGAGGAGTCGACCGAGTGGGCCTTGCCGTCGTACAGCGTCACCCGCACGTCCACCATGGGGTACCCGGCGAGCACCCCGCGCTGCATCTGGGTGCGCACCCCCTTCTCCACCGAGGGGATGAACTGGCGCGGCACCACGCCACCGACGATCTTGTCCACGAACTCGAAGCCGCCGCCGGACGGCAGGGGCTCGACCTCCAGGTGGCAGACGGCGAACTGGCCGTGGCCGCCGGTCTGCTTGACGTTGCGGCCCAGGGCCTGGCAGCTGCCGCCGAAGGTCTCCCTGAGCGGCACCCGCAGCTCGGTCTTCTCCACCTCCACGCCGTGCCGCCTGCTCAGCCGGTCGAGCAGCACGTCGGTGTGGGCCTCGCCCATGCACCACAGCACGAGCTGGCGGGTCTCGGGGTTGTTCTCCAGCCGGAGCGTCGGGTCCTCGGCGACCAGCCGCTGCAGCGCCTGGCCCAGCTTGTCGTCGTCGGCCTTGGACCGGGGCTGGATCGCCACGGGCAGCAGCGGCTCCGGCATGGTCCAGGCCGTCATCAGCAGCGGGTTCTCCCGGTCCGACAGGGTGTCGCCGGTCTCCGCGCGCGACAGCTTGGCCACCGCCGCGATGTCCCCGGCCACGCACTTGGCGGTCGTCCGCTGGTGCTTGCCCAGCGGCGAGGAGAGCGCGCCGATGCGCTCGTCCACGTCGTGGTCCTCGTGCCCGCGGTCGGACAGGCCGTGTCCCGATACGTGCACCGTCATGTCCGGGCGCAACGTGCCGGAGAAGACCCGTACCAGGCTGATCCTGCCCACGTACGGGTCGCTGGTGGTCTTGATGACCTCGGCGACCAGCGGCCCGTCGGGGTCGCAGGTGATGCCGGAGACGGGCCGGCCGTCGATCGACATGATCTCCGGCATGGGGTGCTCGGGCGGGGAGGGGAACCCCTGGGTGACGAGCTCCAGGACCTCCAGCGCCCCCACGCCGGTCCCCGTGGCCAGCACCGGGTAGAAGCCGCCGCGCGCGACGGCCTTCTCCAGGTCCTCGATCAGGGCCTTGGTGTCGATCTCCTCGCCGGAGAGGTAACGGTCCATCAGGGACTCGTCCTCGCTCTCCTGGATGACGCCCTCGATCAGGGCGCCCCGGTAGACCTCGATCTGGTCGGCGTAGGCGGGGCCGGGGGAGTTCTCGCTCCGGGTGCCGGTCGCGTAGTTGTAGAACTTCTGGCTCAGCAGGCCGATCAGGCCGTTCACCTTGCCGTTGGTCACCACCGGCAGGTACAGCGGCGAGACGCCGTCGCCGAAGGCGTCCTGGCAGGCGGCGAGGGCGTCCTCGAAGTTCGCCCGCTGATGGTCGATCTTGGTGATCACGACCGCGCGGGGCATCCCGACCGCCGCGCACTCGTCCCAGAGCATCCTGGTCAGGCCGTCCACGCCCTCGACGGCCGAGACGACGAACAGCGCCGCGTCGGCTCCGCGCAGCCCGGCGCGCAGGTCGCCGACGAAGTCGGCGTAACCGGGGGTGTCCAGCAGATTGATCTTGATGTCGTTGTGGACCACGGGGGCCACGGTCAGGTTCACCGAGCGTTGCTGGCGCACCTCGACCTCGTCGAAGTCGCTGACGGTCGTGCCGTCCTCGACCCTGCCGGGCCGCTGGACGGTCCGTGTCGCGGCCAGCAGCGCCTCCACAAGTGTTGTCTTCCCGGCACCGGAATGGCCGACCAGCACGACGTTTCGTATCATGCCCGGCTGGTCGGCCGCGGGTGCCCTCCCCGCGGCTCCCGCTGTTCCGCCGGTTGCTCTTTCCGCCACATCGCCTCCCGCGTCGTTGCCGAAGGGGCGCGGCCTGGTGGGGCCACACCCCCGGGGTCCGCTGCCGAGCTCGCGCACCGCGCGGACTCGGTCTGTTCACCAAATACCCATGTGGCGAATATCACAAGAGGGATGTGGCGATCCTCTTGCGATAGGCGGACCTGATCGCTATCCGTCCGGACCGTCCCGGCGGCTCCGCGCCGCCCTCGCGAACGTCGTTCCCCCATGGCTCGCCGCCCCCCGTCGCCGATGCGCGCTCGCAGGCCCGGTGGCCTACGATCGGAGCGCCATGCTGAAACTTCTGCGCCCCGCCGTCACCAGGCTCTTGACCCCGCTGGGCAGGGCACTGACCCGCCGCGGGATCAGCCCCAACGCGGTCACCGCCGTCGGCACGCTCGGCACCGTCGCCGCGGCCCTGTTCTTCTACCCGCGGGGCCAGCTGTTCGTGGGCACGTTGGCGATCACCTTCTTCGTGCTGGCCGACCTCCTCGACGGGGTGATGGCCAGGATGACGGGCCCGGGAAGCACCTGGGGCGCCTTCCTCGACTCCACCCTCGACCGGGTGGGCGACGCGGGCATCTTCTCCGGGCTGGTGTTCTGGTTCGTCGTGAGCGGGCAGCGGGTGCTTGCGGGGGTCGCCCTGTTCTGCCTCGTCGCGGGGGCTGTGGTCTCGTACGTCAAGGCCAGGGCCGAGGCGCTGGGCATGACGTGCGACGTCGGCCTCGCCGAGCGGCCGGAACGCCTGGTCGTCGGCCTGGTCGCCGCCGGTCTCGGCGGCCTCGGCGTGCCGTACATCCTGGCCGCGGGGCTCTGGCTGCTCGCCGCCGCCAGCGCGGTCACGGTCGGCCAGCGCCTGCTGCACGTGCGCCGGCAGGCCGTTTCCCACCCGCCACGGACCCTCCGCTGATCGGAAAGATCGATGACCGACAAGCCCTCCCCCCAGGATCGTCTCGTCGCCGCGGCGTTCGGCGCCGGTTGGACGATCGTGCCCCGCCTGCCCGAGAGGCTCACCGCCTGGGCCTTCCGCGCCGCCGCCGACCGGCTGTGGAGGCGCCGCGGCAAGTCGGTGCTCAGGCTGGAGGCCAACCTCGCCAGGGTCAAGGGCACCTCGCCCGGCGACCCGGCGATCCGGGCGCTCAGCCGCGACGGCATGCGCTCCTACTTCCGCTACTTCCACGAGGTGTTCCGGCTGCCCTCGATCCCCATCGAGGAGATCGTCTCCCGCATGCGGGTGGTCGGGGCCGAGCCCGTCTACGACAACCTCGCCAGGGGGCGTGGCGTCGTCATGGCCCTGCCGCACATGGGCAACTGGGACCAGGCGGGCGCCTGGTTCGCCGGCACGGGCCACCCGTTCACCACGGTCGCCGAGCGGCTCAAGCCCGAGTCTCTGTTCCACCGCTACACCGCCTTCCGCGAGGGGCTCGGCATGGAGGTGCTGCCGCTCACCGGCGGTGACGGCCACACCTTCGGCACCCTGGCGCAGCGCCTGCGCGCGGGCCTGCCGGTCGCCCTTCCCGCCGAGCGCGACCTGACCGCGAACGGGGTCGAGGTGCAGTTCTTCGGCTCGGCCACCCGGATGCCCGCCGGTCCCGGCCTGCTGGCCGTGCACACCGGGGCCGCCCTCATCCCGGCGATCCCCTACTTCGAGGAGGACGGCTGGGGGCTGCAGTTCCACGAGGAGATCGCGATCCCGGCCGAGGGCACCAGGAAGGAGAAGGTGGCCGTCGTCATGCAGAGCCTCGCCACCGTCTTCGAGAAGGGCATCGCCGAGCACCCCGAGGACTGGCACATGCTCCAGCGCCTCTGGCTCGAGGACCTGGAGCCCCGGGAGACCCGGGAGAGCAGGCCATGAGGATCGGCATCGTCTGCCCCTACACGTGGGACGTGCCGGGCGGCGTCCAGGTGCACATCCAGGATCTGGCCGAGGCGCTCATGGCCGACGGCCACCACGTCTCGGTGATCTCCCCGGCCGCGGAGAACGCCGAGCTGCCCCCGTACGTGACCTCGGCGGGCCGCGCCGTCCCGGTGCCGTTCAACGGGTCGGTGGCCAGGATGTCGTTCGGGTTCCTGTCGGCGAACCGGGTGCGCCGCTGGGTGCGCGAGGGCCGCTTCGACGTGCTGCACGTGCACGAGCCGGCCATCCCCTCGCTCGGGCTGCTCGCCTGCTGGGTGGCCAGGGGGCCGATCGTGGCCACCTTCCACGCCTCGTACGGCAACTCCCGCTCCTTCTCGGTCGGGGTGCCGGTGATCATGAGCGCGCTGGAGAAGATCGGCGGCAGGATCGCCGTGTCCGACGCCGCCAGGAAGACCCTGGTCGAGTTCATGGGCGGTGACGCCGTGCTCATCCCCAACGGGGTGACGGTGAGCCGCTACGCCGAGGGCGAGCCGCTGCCCGGCTGGGACGAGGGCGAGGTGATCGGCTTCCTCGGCAGGATGGACGAGCCGCGCAAGGGCCTGCCGGTGCTGCTGGAGGCGTTCGCCCTGCTGGCCGCCGAGCGGCCCGCGCTGCGCCTGCTCCTGGCCGGGCCCGGTGACGCCGACGAGGTGCTGGAGCGGGTCCCGCCCGCCTTCCACGACCGGATCGGCCTGCTCGGCATGGTCAGCGAGGAGGACAAGGTACGCGCCTACCACACGGTCGACGTCTTCTGCGCGCCCAACCTGGGCGGTGAGAGCTTCGGCATCGTGCTGACCGAGGCGATGTCGGCCGGCGCGGCGGTCCTGGCGAGCGACATCCCCGCCTTCCGCAAGGTGCTCGACGACGGCCGGGCGGGGGCCCTGTTCGAGACGGGCGACGCCAGGTCGCTCGCCCGCGAGGCCGCCGCGCTGCTCGACGACCCCGGGCGCCGGGCCGGACTGTCGGAGAAGGCACGCCTCGCCGTGCGCAAGTACGACTGGTCGACGGTCGCCCGCGACGTCCTGCGGGTCTACGAGACCGTGGCGAGCACGGCCGGGGTCGAGGAGGACTCCGTGGCGGACTCTGCGGCGGACCCTGCGGCGGACTCCGTGACGGACTCTGCGGCGAGCACGGTGCCGGACGCGGCGGGGGCCGTCGTCGGGACCGGGAGGGACGGGGAGGGCGCGGCCGTGAGGGGCGACAGGCTGTGACGACCACGCTGATCCTGGTGGTGGGCGCGATCGTGGTGCTCCTCGCCGTCTACATCTCCTGGCGGGCGGGGCGGCTCGACCGGATGCACATCCGGCTGGAGCTGGCCCGCGAGTCCCTGGACGCCGCCCTGGTGCGGCGGACCGCCGTCAGCCTGGAGCTGGCGGCCTCCCGGCTGCTGGACCCGGCGACGAGCCTGGTGCTGGCCGCGGCCGCCCACGAGGCCCGTACCGCGGGTCCCGAGGAGCGCGAGCACGCCGAGAGCGACCTGTCGCGCGCCCTGCGCGCCGTCGTGGACCAGGAGCGCTTCCGCGACCGGCTGGCCGACACCCCCGCGGGGGCCGACCTGCTGGAGGAACTGGACGCGGCCGTGGCCAAAGTCCTCTACTCCCGCAGGTTCTACAACAACGCGGTGGGCGTCACCCGGACGGCGCAGCGCCGCTGGCTGGCCCGCACGCTGCGGCTGGCCGGGCACACCGAGTATCCGGGCTTCTTCGAGATCGACGACGCGCCCCCGAAGGCCCTGGCCGCTGAATAAGGATGATTAAGGCGTATATGAACCGGAGTATCTGACAAGTCGGACACCGGTAAGCTCTTGGCGATTCATGACTGAGTGGCCAAACCGAGTGGCCGACTTGAGGAGATGAGCCGTGCGGGTGTCCCGGATGATCGCCGTCACGCTGGCGGGAGTCGCGGTCCTGGCGCCCGCCGCCGCCTGTTCCTCCGACGATCCGGCCCCGGGCAGCCCCGCGGGCGCGGCCGGCGAGCCCAGCACGGCCCCGACGCCCACGCCCGAGCCGACGCATCCCTTCACCGGCCTGCCCGGCGCGGCCCGCAGGGCGGTGCTCGCGGTGAAGATCGAGAACACCTCGGCGGGCAAGCCGCAACTCGGCCTGAAGAGCGCCGACGTCGTCTACGTCGAGCAGGTCGAGGCGGGCCTGACCCGCCTGATGGCGATCTTCTCCTCGAAGATCCCGGCCAAGGTCGGCCCGGTCCGCAGTGCCCGCATCTCCGACCTGCACATCGTCCCGCAGTTCGGCAGGCCCGCCTTCGCCTACTCGGGCGCGCAGACCAAGATGCTCCCCTTCATCGCCGAGGCGCCGCTCTTCGACGTCTCCGACAGCAGGCAGCCGGGCGCGTACTTCCGCCAGCCGGGACGCTTCGCCCCCTACAACCTGTTCGCCAACACCAGGCGGCTGCTGGCCGGGGCGCCCAAGGCGAGCAGGGCCAAGGACATCGGGTTCACCTTCGGCGACGCGCCCGAGGGCGGCGTGCCGCGCAAGACGTACAGCGTGAAGTATCCGGCGGCGAGCTTCACCTTCCGCTGGTCGGAGGCGGCGGGCAAGTGGCTGATCTGGCAGGACGGCAAGAAGGACATGGCGGCCGAGGGCGGCCAGCTCGGCGCGCCCACGATCGTCGTGCAGTACACCAAGACGGAACGCTCGCAGTTCCACGACAAGAACCAGAGCTACACCCCGCTGGTGCACAGCACCGGCAAGGGCAGGGCGATCGTGCTCCGCGACGGCCAGGCGTTCAAGGCCCGCTGGTCGCGGCCCAAGGAGAAGGACGGCACCGTCTTCACCACGGAGGCGGGCGAGGCGATGAACTTCGCCCCGGGACAGGTCTGGGTCGTGCTCGCCTCCGCCAAACCCGTCATTCCCTGACCGCGCGAGTCCTACATCCTGTCCAAGAAGATCGCCCGACAGCGACAAGACGTCATGTGAGGGGGCGGGCCGCCAGCGCCTACGATGGAAGCGTAGTGGCCGTCCCCCGCGGACGGCCCGTGATCCGCAGCCAGCCGTCGTGAGGTAGAGACCGTGTCCAGCAGCACGCCCGAAGTCAGCGAGACCACCGTCACCGGAACCGCCCGGGTCAAGCGCGGCATGGCAGAGATGCTCAAGGGCGGCGTCATCATGGACGTCGTCAACGCCGAGCAGGCCAAGATCGCCGAAGACGCCGGCGCCGTCGCCGTCATGGCGCTCGAGCGGGTGCCCGCCGACATCCGCGCCCAGGGCGGCGTCTCCCGGATGAGCGACCCCGACATGATCGACGGCATCATCGCCGCCGTCTCGATCCCGGTCATGGCCAAGGCCCGCATCGGCCACTTCGTCGAGGCCCAGGTGCTCCAGTCGCTCGGCGTCGACTACATCGACGAGTCCGAGGTGCTCACCCCGGCCGACTACGCCAACCACATCGACAAGTGGCAGTTCACGGTGCCCTTCGTCTGCGGCGCGACCAACCTGGGCGAGGCGCTGCGCCGCCTCACCGAGGGCGCGGCGATGATCCGTTCCAAGGGCGAGGCCGGCACCGGCGACGTCTCCAACGCCACCACCCACATGCGCAAGATCAGGGGCGAGATCAAGCGCCTGGGCTCGCTGCCCGAGGACGAGCTCTACGTCGCGGCCAAGGAGCTCCAGGCGCCGTACGAGCTGGTCGCCGAGGTCGCCAGGACCGGCAAGCTGCCGGTCGTGCTGTTCACCGCCGGCGGCATCGCCACCCCGGCCGACGCGGCGATGATGATGCAGCTCGGCGCCGAGGGCGTGTTCGTCGGTTCGGGCATCTTCAAGTCCGGCAACCCCGCCGAGCGCGCCTCCGCGATCGTCAAGGCCACCACCTTCTACGATGACCCCGACGTCATCGCTAAGGTCTCCCGCGGTCTGGGTGAGGCCATGGTCGGCATCAACGTCGACGACATCCCGGCCCCGCACCGGCTCGCCGAGCGCGGCTGGTAGAGCGGACGGGGGTGCCAGGGGCCCCCTGGGAACTCCGGAAAACCGGGAAAAGGCGATCTCCGTCATGGAGATCGCCTTTTTCCTGACAGGAGGAGTTAACTCCTCAGTCATGGTGCTCCGCGAGGCTGACGGGCGTTCGAGCCCGATCACCCGGGAGGTTTCCCTTGTCGAAGTTCACCCGCCGGTCCTTTCTCGTCACCGGTATCGCGGCCGGTGCGGCGGCGGGCATCCCCGCCGCCGCGCACGCCGATCCCGGACCCGCCCAGGAGAGCGCCGCGTCTCTGGCGTCCCTGGCCTCCCGCGGCCTGCGCTCGGACCCGTTCACGCTCGGCGTCGCCTGCGGGGACCCCGACTCCGGCGGCTTCGTGATCTGGACCCGTCTGGCACCCCAGCCGCTCGCCGAGGACGGCCTGGGCGGCATGCCCGCCCGGCCCTTCGCCGTCGAGTGGCACGTCTACGGCGACGAGAGTGGCCGCCGCCCGCTGCGCCGGGGCGTGGCCACGGCCGCTCCCGAGTGGGGCCACAGCGTCCACGTCGAGCTGAACGGGCTGCCCTCCGACAGGGACTACTGGTACCGCTTCAAGGTCGGCCCGTACGTCTCACCGATCGGCAGGGCCAGGACGGCCCCGCACGTCCTCTCCCACGGCTCGGCCCTGGCGATGGCCTTCGTCTCCTGCGCCCAGTACGAGCACGGCTACTTCACCGCCTACCGGCGCCTGGCGGAGGAGCGGCCCGACCTGATCCTGCACCTGGGCGACTATCAGTACGAGTACCGGCGCGACACCTACACCATCCCCGGCGGCAACATCCGCCACCACGAGGGGCCGGAGACCGAGAGCCTGGCGAACTACCGCCAGCGGCACGCCCAGTACAAGACCGACCCCGACCTGCAGGCCGCGCACGCCGCCGCCCCCTGGCTGGTCGTCTGGGACGACCACGAGCTGGACAACAACTGGGCCGACGAGGTGCCCGAGAAGCCCGAGGTGCCCCAGCCGAACTTCCTCGCCCGGCGCGAGGCGGCCTTCAGGGCGTACTACGAGAACATGCCGCTGCGGCGCGCCTCCATCCCCCGGGGCGTCGACATGCAGCTCTACCGGCGCGTCCGGTGGGGGAGGATGGCCACCTTCCACATGCTCGACACCCGCCAGTACCGCAGC
Source organism: Streptosporangium sp. G12 (assembly GCF_052983175.1). NCBI lineage: Bacteria > Bacillati > Actinomycetota > Actinomycetes > Streptosporangiales > Streptosporangiaceae > Streptosporangium > Streptosporangium sp. G12. The sequence continues at coordinate 53,352 of NZ_JBRIQO010000001.1, read as the reverse complement.
GACCAGGGCTGCGGTGACGGCTACAGCGACTGCCCGGCGGCGGTCGACCCCGCCCGCTCGATCACCGGCGAGGCGCAGGAGCGCTGGCTGCTGGACGGCATGCGGCGCTCCGAGGCGCGCTGGGACGTCATCGGCCAGCAGGTCTTCTTCGCCCAGCGCGACAACAACGCCGGACCCGCCAAGATCACCAGCCAGGACGCCTGGGACGGCTACGTCGCCTCGCGGCAGCGCATCACCCAGGGCTGGGTGGACGCCGAGGTGCGCAACCCGGTGGTGCTCACCGGCGACGTGCACGCCCACTGGGCGAGCGACCTCAAGCTCGACTACGACGACCCCACCACCCGCACGGTCGGCTCCGAGCTGGTCGCCTCGTCCATCACCACGGGCGGCGACGGCCTCGACTCCGACCCGGCGACCCACCCGTACCTGACGATCAACCCGCACCTGAAGTTCTACAACAACCAGCGCGGCTACGTGATGACCCGGATCGAGCGTGACCGGCTCACCGCCGACTTCAAGGTGCTGCCGAAGGTGACGCAGCCGGGCTCGGCGGCGCACACCAAGGCGACCTTCGTGATCGAGGACCGGGTCCCCGGCGTGCAGCGGACCTACCTGCGCCCGGTCGACCCCTCGGCCGCCAGGACCCCCGGGATCGACTGGATCCAGGAGACCGTGGACCTGGAGACCAAGCGTCCCTGACCTCGTCTCGATCGCCGGAGATCACCTGACACCCATGGTCGCGGGTGCCCCGCCGCACGTGCGGCGGGGCACCCGCGACGCGTTCCGGCCGGGGACCCGCGGCTCCCCGGCCCCGGACGGCCCCGGACGGCCCCGGACGGCCCCGGCACGGGAACGGGGATCCGGGCCGTCGTCACGGCGCGGATTCCGCGCCGGGCCGGAGCGTGAACCGGTTTGGGCCGGTACGAGGGGTGGCCATACGCTGAAGGGGCATCTCACCCGGACGGGAAGGACCACCGGTGACCATCGTCCCCACGATCGGCGTCTTCGCGCTGCAAGGAGACGTGCGCGAGCACGTGCGCTCCCTGGAGGCGGTGGGCGCAAGAGCGGTCACCGTACGGCGTCCCCGTGAGCTGGAGGCGGTCGACGGCCTCGTCATCCCGGGCGGCGAGTCCACCACGATGTGGAAGCTCGCCGAGACCTTCGACCTGCTCGAACCACTTCGGATGCGGATCAAGGCGGGCATGCCCGCCTACGGCTCCTGCGCCGGAATGATCATGCTGGCCGACCGGATCGAGGGCGGGATCGAAGGTCAGCAGACCATCGGCGGCATCGACATGGTCGTCCGCCGCAACGCCTTCGGCCGCCAGGTCGACTCCTTCGAGGCCGACGTCGACTTCGCCGGCCGCGGCGGCATGCGGGCCGTCTTCATCCGCGCGCCCTGGGTGGAATCCGTGGGTTCGGGAGTCGAAGTGCTGGCGCTGGCCGAACCTGGGGATAGGATCGTCGCGGTCCGCCAAGGACCGCTGCTCGCCACGTCCTTCCACCCGGAACTTACCGGGGATGTCGGTGTGCATTCATATTTCGCTGAGATGGTGAGGGAGCTCTAGGCGATGTCCGGCCACTCCAAATGGGCGACGACGAAGCACAAGAAGGCCGCGCTCGACTCCAAGCGCGGCAAGCTGTTCGCCAAGCTCATCAAGAACATCGAGGTCGCGGCCCGGACCGGCGGACCCGATCCGGACGGCAACCCGACGCTGTACGACGCCATCACCAAGGCGCGCAAGAGCTCGGTCCCGATCGACAACATCGAGCGTGCCCGTAAGCGCGGCGGCGGACTGGAGGCCGGCGGCGCCGACTGGCAGACCATCATGTACGAGGGTTACGCCCCCGGCGGCGTCGCGGTGCTGATCGAGTGCCTCACCGACAACCGCAACCGCGCCGCCTCCGAGGTCCGCGTCGCGCTGACCCGCAACGGCGGCTCGCTGGCCGACCCCGGCTCGGTGTCCTACATGTTCAACCGCAAGGGCGTCGTGCTCGTCCCCAAGGGTGAGCTGGCCGAGGACGACGTGCTGGTCGCGGTCCTCGACGCGGGCGCCGAGGAGGTCAACGACCTGGGCGACCAGTTCGAGGTCGTCTCCGAGGCCACCGACCTCGTCCCGGTCCGCAAGGCCCTGCAGGAGGCCGGGATCGACTACGACTCGGCCGAGTCCAGTTTCATGCCGACGATGAACGTCCCGCTGGACGAGGACGGCGCCCGCAAGGTCTTCAGGCTGATCGACGCCCTCGAGGACAGCGACGACGTGCAGAACGTCTGGGCCAACTTCGATGTCTCCGACGAGGTCATGGAGAAGCTCGACGCGTAACCCGGACCATTCGGTGTGATCTCGGGTTGTCTGCGAGGTTTGTCCGCGTGGTCAAGGGCATATCACGCGGACAATGGGCAATCCTGACCTGATCTTTGCCGTGGCGGGGGTCGCCGCGCTGCTCGCGGCCACGCTGCCGCGGCTCCTCAACCGCCGTCCCTTCTCGCTCCCGCTGGCCTGCCTGCTGGGCGGCCTCCTCCTCTACGCCCTGCCCCTGGAGCTGCCCGATCCCGATCCGGTGGCTCACCGGGCGCTGGTCGAGCACGCCACCGAGATCTGCGTGCTGATCTCGCTCATGGGCGCCGGGCTGGCCATCAACCGGCCCTTCGGGCGGCACGACTGGTCCTCGACCTGGCGCCTGCTGGGGTGGACGCTCCCGCTGACCGTCCTCGCCGTGGCCGCCGCGGCGTACGGCCTGCTCGGCTGGCCCCTGGCCGCGGCGCTGCTACTGGGCGCGGTGCTCGCGCCGACCGACCCGGTGCTCGCCTCCGACGTGCAGGTCGGCGAGCCCGTCGACTCGGAGAAGGCCGACGACGAGGTCCGCTTCACCCTCACCTCCGAGGCGGGCCTCAACGACGGCCTGGCCTTCCCCCTGGTGTACGCCGCGATCGCGCTGGCCGTCAGCGGGGGTGTCGGCTGGATCGCCGAGTGGACGCTGGTGGACCTGCTCTACCGGTGCGCCGCGGGCGTGGTGTGCGGCCTGCTGATCGGCAAGGGACTGGGGCGGCTCTTCTTCCGCGCCCAGAAGTCCGACCTGCGGCTGGCCGAGCACCGCGACGGCTTCGTGGCGCTGGCCGCGACGTTCCTGGCCTACGGCCTCACCGAGCTGGTGCACGGCTACGGCTTCATCGCGGTGTTCGTGACCGCCTGCACCATCAGGGCGGCCGAGCGCAGCCACGGCTACAACGGGGTGCTGCACGGCTTCATCGAGCAGCTCGAGCGGCTGTTCACCGCCTGGCTGATCATGCTGCTCGGCGGTTTCGTCGCGATGGGCGGCCTGTCCGCGCTCACCTGGCGGGGTGCCGCGGTCGGCCTCCTGCTGCTGCTGGTCATCCGGCCGCTGACCGGCTGGCTCGCCGAGCTGGGCGGCAGGGCGGGGCCGCGCGAGCGCGTCGCGACGGCGTTCTTCGGCATCCGCGGCATCGGCTCGCTGTTCTACCTCGCCTACGCCCTCGGCCAGGCCGACTTCGGCGTGCCCGCCGAGGAGCTCTGGGCCGTGGTCGCCTTCACCGTGCTGGCCTCCCTGGCCATCCACGGGATCTCGGCCTCGCCGGTGATGAACCGCCTGGACCGGCTGCGCGACAAGAAGAGCGACGAGGACGCCGAGGACGCGGAACCCGCCGCCCAGCACCTGTGAGCCCGGGACCCGCTCGCGGCTGCTCCGGCGGGCCGGGGAAGAGCCGTGCGCGGGCCGCTCCCACGCGGTAGAGTCTGCCACCGAACAGGTGTTCGGCGAGCGGAGGCGTGTCGGTGCGGTTGCCCGAGTTGCGGGTGATGGGGGTCGATCCCGGGCTTACCCGATGCGGGCTCGGCGCCGTCGAGGGGAGGCCCGGCGCGCCGCTGAGCCTGGTCAAGGTCGGGGTCGTCCGCACCCCCGCCGACGACGAGATCGGCGCCCGGCTGGTGGCGATCGAGGCGGGCATCGAGCGGTGGCTCGACGAGGTCCGGCCCGACGCGGTGGCCGTGGAGCGGGTCTTCGCCCAGCACAACCTCAGGACCGTGATGGGCACCGCGCAGGCCTCCGCCGTGGCGATCCTGTGCGCGTCCCGCAGGGGCCTGCCGGTCGCGCTGCACACGCCGTCCGAGGTCAAGGCCGCCATCACCGGCAGCGGCACGGCCGACAAGCAGCAGGTCGGCACGATGGTGACCCGGCTGCTGCGGCTGGACGCCATGCCCAAGCCCGCCGACGCCGCCGACGCGCTCGCCCTCGCGATCTGCCACGTGTGGCGGGGCGGGGCCCAGAGCAGGCTGGCCGAGGCCGCCGCGAAGGCGGCGGGCGCCACCACCACCCCCGCCGCCTACTTCCGAGGCCGTGGCAGGGCCGGACACCCGAGAGGAACCGCGAAGTGATCGCCTCGGTGCGAGGGCAGGTGACCGCGATCACCGCTGACGGGGCGGTCGTCGAGGTCGGCGGGGTGGGGGTCCTCGTGCACTGCACGCCGGGCACGCTGGCGACGCTCAGGACGGGCGAGGAGGCCAGGCTCGCCACCTCGCTGGTGGTCCGCGAGGAGTCGCTCACCCTGTTCGGCTTCGTCACCGACGACGAGCGCGGCATCTTCGAGATGCTGCAGACGGCGAGCGGGGTCGGCCCCAAGGTCGCCCTGGCGATGCTGGCCGTGCACACTCCCAACGCGCTCCGGGTGGCGGTGGCCTCCGCCGACGTCAAGGCGCTGACGAGGGTCCCCGGGGTGGGCCCGAAGGGCGCCCAGCGGATCATCGTCGACCTCAAGAACAAGCTCGGCACGCCGGAGGAGGCCGTCAGCGCCGCGCTCGACGGCCGCGCCGCCGCGCCCGCCTGGCGCGCCCAGGTCCACTCCGGGCTGGTCGGTCTGGGCTATTCGGGGAGAGACGCCGACGAGGCGGTCGCCACCGTCGAGCCGCAGGCCGCCGCCGAGCTGGCCGAGGGCCGCACCCCGCAGGTCGCGGCCCTGCTCAAGGCCGCGCTCCGCGCGCTGAGCGTGCGATGAGGGGCGAGCGCGCCGTACGGGACGTGTGCCGGGAGACGGTGGGCGGGGCCGCCACGCGGTGCCCGAAGGGGCTCCGGCGGTTCCGCCGCGCGGCGAGCAGGGGAGGGGCGGCGTGAGTTCCGACCGTGATCTGGTGTCGCCGGACGCCGAGGGCGACGAGAGATACATCGAGGCGGCGCTGCGGCCCAAGCGGCTGGAGGAGTTCATCGGCCAGACGCGGGTGCGCGAGCAGCTGTCGCTGGTGCTGCAGAGCGCGCTGCGGCGCAACCGGCCGCCGGACCACGTGCTGATGAGCGGCGGGCCCGGGCTGGGCAAGACGACCCTCTCCATGATCATCGCGACCGAGCTCTCCGTGCCCCTCAGGATCACCTCGGGGCCCGCGCTGGAGCGGGCCGGCGACCTCGCGGCGATCCTGTCGACCCTCTCCGAGGGCGAGGTCCTGTTCATCGACGAGATCCACCGGATGGCCAGGCCCGCCGAGGAGATGCTCTACCTCGCGATGGAGGACTTCCGCGTCGACATCGTGGTGGGCAAGGGTCCCGGGGCGACCGCGATCCCGCTGGAGATCGCCCCGTTCACCCTGGTCGGCGCCACCACCCGGGCCGGCATGCTTCCCGCGCCGCTGCGCGACCGCTTCGGCTTCGTCGCGCACATGGACTTCTACGGGGTCGCCGAGCTGGAGGAGGTGCTGCACCGCTCCTCACGCCTGCTGGGCGTCACGCTCCCCGGCGACGCCGCCCGCGAGATCGCCGGCCGCTCCCGGGGCACCCCCCGCATCGCCAACCGGCTGCTGCGCCGGGTCCGCGACTTCGCCGAGGTGCGCGCCGAGGGCGTCGTCACCAGGGATGTCGCCTCCGCCGCGCTCAACCTCTACGAGGTCGACGCCGAGGGGCTCGACCGGCTCGACCGGGCGGTGCTCGGGGCGCTGCTGCGCAAGTTCGGCGGCGGGCCGGTGGGGCTGTCGACACTGGCGGTCGCGGTGGGGGAGGAGCCGGAGACGGTGGAGGTGGTCGCCGAGCCGTTCCTGGTGCGGCAGGGACTGCTGGCCCGCACCCCCCGTGGCCGGGTGGCGACCGCGGCGGCCTGGACCCATCTGGGATTGGTGCCCCCGCCGGACGCCTTCGGGGCCTCGTTTCTCATCGATCTTGAGGATGATCCTGGAGCCGTCTAACGTTGGGAGTCGGTAGGGAAGTCGTACAGGATTGATCACAGATCGATGACAACCGTATCGAAATGGGAACTTCCCTGCGCGCCAAAACGTGACTTCGTTGCCGCGCTCTTAACAGCTCGCCTAAACTCCGAGCCTTGGCTGGCTGTGTAGGCTGACGTGCTGAGCGGCGTGGCCGTATGTGACGTCCGGCTTCCGCCGGTCAATCTCAAGAGAGGGAGCGGCCCTGTGGGCGGCAACTATTCGAGCCTGATCATGATCGCTCTCATGGTCGTGGTGTTCTACTTCCTGCTCATCCGGCCGCAGCGCAAGCGGCAGCAGGAGCAGGTCAAGATGCAGAACAGTCTCACGCCGGGCACCGGTGTCATGACCACGACGGGTCTTTTCGCGACCGTGGTGGCCATCGACGCCGACGACGTGATCCTGGAGATCGCCCCCGGCGTGGAGACCCGCTGGGTCAAGGCGGCCATCGGCCGTGTCCTGGTTCCCGTTGACGACGCGGAGGAGGAGAATGTCAAGGCTGTCGACCACGGTGTCGTGGAGACGGCGGAACAGCAAGGTGCAGACCACGACACGACGAGCAAGAAGCCGTGAGTAGCCTCACCTCCAACCCCCTATAACCGAAAGAACTGACGACCAGTGGCCCGACCGACCAGCGGCCAGAGCAGACCGGGGCGCATGCTCCTGGTGCTTCTGGCGATCATTCTCGCCATGGGCGGGGCGATGCTCCTCAACAAGGCGTACACCCCGGAGTATGGCCTCGACCTCGCCGGCGGCACGACCGTGACGCTGCAGCCCGTCACGCCGAACGGGGGCGCTCCCTCGCAGGAGAGCCTCGACCTCGCCGTGAACATCATCCGCGAGCGGGTGAACGGCAGCGGCATCTCCGACGCCGAGGTCGCCAAATCCGGTGACAACATCGTCATCTCCGTTCCCGGAGCTGGCCAGGAGGAAGTCGTCAAGCTGGTCGGCACCACCGCGGAGCTGAGGTTCCGCCAAGTGCTGGCGATCGGGGCCGGGTCGCCTCCGCCCCCGGGCCAGCTCTCCACCCAGGCGCCGACGCCGACTCCCTCGCCCACCGCCTCCGGGCGCAAGGGCAACAAGGAGTCCAAGCCCGCCGAGTCGGGGACCCCGAAGCCCGGCACGACCGCCGCGCCCGACCCGGGAGCCTCCCCGGCCGGCCGCGCCCTGTCGTCGGCGCTGACCAACCCGAGCCCCGGCGCCACTCCCGCGCCCTCCGCCGAGCCGAGCGGCGACAAGGGTGACAAGCCCGCCAAGCCGGGCAAGAGCGCGGCCCCGGACGCCAGTGCCACGCCCGACGCCAGCGCCGCGCCGACGGTCCCGCCGACGGCGCCCGACGACCCCATGGCGGGCGTCGACCCCACCGGGATCGACCCCGCGGCGCTCAAGCGGTTCGAGACGCTCGACTGCGCCAAGGACGCGGGGGTGGGCGCCCAGGACGCGCCGGACAAGCAGTACGTCGGCTGCAGCCAGGACGGCAGCACCAAGTTCGTGCTGGACAAGGCGGCCGTGACCGGCACCTCGATCGACAGCGCGTCCTCCGGCGTCGACCAGACCACCGGTGAGTGGCTCGTCCAGCTCGCCTTCAAGGGCCAGGGTCCCGACCAGTGGTCGAAGGTCACCACCACGGCCTTCAACTCGCAGGCTCCCCGCAACCAGGTCGCCATGGTCCTCGACGGCGTGGTCATCTCCGCGCCCGTCATCCAGGAGCCCATCACCGGCGGCCGGGCGCAGATCTCCGGCAGCTTCACCCAGGTGACGGCCGACGAGCTGGCCAACCAGCTCAAGTACGGCGCGCTGCCGCTGAAGTTCGAGAAGAGCTCCATCGAGGAGGTCTCCTCCACGCTGGGCGCCGACCAGCTGCGCGGCGGTCTCATCGCGGGCGCGATCGGCCTCCTGCTGGTCGTCGTCTACTCGATGCTCTACTACCGGGGTCTGGGCATCGTGTCGGTGCTGAGCCTCGTGGTGGCCACGATCGTGACCTACCAGGCCGTCGTGCTGCTCGGCGCGTTCGCGGGCTTCCGCCTCTCGCTGCCGCACATCATCGGACTGATCGTCTCGATCGGTATCACCGCGGACTCGTTCATCGTCTACTTCGAACGGATCCGCGACGAGATGAAGGAGGGCCGGCGCTCGCTGCGCACGGCCATCGAGGTCGCCTGGGTCCGCGCCCGGCGGACGATCCTCATCGCCGACGCCGTCATGTTCATCGCCGCCGTGGTGCTCTACTTCCTGGCGGTCGGCGGTGTGGCCGGGTTCGCCTTCGCCATGGGCCTGACCACGCTCATCGACATCGCGGTGGTGTTCATGTTCACCAAGCCGTTCGTCGCGATGCTGGCCAGATTGCCGTTCTTCGCCAAGGGGCACAAGCTCTCCGGGCTCGACGCCGAGCGCATGAGTGAGGCTCCCGTCGCTCCCAAGACCGTTCCGCAGGAGGCCTGATGTCCGGCATCGCGCGCCGGCTGTACCGGGGCGAGGTCGACGTCGACTTCGTCGGCCGCAAGAAGCTCTGGTACTCCCTTTCCGCAGTCCTGCTGGTGATCTCCATCGCCGGGCTGGTCTTCAACGGCCTCAACCTGGGCGTGGAGTTCAAGGGCGGGTCCGTCTTCTCCTTCAAGGCCCCGACCGCCAACATCGAGCAGGTGCGCGCCACGTTCACCGACGCCGGCGCGCACCAGGTCATCGCGCAGACGACCCAGAACGGCTGGCGGGTCACCACGGAGAGCCTCCCGGCCGACCAGGTCACCAAGATGCAGAAGGCCGTCTCCACCGAGTTCAAGCTGCCGGTGGACCAGGTCAACCTGCAGGTGATCGGTGCCTCGTGGGGCGGTCAGGTGGCCAACAAGGCCATCATCGGACTGATCGTCTTCATGCTGGCGATCATCCTGTACCTGACGATGGCCTTCGAGTGGAAGATGGCGCTGGCCGCCGTCGTGGCGCTGCTGCACGACCTGGTGATCACCGCCGGCGTCTACGCCTGGTCCGGCTTCGAGGTCACCCCGGCGACTCTGCTGGGCTTCCTGACGATCCTCGGATACTCGCTGTACGACGCCGTCGTCGTCTTCGACATGATCAAGGAGGTCACCGCCAAGATCGGCAGGACCTCCAAGATCACTTACACCGAGGCCGCCAACAACGCGCTGAACCACACGCTGATCCGGTCGCTGAACACCACCCTGGTGGCGATCCTGCCGGTCGCGGCGATCCTCTTCATCGGCACCACGCTGTTCGGCGCGGGAACGCTGAAGGACCTGTCGCTGTCGCTGTTCGTCGGCATGCTCGTCGGCACCTACTCCTCGCTGTGCGTCGCGACGCCGCTGCTGGTCACGCTGAAGGAGCGCGAGACGCTCTACACGGAGATCGCCAACAGGCTCGCCGCGCACGGAGGCGGTTCCGGGATCAAGACGGTGCGTCAGCCGGTCACCGCCGGAGCCTCCAACGGCGCCTCCAACGGCGCCGCCCCGGCCGCCGGCCGGACCTCCCCGGCCGGTGACAAGCGGAGGAAGAAGTAAGCACGAGCACGTCCGCGCCTCCGCTCCCCGCACGGGGAGCGGAGGCGTTTTCCTTACCTGTCGTCGCCTTCCCCGCGCCATCGTTTCCCGGTGTCTCCCGCACCTCCCCGCCCTCTCCGGCGCCACCGGTTCCCCGGTTCCCCGGTTCCCCGCGCCTTTCCCGTCCCTTCCCGCCCTCTCCACCGCCCCCGGCACCACCGGCCCCCCGGTGTTTCCCACCCCGAGATCTCCACAGGAGCGCCGACCATGACCGAGCTGAGCAGCCTGATCCTCGACCGCATCCGCGACGTGCCCGACTACCCGCAGCCCGGAGTGCTGTTCAAGGACATCACCCCCCTGCTCGCCGACCCGGTGGTGTTCACCGCGGTGACCGAGGAACTGGCCGGGCTGTACGAGGTGGACAAGATCGTCGGAATCGAGGCGCGGGGGTTCATCCTGGCCGCCCCGGTCGCCATCCGGGCGGGCGCGGGCTTCGTCCCGGTACGGAAGAAAGGCAAACTGCCCTCTGAGACGCTTGAGGCGTCCTACGATCTGGAGTACGGCTCCGCCACCATCGAGGTTCACCGGGACGCCTTCACCCCCGGGGAGCGCGTCCTCATCGTCGATGACGTGCTCGCCACCGGAGGTACGGCGCGCGCGGCGGTGGAGCTGGTCCGCAGGGCGGGCGCCGACGTCGTCGCGATCGCCGTGCTCATGGAGCTGGCCTTCCTCAAGGGCCGCGAGCGCCTGACCGACGTGGAGTTGCACCCTCTCGTCGTCGTTTGATCGACCCCGCGGACAAATGCACACAACCCCGTCTGGATACACTGAGGGATCTGGACTCGAACGTAAGGAGTCTGAGTGCCCCGTGATGTGGTCGTCCCCGACGCGACCGCCGGCGGTGGCGGTCCCGAGACGGCCGTCCCAGCAGGCGATGCCGGTTCCGCCATGTCCGGAGCCGCCGAGGAGAAGCCGGCGGTAAGGCGAAGGCTCGCACGTTTTGGGGGGCAGTGGGGTGGCGGCATGAATCCGGTCCTGGAGCCGCTGTTCCGGACGGTCCGCGCGACCCACCCGAAGGCGGACCTGCGGCTCATCGAGCGCTCCTACGACGTGGCCGCCTACCACCACCGCGACCAGAAGCGTAAGAGCGGCGACCCGTACATCACCCATCCGCTGGCGGTGGCCACGATCCTGGCCGAGCTCGGCACCGACGACGAGACGCTGTGCGCGGCGCTGCTGCACGACACCGTCGAGGACACCGCCTACGGTCTCGACGAGCTGCGCTCGGACTTCGGCGACAACATCGCGCTGCTGGTCGACGGCGTCACCAAGCTCGACAAGGTCAAGTTCGGCGCCGCGGCCGAGGCCGAGACCGTGCGCAAGATGGTCGTGGCGATGTCCCGCGACATCCGGGTGCTGGTGATCAAGCTCGCCGACCGGCTGCACAACATGCGCACCATGCGCTACCTGCCCGAGCACAAGCGGCACCAGAAGTCGCGGGAGACGCTGGAGATCTTCGCGCCGCTCGCCCACCGGCTGGGCATGAACACCATCAAGTGGGAGCTGGAGGACCTCGCGTTCGCCATGCTCTATCCCAAGCGGTACGACGAGATCGCCCGGATGGTGTCGGAGCGGGCCCCGCGCAGGGACCTGTTCCTGCAGGAGGTCATCGAGAAGGTCTCCGGAGACCTGCGCGACGCCAAGATCCGCGCGGCCGTCAAGGGCCGCCCCAAGCACTACTACTCCGTCTACCAGAAGATGATCGCCAGGGACGTCGCCTTCGACGACATCTACGACCTGGTCGGCATCCGGGTGCTGGTCGACTCGGTCCGCGACTGCTACGCGGCGCTCGGCACGATCCACGCGCGATGGAACCCGGTCCCCGGCCGGTTCAAGGACTACATCGCGATGCCCAAGTTCAACATGTACCAGTCGCTGCACACCACGGTCATCGGCCCCGAGGGCAAGCCGGTGGAGCTGCAGATCCGCACCCACGGCATGCACCACAGGGCCGAGTACGGCGTGGCGGCGCACTGGAAGTACAAGGAGGACATGACCGTCTCCGGTCCTCCCGGGACGAAGCTGAAGCCCGCCAGCGACATGGCGTGGCTGCGCCAGCTCCTCGACTGGCAGAAGGAGACCGCCGACCCGGGCGAGTTCCTGGAGTCGCTCAGGTTCGACCTGTCGGTCTCCGAGGTCTACGTCTTCACCCCCAGAGGCCAGGTCATCGCCCTGCCGGAGAACGCGACGCCCGTCGACTTCGCCTACGCCGTGCACACCGAGGTGGGCCACCGCTGTATCGGGGCCAGGGTCAACGGCCGCCTGGTGCCTCTGGAGTCGCGCCTGGGCAACGGCGACACGGTGGAGATCTTCACCTCCAAGTCGCCCGACGCGGGCCCCTCGCGCGACTGGCTGAAGTTCGTCAAGTCCGGCCGGGCCCGCAACAAGATCCGGCAGTGGTTCTCCAAGGAGCGCCGCGAGACCGCGATCGAGGCGGGCAAGGAGGCGATCGGCCGCGCCATGCGCAAGCAGGGCCTGCCGCTGCAGCGCCTGATGTCCGGAGAGTCCCTCCTGGCCCTCGCCAGGGACCTGCGCTACCCGGACGTCTCCGCGCTCTACGCGGCCGTCGGCGAGGGCCACGTGGCCGCGCAGACGGTCGTGCAGAAGCTCGTGACGTCCATCGGGGGAGTCGAGGGCGCCGAGGACGACATCGCCGAGACCTCCGTGCCGACCAAGCTGCGCGGGCGCCCCCGCGGCAGCGGCGGCGCGGGAGTGGTCGTCGCGGGCGACTCCGACGTCTGGGTACGCCTGTCGCGATGTTGCACCCCCGTGCCCGGCGACGAGATCGTGGGCTTCGTCACCCGCGGGCACGGCGTGTCGGTGCACCGCACCAACTGTCCCAACATGGACCAGCTCCAGTCCGAGCCCGACCGCCTGGTCGAGGTCGCCTGGTCCGCCGCCGACGACTCGGTGTTCCTGGTCGCGCTGCAGGTCGAGGCGCTCGACCGGCCCCGGCTGCTCTCCGACGTGACCCGCACCCTCTCCGACCAGCACGTCAACATCCTGTCGGCGTCGGTGACGACGTCCAGGGACAGGGTGGCGATCAGCAAGTTCACCTTCGAGATGGGCGATCCCAAGCACCTGGGCCACGTCCTGAAGGCCGTCCGCAACATCCAGGGCGTCTACGACGTCTACCGGGTCAGCGGCGCCGGTTCCTGAGGGCTCCCGCCCGCTCCGTCCCGTACGGCCCCTCCGGCGACCCCGCCTGCCTCGCGACCGGCCCGTCCGTGCCCGTCCGTGCCCGGCGGCCCCGCCACAGGCGGCGGGGCCGCGAGGAGCACTCCCGTGGTGGGAGTGTCCCCGCGGCCCCGGGGTCGCGTCGTCAGCCGGTGACGGCGCCGGGCGTCAGGAGAACTCGGCGAGCGTGCGCTCCGCCTCCTCCAGCCAGGAACGGCGGGCGGCCAGGGCCTCCTCGGAGTCCTTGACGTCCTTGTCCTTGCCCGCGTCCCTGGCCTTGGCCAGGCGGCTCTCCAGCTGTGCGATCGACTTGCGCAGCTGGTCGACCGTGTTCTGCGCGCGGGCGCGGGCCTCGGGGTTGGAGCGCTTCCACTCCGTCTCCTCGGCCTTGCGGACCGCCTCGTCGATCTTGCGCAGGCCACCCTCCAGGCGGTCGCGCTGCTCGCGCGGGACCGGGCCCGCGGCCTCCCATCGCTCCAGGAGGTTGCGCAGGGCGCTCCTGGCGGCGCGGGCGTCGGTGACCGGAAGGATCTTCTCCGCCTCGACCAGGAGCTGCTCCTTGATCTCGGCGTTGGCCGCCAGCGAGGCGTCGCGCTCGGCGAAGACGGCCGACCGCGCCTGGAAGAACTGGTCCTGGGCGCCCTTGAAGCGACCCCAGAGCTCGTCCTCGACCTCGCGGGAGGCCCTGCCCGCCGTCTTCCACTCCTGCATCAGCTCGCGGTAGGCCGACGCGGTGGCGCCCCAGTCGGTGGACGAGGCCAGCGTCTCGGCCTCGGCCACGATGCGCTCCTTGGTGGAACGCACGCCCTCACGCTGCTCGTCCAGCCCCGCGAAGTAGGCCTTGCGCCGCTTGGCGAAGGCCGTACGGGCCGCCGAGAGGCGCTTCCACAGCGCGGCCTCGGTCACCCGGTCGATGCGCTCGGCGGCCTTCCACTCCTCGATCAGCTGGCGCAGCCGCTCGCCACCGGTCTTCCAGTGGGTGGTGTCGTCGGCGATGCGCTCGGCCTCGGCGACGATCCGCTCCTTGACGCCCTTGGCCTCGGCCCTGGCCACGTCGCGAGCGGCCTTGACCTCCTCCCGGCGCTGGGCGACCAGCTCCGTGAGGGCGTTGAGGCGGTTCAGCAGCGCGTCGAGATCGCCGACCGCGTGCGCGTCGGTGATCGCCTCGCGAAGCTTGACGATCGTCGCCTCGGCCTGGGCGGGTGGCAGGTCGGTGCCGCGGACCCGCTGTTCCAGCAGGGCGACCTGCCCGGCCAGCTCGTCGAACTTGCGATGGAAGTAGGCAAGCGCCTCCTCCGGTTCGCCGGCCTTCCAGGACCCGACGGCCCGCTCTCCCTCAGCCGTACGTACGTAGACGGTGCCGTCGTCGTCTACCCGGCCCCACGGGTCGGTGCTCACCGTGTCCTCCCGCACTTTCATCAGCCTTTCGGGACTTACCGCCCCTTGTATGTATTACGTCAGCTCTAACTGGACATTGTCACGTCTTTGATTTCGACGGTTTCCTTCGGCGCCCCGGTGCCGCCGTCCCCCGGGGGAAGGAAGCCCGCCTTGTTCACCTTGTCGAGGATCTCCAGGCCCTTGGTGACCGTACCGAACGGCGTGTATTGCGCCGGCAGCTGGGTGTCGCCGTAGACCATGAAGAACTGGCTGCCGTTGGTGTCGGGACCGCTGTTGGCCATGGCCACGACGCCGCGGGTGTACTTGGCGCCCTCCAGGTTCTCGTTCACGAAGCGGTAGCCGGGGCCGCCCTGGCCGTCGGTGGGGTTCTTGCCGTCGGCCTTGGCCAGCGGGTCGCCGCACTGCAGCATCGGGAACTGGTCGGAGCCCAGCCGGTGGCACTTGGAGCCGTTGAAGTACTTCTTCTGCGCCAGGAAGGCGAAGGAGTTGACCGTGCACGGGGTCTTGTCGGCCGACACCTTGATGACGATGTCGCCCAGGTTGGTCTTCAGGGTCATCTTCTTGGGCGTCAGGTCGACCTTCTCCGGGGGCAGGCCCACGTTCTTGGCCGGGCCGCCGCCCGCCTCCGCGACGTAGCCGCAGGTGCCGCTCGCCGGGTCGAAGGCCTTGGGCTGCGGGCCCGCGGCCTCCGAGGCGGCCGGGGAGGCGTTGTCTGACGGGGCCGGGTCGGTGGTCGCGGTCGCCGTCGTGTCGGAGCCCCCGAACATGGTCGTCGCGGCGATCACACCCGCCACCACGACCACACCGGCCGCGGTGCTGCCGATGATCGCGTTGCGCTTGACCTTGGCCTCGCGTTCGACGCGTCGCTGCATCTGCCGCTCGTAGTGCTCGCGCGCCAACTGCTTCTGGCGCTCCTTGCCGCTCACCGCTTCGCCCTCCCGAGTGCCGAGTAGTACTTAATGAGGTGGGCGAATCGTATCGGCCAATGGGTAATGGTTCGCAGCCCGCCGACCCGCACCGGTACCCTTCGGTTACATTCCCATCCGCATTCTTGACGAGATCAGCTGAGGCAGATGCTCATCGCCGGCTTTCCCGCAGGGTCCTTCCAGACCAACTGTTACCTCGTCGCTCCCGCCGCGGGCGAGGAGTGCGTGGTCGTCGATCCCGGTCAGAACGCCGTCGGCGACCTCGACGACCTGCTGCGCGAGCACCGGCTCAAGCCGGTCGCGGTGCTGGTCACCCACGGGCACATCGACCACATGTGGTCGGTCGCCCCGGTCTGCGGCGCGCGTGACGTTCCCGCGTGGATCCACCCGGAGGACCGCGATCTGCTGTCCGATCCGGGCAAGGGGCTGTCGCTGTCGACGAAGCAGCAGATGTTCGGCGGGCTCACCTTCACCGAGCCCGACGACGTGCGCGAGCTCGCCGACGGCGAGGTGCTGCGGCTGGCGGGCCTGGAGCTCACCGTCGACCACACCCCCGGCCATACCAGGGGGTCGGTGACCTTCAGGCTGCCCAGCACCGAGGAGATCCCGGACGTGCTGTTCTCGGGCGACCTGCTGTTCGCCGGCTCCATCGGCCGCACAGACCTTCCGGGCGGCGACTACCCGACCATCCTGCGCAGCCTGGCGGCCAAGTGCCTGCCGCTGCCGGAGGACACGGTGGTCCTGCCCGGCCACGGACCACAGACCACGATCGGTCACGAGCGTGCCACCAACCCGTACCTCGCGGAGGCGAAGGCGGCCGCGGGAGCGGCTCCCGCGGGCCCCGCGGGAGCCGGGCACGACCGCGGCCCCGGCAGGGGACTTTAGAAAATGACTTTGCAGGCGCCCAAGGGCACCTTCGACTGGCTTCCGCCGCGCTCCGAGCGGGCGCTCGCCGTGCGCGAGGCGCTCACCGAGCCCGCCCGCCGCGCGGGCTACGGCTACATCGAGACCCCGGTCTTCGAGGACACCGCGCTGTTCGTCCGCGGTGTCGGCGAGTCGACCGACATCGTCTCCAAGGAGATGTACACCTTCGAGGACAAGGGCGGGCGCTCCATCACGCTGCGCCCCGAGGGCACCGCGTCGGTGGTGCGGGCGGTCCTGCAGCACGGCCTGCACAACGGGCAGCTGCCGGTGAAGCTCTGGTACTCGGGCAGCCAGTTCCGCTACGAGCGGGCCCAGAAGGGCCGCTACCGCCACTTCTGGCAGGTCGGCGCCGAGGCGCTGGGCTCGGAGGACCCGGCGCTCGACGCCGAGCTGATCCTGCTCGCCGTCGACGGCTACGCCGCCCTGGGGCTCACCGGGGTCCGGCTGCTGATCAACACGCTGGGCGACAAGGTGTGCCGTCCCGTCTACCGGGCCGCGCTCCAGGACTTCCTGCGCGGCCTCGACCTCGACGAGCCCACCCGGCAGCGAATCGAGATCAATCCGTTGCGCGTGCTCGACGACAAGCGCCCCGAGGTGCAGGCGCAGCTGGCCGGCGCGCCGCTGGTCGTCGACCACCTGTGCGAGGCGTGCAAGGCCTATCACGAGGAGGTCCGCTCGCTGCTGACCGCCTCCGGCGTGGCCTACACCGACGACCCCCGGCTCGTCCGCGGCCTCGACTACTACACGCGCACCACGTTCGAGTTCGTCCACGACGGGCTCGGCTCGCAGTCCGCGGTGGGCGGCGGTGGCCGCTACGACGGGCTGAGCGAGATGCTCGGCGGGCCCGCCCTGCCCAGCGTCGGCTGGGCGCTGGGCGTCGACCGCACGGTCATGGCCATGGAGGCCGAGGGCCTGTTCGGGGACGAGAGCGCCGAGGCGCGCGTGCAGGTGTACGGTGTGCCGCTGGGCGAGGAGGCGCGCCGCCGGATGTTCCAGCTCGTCACCGAGCTGCGCCGGGCGGGCCTGGCCGCCGACATGTCGTTCGGCGGCAAGGGCGTCAAGGGCGCCATGAAGGGCGCCGACCGCTCGGGTGCCGGCTACGCGGTGATCCTCGGCGAGCGGGACATCGCCGCGGGGACCGCCCAGGTCAAGGACCTGGGCAGCGGAGACCAGAGCGCCGTACCGCTCGCCGAGATCGTCACGATGTTGAAGGAGAGACTGGACAAATGATCCGCACGCACGAAGCGGGATCACTGCGCGAGGAGCACACCGGGCAGCGGGTGACGCTCGCCGGGTGGGTGGCGCGGCGCCGCGACCACGGCGGCGTGGTCTTCATCGACCTGCGTGACGCCTCGGGCTCGGCCCAGGTGGTCTTCCGCGAGGAGGACGACGCCCACGGCCTGCGCGCCGAATACTGCGTCAAGGTCGTCGGAGAGGTGCGGGTCCGCCCCGAGGGCAACGAGAACCCCGAGCTGCCGACCGGCGCGATCGAGGTCGTCGCCTCCGAGGTCGAGGTGCTCAGCGAGTCCGCGCCGCTGCCGTTCCCCATCGAGGGCACCGCGGGCATCTCGGAGGAGGCGCGGCTGAAGTACCGCTACCTCGACATCCGCCGCCAGCAGGTCGCGCACGCGATGCGCATCCGCTCCCGGGCCACGTACCTCGCCCACGAGGTGATGAACGAGCAGGGGTTCACCTACGTCGAGACCCCGACGCTGACCCGCTCCACCCCGGAGGGCGCCCGAGACTTCCTCGTCCCGGTCCGGCTCCAGCCCGGCAGCTGGTACGCCTTGCCCCAGTCGCCCCAGCTGTTCAAGCAGCTTCTCCAGGTCGCCGGTCTCGAGCGTTACTACCAGCTCGCCAAGTGCTACCGCGACGAGGACCTGCGCGCCGACCGGCAGCCGGAGTTCACCCAGATCGACGTCGAGATGTCCTTCGTGGACCAGGACGACGTCATCGCGCTGGGCGAGAGGCTCATCGGCCGCATCTGGAAGGAGACGGTCGGCTACGAGCTGCCGACGCCCCTGCCCCGGATGACCTACCGGGACGCCATGGCGCGCTACGGCTCCGACAAGCCCGACCTGCGCTTCGGCCAGGAGCTCGTCGAGATGACGGACTTCTTCGCCGACACCACCTTCCGGGTGTTCCAGGCGCCGTACGTGGGTGCCGTGGTCATGCCGGGCGGCGCCTCGCAGACCCGCAAGGAGCTGGACGGCTGGCAGGAGTGGGCCAAGTCGCGCGGCGCCAGGGGCCTGGCCTACGTGCTGGTGGGCGAGGACGGCACGCTCGGCGGGCCGGTCGCCAAGAACCTGTCGGAGACCGAGTCGACCGGCCTGGCCGCCAAGGTCGGCGCGGCCCCCGGTGACGCGATCTTCTTCGCGGCCGGTGCCGCCTCCGCCTCCCGCGACCTGCTCGGCGCGGCCCGCCTGGAGATCGGCCGTCGCTGCGGCCTGATCGACGAGTCGGCCTGGAACTTCCTGTGGATCGTCGACGCCCCCATGTTCGAGGAGGACGGCGAGGGCGGCTGGACCGCGGTCCACCACCCCTTCACCGGCCCCAAGCCCGAATGGGCCGACACCTTCCAGGACCACCCCGGCGAGGCCCTGGCCTACGCCTACGACATGGTCTGCAACGGCATGGAGATCGGCGGCGGCTCGATCCGTATCCACCGGGCCGAGATGCAGCAGCGCGTCTTCGACGTTCTGGGCATCTCCAAGGAGGACGCGGAGAGCAAGTTCGGCTTCCTGCTGGAGGCGTTCAAGTACGGCCCCCCGCCGCACGGCGGCATCGCCTACGGCTGGGACCGGATCTGCATGCTCCTGGCGGGCACCGACTCCATCCGCGACGTCATCGCCTTCCCGAAGACGGCCTCCGGGTTCGACCCGCTGACCGGCGCGCCCACCCCGATCACGGTGGAGCAGCGCAAGGAGGCGGGCGTCGACGGCAGGCCCAAGGCCGACGCCTGATCCGGGTCCTCCCCGGATGTGAGCCAGGTGAGCCAGGTGTGAGCCAGATGTGACGAGGGCCCCCGGACGGTGTTCCGGGGGCCCTCGCCGTGTCCGGAGCCCGGAGCCACGGGAAATGAGCCGCGATGACCCCCTGTGCCCCCCTGTGCCCCTCCGTGCGCCTCACGTGCCTCCTGGGCGGCGGCCAGGGGCGTCCGGTCCCCTAAGGGCGGGGAGGCGTCGTGGCCCGCACACGGTCACGCTGAGGTCTGCGGCGGCCGCGTACCGGCCGCGCCGTCCGCACGCCGTCCGGGGCGGGCGAGGCGGGACCTGCCCGGGATGTGCGGAGCCGGGGTCCGGCGTGAGTGGCGCGAGGGCGTGGAGGACGGAGGGGCGCGGGCGTGTCCGGGGCGTGCGGGGCGCGGACGCGAAAACGCCCCGCCGGTCGTCCGACCGGCGGGGCGTCCTGCGGCGGCGGGCCGCCACGGTTCCGGCTAGGAGAGCCGCACGTTCTTGATGATCACCGGGATCTTGGGGGCGGTGGAACCACCGTCACCGGTGATGTCCTCGGGATTGGTGATCCACCCGCCCTTGGCGATCTCGTCAAGGATCTCCATGCCCTTGGAGACGACACCGAAAGGCGTGTAGGCCTTCTCCACCTGCTCGGTCTCGTTCCCGAGCGAGATCCAGAACTGGCTGCCGTTCTGGTTGACGGCGTCGACGGCCTGGGCCACCGCGACCGTGCCCTTGCTGTAAGGGATCCCGCCGAGGTTCTCGCTGTCGTAGACGTAGCCGGAGCTGCCCTGGCCGTCGGTCCGGTTCTTCCCGTCGGCCTTGGCCTGCGGGTCGCCGCACTGCAGCATGCTCAGGCCGGAGTTCTCGGGGGTGGCCAGGCGGTGGCACTTGGTGTTGTCGAAGAAGTTCTTCCTGGCCAGGAAGGCGAAGGAGTTGACCGTGCAGGGGGCCTGCGCGGTCGCCAGGTCGATCACGACGTCACCGTGGTTGGTGGTGATCGTCATGGTCTTCAGCTTCAGGTTGGGCTTGGTCGGCGGCATGCCCACGTTCTTCGCCGGGCTGCCGCTGGTGTCCTTGCGATAGGAGCACTTCGTGCCGGCCGGATCGGCCGTGAAGGTCGGCTCTGGCGTCACGGCCGCGGTCTCCGAGGGAACCGGTGAACTGGTGGCGGCGGCGTTGGTCTTCGCGTCGTCACCGTCGTTTCCAAGGAGGGTGACTCCGGCGAACAGTCCCCCCGCGACGACGACCACCGCGGCGACGGCTCCGATGACGACGTTGCGCTTCGACGCGCTCGTCTGCTCGGCACGCTTCGCCTGCCGCTCTTTGTGCTCCCGAGCCAGCTGGCTCTGGCGGTCCTCGGCGCTCACCGCTATGTCCTCCAAGATTGATGTTCCATGGGTACGGGCTGGCGAAAAGAGTACCGGCCCCAACATGTGCTGTACGTAAGTGGCGGAATTCCTCAGATGGGGACAGAGGGGAAGGGGGGATCTCTTCACGCTCCCCATAACCCGCCCATGGTGGGATCCGTACTTGCTGATGATGAACCACGCACCACCGGAGCGCCCCCATGTTCGACGAGATCCTCGGCCTGCCCCTTCACCCCCTGATCGTTCACGCGGCCGTGGTCCTGACGCCGCTCCTGGCGGTGCTCGCCGCCGCGTACGCGCTGGCGCCGCGCACGCGGCCCGTGCTCACCTGGGCGGTGGTCGGGCTCGCCCCGGTCGTGCCGGTGAGCGTCTTCGTGGCGCGGCAGAGCGGGGAGGCGCTGGAGGAGGGCCGCTTCGCCTCCGTCGAGGGCCGGCTCGGCGAGCGCATCGCCGAGCACGCGGACCTCGGCACCCCTTTGCTGCTCGTCACCCTCGCGCTCGGAGCGGTCTCGCTGGCCCTCGTCCACGTCACCCGCGGTGACAGATTCGGCCGCCCGGCCGGGCTGGCGGTCTCGGCGCTGACCGTGATCCTGGCCGCCGTGGCGCTCTACTACGTGATACGGAGCGGGCACAGCGGGGCCGTCGCGGTCTGGGGAAGCTGAGCCCGTACGGCCCCTGAACGCCACGGTCGTCCGATGCGCCGCCGTCCGGGAGGGCGCCGGGGCCCCGCCGGGCGGCGGTACTGTCTCAGGCGTGGACAGCCTGTTCGATTCGGCGGCGGAGGAGGCCCATCGCGGCCAGGAGCCCCTGGCGGTGCGGATGCGCCCCCGGAACCTGGACGAGGTGATCGGCCAGCGGCACCTGCTGGGTCCCGGCACGCCGCTGCGCCGCCTCGTCGAGGCCGAGGCGCCGATGTCGCTGTTCCTCTGGGGCCCTCCGGGCACGGGTAAGACCACGCTCGCCTACGTGGTGGCGGGTGTCACCAAGCGCCGGTTCGTGGAGGTCTCCGCGGTGTCGGCGGGCGTCAAGGAGGTCCGCGCGGCCATCGAGCAGGCCCGGCGCGAGCTGGGCATGTCCGGCCGCCAGACCGTCCTGTTCGTCGACGAGGTGCACCGCTTCAACAAGGCGCAGCAGGACGCCCTGCTGCCCGCCGTGGAGAACCGCTGGGTCACCTTCATCGGCGCCACCACCGAGAACCCCTTCTTCTCCGTCATCTCGCCCCTGCTGTCGCGCTCGCTGCTGCTGACCCTGGAGTCGCTGTCGGAGGACGACATCCGGGTGGTGCTGGAGCGCGCCGTCACCGACCCGCGCGGCCTGGACGGGAGGGTGAGCCTGGCGCCGGAGGCCGCCGAGCACCTGGTGCGGCTGGCCGGTGGCGACGCCCGCAGGTCGCTCACCTACCTGGAGGCCGCCGCGCTGATCGCCGACGGCGAGGTCACCGTCGAGGTGGTGGAGCGGGCGGTGGACAAGGCGGCCGTGCGCTACGACCGCCAGGGCGACCAGCACTACGACGTGATCAGCGGTTTCATCAAGAGCATGCGGGGCTCCGACGCCGACGCGGCGCTGCACTACCTCGCCCGGATGATCGAGGCGGGGGAGGACCCCCGGTTCATCGCCCGCAGGATCGTCATCTTCGCCTCGGAGGACGTCGGCATGGCCGACCCCACCTGCCTGCAGGTCGCGGTGGCCGCCGCCCAGGCGGTGGAGTTCATCGGCCTTCCCGAGGGGCGGCTCAACCTGGCCCAGGCCGTCATCCACTGCGCGCTGGCCCCGAAGTCCAACGCGGTGATCAACGCCATCGGCGCGGCCGCCGAGGACGTGCGGCGCGGCAACATCGGCCACGTCCCCAACCATCTGCGCGACTCCCACTACGCCGGGGCCAAGCAGCTCGGCCACGGCAGGGGCTACAAGTACCCCCACGAGTTCGAGCACGGCCTGGTACGCCAGGAGTACGCCCCCGAGGAGCTCAGGGACCGGCGCTACTACCAGCCCACCCGGCACGGCGCCGAGGCGGGCCTCGCCGACCGCTGGTCCAGGATCCGCGCGTTCCTGCGCGGGGAGTGACCTCCCGCGAAGGGCACCCGGGGGCGCGCGGTAAGCGGGGATGAGTGGTATCGGGCACGATAGGGTTTTGCAATCCGCCCGACCATGGCCGGGGTCACCTATGAACCTATGAGGGGAGCGGGTCCGCAGATGCTTACCGCAGGAGAGGTCGCGGGGCTGATCGCCGCGATGGCCTGGGCGATCCTGGTCTCCTTCATGGCCGTCGTCATGGTCAGGCTGGCCCGGCTGCTCACCGAGACCGCCAAGATGGTCTCCCAGCTGGGCGACCGCGTCGTGCCGCTGCTGGAGGACGTCTCGGCCGCCGTCGGCGAGACCAACCGGCAGCTGGTCGCGATCGAGGCCATCACCAGGGACGTCAAGCAGGTCAGCGGGCACGTGGCCAAGGTCAGCGACGTCACCCAGAACCTGGTCACCGGGCCGATGATCAAGGTCGCGGCCCTCACCCACGGCGTCCGCAGGGCCCTGGGCTCCCGCAGGCGGGCCAGGCCCGCCGCGGCGGAGCTGGAGAGGCGTCCGCGATGATCCGCAGGCTTTTCTACATGGGGCTGGGCGCGTTCGGCGCGGTGTGGGTGATGCGTAAGCTTCAGGCACTGCACCCGAACCACCTGGCCCGGCGGGCCGCGCACAACGCCGCCGGAGCCCTGGAGCAGGCACGCGACCTCGCCGGGGAGGCCCTGCGGGGCGCCGCCGAGCGGGAAATCGAGTTGCGGTCCAGGTTCGGGCTCGACACCGTGGAAAACCCCTATCACTCCAACGTAAAGGATGGCCGCTGACATGGAGTCGGCAGAGATCGCCCGCCGCTTCCTGCGCTTCTTCGAGGAGCGTGGGCACACCGTTGTGCCCTCGGCCAGCCTCATCGCCGAGGACCCAACGCTGCTTCTGGTCAACGCGGGCATGGTGCCCTTCAAGCCCTACTTCCTGGGCCAGCAGAAGCCGCCCTACAAGCGGGCCGCCAGCGCGCAGAAGGTCGTCCGGACCCTCGACATCGACGAGGTCGGCAAGACGACCAGGCACGCCAGCTTCTTCCAGATGCTCGGCAACTTCTCCTTCGGCGACTACTTCAAGGAGCAGGCGATCCCGTTCGCCTGGGAGCTGCTGACCAGGCCCGAGTCCGAGGGCGGGTTCGGCTTCCCCGAGGACCGCCTGTGGGCCACCGTCTACCTCGACGACGACGAGGCCGCCGACATCTGGCGCAAGGCCGGGGTGCCGCAGGAGCGCATCCAGCGCCGCGACCTGGCCGACAACTACTGGCACATGGGCGTGCCGGGTCCCGGCGGCCCGTGCAGCGAGATCTACTACGACCGCGGCCCCGAGTACGGGCGCGAGGGCGGCCCGGTCGTCGACGAGAACCGCTACCTCGAGGTGTGGAACAACGTCTTCATGCAGTACCAGCTCAGCGCGGTACGCAGCAAGATCGACTTCGACATCGCCGGTGAGCTGCCCGCCAAGAGCGTCGACACGGGCATGGGCCTGGAGCGCATGGCGGCGATCCTGCAGGGCGTCGACAACATCTACGAGATCGACACCACGTACAAGATCCTCGACCGGGCCGCGGACCTCACCAAGACGCGCTACGGCCGCGACGAGCGCGCCGACGTGTCGCTGCGGGTCGTCGCCGACCACGTCAGGACCGGCGTGATGCTCGTCGCCGACGGGGTGCTGCCCTCCAACGAGGGCAGGGGCTACGTGCTCCGCCGCATCCTGCGCCGCGCCATCCGCAACCTGCGCCTGCTCGGCGCGGGCGAGGAGCGCTACATGCACGAGCTCACCGCCGTGACCGTCGACGTGATGGGCGAGCAGTACGCCGAGCTCAGGGCCGACGCCCCGCAGATCCACGGCGTCATCGACGCCGAGGAGGAGTCCTTCCTGCGCACCCTTCGCACCGGCAGTGCGATCTTCGACGTGGCGGCCGAGGAGACCAAGCGCAAGGGGCAGGCGACGCTCGCCGCAGCCCAGGCCTTCCAGCTCCACGACACCTACGGCTTCCCGATCGACCTCACGCTGGAGATGGCCTCCGAGCAGGGGCTGCAGGTCGACGAGGAGGGCTTCCGCCGGCTGATGAAGGAGCAGAAGGACCTGGCCAAGGCCGACGCCGCCTCCAAGAAGACCGGCAACGCCGACATCTCGATCTTCGGCACACTCCTGGAGAAGACCGGCAAGGTCGAGTTCCTCGGCTACGACCACGTGACGGCCGAGGCCGAGGTCATCGGCCTCCTCGTCGACGGCGCCTCCGTCGCCGCCGCGGGCGCGGGCACGTCGGTCGAGGTCGTGCTGGGCCGTACCCCCTTCTACGCCGAGGGCGGCGGCCAGCTCTCCGACCAGGGCGTCATCCGCACCGGCGGGGCCGAGGTGGAGATCGTGGACGTGCAGTCCCCGGTCTCCGGCGTCGTCGTGCACCGGGGCAAGGTCCGCTCCGGGGAGATCAGGGTGGGCGACCAGGCCCAGGCCGAGATCGACGTCGAGCGGCGCCGGGCCATCTCCCGCAGCCACACCGCCACCCACCTGGTGCACCGGGGCTTCCGCAACGCGCTGGGCGAGACCGCGGCGCAGGCCGGTTCGGAGAACTCGCCGGGCCGCTTCCGCTTCGACTTCACCGCCGCGGGCGCCGTACCGCCCAGCGTGCTGCGCGACGTCGAGGACGAGGTCAACGCGGTCCTCATCAACGACCTGCGGGTCAACGCCTTCCACACCTCCCAGGCGGAGGCCCGCGCGATGGGCGCGCTCGCCCTGTTCGGTGAGAAGTACGGCGACACCGTCCGCATCGTCGAGGTCGGCGACTACTCCCGCGAGCTCTGCGGCGGCACCCACGTCGCCAGCTCCGGGCAGCTCGGCCTGGTCAAGGTGCTGGGCGAGGCCTCGATCGGCGCGGGCGTGCGCCGCGTGGAGGCCCTGGTCGGCCTCGACGCGTTCCGCTTCCTGGCCAGGGAGAGCGTGCTCGTCGCCCAGCTGTCGGAGCAGCTCAAGGCCCGCAGGGAGGAGCTGCCCGAGCGCATCGAGGGCATCGTCACCCGGTTGCGCACCGCGGAGAAGGAGCTGGGCGCGCTGCGCTCGGCCCAGGTGCTCGCCGGTGCGGGACAGATGGCGGAAAGCGCCGTCGACCTGCACGGAGTGTCCGTCGTGACGCACCGCGCGCCTGATGGCACCTCCCCCGACGACCTGCGTAAGCTCGCGCTTGACGTGCGCGGCCGGTTCCCGGGCGATCGCGCCGCGGTGGTCGTCGTCGCCGGTGTCCCCGGCGACCGGCCGGTCGTGGTGGCCGCGGTCAACGAGGCGGGACGTGGCCGCGGCCTGAAGGCGGGCCGCCTGGTCGGTGTCGCCGCGAAGGCTCTCGGAGGTGGCGGTGGCGGCAAGGACGACGTCGCTCAGGGAGGCGGGGTGCGTCCCGAGGCGATCGGCGAGGCGCTCGCCGCCGTCGAGCAGGCGATCGCGCAGACCCTCACCTGACGAGCGCAGACGCTCACCTGACGAGGAAGGACGCCCTCGCGCCGCGTCCGGTGCGCGGGCGGAGACGGGAATGATGAGAAACGGCATTCGGCTGGGCGTCGATGTCGGCTCGGTCCGCATCGGCGTGGCCCGCAGCGACCCCTCGGGGTTGCTGGCCACGCCGGTGGAGACCGTCCGGCGCGGTAAGGGCGACCTCGACCGGCTCGCGGAGATCGCGGCCGAGTACGAGGTCGTCGAGGTGGTGGTCGGCCTGCCGACCTCGCTCTCCGGGCGCGAGGGGCAGGCGGCGGAGGCCGCCCGCGACTTCGCGAACCGGATCTCGCTGCGGCTGGCGCCCGTCCCGGTGCGGCTGTTCGACGAGCGGCTGACCACCGTCACCGCCCAGCAGGGACTGCGGGCCAGCGGGGTGAAGGCGAAGAACCAGCGTGGCGTGGTGGACCAGGCGGCCGCCATCGTGCTGCTCCAGGCCGCGCTGGACGCCGAACGCGCCACCGGCAGGCCCCCCGGGGTACCCGCCGGGCCTCCCGCCGGCGGGGGGAGCGCCGAGCGGCCGGGCGGCGGGACCGCTCGGTGAGCCGTCTGCGGCCGGTATGGCTGTGGGCGGCCGGGACGGCCGTGCTCGCCGTCGCCACCGGGACGGCCGGGCTCCTCGTGATCCGCCCCTATCTCATGCCCGCCGACTTCGAGGGGCCGGGTTCGGGCACGGTCGTCGTCGAGATCCCCCGGGGGGCGAGCGCGACCCAGATCGGGCTGGTGCCGGCCGACGCCGGGGTGGTGGCCAGTGCCGGGGCGTTCGTCACGGTGGCGGAGGAGCAGGCCAGGGCGGGCACCCTGCCCCCCGGCCGTTTCAGGCTCCGCAGGGGCATGGACGCCCGGTCGGCGCTCGGCATGCTGGTGACGCCCGAGTCGCGGGTGGTCCGCACGGTCACCATTCCCGAAGGGCTCCGCCTGCCCGAGCTGCTCGACCGGCTCACCGAGGCGACCGGCATGCGCCGGGCCGACCTGGTCAGGGCCGCGGCCGACGGGCGGGCGCTGGGCCTGCCCCGGTACGCCGGGAGCGCCGAGGGCTTCCTGTTCCCCGCCACCTACGAGATCGAGCCGGACACGACCGCTCCGGCCCTGCTCGCCGCCATGGTGGAACGTTACAAGCAGATGGCGACCCAGCTAAACCTCAGGAAACGGGCCGGGAAGAAAGGCCTGTCACCCCGGGAGACCGTCACGGTGGCGAGCATCGTCCAGGCGGAGGGCGGGCGGGACCCGGACTACTCGAAGATCGCTAGAGTGATCTACAACCGGATCAGGGCCCGGACGCCGCTCCAGCTGGACACCACGGTGCTGTACGCACAGGGGCGCAGGACCCTGGAGGTTTCGGAGGGGGACACAGAGGTGAGGTCTCCGTACAACACCTACCTCAAGCCCGGCCTGCCGCCCGGGCCCATCGCGAACCCCGGGGAGAAGGCGTTGATCGCGGCACTCCAGCCAGATCAAGGTGATTGGTTCTGGTTTGTCACTACTGATCCGGAGCATAGAATCACGAAATTCACTGACAAAGAGAGTGAGTTTGTGAGATACCGGGAAGAGCTGAACAGACACCTCGGGAAGCGTTGATGCCCGGCGGAATACTCCCGGTTCCGCCGCAGGCGGCGACCCGCACCCGCGGTTCGGACGACGGCTCCCGGAGCATCGGGACGTCCGGCCGGGTGCCCTCCTTCGGTTCGGCACACCCGCTTGACGCCAGGTCGTCTCTAGCGGGAGATTGGCCAGCGACGCTATGAACGATCTCGATATGGACTTCCTGGTCGGTTCCGACGACGAAGGTCGGTCGCGCCGAGGAGCCAACACGTCCCCAGGCCGTGACTCCGGCCGGCGCGGCCGCCGCAGGAAGCGCCGCCGCAACCGGGGGGGCTTCGTCGCCCCCATGCTCGCGATCATCATCCTGCTCGGCGGCATCGGCGCCGCCGGCTTCTACGGCTACACCTGGGTCCGCGACGTGATGACCCCCGACGACTACACCGGCCAGGGGTCGGGCGAGATCGTCGTGGAGATCAAGGACGGTCAGAGCGCCTCCGAGATCGCGCAGACCCTGCAGGAGCAGGACGTGGTGAAGAGCGTCAAGGCCTTCGTCAACGCCGTCGGCGCGGCGGGCAAGAGCTCCTCCCTGCAGCCGGGCGAGTACACCATGCGCAAGCAGATGGCGGCCGCGGAGGCCGTCAAGCTCCTCGACCCGGACAAGCGGCTGCGGGAGAAGATCACCCTTGAGGAGGGGCTGCGCCTGAGCGTCACCCTCCAGCGGCTCGCCAAGCAGACGGGCAAGCCGCTGAGGGAGTTCCAGCAGGCCGCCAGGAACGTCCGCGAGCTCGGCCTGCCCCCCTACGCCAGGGGCAAGCTGGAGGGGTACGCCTTCCCGGCCACCTACGAGTTCACGCCCAAGATGACGGCCTCGGAGATCCTCACCAAGATGGTCGACCGCTTCAACGAGACCGCCAACAAGGACGACCTCAAGGGCAAGGCGAAGGCCCTCGGGCACACCCCGCACGAGATCATGACGATCGCCAGCATCGTCCAGGCCGAGTCGGGCACCGAAGAGGACATGGGCAAGGTGGCCCGCGTCATCTTCAACCGGCTCGACCGCGATCCGCCGCTCAACCTGGCGATGGACAGCACGGTGATGTACGCGCTGAACAAGGTCGGCATCGAGGCCTCCCACAAGGACCTCGAGAGCACCTCGCCCTACAACACCTACAAGTTCGCGGGCCTGCCCCCCGGGCCGATCGCCAACCCGGGCGACGACGCCATCCAGGCGGCGCTCAACCCCACCAAGGGCGACTGGCTCTGGTTCGTGACCACCTGCCCGGGCAAGCGCGTCACCAAGTTCGCCTCGGTGGAGTCCGACTTCTTCGCGCTCAAGGCCGAGTACGAGCGGAACAAGGTGAACGGGTGCTGAGGGCGGCGGTCCTGGGATCGCCGATCGCGCACTCGCTCTCCCCGTACCTGCACCGCGCCGCCCACGAGGGCATGGGACTGCACGACTGGCGCTACGAGGCGATCGAGTGCGACGAGGCCGGGCTCCCCGGCCTCCTCGCCGGGCTGGACGGCGACTGGGCGGGGCTCTCGCTCACGATGCCGCTCAAGCGGGCGGTGATGCCGCTGCTCGACACCGTCTCCGAGCTCGCGGTCCAGGTGGGCGGGGTCAACACGGTGATCCTGCGCGACGGTGCCCGGCACGGGGACAACACCGACGTGTACGGCATCGTCCAGGCGCTCGCCGAGGCGGGCGTGGCCCCGCCGCGGGCGGCGACCGTCCTCGGCGGCGGCGCGACGGCGGCCTCCGCGCTGGCGGCCCTGCGCGAACTCGGCCTCGACGAGGCGATCCTCGTGGTCCGCGATCCGGCGAGGGCGTGGGAGACCGCGGAGGTCGCCGAGCGGCTGGGCATGGACCTGTCGGTGCGGACCCTCGACAAGCTCGACACCGCGCTGGAGGTCGACCTGGTCGTCTCGACCCTGCCCTCCGGCGCGGCCGACGGCTTCGCCGGGACGCTGGCGGACGTGCCCGCCCTCCTCGACGTGGTCTACGCGCCCTGGCCCACCCGGCCGGCCGCGGCCGTGGCCGAGCGGGGCGGGATCGTCGTCGGCGGCTTCCCGATGCTTCTGCACCAGGCGGTCCGGCAGGTCGAGATGATGACGGGCCGCGCGGACGTGCCGGTGGAGGCGATGCGTGAGGCGGGAAAGGCCGAGATCGTCAGGCGTGCCGCCCCGGCGGGGTGACCGTCGTCGGCGCCGGGATGATTCTGCGTGAACGCGCTGTTGTGGTAGAGTAACGACTCGATCGGTCCGGCGTGCCTGCTGGACGCGCAAGCGGAGGTCGTCCTCCCACCTCGTCGGCCGCAAGGCTGACAGGTCAGGATCACAACCGGGGTAAGTCCCCGGAGAGCTTACGGCGTGAAGCCTTCGAGTTCATGTGGCCCCGCATGCGTGACGTGCGGGGCATCTTGCGTTCGAACGCCCTCAACAGGGTGTGCGTTCTACGACCTCCCGGCACGATCGAGCATGTTGCGGCCTCCTCCCGGATGGCCGCGGATCGCAACCTAGGAGGCCCCATCAGCGCCGAGCCCCGCATCAATGACCGCATTCGCGTGCCCGAGGTCCGCCTCGTCGGCCCGAACGGCGAGCAGGTGGGCATCGTCTCCATCGGCGATGCCTTGAAGCTGGCTCAAGAGTCCGATCTCGACCTGGTCGAGGTCGCGGCAACGGCCCGCCCGCCAGTGTGCAAGCTCATGGACTACGGCAAGTTCAAGTACGAGTCCGCGATGAAGGCACGTGAGGCGCGCCGTAACCAGGCGTACACCATCATCAAGGAGATCAAGCTTCGGCCGAAGATCGACCCGCACGACTACGAGACCAAGAAGGGTCACGTGGTGCGGTTCCTCAAGGCCGGCGACAAGGTCAAGGTCACCATCATGTTCCGCGGTCGGGAGCAGTCCCGTCCCGAGCTGGGCTTCCGGCTCCTGCAGCGGCTGGCGGAGGACGTGACGGAGCTCGGCTTCGTCGAGTCCCAGCCCAAGCAGGACGGTCGAAACATGATCATGGTGATCGGCCCGCACAAGAAGAAGGCCGAGGCCAAGGCCGAGAAGGCGGCGGCCAAGGCGCGGCATGACGAGAACCCTTCGGGTGACGGGTCACCGGCCGCCGGCGAGACGCGCGTCAACGACGAGGTGTCCGTCAGTGGAGCGGTGGCGGCTCCGCAGGAGTAACTCGCATAGCCTGGATCGTCAGGTAGTCGCGAGATCAGTCCGAGACCGGGTCCGGTCTCGTAGTCAGGCACGCCCTTGACTTGGGTTACCGGCCCGGGACATCGGCACGATCGAGGGAGAGACGGCTGAGATGCCGAAGATGAAGACGCACAGCGGTGCGAAGAAGCGGTTCAGGCTCACGGGTTCCGGCAAGCTTGTGCGCCGTCGCGCCAACCGTGCGCACTACAACGAGCACAAGCCGTCCACCTTGACGCGTCGTCTCAAGCCCGAGGTCGTGCTCTCCGACGCCGACTCCAAGAAGATCAAGAAGCTGCTCGCTAAGTAACCGCCCCCGGGGAGATAGATACACATGGCACGCGTGAAGCGGGCGATCAACGCCAAGAAGAAGCGCAAGGTCGTTCTCGAGCGGGCGAAGGGCTACCGGGGTCAGCGATCCAGGCTGTACCGCAAGGCCAAGGAGCAGATGCTCCACTCGATGACGTACGCCTACCGCGACCGCAAGGACCGCAAGGGCACCTTCCGCCGTCTCTGGATTCAGCGCATCAACGCCGCTGCCCGCCAGAACGGCATCACCTACAACAGGCTCATCCAGGGCCTGCGGCTCGCCTCCATCGAGGTCGACCGCAAGATCCTCGCCGACCTCGCGGTCAACGACGCCGCCACGTTCGCGACGCTGGTGGAGGCCGCCAAGAAGGCGCTCCCGGCCGACGTGAACGCGCCGGTCGCCGGCTGAGCGAGGCACTGACGACCATGCGGCCCGCAGCGATCACGCTGCGGGCCGCATTCGCATTCTTGGGGGACGGGCATGGCCGGGTCTGAGCTGACCAACATCAAGTCGCCGCGGGTCAAGGCCGCGCGGAGGCTGACAAAGCGGGCCTTCAGGGACCGCGACCGTTCCTTCCTGGCAGAGGGGCCGCAGGCGGTCCGCGAGGCGCTGGCGCTGGACGGCGTCGTGGTGGAGCTGTTCGCCACGGCCGAGGCCGAGCTGCGTCACTCCGACGTCGTCACCGCCGCCACCGCCGCGGGAGTGCCCGTCCACCGGGCCAGCGGCGAGGTCATGGCCGAGCTGGCCCAGACCGTCACTCCCCAGGGGCTGCTGGCCGTGTGCCGCTTCGTGCACGTGCCCCTGGACGCCTCCGTCGTCTCCGGCTCCACGCTGGTGGCGGTGCTGGCCCACGTCCGCGACCCCGGCAACGCGGGCACCGTGCTGCGTACGGCCGACGCCGCGGGCGCCGACTCCGTCGTCTTCACCGACGCCTCGGTCGACCCCTACAACGGCAAGTGCGTGCGGGCCAGCGCGGGCAGCCTGTTCCACCTCCCGGTCAGCACGGGCGTCCCGGTGGCGCGGGCCGTGGAGCACCTGAAGGGGACCGGGCTCCGGGTGCTCGCCGCCGACGGCGCGGGCAAGCAGACCCTGGACGACGTGGACCTGTCAGGGCCGACGGCCTGGATCTTCGGCAACGAGGCGTGGGGGCTTCCCGAGGAGATCCTGAAGCTGGCCGACGAGGTCGTCAGGGTTCCCATCTACGGACGGGCCGAGAGCCTGAACCTCGCGACCGCCGCCGCGGTCTGTCTGTACGCATCTGCCCGGTCTCAGCGCACCGGTGCCGGCTCCAGGTGAGGCTCCCCGCCCGGCGAGGCTGCCGTACGGTGCGGGAAACCCGCTATTGTCGGCCATGTAGCGTCGAGGAGGCGGGGTCGTGCACGGCGAACACACCGGCGAGCGGAGCACCGATGCCGCTTCTGTGATCGACGTCGACGAGCTTCCCGACGGCCTCGTGGTCACCGACGGTGACGGGCACGTGCTGACCGTCAACCGGGCCGCGGCCCTGCTGACCGGCGTCACCCACGAGCGGGCCACCGGGCGGCACCTGCGCGACGTGTTCTCCTTCCGCGACCACGACGGCCGCGACTGGTGGAAGTGGCTCGACACCTACGGCGGGCTTTCCAGCCGCGCCCGCCATCCCGAGCTGCCGCTGCGCACCCCCGGCGGCCAGGAGCTGCTGGTGGCCGCCCGGCTGGTGCGCGAGCCGCGGCGGGGTGGAGAGGTCGTCCGGGTGGTCATCACGTTGCGTGACGCCGGGGCCCGCGCCCGCCTGGAGCGCAGCCGCGCCGACCTGGTCTCCACCGTCGCCCATGAGCTCCGCTCCCCGCTGACCAGCGTCAAGGGATTCACCGCGACCCTGCTGGCCAAGTGGACCCGCTTCACCGACGACCAGAAGCTCGTCATGCTGGAGACCGTCAACGCCGACGCCGACCGGGTGACCCGGCTGATCACCGAGCTGCTCGACGTCTCGCGCATCGAGTCGGGGCGGCTGGAGATCCACCGCCAGGTGGTCGACGTCCCGGCCAGGATCTCCAGGATCATCGCGGGACGGGTGGCGGCGGGCGAGCCGGAGGACCGCTTCGTGCTCCAGGTTCGCGGCGAGCTGCCCGAGACCTGGCTCGACCAGGACAAGATCGACCAGGTGCTCGCCAACCTGATGGAAAACGCGGTGCGTCACGGGCGCGGTACGGTGACAATAGTCGTCGAGCCGAGCGAATGGGGAGTGACCGTGTCCGTCCGCGACCAGGGGGAGGGCATCCCGCCCGAGCTGGTCACGCGCGTCTTCCGGCAGTTCTGGCGGGGCAACGCCCGCCGCCGTGGCGGCACCGGGCTCGGCCTGTTCATCGTCAAGGGGCTGATCGAGGCGCACGGCGGCACCATCTCCGTGCAGCGCGGGCCCGAGGGCGGCGCCGAGTTTCGATTTATGGTGCCCACCGGCACCCCCGACTTCGTCTGATCGCGAATGTCGGCCCGGTGGGCTCATCCGACTAGACTCATGGCCGCTCAAGCCCTGGATTCGGAGCTCTCTCTTGTCAAACTACGACCCGGTCGAGGTGACCCCGCTGCACGCCGACGAGATGGCGCGCATGCAGGCCGAAGCGCTCGACGCCGTCAAGGCGGCGCGTGACCTCGAAGAACTCAAGCAGGTGCGCCTCGCGCACGCCGGTGACCGCTCGCCGATAGCCCTGGCCAACCGCGAGATCGGGGCTCTGCCTCCGGCGGCCCGCTCCGAGGCGGGCAAGCGCATCGGCGGCGCCCGCAAGGCGGTCGCCGACGCCCTCGCCGAGCGGCAGGCGCAGCTGGAGGCCGAGCGCGACGAGCGGGTCCTCGTCGAGGAGACCGTCGACGTCACGCTGCCCTCCGCCCGAGCCCCCCGCGGCGCCAGGCATCCGCTGACCACCCTTCAGGAGCGCATCGCCGACGCCTTCGTCGCGATGGGCTACGAGGTGGCGGAAGGCCCCGAGCTGGAGGGGGAGTGGTTCAACTTCGACGCGCTGAACATCTCCGCCGACCACCCGGCGCGCTCGGAGCACGACACCTTCTTCGTGGAGTCCGTCGACTCCGGCAAGGTGCTGCGCACCCAGACCTCTCCGGTCCAGATCCGGGCACTGCTCAGCAGGGAGCTCCCGGTCTACGTGATCTCGCCGGGCAAGGTGTTCCGCACCGACGAGCTCGACGCCACCCACACCCCCGTCTTCCACCAGGTCGAGGGGCTGGCGATCGACGAGGGCCTGACCATGGCCCACCTCAAGGGCACCCTCGACCGGTTCGCCGAGGTCATGTTCGGCGAGGGCATCACCACCCGGTTCCGGCCCAACTACTTCCCGTTCACCGAGCCCTCCGCCGAGATGGACCTGAAGTGCTTCGTCTGCCGCGGCGCCTCCGCGGTGCCCGGCAACCCGCCCTGCCGCACCTGCAAGTCGGAGGGCTGGATCGAGTGGGGCGGCTGCGGCATGGTCAACCCGCGGGTGCTCATCGCCTGCGGCGTCGACCCCGCCCGCTACAGCGGCTTCGCCTTCGGCATGGGCGTCGAGCGCACTCTGATGTTCCGCCACAACGCCGAGGACATGCGCGACATGGTCGAGGGAGACGTCCGCTTCACCCTTCCCTTCGGAATGGAGGTCTGATGAAGGTCCCGCTTTCATGGCTGCGGGAGTACGTCGATCTCCCCGCCGTCACGGCGCACGAGATCGCCGAGAAGCTCACCGCCGCCGGGCTCAAGCTCGAGTCCGTCACCTCCTACGGCCACGACATCAAGAACGTCGTCGTGGGCGAGGTGATCTCCATCGAGACGCTGGAGGGGTTCAAGAAGCCCATCCGCCACTGCCAGGTCGAGGTGGGGGAGGCCGCGCCGCGCGAGATCGTCTGCGGCGCGACCAACTTCGAGGCCGGCGACCGTGTCCCGGTCGCGCTGCCCGGCGCCGTGCTGCCCGGCGGGTTCGAGATCGCCTCGCGCAAGACGTACGGGCGGCTGTCCGACGGCATGATCTGCTCGGAGGCGGAGCTCGGCGTGGCCGAGTCGTCGCCCGGCATCCTCGTGCTGCCCGTCGGCACCCCGATCGGTGCGGACGTGGTCGAGCTGCTCGGCCTGCGTGACGACGTGATCGAGCTGGAGATCACCCCGGACATCGGCTACGCCCTCTCCATCCGGGGTGTGGCCCGCGAGGCCGCCACCGCCTTCGACTCGGCGTTCGTCGACCCCGCCGACGTCTCCCCGCCCGCCGCGGCGGGCCCGTCCTACCCGGCCTCGATCGCCGACCCGTCGGCCTGCGACCGCTTCGTGCTCCGCGAGATCCGCGGGTTCGACCCGTCGGCGCCGAGCCCGCTGTGGATGCGCGCGCGGCTCTCCCGCGCCGGCATGCGCCCGGTCTCGCTCGCCGTCGACGTCACCAACTACGTCATGCTGGAGCTCGGCCAGCCGCTGCACGCCTTCGACGCGGCCAAGCTGACCGGCGAGATCGTGGTGCGCAGGGCCGAGCCGGGCGAGACGCTGGAGACGCTGGACCATGTGGTCCGCAAGCTGCACCCGGACGACATCCTGATCACCGACGGGTCGGGCGCGATCTCGATGGCCGGCACCATGGGCGGCCTGCACACCGAGATCTCCGACGCCTCCGCCGACATCGTGATCGAGGCGGCCCACTTCTCCGCCAGCGGCACCGCGCGCATGTCGCGCCGGCACAACCTGGTCAGCGAGGCCTCCAAGCGCTTCGAGCGGGGCGTCGACAGGGAACTGCCGCTGTACGCCTCCTGGCGCGCGGCCCGGTTGCTGGCCGAGCTCGGCGGCGGCACGATCCAGCCGGGCGTCACCCACGCCGAGGTGGAGGTCGAGCCGGTCCGCGTCGCCATCCCGAGCGGCTACCCCGGCAGGGTCGCGGGCACCGCCTACGACCGCGAGACGGTGATCCGCCGCCTGGAGCAGGTCGGCTGCGTGGTCGAGAGCGCCACCGCGACCGGCCCGGTGACGGGTGGCACGGCCGGCGGCACCGTGGCGGGCACCGCGGCCACCGGCGACGTCGCCTCCGCCGGGATCGCCGCGAGGCTCACGGTCACCGGTGACGACATGCTGGCGGTCACCCCGCCCTCGTGGCGGCCCGACCTGACCGACCCGAACGACCTCGCCGAGGAGGTCATCAGGCTGGAGGGCTACGAGAACCTGCCCTCGATCCTGCCGGCCGCCCCCGCGGGCGCCGGTCTCACCGAGAGCCAGCGCCTGCGCCGCCGGGTCGGCCGTGCCCTGGCCGCCGCGGGCTACGTCGAGATCCTCGCCTACCCGTTCAACGGGGAGCGCGACTTCGACAACCTGCAGCTGCCCGCCGACGACGCGCGCCGCCTGGCCGTACGGCTGGCCAACCCGCTCAGCGAGGACGAGCCGCTGATGCGGACGACCCTGCTGCCCGGCCTGCTCAAGACGCTGGTCCGCAACGTGGGCCGGGGCTTCGGCGACGTGGCGCTGTTCGAGGCGGGCCTGGTCTACCGGCCCTCGGCCGACGCGCCCGCCGTCGCCCCCGTGCTGGGCGTCGACCGCAGGCCGAGCCCGGAGGAGCTCGCCTCGATCGAGTCCGCGCTGCCCGCCCAGCCGCTCCGGGTCGGGGCGGTACTGGCCGGGGAGTTCGAGCCGTCCGGCTGGTGGGGCAAGGGGCGGGCGGCCGGCTGGGCAGACGCCGTCGAGGCGGCCCGGATGGTGGCCGCCGAGGCCGGGGTCACCCTCGACGTCCGCGCGGACCGGCACGAGCCCTGGCACCCGGGCCGCTGCGCCGCGCTGTACGCCGGTGACGTGCTCGTCGGTCACGCCGGTGAGCTGCACCCGCGCGTCGTCGAGGCCTACGGCCTGCCCCCGCGCACCTGCGCGATGGAGCTGGAGCTGACCCGGCTGGAGCCGCTGACCGCGGGTCCGCCGCAGGCCCCGGCGATCTCCGCGTACCCCGTCGCGGGTCAGGACGTCGCGCTCATCGTCGACGCGGCGACCCCGGTGGCCACCGTGGAGGCGGCGCTGCGCGAGGGCGCGGGCCCGCTGCTGGAGTCGATCCGGCTGTTCGACGTCTACACCGGCGCCCAGGTCCGCGAGGGCGGGAAGTCCCTCGCCTACTCGCTGCGCTTCCGGGCGCCCGACCGGACGCTCACCGTGGAGGAGACCACCGCGGCCCGCGACGCGGCCGTGGCCCTGGCCGGGGAGCGCACCGGGGCGCGGCTGCGCGGCGTCTGACCGGTTCACGAGGGGCCCGGGGCGTGTCCCGGGCCCCTTTTTCGCCGTACCGGGCCGGGATTGTTCGCGTCCCGGGTGATTCTCCATCAGGAGGCGACGATGACGCACCCGCCGGTCGCTCTGGGCGGATCGCTCGCCCGGAGCGGGGAAGAGCCCTTCCCCGGGAGGGGGCGATGAGGCATCTGCTGGTGTTCGCCGAGCGTGACACCGCCGAGGAGGTCGCCGAGACCGTGGCCGGGGAGTTTCCGGTGATCGGCATGCCCGCGGTGGTCAGGGAGACCCTTGCGGGGGAGGACGACGCCGAGGACGCCCAGTGGCTGGTGGTGGTCGAGGACCCCTCCGGGGCGCTGCCGCCGGAGGGCGTGGCCCGCCTGGAGGCGCTGGCCGAGGAGCATGACGGCTGGCGCGAGAACGGGTGAGGCGTGGCCTCGTCCGGCGGATTCCCGCACGGTGAGGCGAAGCCCGCGGCAGGTGGGAATGTCCGGAGGATGTGGCCGTAGCCCGTCCCGGGCGGCGACGGGCACCGCGTGAGGCCGGACCCTAGAGCCGGTCGATCCCCGTCAGGTCGATGTCGATGTCGAACGGCGCCGAGATCTTGAGCCGGTCGTGGTGGATGCCGGTGAGAACATAGGACCTGGCGACCGGGTCGAGCTCGTAGACGTAGATCGCGGGTTTCCCCGACTGGTTCTCGACCAGCCAGAAGTGCGCGATGCCCGCCTCGGCGTACAGCACCGGCTTACGGTCGCGGTCGCGCGCCCTGGAGTCGGGGGAGATGACCTCCACGGCCAGCACGACGTCCTCGGCCCGGTAGAAGGTCTGCTCATGGCTGTGCTCGGCGGAGGCGTGAATGACGCTGATGTCAGGCTCGGGCCGCTGTCGTTCGCCCAGCATGACGCTCATCTCCCGGCGCACTCGAAGATTTTCCGGAATGGTCCGGTGAAGACCCGCCTCCAGGAGAAACATGGTGCGCGTGTGAAAAGAAGCCTGAGGACTCACGAAGACCAGGCTTCCATCGATTAACTCTGTGTGTGCGGGCAATTGCGGAATGCGATCGAGATCCTCCGCGACGAACCCCTCCGGCGGGGGGAACACCCAGTCGGGCAGCGAGGACTCCGTCATCTCGGGGCTCCGTACGTTGACCGTCATAATCCCACAGTAGCAACGGGATTCCGTTCCGTGAGGACACTTGCCGGTGCCCGTGTCAGGCGCGGGCGGCCTCCTCGCGGCGGGCGCGCTCCCTGATCGCGTGCTCGTCGGTGCGGGCGTCGTAGGTGCGGAACCTCGGCAGCAGCGCGGCCATCGCGGCCACGGCGCCGACGCACAGCAGGCCACCCGCGCCCAGGGAGAAGCGGGTGCCGCCGAGGTCGGCCATCAGGCCCGCTCTGGCGTTGCCGAGCATCGGGCCGCTG
Source organism: Streptosporangium sp. G12 (assembly GCF_052983175.1). NCBI lineage: Bacteria > Bacillati > Actinomycetota > Actinomycetes > Streptosporangiales > Streptosporangiaceae > Streptosporangium > Streptosporangium sp. G12. The sequence goes on along the minus strand of NZ_JBRIQO010000001.1, from coordinate 14,651 downwards.
GTGTAGGAGAGCAGCTCGATGCCCGCCAGGCGGCCGCGGAACTCGTCGGGGATGGTCTGGTTCCAGATGGTCGAGCGGAAGACGCCGCTGATCATGTCGGCGGCCCCGGCCACGGCGAGGAAGGCGAAGATGCCCCAGACGTTGGGCATCAGCGCCGCCAGCGCCACCGCGACGCCCCACACGGCCGCCGCGATGATCACGCCGAGGCCGTGCCGGTGCACGTGCGCGGTCCAGCCGGAGGTGACGGAGGCGATCAGCGAGCCGATGGCCGAGGCGGAGAAGAAGAGCCCCAGGGCCTCGTGGGCGCCCATCTCGTCGGCGAGGAACGGATACAGCGCGGTGGAGAACGCGAAGATCATCGCAGCGATGTCGACCAGGTAGGTGCCCATCAGGTCGCGGCGGCCCACGGCGTAGCGGACCCCTTCGACCAGGGACCTGATCGAGGCCGAGGGGGTGTCCTCCGAGCGCGGCTGGGCCCGGACCATCCACAGCAGGACCAGGGACGCCAGGAAGGTCACGACGTTGATGCCGTACGCGACGGCGACGCCGAACGAGGCCGCGATCAGGCCGCTGAGGCCCGGGGCGACGATGGCGCCCAGATTCCACCGGAAGGCGCCGAGGGCGGCGGCGGCGGCCAGCTGGTCGTGCCTGACCACGCGCGGCATCAGCGACTCCAGGCTGGGCCGCTGCAGGCTGCCCAGGCCGGCCGAGAGCGCGCCGACCACGTAGAGCACCCAGACCTGCGGCTCCGGCAGCAGCGCGTTGACGGTCAGGATCGTGACCGTGAGGCAGAGGCCCACCTCGGTGAGAAGAATGATCTTGCGCCGGTCGAGGGCGTCGGCGATCGCCCCGCCCCAGAGCCCGCAGACCACCATCGGGACGAACTCGGCCACGCTGACCAGGCCGACCGCCAGGTAGGAGCCGGTGAGCTCCTTCATCTGCAGCGGCACCGCGACCAGCGTCAGGAAGGTGCCGAACATCGTGATGACGCCGGAGCCGAAGAGCAGCCGGAAGTCGCGTGAGTCACGAAGAGGACTGAGGTCCATCGCCAGGCGTCGGAGCAGGGTCTTCTTGATCGGTCGATCGGCGTTTTCCGGCACGAACAGCTAGTTTCGGTGGTGACCTACGCGATGGCAAGTCATTTTCCGGCAGGTCGCGGCCGGGAAGGGCGCGGGAAAGCCGACCCGGCGCCGGGCGCCCGTGGGGGCAGGGCGCCGGCGGGGGGACGGTGACGGGGCGGGGCGGGCGGGGCGACGGCGACGATGATGAAAGGACGACGGGGCGGGGTGTCGTCCGGCGGGCGTCAGGGGCCCAGGACCTCCTGGCGCAGCCGGGTCTTGAGGATCTTGCCGCCGGGGTTGCGGGGGAGTTCCGTCTCGCGTGTCCAGAACCTGACCGGCACCTTGAAGAGGGCGATCCGCTCGCGCAGGAAGGCCTGCAGTTCCTCGTCGGTGACCGGGGACGACAGCCGGAGCACCGCGCCGACCTCCTCGCCCAGCTCGTCGTGGGGGATCCCGATCACCGCGGCGTCCTCGACCGCCGGGTGTTCGAACAGGGCGGCCTCGACCTCGGCGCAGTAGACGTTCTCGCCGCCGCGGATGACCATGTCCTTGGCCCGGTCCACGATGAACACGAATCCCTCCTCGTCCACCCTGGCCAGGTCGCCGGTGTGCAGCCAGCCGCCGACGAAGGTCTCCGCGGTGGCCTCCGGCCGGTTCCAGTAGCCCAGGATGACGTTCGGGCCGCGCAGGCAGAGCTCGCCGACCGTGCCGGCCGGCAGTTCGCCGCCGAGGGGATCGGCGATCTTCACCTCGACCACGGCCATCGGCAGGCCGATGCTGTCGGGCTTGGCCAGGTAGTCGGCTCCGGCGTTGCTGATGGCGAGCGCGGTGGTCTCGGTCATGCCGTACCCGTTGGAGGGGGCGCGGTTGGGCAGCTGTTCGGTGATGCGCTCCAGCAGCTTCGGCGGGGCGGGGGCACCGCCGTACCCGAGGCCGCTGAGGCTGGAGATGTCGTACTTGTCGAGATCGGGATGGGACAGGAGCTGCCACACGTTGGTGGGCACGCCGGTGAGCCCGGTGATCCTCTCGCGCTCGATCAGCTCCAGCGCGCGGCCCGGGTCCCACTTGTACATGAGCACCAGGCCGCCCCCGGTGAACATGGTGGTGGTCATCACCGCGAAGCAGCCGGTGACGTGGAAGAGCGGCACGGTGAGCAGGGTGACCCGCCGCTGCCCGGCCGCCTCGCCCGGGTCCCTGCCCGCCTTGATCACGCTGCGGTACAGGCCGTAGGCGACGGTCATCGGCGACTGCCCGAGGTTGCGGTGGCTGCCGAGCGCGCCCTTGGGGCGGCCTGTCGTGCCGGAGGTGTAGAAGATCGTCGCGGGGTCCTCGGGGGAGAGGTCGACCGGCGGCAGCGTCACGCCCGCCTCCACCTCGCCCATCACGTCGTCGAAGGAGCGGGCGCCCGCGGGCACCGTGCCGCGGGTCACGATCAGCGCCGGGGCCAGGCCGGCGAGCCCGGCCGCCCGCTCGCCGTCGGCGATCAGCACCTTGGCCCCCGAGTCCGACAGGCCGTACTCCAGTTCCTGCGGCGTCCACCACGCGTTGAGCGGCACGGCTATCGCCCCGGCGGCCAGCGCGGCCGAGAAGGCGATCACCCACTCGGGGTAGTTGCGCATGGCGATGGCCACCCGGTCGCCCTTGACCACGCCGTACTCGTCCACCAGGCGCCGCGCGAGCGTGGCGGCCCGCCGGAAGTGCTCCTCGTAGGTGATGTGCTCGTCCTCGTACGTCAGGAAGACCTTGTCGCCGTGGAACCTGCTCGTCTCCAGAAGGGCCCGGAAGTCGCGGGGCGCGTGCTTCCAGGTTTTGACGGTCCCGCCGTGGCTGAGGACCTCTTCCGTCTCGAAAAGCTGTCCGGGGCCGGTGAGCTGGGCCCGGACCTGGTCGTGGGTGACAGTCATGCGTTCGTACTCCCGGAGGTGGAGGGGCCGGAAACGTCACGATACCGACCGGTAGGTACGTGCAACAGTGCCGAAACACGGCCGATGGCTTCGTGCCCGCGTTCACAAGCCGGTAAAGCATGGACTTCGCGGTTTTTCCGGCCCGTGGCATACCTCTGGACGGCCAGGGCCACGTGTTACCGGCTTGCATGGCAATCCTTCAAGATGCATAATCTTTCTAGTAAGTCCATGAGTATCAATGCATAAGCATGCAGACATCGGGGGGACGGATGAGAGCGGCGATCGCGGGTGCCAGCGGCTACGCCGGAGGTGAGCTCCTACGCCTGCTGCTGTCCCACCCCGGCATCGAGATCGGCGCGCTGACCGCGGCCTCGAGCGCGGGCACCGCCCTCGGCGCCCACCAGCCGCACCTGGCCCCGCTGGCCGGCCGGATCCTGCTGGAGACCACGCCCGAGACCCTCGGCGGCCACGACCTCGTCTTCCTCGCCCTGCCGCACGGCCAGTCGGCCGTCGTCGCCGAGCAGCTCGGCGACGGCACCCTCGTGGTCGACTGCGGCGCCGACTTCCGGCTCGCCGACCCCGCCGCGTGGCAGCACTTCTACGGCGGCGTCCACGCGGGCACCTGGCCGTACGGGCTGCCCGAGCTGCCGGGACGGCGCGAGGAGCTGCGCGCCACCCGGAGGATCGCCGTGCCGGGGTGCTACCCGACGGCCGTCACCCTGGCCATGTTCCCCGCCTTCGCCGCCGGTCTCGTCGAGCCCGACGTGGTGGTGGTCGCCGCCAGCGGCACCAGCGGGGCGGGCAGGGCGCCCAAGCCGAACCTCCTGGGCAGCGAGGTGATGGGCTCCGCCAGCGCGTACGGCGTCGGCGGCGTCCACCGGCACACCCCGGAGATGGAGCAGAACCTCTCCCCGCTGGCGGGCGAACCGGTCACCGTCTCCTTCACCCCCGTGCTGGCACCGATGAGCCGGGGCATCCTCGCCACCTGCACCGCCCCCGCCAGGCCCGGCCTCACCCCGGCGGTCCTGCGCGAGGCCTACGAGGTCGCCACCAAGGACGAGCCGTTCCTGCGGCTGCTCCCCGAGGGCCAGTGGCCCGCGACCTCGATGACCCTCGGCGCCAACACCGCCGCCCTCCAGGTCGTCCTGGACGAGCGCGCGGGCCGCGTCGTCGCCGTCGTCGCCATCGACAACCTCACCAAGGGCACGGCCGGCGGCGCGATCCAGAGTGCCAACCTCGCCCTCGGCCTGCCGGAAGAGCTCGGCCTTCCTCTCAACGGAGTCGCCCCATGAGCGTGACCGCCCCTCTCGGCTTCCGTGCGTCGGGTGTCGACGCCGGGATCAAGTCCGGCGTCGACCGCGACCTGGCACTGGTCGTCAACGACGGCCCCTCGCGCGCCGCCGCCGGGGTCTTCACCGCCAACCGGGTGAAGGCCGCGCCCGTCCTGTGGTCCGCGCAGGTGCTGGCCGGGGGCCGGGTCCACGCCGTCGTCCTCAACTCCGGCGGCGCCAACGCCTGCACCGGGCCGCTCGGCTTCCAGGACACCCACGCCACCGCGGAGAAGGTCGCCGCGGCCCTGGGAGACTCGGCCGGGGAGGTCGCGGTCTGCTCCACCGGCCTGATCGGCGAGCGGCTGCCGATGGAGCCGCTGCTGGCCGGGGTCGACCTCGCGGTCTCCCAGCTCGCCAGGGACGGCGGCCTGGCCGCCGCCGACGCCATCCGCACCACCGACACCGTCTCGAAGATCTCCTTCAGGAAGGGCGCGGGCGGCTACATGGTCGGCGGCATGGCCAAGGGCGCGGGCATGCTCGCCCCCGGCCTCGCCACCATGCTCTCGGTGATCACCACCGACGCCGACCTGCCCTCCGAGCAGCTCGACGCGGTGCTCCGCAAGGTGACGCGGGTCACCTTCGACCGGCTCGACGCCGACGGCTGCATGTCCACCAACGACACCGTGCTGCTCCTGGCCAGCGGCGCCTCGGGAGTCGTCCCCGACCTCGCCGAGTTCGAGCAGGTCCTCCTCGCGGTCTGCGCCGACCTTGCCCGCCAGCTGCTGATGGACGCCGAGGGCGCCTCCAAGGCGATCGCCATCGAGGTCGTCGGCGCCGTCTCCGAGGACGACGCGGTCACCGTCGGCCGCGCCGTTTCCCGCTCCAACCTCTTCAAATGCGCCATGTACGGCGAGGACCCCAACTGGGGCCGTGTGCTGTCGGCCGTCGGCACCACCGACGCCGTCTTCGAACCCGACCGGCTCAACGTGGCCATGAACGGCATCTGGATCTGCAGGGGCGGCGCGGCGGGCGACGACCGCTCCAAGGTCGACCTCACCCCGCGCGAGGTGACGATCACCATCGACCTGTCGGCGGGACCGCACTCGGCGACGATCCACACCACCGACCTCACCACGGCGTACGTCCACGAGAACTCGGCGTACTCCACATGAGACGCGCCGAGGCCCTGAAGAAGGCCGCCACGCTGATCGAGGCACTGCCCTGGCTCGCGAGCTTCCACGGCGCGACCGTCGTCATCAAGTACGGCGGCAACGCGATGACCGAGGAGCACCTGCGCGAGAAGTTCGCCGCCGACGTCGTCTTCCTTCGCTACGCCGGGCTCAGGCCGGTGATCGTGCACGGGGGAGGGCCGCAGATCAACGCCCAGCTCGACCTGCTCGGCATCGAGTCCACCTTCACCGCCGGGCTCAGGGTCACCACCCCCGAGGCCATGCAGGTCGTCAGGATGGTCCTCGTCGGCCAGGTCAACCGCGACGTGGTCGGCCTGATCAACCGGCACGGGCCGTTCGCGATCGGCATGTCCGGCGAGGACGCCCACCTGCTCACCGCCGTACGCAAGCACGCCGTCGTCGACGGCGTCGGCGTCGACATCGGCCAGGTCGGCGACATCGTCAACGTCGAGGCCGGCGCCGTGCGGGCACTGCTGGACGACGGCCGGATCCCGGTGATCTCCTCCATCGCGCGCAGTGACGACGGCACCGTCTACAACGTCAACGCCGACACCGCCGCCGCCGCGCTCGCCGTGGCCCTCCAGGCGGCCAAGCTGATCATCCTGACCGACGTCGAGGGCCTGTACCGCGACTGGCGCCCCGACGCCGACGAGAACGAGATCATCGAACAGCTGTCCGCCACCGAGCTGGAGAAACTCCTGCCGGGACTGTCCAGCGGCATGATCCCCAAGATGGGGGCGTGCCTGACCGCCGTCCAGGGCGGCGTGCCACGAGCCCACGTGCTCGACGGCAGGGTGCCCCACTCGGTGCTGCTGGAGATCTTCACCGACGAGGGCATAGGAACCATGGTGCTGCCGGACGCCTCCGAGGCGGCGGCCGTGCCGGAGCCGGTCAGGCGGCGGCCCGCGGCCTCCGCCCAGCTGAAGGGGAACGACCAGTGAGCCCGCAGGAAAGACCCGCAGGAGAGGCGCTCGCCAGGCGCTTCGAGGCCGCCTTCATGCCCAACTACGGCGTGCCCCCGGTGGCGCTGGCCCGAGGCGAGGGCGCGAGGGTCTGGGACGTCGACGGCCACGAGTATCTCGACCTGATCGGCGGCATCGCGGTCAGCTCGCTCGGCCACGCCCACCCCGCGCTGGTCGAGGCCGTCTCCCGGCAGGTCGCCACGCTCGCCCACACCAGCAACCTCTTCCTGCACGAGCCCGAGGTGCTGCTCGCCGAGCGCCTGCTCGGCCTCCTCGGCGCCCCGGCCAAGGTGTTCCTCACCAACTCCGGGACCGAGGCCAACGAGGCGGCGCTGAAGCTCTCCCTCAAGTACGGCAAGGCGAACGGCCGCACCTACTTCGTGGCCGCGGAGAACGCCTTCCATGGCCGTACCCTCGGCGCGCTCGCGCTGACCGGTAAGCGCTCCATCCGCGACCAGTTCGGGCCGTTCCCGATCGACGTCCGCTTCGTCCCGTACGGTGACGCCGACGCGCTCAAGAACGCGGTCACCGCCGAGTGCGCCGCGGTCTTCCTCGAACCCACCCAGGGCGAGGCGGGGGTCGTGCCCCCGCCCGAGGGCTACTTCACGGCCGCCAGGGAGATCTGCGACGCCACCGGCGCGTTGCTGGTCGCCGACGAGATCCAGTCGGCGATCGGCCGCACCGGGCACTGGTTCGCCCACCAGCACGAGGGCGTCCTGCCCGACGTGCTCACCCTGGCCAAGGGCCTCGGCGGCGGCATGCCGATCGGCGCCTGCGTCGGCTTCGGCGAGGCGGCCACCGTCTTCGCCCAGGGCGACCACGGGTCCACCTTCGGCGGGAACCCCGTCTCGGCCGCCGCCGCGCTCGCCGTGCTCGACACCATCGACGGGGACGGCCTGCTGGAGCACGTCCGCACCGTCGGCACCGAACTCGCCGAGGGCGTCGCCGCGATCGACCACCCGCTGCTCGCCGGCGTCCGCGGCCGTGGCCTGTGGCGGGCCGTCGTGCTGACCGCCGGCCGCTCCGCCCAGGTCCAGGCGGCCGCCCAGCGCGCGGGTTTCCTGGTCAACGCACTCCAGCCCGACGCGGTACGGCTCGCGCCCCCGCTGGTGATCACCTCCGCCCAGGTCGCGGCCTTCGTGGCCGCGCTTCCCGCCATTCTCGACGAGGCCGCAGATGCCCAGTAACCTCGCCGGACAGGCGCCCGTCAGGCACTTCCTGAAGGACGACGACCTCTCGCCCGCCGAGCAGGCCCAGGTGCTCGACCTGGCCGAGGCCATGAAGAAGGACCGCTACGGCTACCGTCCCTTCGAGGGACCGCAGACCGTCGCCGTCCTCTTCGACAAGCACTCCACCCGCACCCGCGTCTCCTTCGCGGTCGGCATCGGCGAGCTCGGCGGCCTTCCGCTGATCCTCGACGCCGGATCCTCCCAGATGGGCCGGGGCGAGTCGATCGAGGACACCGCCCGGGTCCTGGAACGCCAGGTGGGCGCCATCGTGTGGCGCACCTCGGGCCAGGAGCGGATCGAGGCCATGGCCTCGGCGTCCTCGGTGCCGGTGGTCAACGCCCTCACCGACGAGTTCCACCCCTGCCAGATCCTCGCCGACCTGCAGACCGTCAGGGAGCACTTCGGCAGGACCGCCGGGATCACGCTGGCCTACTTCGGCGACGGGGCCAACAACATGGCCCACTCCTACCTGCTCGGCGGGGCCGTCGCCGGCATGCACGTGCGGGTCGCGGCCCCCGCCGGATACCTGCCCGACCCGGAGATCCTCCGGCGGGCCGGCGAGGTCGCCGCGCAGACCGGCGGTTCGGTCGCGGTCCTCGCCGACCCGGCCGAGGCCGCCGCGGGCGCGGACGTGCTCGCCACCGACACCTGGGTCTCCATGGGGCAGGAGGGCAAGGAGCAGCGGATCGCCGACCTCATGCCGTACCAGGTCAACGCCGCGCTGGTGAGCTTGGCGGCCCCCGACGCCGTCGTCCTGCACTGCCTGCCCGCCTACCGCGACCTGGAGATCTCCGCCGAGGTCCTCGACGGCCCGCGGAGCCTGGTGTGGGACCAGGCGGAGAACCGGCTGCACGCCCAGAAGGCCCTGCTGTACTGGCTGGTCGCGGTGGCGGGCCAGGCCGGTTCCCCGGGTGACGGCTCCTCGGACGGCGGTTCCGCGGACGGCTCCGCGGGCGGCGACGCGTCCGGAGTCGGGCGATCCACATGACGATCCCGATGACCAAGGTCGCCCGCCAGGCACGGATCACCGACCTCCTGCAGCGGCAGCCGGTCCGGTCCCAGCCCGAGCTAGCCAAACTCCTGCTGGAGAGCGGTGTCGAGGTCACCCAGGCCACCCTCTCCCGCGACCTGGACGAGCTCGGCGCGCTCAAGCTGCGCGCCGAGGACGGCTCCCTGGTCTACGCCCTGCCGGGGGAGGGCGGCGGCCGGATAAGGCTCGCCAGGCTCGGTACCGGCGAGTCCCCGGCCGCCAGGCTCGGCAGGCTCGCGGAGGAGCTCCTCGTCTCCGCCGAGGCCTCCGCCAACCTGGTCATCGTCCGCACGCCGCCGGGCGCCGCGCAGTTCCTCGCCTCCGCCATCGACCACGCCGACTGGGAGTCCATCCTCGGCACGGTCGCGGGAGACGACACGATTCTCGTCATCAGCCGCGACCCGCTGGGCGGGGCGGCGGTCGCAGAGGGACTGCTCCGGCACGCCGACCGACGTATTTAGCCTGCTCAGGCAGGCTATGACCGGCAGCATCCGACACCTGTGACCAATAAAGATCTTGGAGATATCCATCATGACCGATCGGGTCGTACTCGCGTTCTCCGGAGGACTGGACACCTCCGTCGCCATTCCCTTCCTCGCCGAGAAAACCGGCGCCGAGGTCATCGCGGTCGCCGTCGACGTCGGCCAGGGCGGCGAGGACATGGAGGCCATCCGCAAGCGCGCCATCGACTGCGGCGCCGTGGAGTCCGTCGTCGTGGACGCCCGCGAGGAGTTCGCCACCGACTTCTGCGTGCCCGCACTGCAGGCCAACGCCCTCTACATGGACCGCTACCCGCTGGTCTCCGCCCTGTCGCGGCCGCTGATCGTCAAGCACCTGGCCGCGGCGGCCAAGGAGTTCGGCGGCACCCACGTCTCGCACGGCTGCACCGGCAAGGGCAACGACCAGGTCCGGTTCGAGGCCGGTCTGGCCGCCCTCCACCCCGAGCTCAAGGTCATCGCCCCCGCCCGCGACTACGCGTGGACCCGGGACAAGGCGATCGCCTACGCCGAGGAGAAGAGCCTGCCGATCGAGACGACCAAGAAGAACCCGTACTCCATCGACCAGAACATCTGGGGCAGGGCCGTCGAGACCGGCTTCCTCGAGGACATCTGGAACGGCCCGATCGAGGACGTCTACGCCTACACCGCCGACCCGGCGCAGCCGCGCGACGCGGACGAGGTCATCGTCAGCTTCGTCAAGGGCGTGCCCGTCGCGCTGGACGGACGGCACCTCACCCCGTTCCAGATCATCGAGGAGCTCAACCGCCGCGCGGGCGCCCAGGGCGTCGGCCGCCTCGACATGGTCGAGGACCGGCTCGTCGGCATCAAGTCCCGTGAGGTCTACGAGGCGCCCGGCGCCATCGCGCTGATCACCGCCCACATGGAGCTGGAGAACGTCACCGTCGAGCGCGACCTCGCCCGTTTCAAGCGGTCGGTGGACCAGCGCTGGGGCGAGCTCGTCTACGACGGCCTCTGGTTCTCCCCGCTGAAGAAGGCCCTCGACACCTTCATCGCCGAGGCCCAGGAGCACGTCACCGGCGAGATCCGGATGACCCTGCACGGTGGCCGGGCCACCGTCACCGGGCGCCGCTCCGAGGCGTCGCTGTACGACTTCAACCTCGCCACCTACGACACCGGCGACACCTTCGACCAGTCCCTGGCCAAGGGGTTCGTCGAGCTGTGGAGCCTGCCCTCCAAGATTGCCTCCGCTCGGGACGCCCGGCTGGGCTCATTGGGCTAAGGTCGCGGATTGAATGGGGAGGAGAACAACGGTGACTGATGGTGGAAAGCCCATGCGGCTGTGGGGCGGCCGGTTCGAGGGAGGTCCGGCCGACGCGCTGACCAGGCTCTCGGTGAGCGTCCACTTCGACTGGCGGCTGGTGCCGTACGACCTGCTGGCCTCGCGCGCGCACGCCAGGGTGCTGCACCGCGCGAACCTGCTGAGCGACGACGAGCTGGCGCGCATGATCGGCGCCCTGGACGACCTGGAGCGCGCCTGCAAGGCGGGCGAGTTCCGGCCGACCGTCGCCGACGAGGACGTCCACACCGCGCTGGAGCGCGGCCTGCTGGAACGCCTCGGCACGCTCGGCGGCAAGCTCCGAGCCGGTCGCAGCCGCAACGACCAGGTCGCCACCGATCTGCGGCTCTACCTGCGCGACCATGTCAGGCACATCGTGTCCCGGCTGGTGGAGCTGGAGACCGCGCTGATGAGCCAGGCCGAGGAGCACGCCGAGACGGCGGCCCCCGGCATGACCCACCTGCAGCACGCCCAGCCGGTCTCCTTCGGTCACCAGCTCCTGGCGCACGTGCACGCCTTCGCCCGCGACATCGACCGCCTGCGCGACTGGGACAGGCGCGCGGCCGTCTCCCCGCTGGGCGCCGGGGCGCTGGCCGGATCCTCCCTGCCGCTCGACCCGCAGGCCGTGGCGGGGGAGCTCGGCTTCGACTCCGCCGCCCCCAACTCGATGGACGCCGTCGCCGACCGCGACTTCGCCGCCGAGTTCCTGTTCGACGCGGCGATGATCGGCGTGCACCTGTCGAGGCTGGGCGAGGAGATCGTCCTGTGGGCCTCGCAGGAGTTCCGCTGGATCGAGATGGACGACGCCTACTCCACCGGCTCGTCGATCATGCCGCAGAAGAAGAACCCCGACGTGGCCGAGCTCGCCCGGGGCAAGAGCGGCCGTCTCATCGGCAACCTCATGGCGCTGCTGACGACGCTCAAGGGCCTGCCGCTGACCTACAACCGCGACCTGCAGGAGGACAAGGAGCCGGTGTTCGACTCCGTCGACAGCCTGCTGCTCGTCCTTCCCGCCATGGCCGGGCTGGTCGCGACCATGCGCGTCAACACCGCGAAACTGGAGGCCTCGGCCCCCGACGGGTTCGCCCTCGCCACCGACCTGGCCGAGCTGCTGGTCCGCCGGGGTGTCGCCTTCCGCGAGGCCCACGAGGCGGTCGGGCACCTGGTCGTCTGGTGCCAGGTCAACGACAAGGACTTCGGTGAGCTCACCGACGAGGAGCTGGCAAAGGTCTCACCGCACTTCACGCCCGACTCCCGCGAGGTCCTCTCGGTGCCCGGCGCGCTGGCCGCCCGCAAGGCGCACGGCGGCACGGCACCCGACCGGGTCCGTGACCAGCTCATCGCGCTGCGTGAGATCGTCGACGCCCAGGCCGCCTGGGCGAGCGGAAGCTGATGTCCGGCGACGGCCGTCTCGAGGCCGCCGAGGTGCCGGGTGACGCTGGCCGGGTCGTCCCTGACTCGGGCGACTTTCGCCTGGTCGCCGGGGGCCTGGGCGATGGCCGCTGACGAGAACGGCGGGCGACCGCCCGCCGCGTCCACGCCCCTGGCACGCGACTTCTTCGACCGGCCCGCCCACGAGGTCGCCCCCGACCTGCTGGGACGGATGCTCGTGCACGGGCCGGTCATGTTGCGGATCACGGAGGTCGAGGCGTACGGGGTGCCGGGCGAGGACCCCGCGTCGCACACCTACCGGGGCCGGACGCCGCGCAACGCGGTGATGTTCGGCCCGCCGGGCCACCTGTACGTCTACTTCACGTACGGTATGCATTTCTGCGCCAACCTCACCTGCCTTCCCGAGGGCGTCGGCTCCGGGGTGCTGCTGCGGGCCGGAGAGGTGGTCTCCGGTGCCGAGACCGCCCTGGCCCGCCGGAGCGCGGGAAGCGCCCGTCCCGTCAGGGAAGCCGATCTCGCCAGAGGGCCGGCCCGGCTGGCGGTGGCGCTCGGCCTCACCCGCGAGCACAACGGGCTCGACGCCTGCGGCCCCGGATCACTCTCCGTGCTCGAGGGCGAGCCGGCCAAGGTGTCGTCCATCCTGTCGGGGCCGCGCACCGGGGTCTCGTCGGGTAAGGAGACGCCCTGGCGTTTCTGGATCGAGGGTGAGCCCACGGTCTCCCCGCACCGCCCGCACGTCCCGCGCCGCCGGTAGGTCGCGTGCGCTCTCCTCGCCTCCCTCGTCCGTCCTTGCGCGCGAGAAGGGTTTCGAGTGGCGCGACGGTGCCGTGATCGGGCAGGGTGTACGAGAGCGCTAAATGTCCCTTCGAGCATTGGAAAGCAAGGATCGTGACCGACATTCTGGATGACCTCGCCTGGCGCGGCCTGATCGCGCAGTCCACCGACATCGACGCTCTGCGCGCGGCGATGGCCGAGGGTCCGATCACGGTCTATTGCGGCTTCGACCCGACCGCCCCCTCCCTGCACGTCGGCAACCTGGTCCCGTTGCTGACCCTCACCCGCCTCCAGCGGGCGGGTCACCGGGCCATCGGCCTGGTGGGCGGCGCGACGGGTCTGATCGGCGATCCCAGCGGCCGGAGTACCGAGCGCTCGCTCAACTCCTCCGACGTCGTGGCCGAATGGGTGGCGCGGATCCGCGTCCAGGTGGAGAAGTTCCTCGACTTCTCGGACGAGAAGACCGGGATCCTCGTCAGCAACCTCGACTGGACGGAGGGCATGTCCGCGATCGACTTCCTGCGCGACGTCGGCAAGCACTTCCCGGTCAACCGCATGCTCGCCCGCGAGTCGGTCTCGGCCAGGCTGGGCGGCGAGGGGCTCAGCTACACCGAGTTCAGCTACCAGATCCTGCAGGCCAACGACTACCTGGAGCTGAACAGGCGCCACGGTTGCACGCTCCAGATCGGCGGCAGCGACCAGTGGGGCAACATCACCGCGGGAACCGATCTCATCCGCCGGGTGACGGGCGGTCACGTGCACGCCCTCACCGTGCCGCTGATCACCAAGGCCGACGGGACCAAGTTCGGCAAGACGGCCGGCGGCGCGGTCTGGCTCAACCCGGAGATGACCTCCCCGTACGCGTTCTACCAGTTCTGGCTGAACGCGGACGACCGTGACGTGGTGAAGTTCCTCAAGATCTACAGCTTTCGGTCTCGTGAGGAGATCGAGGGGCTGGAGAAGGCGGCCGCCGAGCGGCCCGCCGGGCGCGAGGCGCAGCGGGCGCTCGCCGAGGAGTTCACCACGCTGCTGCACGGCGCCGACGAGTGCGCCGCGGTGATCGCCGCTTCGGCGGCCCTGTTCGGCCAGGGGTCCCTGGAGGAGCTGCCCGCGCGCACGTTGGGAGAGGCCCTCGCCGAGGTGCCGCGTGCGGAGGTGCCCGCTCTGGGGGCGTCCTTCGTCGACCTGCTCGCCGAGAGTGGCCTGGTGAAGTCGAAGTCGGAGGCGCGCCGCGCGGTGAAGGAGGGCGGCGCCTACCTCAACAACGTCAAGGTCACCGACGAGGCGTATGTGCCGGCTGCCGATGATCTGCTTCACGGACGCTTCCTGGTGCTGCGCCGTGGCAAGCGTTCCGTCGGCGGTGTCGAGATCATCGCTCCCTGATCCTTCCCCCGCCTGTTGCTCTGTTCCCGGTGTTTCCTGGTCCCTGGTGGTTCCCGGTGTCGTTCGGGTCTTCCGCGAGGGGCTGTTCTTCCGGTTTTTCCGGCTCTTCCGGCAGGTCAGCTGGATGCTCCCGGGCGGCTGGACGCCCCGGCTCAGGCCGGGGCGTCAACCGTCCCACCACGTAACATTCCGGTAGCGAACGTTCCTGGTTTCCTTAAGGAACTGCTCTGACCTGCGGTTTTGCCAAGCGTGGCTGATTTGACGATGCCCCGAGAGGCGCATAATCTTTCCAATGCCCCGGAGCGAGCCGGACGCCGATCGGCGGACGGGCCCAGGGCCACTCCACCTGAAACGAACCTGAGCGTTCGGACTCCGCGTAGATCACCGGAAAATCGGTTGATTCGCTGTGGCCTGGATGACACGGTAGGTTCAGGGAGCCGCCTCGGAAGCGAGGCGGTGGAAATCCTAGCAAGTTTGCAGGTTTTGTGACAAACGGCTGATGGCTAGCAATTTGACACAATCTTGACAGGCCTGTACGGTTTAAATACGAAATGGAACGCCCCGGAGTTCTGCCGGACCGGTTGGTCGGGTCAGGGTGATGGTGTACGCGTCCGTTTCTTGAGAACTCAACAGTGTGTTAAAAGCCAGTGCATGAAGC